>JAFXPE010000033.1 GCA_017528205.1 Alphaproteobacteria bacterium | reverse complement strand
ATTATTCGGACGAAGTGTACAGAAACCGCTACAAAGCGAGCATGAAGCCGTCTAAGAGAGAATACAAACTGGCGCTTTACGGCAACAAAGAGCTGAGCGAGGCGGTGAGTATCGGCAGCGAGATAGCGATGCGCATTAATCCGGAGCATCGTAAAGCCGGCAATGATTATCGCGCTTTGTTCGGATTGGCTTGGGAGTTTTAGCCGATTTATAAAAAAATCTGCAAACTATGCAAAAAATATTGACACCGGTGCAAAAAACGATTATACAATGCTCTGTATCCGTTTTTGCCCTGATGGCGGAATTGGTAGACGCGCATGCTTCAGGTGCATGTTGCCCCAGGCAGTGGAAGTTCGAGTCTTCTTCAGGGCACCAATAAAAAAGCTCCCTCGTTTGAGGGAGCTTTTTTTATGCCTTTAACTCGAAGAAAATGACTGTCATTCTGAACGAAGTGAAGAATCTCTGCTCTTGCAGTTGCGTCCTTGGGCAAATAATATGGCAATATTATCTGACTATATTGCACGGCGACGCTTGAGATGTCCGATCAGGTTGGGTATGACATATCAACGTTGAATTCGGAGCAGCGGTTGTTTTTACTTAGCAATTCTTCAGGGCACCAATTAAAAAATCCTTCCTTTTCGGGAAGGTTTTTTTTGTGCCTTTAACTCGAAGAAAATGGCTGTCATTCTGAACGAAGTGAAGAATCTCTGCTCTTGCAGTTGCGTCCTTGGGCAAATAATATGGCAATATTATCTGACTATATTGCACGGCGACGCTTGAGATGCCCGATCAGGTCGGGTATGACATATCAACGTTGAATTCGGAGCAGCGGTTGTTTTTACTTAGCAATTTATCCAAAAAATTATTTTCGGCAATTTTTGTACTTGAAAAACTATGCAAAATATGATTATATAATTGCACAATCAGGAGGAATATAATGGCAGAAGATACCGATAAAACACCGGAAAATGAAAATATTGAAAAAAATGAAGAACAGGAAGAAAAAGTTGTCGAAAGCTCGCAGCTGGTTACGATTGAACCGCTCAGCGATGTAGAGTTGTTTCAGCACGCTTTGAATATGATTCAAACTGCTGCGGCTCGCAAAGAAAACGTGGCAAAATATTATCGTTATCTGCAATTGCTTCATTTCGGAGAAGAAGTCAGTCAGGAAGAAGCAACCAACGCAACTTTGGAAGATGACCGTCAACAGGCGTTGGTGGCCGACTTTTTGCGTGATAAATTAACCGGTATTAAATCTGATGCCATCAGTTTGGATAAAAAGAGCATAAATTCGGCGTTTGAAAATATTTTCGGGCTGACGGAGTTGCAGCTTGATGCCGAAAACACCAAAGAAAGCTATTATGATAGGTTGTTTTTCCATCGTGCCGGGAGAATTCCGGATTTATTGGCGGATTATCAGATTTTGCAACTCAGTCGCGATGTGGCGGAAATATATTCTTCCAAAAGCGGCACAACCGAGCTGAACAGCAAAATCATGCAAATGGAAGATTATTATTCCAACGGCGATATAAATCGCGAACAAATGGCGCAGTTTTATTATAATATCGGTATGATTTACGAGGTTAATTCAGTACAGAAAAACACCTCGCAAGCCGTGTATCGCGAGCATTTTATGGCTCTAAGTTACGAACGCAAGGCCTTGGATATGACCAATACCAATATCAATCTGATATTAAACGTGCACAAAGATTGGCAGGACAGCTTTGATTATAATCCGCAAAAGATATTGGATGCCTGTCATCGGGTGATTGATAATTCCACCGATCCGCGCGATGTGTATCGGGCGCATAAGCTTTATGCCGATACGTTGCTCGACTATAAGGGAACCGACGGTTTCAGCTCTAAAAAGGAAGAACGCCTGCGTTCGGTGGTTAAGCATTATCGCAGCGCCTTGGAATATACGCAAAACAAAGATGAAAAAATCGATGTTTTGAATGCGATTTCCGAGCAACAAAAAATTTCCAACAAGCCGGCTTATGTTCAAACCAGATTGGAACTCGCCGAGTTGTTGACGGGGCGCGCCCGCATTCGCGAATGTGAAAAAATTTCCGATGTGACCGATGATATGGCCTTAAAGCAGGAATTGCTCAAGGCCAGCATAAACGAGTTTCATGAGCTTGAAATTATAGACGACGAAGACCGCCGTTTGTATAACGAAATTGATGAAAAGTTGCGCAAAGTTTTGCCTGACGATGATAATAAGGTGGAGATTTTGACCAAGCTCGATATCTTAAAAGCCCAATATGGCATAGAAGATAAAAATAAGCGTCAAACCGATGTTTCGATGAAATCGTCTGCGGGGTTTGACTTTTTTGCCGCTCACGGCAAGGGGATTAACGATTAAAACGGGGAAAAGCCATGAATAAGACTATATTTACACCTTTGTTTTTAACGATTTTTATGCTCTCAACGCCTGCGAGCGCCAAGTTTTATGCCTATAAGGTGGTTTGCACCACGCAATATGCTAAAGATTATTGCGAAAATTACAGCGGTAAGCCGATTAAAGGGATAGTTGTTCTCAGAAATGCCAACGGTACAGTTGCCAGCAAGGGTAATTTCAGCGACGGTTATCGTTACGGAAAAAGCCGCTTTTATGATGAAAGAGGGGTTTTGGAACGCATTTCACATTACAGTCGGGGAGTTAAAAACGGCAAAGAACTCTGGTATTATCCTAACGGCAAATTGTGGCTTACGGCCAAATATCGCAAAGGTGAATTAAACGGCGATGTTAAATCGAATAACCTCGAAGGCAAGAGAAACGGTCAACTTTATTATTACAACGGCAAGTTGAAAAGAGGTTATTGCATTGATTCAGACAGAAAAAAACACAATCTGACGACGGAAGAAATTAAGCAACAGCCTTACAATACCCTTGCATTTTGTGAGGAATAATGAAAAAAGGACTGGTACTTGAGGGTGGCGCACATCGAGCCATATATACGGCCGGTGTGCTAGATGTTTTTGCAGAACGCGGAATAATTTTTGACGGTGTTATCGGCGTTTCGGCCGGGGCGATTCACGGTTGCTCTTTTGTTTCGGGACAAGTCGGACGCAATATCGCCTATACGCTGAAATATGCCTCGGACAAGCGTTATATGAGCTTTTATTCGTGGTTGACTACCGGAAATTTGGTCGGTGAGGAGTTTTGTTATCACGAATTGCCGGAAAAGTTGTTTCCGTTTGACCACGAAACCTTTGAAAAATCTCCGATGAAGTTTTATGTTACTTGCAGCAATATGGAAAGCGGCAAGGCAGAATATATTTATTGCGACGAACTCAGAACCAAAATGCCTTATTTGCGGGCCTCGGCCTCCATTCCGTTTGTGTCGCACCATAGCGAGATTGACGGCAAAAAGCTGCTGGACGGCGGAGTTACCGACAGTATTCCGGTGCGGGCGTTTCAAAAAATGGGTTATGAGCGTTGTGTGGTGGTGCAAACTCATGCCGCCGGATATGCCGACAAAAATTATAAGGCGATTACTTGGCTGGCCAAGCTTAAATATCGCCGTTATCCGAAGTTTATTGAGGCGCTGAGTAATATTCAAAATTGTTATAATCAAGAGCTGGCTGATATTGAGCAAATGCAACGTGAGGGCAAAATATTTGTGATTCGTCCGAGCCGACATATTAAAATCGGGCACACCGAGAAAAATCGCAAAATTTTGAAAACGGTTTATCAAATGGGCCGTGCCGACGCGGTGAAATCCCTGCCGCAAATGCAGGCATTTTTGCAAGAATAGCGGATAATTTTAATCCAGAGTTAAGTCGGCGAATTTGGCGCCGATGGCGGCGGCTAAGGCCTCGGCGTTGAGCTCTAAGGTTAGTCCGACTTTTCCGCCGCTGACAAAAAAGGTGTCAAACAAAATAGCGGTTTCATCAATATAGACCGGAAAGTTCTTTTTCATTCCCACCGGTGAACAGCCGCCGTGAATATATCCGGTCAGCGGCAACAGTTTTTTCAGCGGCAACATTTCCACGCTTTTAACTCCGGCGGCTGCGGCGGCTTTTTTTACACTCAGCTCTTTATCGGCCGGAATTACAAAAACATAATGTTCAAAACCGTGTTGGCTGTTCGGCGCCTCGGTTACCAAAGTTTTAAAAGTTTGCTCCGCCGGTTTGTGTAAATAACCCGCTACCGTTACGGCGTCTAAACCGTTTGTCGGCTCCCATTCATAGGCTGTATAAGGAATTTGCGCCGTTTCAATAATCCGCATGGCATTGGTTTTCAGCATAATATTTTCTCCTTAAAAGAAAATTTATATCGAAAACAGTTGCTTTTTGGTAAAAAAATGTTAAATATCCGATATAAATTACATTAAGGAGAAAAAAGATGAAAGTCGGAATTATCGGAGCCGGTTCGGTCGGCAGCGCAGCGGCATTTTCTTTGATTATGACCGGTGTGGCGCACAAAGTTGTGTTGATTGATATGAATACTCAAAAGGCATATTCGGAGGCTATGGATATCGGGCACGCGGCACCGTTTGCCAGCGCGGCCAAAATCAAGGCCGGAACTTATGAAGATTTGCAAGATTGCGCAATCGTCATCGTTACGGCCGGAGCCAATCAAAAACCGGGAGAAACGAGAATCGATTTGTTGGGGCGAAATGTGAAAATTTTTGAAAGCATAATTCCGCAAGTGGTGAAATATGCTCCGGATTCGATTTTGCTGATTACCGCCAATCCGGCTGATATTATGACTGAGGTGGCGTTGAAACTTTCCGGTTTTCCGAAAGAGCGGGTTATCGGCAGCGGCACGGTTTTGGATACAGCGCGTTTCAGAACTTTACTTGCTTATTTCTTGGGCGTTTCCGCCAAATCGGTACACGCCGATGTTTTGGGTGAACACGGTGACAGCGAAGTTTTAGTTTGGTCCAGCGCTGAGGCCGGAACCTTGTTGTTGGAAGAATACGCCGCCGGTGTAGGCAAAGTTTTGGATGCCGAAAAGAAAGCCGAAATTAACGATGGTGTGGTTAATGCCGCATATCGCATTATTGAAGGCAAGGGCGCAACCTGCTTTGGTATTGCCGGTGCTTTGACGCAGATTTGTCGCGCTATCGGCAATAACGATTATTCAATTTTAACGCTGTCCTCGCATCACGCCGAAGTGGAGGGGGTTAAAGACGTTAGTTTATCGTTACCTACGGTAATCAACCGTCGCGGTATTCATCATGTCATTATGCCGAAATTATCGGCTGAAGAACATGCTAAATTACGCAAGAGCGCCGAAACTATGAAAGATTATAGCGATAAAGCTTTGGCAATGGTTGAAGCAAAATAAATTTGTTTTGAGTTATTATCTGAACCCCGCGATTTGTCATTGCGGGGTTTTTTAATTGAAATTTTGATATATACCGTTATAATGATGTTACGCAATTTTATCTGAAGGAGAAAAATATGATTTTGGCGGCAATAGATAAAGACGGAAAAGAAAACGAATTTAACGAAGAAAATTTACACGGTAAACGAACCGTTTTATATTTTTATCCGAAAGACAACACTTCCGGTTGCACCAAAGAGGCTTGTGATTTCAGAGATAACATGAATCGGTTGTTGCCGCTTGCTGAAGTTATCGGCGTTAGTCCGGACAGCGTGGCCAGCCATCAAAAATTTCAGCAAAAACAAGGCCTGAATTTTACATTGGTGTCCGATCCGGAGCATAAGTTGGCTATAAAATACGACGTGTGGAAAGAAAAGTCGATGTATGGGCGCAAATATATGGGAATTGAGCGCTCGACTTTTGTGATTGATGCTCAAGTCAATATCGAAAAAGAATGGCGCAAAGTTAAAGTTGCCGGTCATGTTGATGAGGTCTTGGCTTATTTGGCACAAAAGTAATCTCGCCGTTTTGAAACATCGTTATTCTGAGGCTTAGCCGAAGGAGTCGAAGACGTCCTTGGACAATCTAACAACACCATGGGTGTTGTTCGTTCCCTCGGAACGAATGGATACTTTGCCGGTTTTCCGAGATCCTCGGTCAAGCCAAGAATGACGGAAAACAACGGCTCAGCATGACGATTAAGTAATCTAGCGTTCTTTGGAAATAACAGGTGTCGACGCTTGCTGACGGCTGTTATTCGTCGCGAGGTGTTCTTTAAGGTATTCGTTATGGCGGCGCAGAGTTTCTTGGTCTTTATACAACCTGCCGTCTTCCGCATTATAGAGCCAGCCGATTTTGTCGGCAACCTCGCGCATATCATCGGCAGAAAGACCGGTTTCTTGTTTGTATTTCATCATAATTTTAATTGATGTTAATACCGCTTCTCGATCCGGTTTAATATCTTCATCTTTTTCACCACAAATTGCTGTTTTGAGACTTGGAAACGCAAACGATTTATTGCCGCCGCTCGCAAAATAATTTTCCAACAAATACTGCGGTGTATAAACATTATACCTTATATCCTGAGGGAGAAATGCGGCGGCAATCTGGCATAATTTTTCCGAGATTTTCGCCACCTCCGTGTCTGGGGTGGTGTTAATGCATAAATATAAGGCTTTACCATATTCTTGAGCGGCATTAAATGAATCAAATTGATAACGCGGTTCATCACTCAAAATACCCTTAGCAATCATATCATCGGCAATTTTTTTGTTGTTATCGTCAAGGCTTTCATAACGAATCAGTACATAGGCTCTGTCCGGCGCATCTTTGTTGGCCGAGCTCCAGCAGGTTAAAATGTTTTTATCGTACAAATCTTCACATACGGCCAAACACGGTTCTTCAACGATTTTTTTCAAATCTGCCTTGCAGTTGACTTGCGTGTTGCCGGCCAAAAATATTTTTTCCACGTCGCGCAAACGCTTTTTATTTTTGCCATCACACATTTCGCCCAAATCTGTTTTTGCATCATCTATCATTTGCTATTCCTTGGAATTATCCGATAACAATTTATAAATGCCGTTCTTAAGCGGTTTTCGCAACGGATTATTAAACTTGTTCCAGGCACTTTTCAAAATATGATGATTTATAAGCGCATTGTTCTTTCCGGCCTTGATTTTTGCTCCCAACGTTAGTGCTTTTTGCACAAACGGCGACAAATTGCTTCCTTTAGTGATTTTTTGCAAAAACTTTGCTACATCGGAAATTTCAGCATGATTATTATACCAAAATTGCCCGATTTTAGCCATTAAACGCGCCTGATACTTACCAATCGGAGAGAGCATGCTCTCGTCTGTGGTCCAAAAAGCATCAAGATGCTCATCTTTTTGGCTTTCATCGGTCAAAATCTTATCATAAACCATTATCATTTCATTGGGCTTGGTTTGAATAAACGCCGCTCGTTGTCCCTTTCGGGCGGCAAAGGCCGGATAATCTTTCATAAACATCGGATATTCGGCAGATTCTGCCGTGTCGTACTCCGGTACAAACTGTCCGTCTCTGACTGAATAGCGGTGAATGCACGAAAAATCAAGGTTATCCGTCATATCGCGCTGGCTGTTATTGGTAACGCACAGAATCTGTTTTAAGGCGCTTTTCTGCAAGTCTTCCGAATAGCCGAGTTTAGTCATGGTTTGTTTAAAAATCTTGTTGATACGCGGCAAATCACTCGCGCCGTAACAATGCGCCTGAATCATGATATTAGCGAAATTATTTAATAGTTCTTGCGGATGCAAACGCTCGAATTTATCGTCAATCCGGCGTGCCATAAACAGCATAAATTTTTGCAAAATCTCGCGTTTATAATCATTTTCGATATGTTGTTCCATTCCGCCGATTCTGTACCAAATAAATCGAAGATGGTCATTGTCCGGCCGATAACCTGATACCAACTGCATATTATTTTTTTCTTTTTTACCCAAACCTAAAGCGCCGAAGTAGATATTACTGTTACCGTTGGCAATATAGGCTTCGGTTGTTAAATTTCCGCCTAAACTGAGTAAAGTTTTTTTCTTGGGGTTGAGCGTTACTTTTTCTTCCCAATGCTTTGGATTATTGCGCGATTTTATCCCCAAACGAAAATATGAAAACCACTCCGGATTTATGGTTAATTTCCCGTCTTTAAACTCATAATTGATGTTGCCGTTAATATCTTTATGTACTTCATAATTTCTGTCTTCGTGCCTGTTCAAATTACCGTTTTCGTAATAAGAATCGACTATATAGTGCTTTTCATCAAGAATGGTCTCAACATTGCCATTTTCATAAAACGTTTTGGTGATTTTATCCGGCGAAGTTTCTCTTTTTAATTTTCGTGTTTTGGCATCATATTTACGCAAATAACCGTCGGAAGTAAGTTCTTCAATTTTAACATTATTACCGTTGGTTTCAATGTATGAGCCGTCTTTTTGAGTGATTCTGACGGAATTTATTTTAGTGCCGTGCTTAGAAATTTTACGCGTGCAACCGTTTGACAATTTTTGCATAATAATGCAATAATCGTCGCCTAAGTTCTGCGTTTTTTCACTTATAACCTCAAGCATTGAACAACCTTTTTAATATCCGTATTTTCTTTTTACGCTATTTTTTGTCAAAATTCAATAAAAATCAACTTTCTTCTGTTAAAAATTGCGGCGGAATATAACCATCTTTTAAGACAATCAAATAATGTCTGATAACCGCATACAGCAAATCGTTGGCGGTATCGACTTTTTCCCAAGCCAAAGGCGATAGGTCGATTTCTTCAGGTTTAACTTCATAGAATTTTTCATTATAGCCGCCGGCATCGGAGCCGTTTTTGCACCAAATGGATTCAACCAAACCGGCCTTGAGTAAATCCTCAAGCTCAAACGAAAATAAGGCCGAGCGGTCAACAATCGCTTTCAAAACCGCATCGTTTCCTTGCCATTTTATCGGCTCGGTTAAGCACGAAATTGCCCGACTGCGGCCGGCAAAAGTTTTATCCAGCCACGCGATAATGTCTTCGCGATTTTCCGAGCCGGCACGATGCGCATAAGCGCGCAAATCCCGCGGGCCTTTGGATATTGAAAGCAAGCCTTGTTCCATAACAGTATTTTCTTTGGGCGCGTAGTGATAGAGTTTCATCTTGGCTTATCCTTTGTTCTGAATTTCCCATAAATGCTGAAATACGCCGCCGGAAACCAGCAATTCGGACATTTTGCCTTGTTCAACGATTTTGCCTTTATCCAAAACGATAATCCGGTCCATTTCTTTTAAGGTTGAAAGCCTGTGCGCAATAGCAATTACCGTTTTGTTTTTCATCAGGTTTTTCATTGCCTTTTGAATATATTTTTCCGCTTCGCTGTCCAACGCCGAGGTTGCCTCGTCCAAAATCAATATCGGAGAATCTTTCAAAATGGCGCGCGCAATAGCCACTCGTTGCCGCTCGCCGCCGGAAAGTATTACACCTTTTTCGCCGACCTGAGTGTGATAACCTTTGGCAAATTCTTTAATAAAATCATCGGCATAGGCTTGTTGTGTCGCTTTTTCAATTTCGCTTTGTTTGGCGTGCAAATCTCCGTAAGCGATATTTTGGCTGATGGTGCGATGAAACAGTGAAGTATCTTGCGGAATAAGGGCGATTGCGTCATGCAAACTGTTGAGTTTAACCTTGGCCACATTCTGTCCGTCTATCAAAATTTCGCCGGCTTCTATATCATAAGCACGTTGCAACAGATTTATCAAAGTGCTTTTGCCGCTGCCGGAAGCACCGACGATTCCGACTTTTTCACCCGCCTTGATTTTAAGCGAAAGTTTATTGAATACTTTTTTATTGTCATAGCCGAATTTCACATTTTTAAACTCTATTGCTCCACCGCTGAGTTTAAGCGGCTTTGCATTCGGCACATCAACAACTTCGTGCTCAATCACAAACGGCATCATTGCCGCCTGCAAAGAGCCCAGAGTAGTGTTGAAATCGCTGATATTGCCCAATACGGCGGAAAAGGCCGCCATAATCGAGTTCATCAATATCATAACCAAAGTAACATCGCCGATGCCGATTTTCCCCATATACCACATTTTAATCAGCAACAGCAGGGTAGAGGCTTCAAACAGGCAAATCATGGCCTGTTGAATACGGATATTATTCTGAAACTTGTTAAGAGCATTATAGCGGGCGATTTTATAGTCGTTGAACACCTTTTTAACGTAAGATATTTCAAAATCTTCGCTTCCGCCGGCTTTGATGTTCAGCGAGTTGCCGATGCTGTCAGCCAATACGCCGTGAAAGTTATCGTACATATCATCGGTTTTTTGGTTCAATTCGCGAAGTTTGAAACTGGTTTTATAAGACGTAATTGCCGATGCCGAGCCGAAAATAACCACCAACAGCAAAAACCACAAACTGACGCGGCCGATAAAGAAGAAGTCTATCAAAACCAAGAAAAAGTTGCTGTACAGCCGCGAAATCAGCCCTTGTACCCGCACCGATTTTTCGGCGCAACTTATTACTTTTTGCGAAAGTTGTCCGGTTTTTTGTGACGAAAAGTAGTTTTCGGAATGTTTGGTCAAATAATCTACCGCAAACAATTTGATTTTGGCGGCCATAAAATTCCGCACATTATTTTCTTCCAGCAATTCGCGAAACATTCTAAACACCGATTGTCCGATGTAAGAGGCAAAAATCAGCGCCAAAAACCACCACATTTTTTCCCAAGCAAATTCCTCAGGCGTAATTTTGCTGAAATAATCAATCATATCCGAAAAGAACACCGGCACAAACACTTTCATCAACTGCAAGCCGAAAGCCAGACACATTCCGGCAATTGCCCAAATGCGCGCACCGTACAAAGTTTCCCAAATAAACAACAGCGGGTGAGCGGGAACTTTGCGCATATCAGGTATATTTTCAAACAACTTCATCGCTTATTTTCCTTTTTCCAACTGTTGCATTTTCCAAAGTTTGGCAAACTTGCCGTTTTTCTTTTTCGCCAACTCGTCAAACGAGCCTTCCTCCGTGATTTTGCCGTGTTCGAGATAAATGATTCTATCCATTTTTTTTAAGGTGGAAAGGCGATGGGCAATGGCAATAACCGTTTGCTTGCCCAAAAGGTTATTGATGGCCTCGGCAACAATGCTTTCGGACTCGCTGTCCAGCGATGAGGTGGCCTCGTCTAAAATCAATATCGGGCTGTTGCGCAACACGGCTCTGGCAATGGCAATACGTTGTCGCTCGCCGCCCGAAAGTTTGCAACCGCGATCGCCGACCAAGGAATCGTAACCGTCGGGTAGGGCCTTGATAAATTTGTCGGCGCAAGCTACCTTGGCAGCCGCACGGATCTTGCTGTCCGAGGTTTTCAGTCCGTAACCGATATTTTCTTTTAAGCTGCGATGAAATAACACCGTTTCTTGCGGAATAATCGCCAAATTGCGGTGCAGACTGGCTTGGGTAACGCTTTTAATATCTTGTCCGTCAAGCAAAATTTGGCCCTCTTGAATGTCGTAGGCACGTTGCAACAGGTTAATCAAGGTGGTTTTACCGTTGCCGGATAAGCCGACGATGCCGACTTTTTCACCGCTTTTAACGGTTAAGTTAAAGCCGTCGAATATTCTTTTTTGTTCCGGATAAGCAAAGCCGACATTTTTAAATTCTATGGTGCCTTTTTTAAGTTTGAGGGTTTTGGCGTTTGGCGCATCTTCGATTTCGTGCGCATCGTTAAAAGGCTCCAATCCGGCCTGAATATGAGATAAATTGTTCTTAAAATAGCGGTATGTTATGCACAATTCCATCAGCCACATAAATCCGCCGTTTAAGGTCAGTAACACAAACACAATGTCACCGACGCCGATTAAGGCCTTGCTCCACAAATAAACCGCGAATGTCAGCATAATCAGCGAGCAAAAATGCACAAAACAGCCGACGCCGGTGTAGGAGGAAAACCAGACCAACATGGTTTGGGCTTTTAGGCGAATATATTGGCGCAACAGGGTGGATAGGCGTTTTTTTTCATAATCGGCGCGATTGAATTGTTTAACCAATCGCACATTGGAGATGGCGTCTACCAACCAGCCGGAATACAGCGCTTCGGATTTGCTTTGCATTTTGTTCAAACGGTCGCTGGTTTTGTTGGCATAATAGTTTACAATGGCAACAATCACGGCGCAAAAAATAAATAAAAAGCACAGCCAAATATTGATTAAAGACAGTAAAATGATTTTCAGACCGATGTCGCTGATTTGCCACCAAAACTGGTTGATTATAAGGGAAAATGTCGGTTGTAACGAATTAATCTGATTGGTTTTGGCCAGCAGAGTTCCGGTTTGTTTGTTGATGATATAATTTACCGAATGGCCGAAAATATATTGCAAAGCTCGCCCGTAAATTTGCTCTTGCAACGGAAAATAGAGATGCTTTTGCCGATACATTAAAACCTGTTTGGGCAGAAAAATATTGATGACGTCACAAATGATGATTAAGGCGATAAGCCACAGCGCGCGATGCAAAATTTGCGGAGTCGCGCCCAGTTTGATGTTTTCTACCAGTTGGGCAAAAAGCCAGTTCAAAAGATTATAAACGCCGGTTTCGGCAAACACCAGTAACAGACAAAACAAAAACGCCCATTTGAACGGTTTGATGCAATCGTTTAACAAATATTCGAAAGCTGTTTTCGGAAACGGTTGAGCTGTCACAATTTTAATCCTTAATTATTTTGCGCAAATATTACTCTCTTTTAGATTAAATGTCAATTATCTCGTCAGCATGCGGCAAGCAAAAATATTTCCGATTTTCGATTGACAAAACAGGGGTTTGGGGCTATATCAAACGCATAACAAATTAATTATTGAGAATTATGAAAAAAGAAAATGTATTAAATCTGGCCAAAATTCTTGGCAGAATGAAAAAAGTGAAACGCAACGGCTGGGTAAAACGCAGAGTTGATGAACCGGAAAGCGATGCCGAACATTCATACAGTTTGGCAATGCTCGTGATGCTCTTTGCTCCGTCTTCGCTTGACTTGAGTAAGTGCTTGCAATTGGCTTTGGTACACGATTTGCCCGAAGTTTTTTGCGGAGATTTTGTACCCGGAGAAATTTCCGAAGCCGAGAAAGCCAAACTTGAGCAAAGTGCAATGGCTAAGGTGGTGAAAGAAACCGGTTTGCCGCGGCTTACCGAGTTATTTGAGGAATACGAACAGCATCGGACGCCGGAAGCAAAGTTTGTGTGGATACTCGACCGCTTGGACAACGCCTTTACGGCGCGCTTCTATGAGGATACTCAGAAAATTGCGCTGGTAAAAGAGTTTAGCGAAAGTGCCTTCGAGCGTTTGTATTATCTTGAAGATGCCGAGCTGCGCAAAGAATTGGACAGCGTTTTGACGGCATTGCTCAAAAAGTAGAATTATATGCAAAGAAATTATGAAAAAGAATTATTTTATTCATTCGTTTGCTCGTCCGAGCAACACCTTGTTATCTCTGCAGTTAGGGGCAAAAACGGGTAAAACACGTTTTATTGCCAGAAACGTTAAGAACGGAAATGTTGAGATAATTGATATTTCTTGTGTGGCAACACCGGAGATATTGGAAGAAATTAAAGCCAAAAGTGTTTGGAGCAGTTATTACGGGTGGGCTCTGAATACAACATTGGTGAGTGGTGCAACTAAAGACTTTATATCCGGCTGTTGGCAAGATTTGAAGAAACTTAAGCCGGAATTATGTATTAAGTAGCCGATTTAATAAATAAAAGAACGAGGGTATGTCACATACTCTCGTTCTTTTATTATGGTTGACAAATTTGTACAAATACGCTAGAATCATTCTAATAGGTTTAAATGTTGAGGAGCGGTGTTATGGCGCAAAAAAATAACAATGAAACCATACTCGGAAAGATTCGTAAAAAAGTAAATAAAAAAGTTGTGGCCGGAACCATGGCTTTAGCCACGCTCGGTGTTGGCAGCAAACTTTATTCCGACTATGCGGAAAATAAGGCTCAAACGGAGAAAAAACAAAATATCGAAACTATCGAAAAGTATTGGCAGGAAGTTTTTTCTAAGGCCGACACATATATGTATGACGAGAATAAGAGTATTTATGCTGCGGTTTACGAAATTCCGGAAGATGTGCAGAAAGATTTGGCTTCCGAATGTCAGCGGGTGGAAAAGACTAACGCCAATTTAGATAAAAGATTGGGCGAATTTGCGGAAATGGAAAAGAAGGGAATGGATGTTTCCAAAAACAAAGAATATAAATTGTTGCAGAAAACGCGTAAGGATATGCCGGAAATAAGTGAACCGGTGAAAACCTTGGCTAAACACGGAAATCTGATTAATAAGCTTGATTTATTTGAATACGCTCTGGATATTTCTTCGGGGTATGTTTGCGATTGCGGTGTTACTCTTGAGACAAATCCGCGGGTGGAACGTCAAGCCGGCGCCAACAGCTTCGGCAGCGATTATTTTACCGGCTTATTAAAAGAAGCGGAAATCGGCGAGCCTTCGGCAACGGCAATAGCTAAAGAAGAAGCCAGAAAGCTGATGACACATATCAGCACCGTTGAGGCAAACTTAAAGAAATACGGCAAAGAAAATTATATTGCCCCGAAGGAAGATGTTCAAGTACAGCAACGCAAAGTTGATATTCATGAAAGAGCTCATGCGTCAGAAAGATATTCGCGTCTAACTACGGCTAATTTGGCTACATACAAATAAATAATATTTAATAAAATCAATTTGTTATAAGAGAATATGCTTACATATGCGGGCATATTCTCAATTTTTTCTTGACATTTTATTTTATCGGACTATCGTAAAATTGTTCTTGGTGCTTGCAGGGCTTATAAGCAGAGAACATTATGAAACTGAGCCGGTTTAATAAAATGAAGTTATTTTTGTTTTGTTGGCGGCTCCTGATTTTAAGGGAGTTTTTTTTTATGGCTGAATATAAATATAAACACGGTTTTTGTATTATGCGTGCCCAGCCGTTTCATATCGGGCATCAAAAACTGGTAGATCAAATGCTGCGCGATTGCGAGCGCGTTACGGTGGCGCTCGGCTCGATACAGGAACAGGGAACCTCGCGTAACCCGCTTAATTATACCACCCGCAAAAAAATGATTCAAAACATATATCGCGGCAAGCCTGAATACGACCGGCTGAAAATCATCGGCTTGTTTGATATCAATAATCCGGCGGAGTGGGGCGATTTTGTGGTGGATTTCTTAAAAGAGAGTTTTCCGGATTTGCCGTTGCCGGAAGCGTATTACGCCGGTTCGGCTTATGATGCGCATTGGTTTAAAGAACATTTCAAACACATAGAATTGGTGGATAGAACCGATCCGAACTTTCCGTTTGTGACCGGAACTATGGTGCGGGATATGATAAAATTCGGCGACGAACGCTGGAAAAATTATGTGGCACCGGAAAATCACCATTTAATCGAAGAACAATTCAGCAAAAGAAAAGGCATTATTTAGCTTTTCTTTGCGGCATCTGCGTCTTTCGCAGGGCTTATGGAAGACAGATGCTTTTTTAACCTGATAAGCCTGAAGGGAAGTATATTATGACACAAAATATTTTAATGCGGGTAGATTTTCAAAATGACTTTGTGCATCCGCACGGCGCGCTCAGCTTGAACGCTCCGGAATTGATTGAAAAACATCAAAAATTTGCCGACAGCCTGTTTCAAGGCAGTTTTGATAAAATTATCGATACTTATGATACGCACTTTGCCGAAACTTAC
Organism: Alphaproteobacteria bacterium; assembly: GCA_017528205.1. GTDB lineage: Bacteria > Pseudomonadota > Alphaproteobacteria > RF32 > CAG-239 > RUG410. Next base: position 92,433 of record JAFXPE010000033.1, on the reverse strand, counting down.
GGCAATACAAAGGAATCCGAAAGTTTTCCGCCGCATTGTATTCAAGGCTCTTGGGGCTGGCAACAGGCGGCGCCGTTTAAGTCGAAATTAGAGGTGGAGAAAATGTATAAATCCACTACAAATATTTGGAACGAATTTAAGCAATATCGCGATTTGCAGACCGATTGGAGCGATAAAAACGTATATTTGTGCGGCGTTTTGAGTGATGTTTGCGTAAAGCAGGCTCTTAACGGTTTGCTGAAACAAGGAGCAAACGTTACGATTATTGAAGATTTATGCCAAGGAGCACAAGAGCAAATCGGCGATATTTTGCAAAAAGACGTGTATCAGCCGTTTATTGAGGCCGGAAGTTTGAAGTGCATTACCACCGGACAATTCTTTCGCAAGTTTTTGCACGAGAAAAAAATTCAGCACAATTTAGTACACAAAAGTTTAGGAGATTAGATATGACCAATACCAGACCGAATATTTTAGAAACCGGAACGCCGCTGTTTTGTGATTTATACCATTTGACTATGGCTCAGGCGTGGTTTTTGGACGGCAAAGCCAATGAGATTAAAACTTCGGAAGCATTTTTCAGAAAAAATCCGTTCGGCGGCAGTTATTTAATGTGCGCCGGCTTGGGTGAATTTGTGCAATGGCTGGAAAATTGGCATTTTACGGATGAAGATATCGAATATTTGCGCCGCGAACAAAATGCCGACGGCAGCAAGCGTTTTGATGAGCGGTTTTTAGAGTTTATCAAAGGCCAAAAGCTTGAAATCAGCATCAATGCCGTGCCGGAAGGCGAGCTTGTGTTTCCCAACGAGCCGGTTTATTCCGTTACCGGACCGACCTGGCAGGTAGATTTGGTGGAAGCGGCTTTGTTGAATGCCTTTAATTCGCAGAGTTTGGTGGCAACCAAGGCTTCGCGTATGGCATACGCCGCAAGTCTTGACGGCAAACAGCGTCCGCTACTCGAATTCGGGTTGCGCCGCGGACACGAACTCGGCGGATTTTCCGAAACCAGAGCCGCGTTTATCGGCGGCGCTACGGCCACTTCCAATACTGCGGCGGCTAAGCATTACGGCATTCCGGATTCCGGAACTATGGCTCATTCTTTTGTGATGAGTTATGAAAAAGAAGTTGACGCCTTTAAGGCCTTTATGCGTTATAATCCGGGAAATACCACCCTGTTGGTGGATACATACGATACGCGTCAGGGCATTCAAAATGCCATTAAGGCCGCCAAAGAAACCGGTTTGCCGCTGATGGGAATGCGGGTTGATTCCGGCGATTTGGCTTATTGGGCCAAAGAAGCACGCAAAATGTTAGACGCCGAGGGCGATAATCCGTTGTTTAAAAATGTTAAAATGGTGGCTTCAAACGATTTGGACGAGCATTTGATTGAAAATCTGTTGGTGGTGCAAAAAGCGCCGTACGATGTTTTGGCCGCCGGCACCAAGCTGGTGACTGCATACGATACGCCGGCGTTGGGCGGAGTGTTTAAAACCAAGCAATATATGAATAGACCGTGCATAAAAATCGCCGAGGGCAAAACCACCATTCCGGGCGCGACCAATGTGGTGCGAATTGTGCGCAACGGCAAATTTGAAGGCGATATTATTTGTCAGGCCGAAGATACCGACTTGGTGCAAAACGGTAAATTGCAACGCAATATCACTTCATACACCCTAAACAGTATCAACGGTTTGAAACTCGAATTTAAGGCCGGAGAACAGGCATATACGGTGTTGCAACCGGTGGTTAAAGACGGCAAAGTCATCAATCCGCCGGAACTGAATTTGCAAAAATTACAACAACGCGGCAAAGAAAGTCTGGCACACTTGGATGAAGAATACAAACGCTTGAGCAATCCGCATATTTATGGCGTGGGCTTGGAAACAAACTTATACAATACTCGTCAAATGCTGATTTTGAATGCGCAACTGGGGAGATAGAAAATGGAAAAGCTGTGGAATAAATTAAAGACGGGATTGCGGAAATATTGCGCCGAAAACGGTTTTGATAAGGTTATTATCGGGCTTTCCGGCGGCTTGGATTCCGCTACTTGTGCGGTTTTGGCGGCTGATGTTTTGGGCGGAGAAAATGTTACGGCAATTATGATGAAGACCAGATACACCTCTGATTTGAGCCTTAATATTGCCCGTGAAATATCGGCGTTGAACGGCCTAAAATATCACGAATTAAATATCGAGCCGTTGGTAGAGGCTGAAATAGGCTTTTTGCAACAGGCGTTCGGTGCTGAAGTACGCGGAATTACCAAAGAAAATCTACAGGCACGCATTCGCGGTCAGCTTTTGATGGCGTGGTCCAATCAAAACGGCGGTTTGGTACTGGCTTGCGGCAATAAGTCGGAAGCGTTGACCGGATATTGTACCTTATACGGCGACACCTGCGGCGGTTTGATGCCGATAGGAAATGTGTATAAAACCACCATCTTTGAGTTGGCAAAATGGCGCAATACGCAAGGGCGGGTTTTACCGGAATCGGTGATTACACGCGCACCTTCGGCAGAATTGGCGGCGGGGCAGATAGATGAAAATTCTCTGCCGCCGTATGCGGTTTTGGATGCCGTCTTGAAGTTGTTGTATGATGAACATAAAACAATTGCTGAGGCGGTTGCCGTCGGTTTTGAGCAGACTCTGGTCGAGCGCGTCAATACTCTGATTAAACGCTCGGCATTTAAGCGTAAACAAACGGCCGAAGCTTTGGCTATATAAAATATAACGCTTAAAGAAAAACGGTAAGGGACACTTGAAAAAGTGTCCTTTACTGTTGATTAGATAAAATATTTAGGTTAATATATATTTCAACGAGACGAGAATGTATTATGTTGCTTATTAAAACATTTAATAACTTTTCTTTTATTAACAAATATTTGAATAAATTTGTTAATGTTTTAAATAAGCGCAAATTTCCGGAAGTTATAGTGTCTTTTACTTCGTATCCGCCGCGGATTAATTATCTGCAACCAATGTTGGAAACGATATTTAATCAAACCCGCAAAGCCGATAAAGTGGTATTATGGTTGGCAGAATCCGAGTTTCCGCATCGGGAAAGCGATTTGCCGCCATATCTGACGGAGCTGGCCGCTCAAAGTAAAATCATCATAGAGTGGTGTAAGGATTTGAAACCGCACAAAAAATATTTTTATGCCTTGCAAAAATATCATGACAGCATTGTGATTACGGTTGATGACGATTTGTTGTTTCCGCCGGATTTAATTGAGTGTTTGTTGGCTTCGTATGCTAAGTTTCCGCAGGCGATTTCGGCTATACGAACACATCTGATGGAACAGTCCGAGGCTGAATTTGCCCCATATAATAATTTCACAGCTTGCCAGAATCTGATTATCGGCGAGCCCGCAATGAATTTGTTGGCTACCAACGGCGCGGGATCACTTTTTCCGCCTAATTTATTGAATTTTGAATATTTTCAAGAAAAGTTGGTGGAAGATATTTGTTTATATACCGATGATTTATGGTTGAAAGCAATTGAGGTATCATCAGGTGTACCGGTGGTTCAAGTACGAAAATTTGATAGCCTGCAATATATAGAAAGTTCACAGGATATCGCTTTGTGGCATGAGAATGTATTACAAGGCAGAAATGATGCTGATTTAGAAAAAATTCGGCTGTGGGCGGATAATTTGTATGGTAAGGGATATTTTGCAGATAAGGTTTTTTATTCGCAGTATGACGGCGGTTTATATAAGCAACTTGTCGGCCGCAATACGGTGTTGTATTTTGCACCGCACCAAGATGACGAGCTGTTGTCTATGGGGGCGGATATTTGCGCCTCGGTGGCTAACGGCAAAGATGTTCACGTTGTATTGTGTACCGACGGCAGTATGTCTGGGGTTTGGAAGTGCCTAAATAACCAAAAGAGTTGTTCTTGGCATAAAGATAAACACACTTATAATTTAAGCAAAAATGATTTTGTGGCGGCCAGAGATGCTGAATTTAAACAAAGTTGCACGGCGTTGGGGGTAAAAAACGAAAATATCCATATTTTGCCTAATCGTGCCGTTGACGGCAAGCTTTCGGTTTCTTTTGCGGAATATATAATTCGGCAATTTCTGAAAAAGTTCGGCCGCTATGCAACGGTTTGCACTATTTATTATGATAGCGGAGATAATCAGCATAAAGATCATAAGGCTTTAGGGCAGGCGGCAGAAAACTTATGGCAGAAACATTTGGTGCGGAAGGTGCGCTTTTTTGTTGAGCCGTATCATTTAAGTGCGGAACAAACGGAGTTCAAACAGATAAAAACTACGCCGAATACAAAACAAAAAATAAAACAGGCGATTGACTCATACAGTTTATGGAAGCCCGAAGCCGGCAGATATGCAGTCGGCAAACATTCGGTGGGTACAGACTTGGCTGACTTGGCCGAAAATATGAGTTCATATTGTTTGAAAAAACACTAAAAGAAAAGAGGGGCTTTCGGACCCCTCAAATCTTTTTCAGAAAATTACCAGATATAATTTCAGTAAATTACATCGGACGACGGCTTACCAAAGCCGGCATACCGCAATCACCGCCGCTGCAAACTTCCGCTCTGTTATAAGGGCGTGTTTCATACGAAGTGCTTTGGAATGTTTTCGGTTCATATACCGTGCGGTAAGTTGTGTTTTGATATACAACTTTAACCGGTGTTCTTACGGTATATTCTCTGGTTTGGCAACCGCAGTTCATTACAGGCGGTTGGCATACACAAGGGTTAGCTACAGGAGCCGGTGTGTACATCGGAACCGGAGCAGGTTGAACAGGAGCTCCACATCCTTCTTCACCGGCATAGCGATAGCTACGTCCGTCATTTACGTCATCACTGGCGCAAGCTGCTAATCCGGCAGTCAACACCAACACTGATAAATAAAATAAGTTTTTCATAAATACCTCCAGTTAATTTCCTGAAATTTTGAATACTCATAACTCTAAGTTCATTATTAACAGAAAATTAATCAAATGTTAAGCATTTTTTTACTTTTTATTAAATATTATACAAAAAACACCTAAAAAGGGGCTTTTTTAGACATAATGATTCAAAAATAATTTTTTTGTAAAATCTCAACATTTTTCAATGCTTTTGACTTAACTTGTTGAAAATAGGTAATTTTGATTCAAATTTCCGATTCGCAAAATTCTGCCTAAATAACCGTTCTTTGTAAATAGTTATTTGTTAACAAAATACAAGTTATTCACAACTTTATCATTAATTTGTTAAATCTAGGTTAAAAGTGCCGATTTTTCCTTGGTTTGCAACCAATCTGGAAATTATATATCCAAATGCTCGGCAATATTTATTATATACAATGTGTGATTATTCAAAATGAGCTAATTCTTCTGCGGTAAAATCTTGTTTTTCACCGTTAACCACGGCATAACCCTGTATCGCTACGCCTTTTTTATAAACAACCTCGGCCGTTAGCTCGCCTTTTTTATTAAATGTTTGCTGAATGCCGTCCAAAACACCGTCGGTAAAGTGCATTTCGTTATGCACATTGCCGTTATTATAATAATGATAAAAGGTGCCCACCCGCAATCCGTCGGCAAAAGTGCCCTCAAATTGCAAAATACCTTTTTCGTTATAAAATTTTCCGGCGCCGTTCGGTTTGCCGTTTTGGCTGTACACTTCCATTTTGACATTACCGTTGGAATAATAAGTTTTATAAAGTCCGTTAATCGGCTTTTCATCGGTGTTATAGACAACGCCGTCTACCACGGTGGTGTTATTTTCGTTATAAATTTCGCTGTGTTCCGATTCGTTGCAAGCCGAAAACAAAAACATACAGATAAGTGTCAAAACTGCGAATCGCATTTATTTCTCCTCAAAATGTCGCTGAAATCATAAGTTATTATGCTCAAAATGTCAAATATGAATGAAAATGGCGCACAATTTTGATAAAAAAACGTCAAAAGTGGGGAAAATTGGGGAAATTCCTAATATTTTTGTTTGACATTTAAAATTTAATACTTCAGTATAAGCGTTGAGAAGATATTTCTCGTATTGCAATTATATTTTAAGAGGAATAATAACATGAATAAAAGTGAATTGATTAGCAGCATTTCTGCCGCTTCTGGTTTAACCAAAACTGACTCTGCAAAAGCTTTGGACGCTTTCATCTCTACAGTATCCAGCGCTTTGAAATCCGGTAATGATGTTCGTTTGGTAGGTTTCGGTACATTTGCTACTTCTAAGAGATCTGCTACAACGGCTATTAACCCGCGTACACGTCAACCGGTAAAAGTTCCGGCTCGTAAAGTTGCTAAATTCAAGGCTGGTAAAGCTCTTCAGGATGTTGTAAACAGCAAGAAATAATTTGCAATTAAATTATAAAAAAGGCAGAAGGTAATGCTTTCTGCCTTTTTTTGTGGCCGAATTTTAATCACAATCGTTGCCGGTGAAGGTATAATCGACAATAATTCCGTCTTTTATCACAAACGATGTTTCACAATAAAACAGCGGCGGCTCCGGTGCAATGCCGTAATAAGGCAAGGTTAGGGCGTTATAATATATGTCGCTGTCAAAAGGCGCAAATTCGTTATCGCTCGAATCGTTTTCGGCGCGGTAATAACTGACCATAACCGAATCGTCGCTGAGGGGAACGGTTTGTTGCGGAGTTCCCCAATCCGCATATAATTCGGAGGCGCTTTGGCCGCGCCATTTTTGCAGTTGCCGGTTATATACTTGCGAATCATTAAAGCTTTGGCAGCCGACTGTCAGCAACAGTCCGCAAATCAAATATAAAATTTTAGGCATTATTATTTCCTTATGCTTATATGCTCGTTGTTTTCGGCCATCTTACTCAGTCGAGCCAAGTCTTCAGGTCGAATACTGATAATATAAGTATTCAGGTTTTCGGCATTTTCAAGTTGCAGAATTTGACTATTTTGGTGCAACCACGCCGCGGTTTTGCCGTCGGATACCGGCAAAGTCACGCTGCAATGCAAATTGGCGGCGCTTAATTTTTGTTCTATCAGTTTCAGCAGTTGCTCACAGCCTTCTCCGGAATAGGCCGAAGTCAGAATGGTGTTGTTGCTGTTGGCGGTTTTGTTTTGCCAACTGAGCTTTTCGGTTTCTTCCAGCAAATCCGCTTTATTTAACACTTCAATATAATTATTGGCATATTGAATTTCGTTTAAGCCCAGGTGTTCCAACACGTCCAGAACATCGGCACGTTGCGAGGCGCTGTCGGGGTTGGATATATCGCGGATATGCAGAACAATATCGGCGTTCAATACTTCTTCCAAAGTGGCGCGAAAAGCCATAACCAACTCGTGCGGCAAATCAGAAATAAAGCCCACGGTGTCGGATAAAATAACTTCCGTGCCGTTCGGTAGTGAAATTTTGCGCATGGTCGGATCAAGGGTGGCAAACAGCATATCTGCCGCCATCACGTTGCTTTGCGATAAATAATTGAAAAGAGTCGACTTGCCGGCGTTGGTATATCCGACCAGAGCGATAATCGGGTAGGGAATCTTGCGCCGCGCACCGCGTTGAATATCGCGGGTTTGCCGAACTTTATCCAAGTCTTTTTTAATGCGGACGATTTTATCGTCAATAATACGACGGTCAAGCTCGATTTGAGTTTCGCCCGGGCCGCCCAAGAATCCGGCACCGCCGCGTTGCCGCTCCAAGTGTGTCCAACTGCGAACCAAGCGCGAGCGTTGATAAGTCAGGTGTGCCAGTTCTACCTGCAAAGTACCTTCTTTGGTTTGCGCGCGTTCGCCGAATATTTCCAAAATCAGTGCCGTGCGGTCAATTACCTTAAGATTCAGCTCGCGTTCCAAGTTGCGTTGCTGTATCGGACTGAGCAGGGTATCCACCACCATCAGTTCTATTTGCTGTTCTGCCACAATCGGTCGCAAACGCTCGGTAAAGCCGCGGCTGAAGAACATAGCCGGCTTAATTTCCTTTAAGTGTACGGTTTCGGCGTAAATAATATCTAAGTTGATGGCCGCGGCCAAGCCTTTGGCTTCTTCCAAACGGCTGTCTTCGGACAAACGCATCGGTTTGCCCGCAATAACCGGACAAATAACACAAGTTTTAACGGTGGTATTTTGCTGATATTCTATCACTATTTGTCTGCAATATCCACGGCTACGCTCGGCATAATGGTAGAAACGGCGTGCTTAAACACCAATTGGGTATGGCCGTCGCGGCGAAGTAACAATCCTTCTTCATCATGAGCCGTAATAATGCCTTGCAGTTTAACTCCGTTAATTAAAAATACGGTAACGGAAACTTTTTCATCTTTTATATCATCTAAGAAATCACTTTGTACCTTGTTCATTATTTTTATCCTTATTGAAATTAGTGTTTCTAGAAAACAGGTATAAGCCTTTTGCAGATAAAAATCTATCATAATTATGTATTTTTACACGGAATATTTACGATTGCTATTTAGAATAAGCAAAAAGAACATTGCAAGGAGACTAACAATGCGGAAAATTTTATTCACCGGCGGCGGTTCCGGAGGTCATGTAACTCTTAATCTCGGCTTAATTCCGTTGTTTTTGGAGGCCGGTTGGCAAGTTTGTTACATCGGTTCCAAAAACGGCATCGAAAACGAGCTGATAAAGAAAATCGAGGGCGTAAAATATTATGCCATAGAAACCGGAAAATTGCGCCGTTATTTTTCGTGGCAGAATTTTAAAGATGCGCTCAGAGTGCCGCTCGGAGTGGCTCAGGCTTGGAATATTATCCGCAAAGAAAAGCCCGATGTTATTTTTTCTAAGGGTGGTTTTGTGTCGTTTCCGGTGGTGCTCGGCGGGTATTTGTGCGGCAAGCGCAAGATTTATATGCACGAATCCGATGTTACCCCGGGACTGGCCAACAAAATGTCTTTACCATTTGTGAGCACTTTTTTTACCACTTTTACCGATACCGTCAATTATGTGACCGATAAAAGCAAGGTGCGTTGCGTAGGGCCGGTGCTGACCGACAGACTGGAAAACGGCGATGTGGAGAAGGCTCGCGATTTGTGCAATTTTAAGACCGATAAGCCGGTTTTGATGTTTGTGGGCGGCTCACTCGGAGCCAAAAGCATTAACTCTGCCGTGATTAAAAATCTGGAAAGTTTACTGGAAAAGTATCAGGTTATTCACATTTGCGGTAAAGGACAAACAACTCTAGCTCGTTGCGAGGGCTATGCACCGTTTGAGTTTGTGGATAAGGAATTTAAGGATTTGATGGCGCTGGCCGATGTGGTGATTTCACGCTCCGGTTCTAATGCTATTTTTGAGTTGCTGAGCCAGAAAAAGCCGATGCTGTTGGTGCCGTTGCCGTCAACATCAAGCCGCGGCGAACAGTCGCTGAATGCCGAATCTTTCCGCAAACAGGGGTTTGCCGAAGTTGTGGCCGACGACAAGATTGCCGACGAACTGGTTAAAGTGGTGAATAACGTGTTCGCCTATCGGCATGAATATATAGCAAACATGGAAAATGCCGAGTGGAAAAGAACGTCCAATCAGGAGTTGTTTGCGGAGATATGTAAAGATGCCGAAGTATAAAAACATCGTAATCTTAACCGGTGCCGGAATATCGGCAGAATCCGGACTTTCTACCTTTCGTAGCGAAAACGGGTTGTGGAACAATCATCGGGTTAAGGATGTGGCCACCATTGAGGCATTTTATCGCAATCCGGACTATGTACATCAATTTTATAACGAAATGCGGCCGGAATTGTTTGCTGCTAAGCCGAATCCGGCACATTTGGCGATTACCGACTTGCAGAATAAATATCCGGCGCAAGTCAGCGTGGTTACGCAAAATGTGGATACTTTGCACGAAAAAGCCGGCAATAAAAACGTTTATCATATTCACGGACAAATAAATCAAATTGTGTGCTTAAACTGCGGTCATGTGTTTGAAACTTGGGGCGAGGTCAGCTCGGAAGATGTGTGCGAGCATTGTGGCGCAACGGCTATGTTAAAGCCGAATATCGTGTTTTTCGGCGAAGATTTATTGTGTATGGATAAGGTTGATGATTTGTTGCGCTCGTGCGATTTGTTTTTGTCGGTAGGCACTTCCGGCGTGGTTTATCCAGCGGCCGGATTTGTGCAGATTGCCAAGATTTTTGGTGCGGACACTTATGAATTTAATATGGAACAAACTTCGAATAACCGAATGTTTGACGAACATATCTACGGTCCGGCCGGTACCACGTTGCCGGAGTTTTTTGCCAAATTGTGCGAAGAAGCCTAAACAGTTTGGGCATAACTGAATATCTCCTTATTATGAGACGCTACCTTTCTGTCATCCTTGCGAAAGCGAGGATCTCAATACTAAAGAGATACCCGATCAGGTCGGGTATGACGGGATTTGTTCTGCAAGAAGGACAAGTTAAAGAAATACGTCATAATCGATTCTTTTTTATCAGCTGTTTTTCGTTTTCTGACTTTAATTTACAAGGTGTTGTTAACTAGCACATTTTTGTTGCGTTTCAGCAAATATATTGTAGACTGTGCCGTAAAAGAACCTTCTTCCGGTTTGGGATATTTTTGAAAATATTTGCATTCTGCCGGATTGTGGGTTCTTTTTGTGTCGCTTTTAAGTAAAATTCGGATATTTCTGATATTTCGGCATTTATAGAAATTTTCGGAATGTCTCACCGGTAACGGTGAATAGTGTATGTTCATCTTGGGGTGAAGAAAGAAAGGGTGTTTATAATGGATAAAAAGTTCGACGTTGGTGTTGTGGGAGTTTGGTACGGATGTAATTACGGCAGTATAGCAACTTACTATGCGTTGCATTCGATGTTGACCTCTATGGGGAAATCTGTATTGATGATAGATAAACCGATTATGTCATCCAATGATTTCGAAATTTCTCACACACATTCCAGAAGATTTGCCCTCCAACACTATGAAATAAGTGAACGTCGTCCGTTAAATAAGATGAGTGAGCTGAACCAATATTGTGACACCTTTCTTTTGGGCTCTGACCAGTTGTGGAATTATGGTATAAGTAAAGGAACGAAGAAAACCTTCTACTTAGATTTTGTTGAAGATAGCAAGAAAAAAATTGCATATGCCACATCTTTCGGACATTCTCTTGATTTTGCGCCTAAAGATGAGCGTGAAAAAATTTCCGAACTTATGGCAAAATTTGACGGTATTTCTCTGCGCGAAGATGACGGAGTTACAATATGCAAAAATGATTATGCTATTCGAGCGATACAAGTGCTGGATCCGGTATTTATGGTGCCGCCGGAAGCTTATCAGCCTCTGATTGATAAGTCAACTAAGGGGTGTGATGAACCTTATATGGTTGCTTATATTTTAGATCCGTCTCCGGAGAAAAAGGCTGCGTTAGAATATGTTTCCCAAAAGCTCGGCGGGCTCAAGATTATCAATCTTCTTGACGGGGTGCCGAATACATTTGAAAAGAATCGTGCAGCTACGGATATGCCTAACTGTATTGAAAATCTGCAAGTAGAAGATTGGTTAAAGTATTTCAGTAAGGCCCGTTTTGTTGTAACCGATTCCTGCCATGGCGTATGCTTTGCCATGATATTTAAAAAGAATTTTATCGGTATTTGCAATCAGCGCAGAGGTGTTTCCAGATTTAAATCTCTGTCTCGACAATTCAATATCGGCGCACACATTGTTGACAATATGGATGATATTACTAAAAAAGCCTCTTTATTTGAGCCGGTTAATTATGAGAAAATTTACAAAATTTTGGAAGAAAAGCGAGAGTTTAGCTATCAATGGCTGAAAAATATTCTGATGACGCCGAAAAAATCCATAGATGAGCTTTTGTTACAAAATGATATTGATTATAAAAAACATCATCAGAAAATTTTGTGTATTAACGATGCTCTCGATGCGCTTCAATGCTCGGGTTGCGGGGCATGTGCGGCATGTTGCCCGAAAGATGCCATTACGATGAAGCAAGATGAATGGGGATATTACCGTTCTGTGGTGAACAGAGATGAGTGTATCCAGTGCAAAAAGTGCTTGAATGTATGTCCGGCCCTGAAACTTCCTGAAAATAAAAATACCACATCACCTCAGTGCTTTGCTTTTACTTCTGCCAGAGATGATATTCTGATGCGAAGCTCGAGCGGCGGCGTTTTCGCGCATTTGGCTTTTGAAACCTTTAAGCGGAACGGTGCTGTGGCTGGCGCGGCTTGGAAAGACGATTTTTCTGTGGAAAATATGTTTATTTATAATCAAGATGATCTGCCAAAGCTGCAAAAGTCAAAATATCTTCAAAGCTCGACAGCAAATACTTTTCGTGAAACAAAACAGCTGTTAGAGAGCGGTAAAACGGTTCTGTATACCGGTACACCGTGTCAAATTACCGGTTTGCGTGCCTATCTTGGTCGCGAATATGATAATTTAATCTGTGTGGATATTCTGTGCGGAAATGCACCGTCAACAAAGTTTTTCCAGAAGTATGCCGAGGAGTCTTTCGGCAATATGCTTGAGCATTATGAGTTCAGACACAAGTCACCGGTTCACAGATGGGACTCCATTCATATTGAAGCCGAATTAAAGAACGGTAAGAAGATTTTACGCAGTGGTCCGAAGGAAGATGCTTATCAGCGAGTATATCACAATCATACCATGTGTTCATTGCACTGCGAAAATTGCCGTTATCAGGCATTTCCGCGGCCGGGAGATCTTTCAATCGGCGATTTCTGGGGAATTAGCAAACATGATTCAACTATTGACACGTTTAAGGGCGTATCAATTATTCTCTGCAATAATGAAAAAGGAAAAGCTTTCTTTGAATCTATTCCTAATGAAGATGCCAGACTGAAAAAACAGGTGCCGCTTGAGTGGATGGGTGGAAACGGTCACTCCAGAAAAGGCGGTAAAAACTTCATCTCTCCATATCGTGATGATTTCTTTAAAGCCATTTTGACCATGCCATTCTCTAAAGCGGTTGACTATTCGTTTCATCCGCGTTCAGAGAGATTCCGCGGTATGTACAAGGGAACTTCCACGCCTTTAAGATATGACAGTAATATGTTGCATTTCTTTTTTGAAAAAGACGTATGGGAAGAACAATACGTTGACGGCTTTACGAAGTTGACGGTAAAAAATGACAAGTGGAAGAAACTTGGACACTATGCGCGACTGTATTTGGCTGAGCGTTTGGAGAGCGGTAAAAAATATCACTTGAGGGCGCGTTTGAAAATAAAGTCTGATTCCAATATACTGAATCTGCATATTTATGAAAACGTAACAAGGAATATGAAGATTATTAAGTCACTTTCAATCACCAACCAAAATGACGGAAATCATTGGATTAATGTGGACTGTGCCTTTAGGCCTGACAAGGATATTTATGACGAATTTATGGTTGGTGCCGCACATTTGAAAGGACCGGATAACTTTTTGATAATTGATTATATCATTATTGAAGCAAAAGAGAGCAACAAATTAAAAAGTTTCTTTCGGCGCTTTTTGAAGAAAAAATAAATTATCCGAATATTGCATGATGGCAATTTCGACGTCATACTGAGCCGTTGTTTTTCCGTCATTCTTGGCTTGACCGAGAATCTCGGAAAAACGACAAAGTATCTATTAGTTCCGAGGAAACGAACAATAGCAGTTGTTTCTGGATTGTCCACGGACGTGACTCCCCCGGCTGAGCCTCAGAATGAAGTTCAGCCATTTTAGCAACGCTTTTATTTAATGTTTAACCTGATTTTACAATCGAATTATTTATCCAAGCCCAAATAATCGCGCCAAAATTCTTCGGTAGTAAACTCGGCAAATGCGGTTTTGGCCTTTTTCTCCAATTCTTCATAGCGATTATATATTTCATCGAGCAGAGCCTTACCTTTTTGACGATAGAAAAGTGATTTTTTCTTATCAAGTTTACGTACTTCGTATTTGCCGGTCAAAACATTATAAACTTTGACTTCTTTAATCATAATAAAGTCCGGAACCGGCGGATACCATTCAATAGCTTTGCCTTCTTTTTCATAGAAACAATCCGGACAATGCAGGCCGCGAGTGGTTATCCGATACAAAAACTTACGCCAGCCGGCAACTTTATGGACTTTTTTGTAAAACACTTCTTCCAATTCCGCCTTATCAAAACAGTCAATATATTTAACCTGTTTTTGCACGGCATTAAGCTCTTTGAACTTTTCTTCCGGATTAACCTTAAACGCGTCCGGCCCTTTCAAAATATCTTCCAACGCCATAATAAACAACTCGGCAGAAGTGTAGTCATAGGTGGAGATAACGTTGTTGAGACGTGTCCAGAACCATTTACGGAAATTCTTTTTGAAATCTTTAGTGTGGAGCATACGGGCAAAGAACACGTTGCGAATGGTAAAGTATATCTCCATTACTTTGGAACAACGCCACTCAAACGGAGCGTGCCAAACGTTGACACCATTAAGCCAAATAAAGGCCTTGTCGTTGTTACGGAAGCTCCATTCCAAATCGTCGCTGCGAATAAAGAACGGCAACGGCAGACCTCTATCCTTAATGGTATCTACAGCAAACGAACAATACCACCAGCCGGCACTCTTCATACCGAGAGCTCCTTGTTGAACACCTTGCGGAATGTTCAAAACCTGCAAAACGTTGGTATATTCAAACAGCGAGCGCGGAGGATAATAGTGAGCTACCCAGTAATTATTATCAACGGCAATGGTTTCAAAATACATATCTTTGTTATAAAGGTTAACCATCGCACCGTTAATGAAAGCATCTTTGTGCTCTTCTTTCAAATAATCGGACATCAGCAAAACCCGATAGAACGATTCCGGAAAGATCTCCACATCATCGTCCATCAGCAAAACGCGGTCAAACGTTTCTTTGTCGTGCAAAGCTTCAATAATGCCGCGTGTAAATCCGCCGGCGCCTCCGGCATTGATATTCGGGTGAATATTAACGTTGTCGGAATTCAAACTTGCCGGCAAAGTTTTGCCGTTGTCGGACAAGATATATTTCATTTTGTGCTTCAAAGACGGATTTTCTTTTAAGAAATTTTCAAACAGCGCAATATTGCGGGTAACATATTCTTCCCGCTTAAAGGTGCAGGTGATAACCGCCAGTTTATTGTCGCGCAACGGCTCTTTATCGGTACACCAAGCGCCGCCTTTGATTTTTATCGGCTTATCTTTAGCTTCAAAAATTTTGAAAGCAATACCGTCATAAGCCGCCGGATTTGGGATTTCTATTACACTTTTGCCGGAGCAGTCTTGCTCAAGCAGGGTGGTATCAATGCGGCTGAATACATCATTGAGCTCGCTACCGAACACCACAACTTTATACGAACCTTCAATATCAAGCGACAAATATAATTTTCCCAAATCGCAATAGGTGTGATAAATTTTGGAGGAAAAGGCATTCATCCAGGTATCAAATTCATAGACATTAACGTTGGTTAACGCCTCGCCGAACATACACATTTTTTCTTTGCGGCGGATAAAAAGTTCTTCATACAGCGGTAAAAATGCGCCGTTTGGCATAATTACGCGTGATAACTCATATAATTTGCTCATATCATAAAGTCCTTTTAGTGTTCTTTTTCTTTAATGTTAATCCCAAAATCGTTATAACAATGTGGCGGCGGGAAGAGGATTCTTTAATTGAAAACAGCCAGTCTCGCGCTTTTTTCAAGGTCATAACGGTATAATAATTGCTTTTGCGCATATCTTTGAAGATTCTCTTTTCTTCCTTGCCGAATAAATCGGAGTTTTCGACCACGGAAGGGAGCATAGTTTGAAACTTTTTGTGAATTTTTTCAAGACAATATTTGCGATATTTTTTATCCACCCGCTCTAAATTCCAGAACATATGGCGAAAAATCTCAATATAGAGGTATTCTCTGATTTGTGCATATTCCAAGGAATGTTTATTCATAAATACATCCAAGGCGTCATAAATCTCAAAAATATCGTCCGGATTGTTCTTTTTTTGCGAAGATGAATTTTCGTTAAATATGCGATAATTATAGAAAGGTTTTTCTTCCCAATAAATGCTTTGCGCCTGCATCAAGGTTTCAAAGCGCCAGTTTTGATCGGCATAACGGCCTTTGTTTTGCTCTAACACTTTGATATTGTATTTACGGATAAAATCGGTGCGATATATAGCTGTCCAAATGCTGGCGTGACGCTGAAGCGGCACCGGATATTCATAGATGTTGAACGGATTGTGCGGCGGTTTAATTTCCTTAATGAAAATTGCCGGCTGGCGCTTATACGAACCGTCAGGCTTATCCAGTACCTCATAATATGTACCTTTGACTATGTCAACGTTATATTTTTCGGCATCGTTATACAGCGTTTCATACATATCCGGCTCAATCCAATCGTCCGGCTCGACAATGCCGATATATTTCCCGCTTGCCTTTTCTATGCCGTAGTTAACCGCCTTGCCGTAACCGCCGTTTTCTTGATGCAGAGCAACAACGCGCTTATCTTGCTTTGCATAGGCATCAACTATTTGCGGACAATTATCTTTTGAACCGTCATCAACCAAAATAATTTCGATTTCTTGCAATGTTTGCGCCAAAATACTGTCAACGCATTGTCTGAGGTATTTTTCAACCCCGTAAATCGGCACAATTATCGAAACTTTCGGCTTTTTGCGGAAAAACATGGCGGCGATTATCCTTTGATTTGCTCAAACAGCTCCAACGCGCGGGCAATTGCCTTATCCATATCGTAATATTTATAGTCGCCCAAACGTCCTAAGAAATAGGTATTATTCAACTTTTTTGCTTCTTCGGCATAACGGGCGTACAAAGCCGCGTTCTGCTCGTTAGGAATAGGGTAATAGCGCTCGTTTTTACCGCGTTCAAAGGCCTCGGAATATTCCTTGGCAATTACTGTTTTTTCGCACAAATCGTTCAAATAATGCTTATATTCATGAATACGCGTAAAGTCATAATTGCATGGATAGTTAACCACCGAATTGCATTGATAATACGGCATATCCAGCTCCTCAAGCTTAAAATTAACGCTGCGATACGGCAATTCGCCGAATTTATAATCAAAAAACTCGTCAATCGGGCCGGTGTAGAACAGGCGGTCGTAATCTTCTTTATAATCGTTGAATTTGGTGTTTAAGCGCACCTCAATATTCGGGTGATCTAACATGTTTTCCACGGTTTTGCCGTAGCCTTCAAACGGAATTCCCTGATATTTGTCTTGAAAGTAACGGTCGTCGCACGAAATATAAACCGGAACTCGTGCGGTTACGGCACCGTCAACCTCATTCGGCGATACGCCCCATTGTTTGGTGGTATAGTGCAAAAACACTTTTTCATAAACGTATTGCGCCAAAAACTTAAGGTCGGCATCGTCTTGTTTTTGAAATTCCAAAATCGGCACTTTTTTGTTGTATTCAAAATGTTGCAAAAGTTTTTCTTCCATGCGCCGAGCCATACCTTCCGGAAAAACGTTGTACAGCGTGCGCAAGTTAAACGGAATGGTGGTTTCAATACCGTCAATTACCGCCACCACACGGTGCATATAAGTATTGAAGCTGGCAAAACGGCTGATAAACGCCCAAACATTATCCAAATTGGTATGAAAAATATGGGAGCCGTATTTGTGAATCATTATGCCGTTGCGGTCGCGATAGTCATAGGCATTTCCGGCTATATGGCTTTTGGTATCGATTACCGTTACCTTTTGATTTAATTCTTCCGCAATTTTGCGGGCAATGGTTGCACCGGAAAAGCCGGCACCGACAACTAAATTCTTCATATTATGCTCCTTAATTTGTGTAAAAAGTCTCTGATTTTGTAATAACGTAAAAATTTGTTTTCTGATTCTTCCAATAAGGCCAGTTTTTTAATTTTTTTGGCCGAAAGAGAAAAAGTGCCTTCAGCGGCCATTCTTTTGGATTTCAACAAAAACGGTTTGATGCGCTCTAAAAATGTTTTACGGTTAATCGGGCTCATGCGCTCCAAATTCCACAAATAAACTTCACAACGCTTGCGGTCGGCCAAATTTTGCCATTGCGGCAGATTATGAGTTTGCAGAAAATTATCAATCTCATCATATTCATCGCAAACGCAAAAGATTTTGGCTTTGTTGTTGATTGAACTGGCGGAATTATCCTGCCGATAGTGTAAAAACGCCTGATTTAACAACATCACACGCTCGGCACAGATGTTGGTTTTAAAAATAAATCCGGTATCTTGAAAAGAGGCACCGGGGGTTTCCAACATACGAATATGGTTTTGCTCAATCATTTTGCGGCGATACAGGGCAGACCAGATTGAGCCCCAAATATTGCTGTGATAAGTTTGCGGATCCGGCTTAAATATTTGATTGTAAAAGCCGTTCTTGGCAATCGGCTCTAATTCGTTGCGACCATTGCTCCAATATTTGAAATAGTCGGCTTTTACCATATCCAAATCGTTTTCTTTGGCCGATTTGTAAAGCACTTCATACATATCCGGCTCAATCCAGTCGTCCGGTTCAAAAACGGCGATGTATTCCCCGCGTGCGGCGTTTAAGCCGTCGTTAACGGCGGCACCGTAGCCGGCGTTGGCTTTGCTGATTACGCGAATACGGTCATCTTTTTGGGCAAAATCGGCGATAATCTCGGCGCTTTCATCGTTCGAGCCGTCGTTTACGCATATAATTTCAATATTTTGCAAGGTTTGATTTACGGCACACTTTAAACTTTGTCGCAAAAACTTAGCGGCATTGTAAATCGGTATAATAACCGACACCAAAGGTGTTGAGTCCGTCATATTATCTTCCGTAAACTAACATTTTTCGTAAGCACACTCTAACATTTTAAAATAAAAAATCAACCGACTTTATAGGATATCAACACATTGTGTGGAAAGCCGTAAATTTATTTTGATTCGGTTGCGGTTTTGTGTTACACCGAAAATCGATGGCAACGGAGGATAAAATGAAAATGGTGATGTGCGGTAAAATATTGTTGTTTGCGCTGATTGTCTGCGCAGTTTATGCGTTTGTTTTGTATAGTATTCAGCGCAATCTGATTTTCTTTCCGTTCAAAAAATATGTGGCGCCGCAACCGCCGTTTGCGGAAAATGTTTTGACCATGAAAGACGGCACCGAGGTTATGACTTGGTATGCCGAAGGCGATAAGCAAAAGCCGGTATTTTTGTATTTTCACGGCAATGCGTTTCAGCTAGCTTATTATACTGAACCTTTGTTCCCGCTGATAGAGCAGGGATATGGCGTTTTGATGATGGAATATCGCAACTTTGGCAACACCAAAGGCAAAACCTTGCAAAAAGACATATTTTCCGATGCCGCCGAAACTTTTGATTGGCTCAAACAACAAGGCTATCCGGAAATAATTGTTTACGGCTATTCTTATGGCACTTCCGTAGCTTCGGGGCTGACGAGTTTGCGTCCGGTAGAGAAATTGATTTTAACCGCGCCGTTTTCGTCGCTATATAAACTGGTTAAAGAAAAGCCGGTGCCTTTGGCTGGTTTGCTCTTAAAAGACCATTATCCGTCAGAAGAATATATTGCTCAATACCATAATCCGTTACTGGTTATTCACGGCACTAAAGACCGCCTGATTCCGTATCATCACGGACAAAGAATGTATGATATGGCGGCCTCAGAAGACAAAAAAATCATATTGCTTGACGGCGTGAGCCATCAGCCGATTTATTTTGATAAACTTAATTTGCCGGCAATTTTTGAGTGGCTGGAAGAACATAATTTATAATATTTTTTGTCAATAATAATTGACATTTGAAATTGCTTTGTGTATGCTTTGATTACAAACAACTGATTATTCACATAGCAATTTACAAATTTTTTAGCCTATGAAAGAGAAGCATACAAGGTTTATTTGGCCGGTTGATGAGCCGTTCAAAATAGCTTATCGCGACCCGCTCTCCGGCATTATGACTTTGCTCCCGTACATTGACCTGCAATGGAAAATGAAAATATGGGGAGTGTCTATCGGCGAGCGCGTGTATAAACTCAATCACGAGCCGGGTGCCGATTGGTTCAAAGCCAGCGCTTATGTCGATAAGTTGTGTCAGGGCTATATGCCGACAACCGACGACTTGGATGAGGCGTTTGCCTATAAAGAGGGGTTTAACGAAATCATCGCTTTGCTTAAATCGCAAAGAATTGCCGCTGAGCCCTGGGTTGATGGCTGGTATTGGAGTACCGAAGATGACGGCGATAAAGCAACCGTGGTTGATATGTCTGACGGAAAAGCCGAATTGATTGATAAAAAAATCAAAAACGGCTACACTCGTCTGGTCAGTCGCCGTATTGCCGACAAAACTCCGACCGTGCATTATCCTCTGGTCTATTTTGACGAGGGCATTTTCAAAATCTCTTACGATTTGATTTTGTCGCGCAAAAACCAGTTATGGGGAATTCAATCGGGCAAAAACTACTTCTGTCTGCGTGAAGAAAAGCCGCAGACGTGGTACCAAGCCAAAACAGCGGCTGAGTCGGTGTGTGATGACAAGGTGCGAATCTCGCTACCAAAAAAGGAAATGTTCGATGAGTTGCGTCGCGAACGCGAAGCCGTCAACGACGCTCTGATGAAGTTGCAGGCTTTCGGAATTGTCACCGATTTGTGGAAAGATAAATATTGGCGTTATCTTACCGCATCGGAGTATCTGGATCATTATGTAACGTGTGAACACGAAATGATCCCGAAAGATACGATAAATCCCTGTCGCTTTATCGGCGAAAACCGAAATCATCGCACAGTTTTGCTTTAATAACGAAGAGTCCTTCAAAAACTTGTTGTTTTTGAGGGACTTTTTGTTTATATTGCCAATAACGGAGAAAAAATATGCAAATAAGTGCAAAATATCAGGCGGTGTTGGAAATTTTGGAAAAGGTGATGCAAGACCAGTTTCCGGCGGATAATATCATTAAAGAATATATGCGGGCGCGCAAATATATCGGCTCGAAAGACCGCAAGTTTATCACCAATACGGTGTGGGATATTATTCGGCATCGCAGTCGGCTGGAGTTTGATTGCGGCTGTTGCGAACCGCGAATATTGTTGCTGACTTATTTGAAAGACGAAGATTTTGATATTGTTGCCGACGGCTCGCAATATGGTTTGAAGGCGATTGATAAAACCGAAAAAGAAAAACTGGCGCACTTAAATGAAGAAGTTTATCCCGAATATATCGAAAAAGAGTGTCCGAAGTGGTTGTATGAAAAAATAAACAATCCGGCGTTGGCTGAGGCTTTGAATACAACGGCATCAGCGGATATCAGAGCTAATTTTGTTTCACGCGAAGATGCTAAAAACAAATTGCAAAAAGAGGGGCTTTTCTTTTCGTTTACACCGTATTCGCCGTATGGTTTGCGCTCGGCGGAAAGGATAAATCTGCAAAATTGCGTGGCTTATCAAAACGGCGAAATCGAAGTGCAAGACGAGGCTTCACAGCTGGGTGCCATATTATGCGACGTGCGTGCCGATTTAAAGGTGATTGACTATTGCTGCGGCGGCGGAGGCAAGAGTATGTTTTTGGGAATGTTGATGAACAATAAAGGCACGATTTGGGCGCACGATAAAAACGCTAAACGTATGGACGGGCTGAAAGACCGCGCCGAGCGTTTGGGCATAAAAAACATTCAGATTATCGAGGCCTTAAAGCCGACCGATGTCTTTGACCGCTTTATTGTTGATGCGCCGTGTTCCGGCAGCGGCACCTGGCGGCGTTCGCCCGATGCCAAATATCGGCTGACACCGAAGCAGTTAAAAGCCATAGAATTGGCTCAGGAAGAAATTTTAGAAATTGCCTCGGCTCATTTAACCGATAAGGGGCGGATTGTGTATATGACCTGCTCGGTATTGCCGGAAGAAAACGAGGAGCGGATAGGCAAATTTTTGGAGCAACATCCGGATTTTGAAACGGTGGATATGCAAAAACTCTGGGAGCGAAAGTTGGAACAGCCGTATCCGTTTAACGAAACGCGTTGGCTGAAATGTTCGCCGCTGACTACGGCTACCGACGGCTTTTTTGTCTGCGTTTTGCAAAGAAAATAAGCACCCATCATTTCCTTAAAAAAGCAATTTTATCCACCAAATACGATTTTGCTTGAAATTTTTATCTTTGATGATAAATTATGCGCAGTTTTTAGAAACAATATGCCCGTGCGGGGCTGTCCGCACATTAAATTTTTTAGGAGAATAAATATGGTTGTTCGCGTAGGTATTAACGGCTTTGGTCGTATCGGACGTTTGGTTTTCCGCGCAGCTCAAACAAGAAATGATATTGAAATTGTCGGCATTAACGATTTGATTGATGTTGATTATATGGCTTATATGCTGAAATATGACACAATGCATGGTCGTTTCAACGGCACGGTTGAAGTTAAAGACGGCAAGTTGGTTGTTAACGGCAAGGCGATTCGCGTTACGGCCGAAAAGAATCCGGCTGATTTGAAATGGAATGAAGTCGGTGCCGAATATGTTGTGGAATCAACCGGTTTGTTCTTAACCAAAGAAAAGGCTCAGGGCCATATTGACGCCGGTGCCAAATATGTTGTTATGTCGGCTCCGTCCAAAGATGATACGCCGATGTTTGTTTGCGGTGTAAACACCGATTCTTATGTTAAGGGAACTCAATTTGTTTCCAACGCATCTTGCACCACCAACTGCTTGGCTCCGATTGCCAAAGTTTTGCACGATACATTCGGTATTAAAGAAGGTTTGATGACCACCGTTCACTCCACAACCGCTACTCAAAAAACGGTTGACGGTCCGTCTGCTAAAGATTGGCGCGGCGGTCGTGCTGCTTCCGGCAACATTATTCCGTCTTCTACCGGTGCGGCTAAGGCTGTGGGTAAGGTTATTCCGGCTTTGAATGGCAAATTGACCGGTATGTCGATGCGTGTTCCGACTTTGGACGTTTCTGTGGTTGACTTAACTGCTAATTTGATTAAGCCGGCTACTTATGAAGAAATTTGTGCTGCCATGAAGAAGGCTTCGGAAGGCGAATTGAAGGGCATTTTGGGATATACCGAAGATGCCGTTGTATCTTCTGATTTCTTGGGCGATGCTCACACTTCTATTTTTGATGCCAAGGCCGGTATTCAGTTGACCGATACCTTTGTAAAGGTTATCAGCTGGTATGATAACGAATGGGGTTATTCCAACAAAGTATTGGATTTAATTGCCCATATGGCTAAAGTAAACGGCTAATTTTATTATAATCGTCATTCTGAGCATTGCGAAGAATCCGGTAGGGTGCTTTCTTTAGCTCGGGATGACGATTTTTTTATATATAAGGAAAAATAAATGCAAGGCTATAAAACTATTGATGATTTAGGCGATTTGAACGGCAAAGTGGTTATGTTGCGTGCCGATTTGAATGTGCCGATGGATGAAAATTTTAAGGTAACCAACACCGCGCGTATAGACCGTACCGTTCCGACCATCAAAACCTTGATGGGTAAAGGGGCTAAAGTGGTGGTTATTTCTCACTTCGGACGTCCGGAAGGAAAGGGAGATGTCAAGAACTCTCTGCGCTATGTGGCACCGGAATTGGAAAAGGCGTTAGGCTACAAGGTAACCTTTGTTGATGATTGTATCGGCGAAAGTGTTGAAAAGGCTATTAAAAATATGAAGTCTGATGAAGTATTGCTCTTGGAAAATCTGCGTTATTATAACGAAGAAAAGAAGGGTGATGCCGCTTGGGCCAAAGAGTTGGTTAAGCCGGCAGATGCTTATGTTTCCGATGCTTTTTCAACCGCACATCGCGCTCACGCTTCAATGGTTGCCGCTGCAGAATTGTTGCCGTCGGCTATGGGCTTGCTGATGGCGGAAGAAGTTGCCGCTCTGACCTCGGGATTGAACAATCCGAATCGTCCGTTGATGGCTATTGTCGGCGGTTCTAAAGTTTCTACCAAGCTTGATTTGTTGAACAATTTAGTGAAAAAAGTTAACAAGCTGGTTATTTCCGGCGGTATGGCTCACACCTTTTTGAAGGTTTTGGGCATAGACGCCATTAACGAAGAAAATTCGTTGGTACAAATGGATATGCTTGATACCGCCAAGGAAATTTTGGCCACAGCCAAAGCCAACAATTGCGAAATAATTTTGCCGACAGATGTTGTTGTAGCCAAGGAATTTGCCGCAAATGCCGAACATAAAACGTTTGACGTAAAGGATATTCCGGCAACCGGAACCTTGCTTGATGTCGGCGCCAAAACGGTTGCCGAAATCAAAGCCAAAATGGCAGAATGCAAAACCGTGGTTTGGAATGGTCCGCTCGGCGCGTTTGAATTAAAGCCGTTTGACACTGCAACCAATGAAGTTGCGCAATATGCTGCAGAATTGACACAAGCAGGAAAATTAACAACCGTAGCCGGTGGCGGAGATACCGTTTCGGCTTTGGCCAATGCCGGTGTGGCCGATAAATTTACTTATATATCGACAGCCGGAGGTGCTTTCCTTGAATGGATGGAAGGCAAGGAACTTCCGGGCGTGGCAATAATGAAAAAATAATCCGCGTAACGATTTACGCTTAAAGAGCGTTTCTTCGGTGTGTCTTTATCAGATGCTTGGAGAAGCGCTTTTTTTGCTTTAAAATTATTTTTTTGGAATTTCTGTCAAATAAAAGGGTTGAATTTTATATTTTTTCAGTTATAATGCGCACTTACGAATGTATTATATAAATAAGGATTGTTAAACTCTAAAATTCAGCGCTTATGGGAAAAAACTATGATTTAAGCATTATTGAGTTAGGCTTAAAGGAACGGGTGTTCTATTTCTGGGATGTCATCTCTCTGTTTTACAACGAGTGTGATTTCAGTTCTCCTAATCAGCAAACGGAAAAGGGCCTTTGGTATAATAATTACGATTGGGCGTTAACCAGATTTCCGGCTATACCGATGGAAACCAGACGTCAGGTCGTGAAAATTTTGTTCAAGCTCTGTGAGGAAGATTTGGGATTGTGGGGAGAATTTTATGACCGCATTTATTGCACTTTACGCACTTTGCTCGGCAAGGAAGAAGTTTATATCGAAGGAAAAAATTACTCTTATTACAATCGTTACGTCTGTTCGTTTGAAGATTTGATTTCTCCGGTAACTGTGGTCAAGGAATTTATGATGTGGCACCGTATGGGATTGCCGGTTTCGTCTGTGGAGAAAACCCTGTTGCAGGAATGTTTGCAGAAGTTCTTGCCGGATGTATCCGTCGACGACAAGCAATTTGCGACGCTTCTCGCCCAGAAAAAGGCAGATTTACAACGTCGCCAGCGTAGCTTATCCCTCCGATACAGCTATCTCGGCAGACTTTACGATACGTTGGCCGATGATGACAAGAAAAACCGATTGAGGGTGGCTAATGAGCGAACAACGGTAAATAACGGCAAATCAGCGATTATGGAACAGCTGGCTTTAGCCGAGGCGTATTCTATTCTGATTGCCGATTTCCCGGTTCATGAAGTAGGGCTGGAGGACTAAAAAGAGTTAAAAAAAGCTTCCGAAAACAGTTCGGAGGCTTTTTTTATTGTCAATAACAGCAAGAAACACGTTGCCGAGAACAAATATTACGATTTATAATTAAGCGTCGTACAAACCGCAACCGGAAGAGGAATAAAATATGGAAATGGGTGTAGGAATATTACTTAGCTTGATTTTGATGAGATTTGTATTGCTGGTCGGTGTCGGCTGTTATTGTTGGTTTTGTCAGAGTGCGGACAGCCCGCTTGAAATTGAGGCCGGCTCGTTCAGATGGGTTAAACAGACTATTTCTTTGATTTTGTTGTTTGGGTTGTTTTATGCCAATGTTTGGCTGAGTTTGGGCATTTTTCATGACAAAGTTTCTTTAGACCCGACAATCTGGTTGCCGGCAATTATTACCATTCATTACACCACACGTTCCATTCCTTTATGGCTGCGCATTTTTGTTGTTTCGGCTTTGTTGTGTGCGTGGGTTATTGTAATTTTATCGCTTTATGATTAACAGTACTGGAGAATGGAGAGAAAAATGGATACAAATTTACTTATATACATTGCAATAGCCGTAATTGCCGTATGTATCATCTTAGGCTACAATAAGGGAGTGAGTTTGCGCAACTTTGTGCAAGAGGCCTTTGCCACCATGGACGTTTATTTGAAAAAACGCTGGGATTTGGTGCCAAATTTGATTGAAATTGTAAAAAATTACGCCAAACACGAAAAAACTCTGCTTGAGGAGTTAACGTCTCTTCGGACCAAAAATTACGGCGAGCTGTCATCTAATGAAAAAATAGATACCAACGTGCATTTGGGACAAACCTTATCACGCATTGTTGCCGTGGCGGAAAATTATCCGGATCTAAAGGCTAACGAAAGCTATATGCTGTTGATGAAGCAAATGAGTACCGTGGAAGATGATATTGCCAATGCCCGTAAATATTATAACGGCACGGTGCGCGAGTTTAACACTTTTTTAGATTTGTTTCCGACCAACTTAATCGGGATGATATTCGGTATGAAGCGGGCCAAAATGTTTGAAATAGAAAGCTCACAGCGCGAAAATGTTAAGGTGGAAATGTAAATGCTGAAAAAGATTTGGCCGGTAATATTATTTTTGGGCGTTATGTTTGTAAACGTAGCGCGGGCCGAAAATTTTGAAATCGAAAATTATGATATTTCGCTACGGGTGGATAAAAATCGCACCGTGCGGGTGCAAGAGGTTATCAATGTATATTTTACCTCTCCGGCACACGGCATTATTCGTGATATTCCGACCTCTAACAGCGAGGTATCGCATATATCGGTTTCCGCACCTTATTCGGTGTCTACGTCTATCGGCAGTAAGTCCGTAAAAATCGGTTCGGAAGATGTTATGGTTTCCGGTCGGCAAAGTTATCGGATAGAATATACGCATCAGCTGTACAGCAACGCCGACGAGTTTTATTATAACCTTATCGGCACCGACTGGGGAGTGCCGATTCATCATGTGCGCTTTCATGTGCAAATGCCTGATTTAATCAATCCCGATAAAGTGGGTATATCCATCGGACGTTACGGAACGCGCGGCTTTGACGGCGTTGCCGAATACATTGTGAAAGAAGACAGGGTTTTTGGGCAAACCAAACAGACTTTGCCGCCGTATAACGGTATAACCGTGCGAATGGAGTTGCCGGAAGGATATTTTACCAAAATCAATAATCAATGGCCGCCGCGGGTGTTGCTGGGATTTTTGATATGTACTTTGCTGTCGTTTTTCACTTGGTATGTGTACGGGCATGACGACCATGTTACGGCCGTGGTAACTTTTGAGGCTCCAAAAGAAATCAACAGCGCCGAGTCCGAATTGATAAACACCGAAAAAGTTTCGGCCAAAGGGCTTATTTCGCTGATAGTTTGGCTGGCAAACAAAGGATATCTCAAAATTATGACGGTGGGGAAAAACTTTACACTGACCAAATTAAAGGATTATGACGGAGATAACACAATTGAGCTGGATTTAATGACTTTGTTGTTTGCCGGTAGTGATACGGTACGCAGTTCGGATTTAAAAGAATCAAGTTCGTTTTATGAAGGTTGGAATCAACTGCTGGATAAGGCCAACAAAAATAAAATGCGGCAAAAGTTTTATGAAAAGTCGTCGTTGCAACTGTCACGCCGGTTTATGATGTTTTTGTGTGTGGCGGGCAATTTTGCGCTGACTTTGTTTGCTATGTTCAATTATCGCTTTTCCGCCGATGATTTTGCCGTGGCAGCCACGTTATTGGGTACAGGGTGCTTTTTCATCGCCATATTCTATAAATCCGACTGGTTTTCCAAAATTGTGGGGAGCATAATTTTGCTGTGTACCGTAGGTCAAGCGCTGTTTATGTTTATTGAAAATATTCAGCCGGAAAATATGTCTCAGGTGGTATTGGGAGCTTTTTGCGTGGTTATTTCAATGATTTGCCTGTGGCAGATGCCTAAACCGAACACGCTCGGCAAGCAATATCGCG
Source organism: Alphaproteobacteria bacterium (assembly GCA_017528205.1). GTDB lineage: Bacteria > Pseudomonadota > Alphaproteobacteria > RF32 > CAG-239 > RUG410. Next base: position 64,551 of record JAFXPE010000033.1, on the reverse strand, counting down.
GACAGCTTTTCGGACTAAAGAACTTTATTCGGTTTGCCGAAAAGCCGCGCTTAGAAAAAATGGTGGAGCAAAATCCGGAATATTTTTATAACATTCTGCCGTATGCTTATATTATGGGGGTTTCCGATAAGTGGATTAAAAACTTTGAGGGCATAGCCGTACCGCCTCCGGTGTGGGCGGCAGACAGCCATTTCAGAATAAATAATTTTAATAATTTTGCGCGCGGCTTTAACGCGGTTACCGTACCGAGTGTCGAAAACGGAGGAATCTCTCGTTCCAGCAGCAGCGGAGGCGGCGGATTTTCCGGCGGCGGTTTCGGCGGCGGAGGCGGCAGATCGTGGTAATATAATCGGCCAGCTTTAATTTGCTGCAAAACGCATTATTTTATCTTTAAAAAAGGAGGATAAAATGCGCTTTGTCAAACCTGCAAGTCTGAACGGTAAATCAATCATTTTGGATATTCGCACTCCGGAAGAATATGCACGAACTTCGCTGAAAATTCCGCATATTCACAAATCGCTTACCGAATTAAATCCGGAAGAATTTATAACCGAAAACAACCTTACCGACGAACAAACCATAAATATTTTGTGTGCTTCGGGTATCAGAGCTTCAAAAGCGGCGGAAATGTTCGAAAAAATCGGCTTTGATAATGTGGCTGTGATTGTCGGCGGTATGGTTGAGGCCGAATATGCCGGATTAGAAATTATAAGACATTAAACAGGGAATAACTTGCAAAATAAATTGAGAAAAGCCGCAAATTGCTTTAATATCTCCGCTATAAGGAGAATAAGCATGCCAACTTGGGAAATAGAAGATAAAATTCAAGGCGCCGTTTGCGGTGTAGACGAGGCCGGTCGCGGTCCGTGGGTGGGGCCGGTGGTGGCCGGTGCGGTTATGTTTTTAACTCGCGATATAAATCCGGAAATCTTAAAAAATATTGATGATTCCAAAAAATTGACGACAAAAAAACGGGAACGTTTGTATGAGCTTTTGTTACAAGAGGCACAAAAGGGGAATTTAACCTACGGTATCGGCGAGGCCGGAGCAGAAGAAATTGATACTTTGAATATTTTACAGGCAACTTTTACGGCTATGCAACGTGCGGTGCAAAAACTCAATCCCCAGCCTCAGCACGCCTTAATTGACGGCAATCGTTTGCCGGCAACATTTGCTTGCGCGGCTTCTTGCTATATCGGCGGCGATGCCAAATCGTATTCCATTGCGGCGGCCAGCATTTTAGCCAAAGTTTATCGTGATAATTTAATGAAAGAAATGGCGCTAAAATATCCGGGATACGGGTTTGAAAAAAATGCCGGTTATGGCACCAAAGAACATATCGACGGGCTGAAAAAACTGGGAATTACGCCGGAACATCGCAAAAGCTATAAACCGATTAAGGAATTTGTGGATAAGGCGGTGTAGTTTAAAGCTGCAATCCGGCGAATAAAGCGGCAAAATCTCAAAAAATTGTAGATTATTTGCATAGAGTTGTAGCCGATTGAAAAATTTTAAGCTATATTGTTGCCAATGTATTGTAAAAGGGGAGAAAGTTTTTGTTTTTCGGTATCGCGGCTTTGGTTTTCGCGCTTTGGGCAGATCAATTCAGCAAATATATGCTGGCCGTAAATCTTTCTAACGGAGAGAATATCCCGTTTGGAGATTATTTCAGTTTGGTCAAAGTGTGGAATACCGGCGTCAGTTTTTCAATGTTCAACAACCACGGAGATTTGGGCAGAATAGTTTTGTGTGTGCTCTCCTTGGTGGTTTGCGCTTTTTTGCTGTATTGGATGTTGAAAGAAAAAAACGCGCTGAAAGTTATCAGCCTCGGCCTGATTATCGGCGGCGCACTCGGAAATGTGATTGACCGTGTGCGTTTTGGCGCGGTGCTCGATTTTTTGGACTTTCATATTGCCGGATATCACTGGCCGGCGTTTAACTTGGCCGACAGCTTTATTTGTATCGGTGCCGGAGTGTTGATTGTTATGGAATTTTTGCGTAAACAAAAGAAAGAAGAGGAAAAAATATGAGAAAAACAGCTTTAGTTGCGGCACTTGCCGTTGTTTTGGTGTTAAGTTCCTGCGGTTGGACCAAGAAAAAACTCGGTTTTACCAAAACCGGACCGGACGAAACTTTGGTGCAGACCAATAATCCGCTGATTTTGCCGCCGGAATTCAATGTTCGCCCGAAAGTGAATAAGGCCGAAGATAGTGAAGATTCTGAAAAAGAAGATGAAGCCGGTAATGAATAAATTTATTCTTTTGGCGCTGTTTATTTTCGGAATGTGCCAAGCTGCCGATGCCGAAACTTTCAAGGCCGACGAATTTATGTTGGATAACGGCTTGCGAGTAGTGGTGGTAGAAAATCACAAGGCACCTCTCGTAAAGCAAATGTTGTGGTATCAGGTTGGTGCAGTCGACGAATTTCGCGGACGTGGCGGAAGTGCTCATTTGTTAGAGCATATATTGTTTCGCGGCACCAAAAAAGTCAGCGGCAAGGAATTTAACCGAATTATGGAACAAAACGGTGCGGTTTCCAACGCTTTTACAGGTTATAACGTGACCGCATATCACCAGTTTGCCGATGTCAGTCGGCTTGAGGTTTTGATGGCTTTGGAAGCCGACAGAATGCAAAATCTTAAAATCAGCGAAGATGACTTTGAAGCCGAGCGCAAAATTGTGTTTCAAGAACGTAAGCAGGTGGTTGAAAACAATCCGGCATCGCCGTTTGGTGAACGTTTGCGGCAAATGCTGTGGGGCACATCTCCTTACGGTCAGCCGATTACCGGTCTGCCGGAAGATATAATGGCCCTCAAGTTTGATGAAACACTCGATTTTTATCACAAATATTATGCGCCGAATAACGCCATACTGGTTTTATCGGGCGATATCGACAGTGCGACGGCTCGCAAGCTGACGGAAAAATATTACGGAAAACTGGAAAAAAGACCGGTGGAACGTGAACAACCGGAGGTACAGACTGAGCATTTTGAACAAACATTAAAAATGCAATTGCCGAAAATAACCGCGCCGAAAATATCGATAACTTATCTCTTGCCGGACCATCAGAATTTGGTGGGAAGCATTTATGATTATATGGTTTTAGCCGAGTTTTTGGGCGACGGAGAAACCTCGGAGCTGTATCGCGAATTGGTATTGAAACGCAAGACGGCCTTGGGCGTTTCCGCATCTTATAACTATATCAGCCGCGCCAATACCACCTTCGGAATATCAATGACGCCGGATGCAAGTGTTGAATTTTCTCCGGAAAAAAGCGTAGAAGATTTGCAGGCGGCGCTTAAAAAAGGCATGAATAATCTGACGGCAGAGCGTTTGGAGCAAATTAAACGCAAAATGTTGGCCGATTTGGTGTTTACCAATGATAATCCGGAAACCGCGGCCTATTGGATTGGATATATGCTCTCGCTGGGATTTTCTTTAGATGAGGTGCAAAATTATGCCGACAGAATCAATAATGTAACGCTTGAGGGCGTGAAAAACGCTTTTGCCGCAGTTGAAAAGGCCTCAAAAGTTGTGGGAATATTGTTGCCTTCAGACGAACAAGACGGAGGGCAAAATGAAGAATAAAGGCTGGAAACTGAGCATATTGATTTTGCTTATTTTGCTTGCGGTTTGGGCATGGAATAAGTATTATGCAAAAATCGACAGCGAAGCAATTTTGGCACATTCGGTGTTGAAAGATAAAAAATTCACCTCAAAGGTTCAGGAAATTAAGGCTGATAACTTAAGCGCTTATTTTTTGGAAGAACATTCAAACCCGATTATCTCTGTCAGCTTTTTGTTCAGAAACGCCGGTTCTGCCTATGAACCGGAAGAAAAAATGGGACTAATTGCCATACTGGAAAACATGCTGACGAACGGAACCGAAAAATATGACGCGATTTCTTTCAAGGATATAAGCGAAGAATACGGCATACACATCGGTTTCAGCGCCTCAGACGATAATTTCAGCGGTTCGTTGCAAATGCCGTCGGAATATAAAGATAAGGCTGTCGAGCTGTTTACGCAAGTGTTGTACAGCCCGCGTTTCGAGGCCAAATATATGGATTTAACCAAAGCGCAATTGCAACATATTATAAAGCGAGGCAAAGAAAAAATCAGCGTGGTGCTGGGAAATGCTTTTGCTGAAACCATTTTCGGCGACCATCCGTACGGCAGGCCGTATATCGGCACTTTAGAAACGGTTGAGGCGGTTTCAGCCGAGGATTTGCGCGAATTTATGCACGATTATTTCACCAGTAGTAATATAATTATCGGTATTGCCGGTGATTTAACCGCCGATGAAGCACAAGATTTGATAAAACAAATGTTTGGCGGACTGGCAAGCGAATTTAACGCAAAACCGCTGGAAAAAGTGGAGTTGCACACCTCAGGCGCTCAGCATAATGTTCCGCAAACCTTTGCTCAGGCGATGACGCACTTTGTAACGGTGGGAACAACCCGAAAAAGTGAAGATTTTTATCCGCTTTATCTCGCCAATTATATCTTCGGCGGTTCCGGATTAAATTCGCGAATTTCTCAAGTTGTGCGTGAAGAAAATGGATTAACTTATGGAATATATACAACTTTATCCTTAAAAGATGCGGTACAGACATTAGGCGGAGGCTATTCGGCAACGGCGGAAAACTTTGGCAAAGCCAGAGAATTATTGCTCTCCGAGTGGCAAAAAATGGCAGATAAAGGCGTAACCGCCCAAGAATTGCAACAGGCAAAACAAGCCCTGATTTCCTCGCATAATCTGCGTTTTGCCTCCATCGGCGGCATATCCGATATGTTGCTGGCAATGCAAGAATATGATTTGGGACTGGATTTTTTGGATAAGCGCAACGATTATATCCGAGATGTAACCTTGCAACAGGTTAATGCGGCGGCGCGTAAGTATTTTAAGAATGTGCCCGATTTTGTGAATGTCGGAGTGCAGGAAACAAGTGAAAAGGAGAAAGATTGATGTTCGGTAAAAACAAATCAAAGGCATGGCGCCAGTTAGAGAGCGTCTATAAGCATTTTCGCAAAACGGAAATGAAAGATTTGTTTGCTCAGGATAAATTGCGCGGTGAGCGCTATTCGGAACAGCTTGACACCATGTTGGTGGATTATTCAAAAAACCGTTTTGACGATAATGTGTTGAAAGCTTTGTTTGAATTGGCGCGCGAACGCGGCTTAAAAGAAAAAATAGATGATATGTTCAGCGGCAAAAAAATCAACGCTACGGAAAATCGGGCAGTTTTGCACATAGCTTTGCGTAATCGAGGCAATACCCCGATATATGTTGATGGTCGCGATGTTATGCCGAAAATCAACGCCACCTTAGAAAAGATGAAAGATTTTTCCGAAGCCGTGCGTTTAGGACGTTTTACCGGATATACCGGCAAAAAATTAACCAACATCGTCAATATCGGCATCGGTGGCTCGGATTTGGGACCGTTTATGGCTTGTGAGGCCTTGCGCTATTATTGGGCCAAAGACATAAAATGCTGGTTTATCTCCAACATAGACGGCACTGGTTGCGCCGAGGTTTTGAACAAAATAGATCCGGAAACCACCTTATTTATTGTGGCTTCCAAAACATTTACCACCATTGAAACCCTCACCAATGCGCGTACTTGCCGCAAATGGTTGGTGGATGCTTTGGGCGAGCATGCGGTTGCTAAGCACTTTATTGCCTTATCCACCAATAAAGAAGAAGTGGAAAAATTCGGCATCAATCCGGACAATATGTTTGAATTTTGGGATTTTGTCGGCGGTCGTTATTCTATGTGGTCGGCAATCGGTATGATTATAGCCATCGCCGTGGGGTATAAGAACTTTGAGCGGATGCTGGAGGGGGCTTATGCCATGGACAGACACTTTGCCGAAACCGAGCTAGAGCATAATATTCCGGTTATCTTGGCGCTTATCGGTATATGGTATAACAATTTTTACGGTATACATCGCCACTGCGTTGTGCCGTACGACCAGTATTTGCAATATCTTCCGGCATATTTGCAACAGCTTGATATGGAAAGTAACGGCAAGTCGGTTACACTCGACAATAAATACGTTGATTATGCAACCGGTCCGGTGCTGTTTGGTGGGGCCGGAACCAACGTGCAACACTCGTTTTTCCAGCTTTTACATCAGGGAACAGAAGTGGTGCCGATAGATTTGATTGTGCCGGCTATTTCTCACAACGAAATCGGTTCACATCAGCAAATTCTGCTGGCTAACGTGTTGGCACAGGGCGAGGCTTTGATGCGCGGCAAAACCGAGGCCGAAACGGCGGAAGAATTGGAAGCCGCCGGCAAACCTCAGACCGAAATCAATCGGATGAAAAAATTCAAGAGTTTTAGCGGAAATCGGCCGTCAACCACTATTGTATTGAAAAAAATAGATCCGTACGGTTTGGGAATGTTGGTGGCAATGTACGAGCACAAGATTTATTCGCAAGGGGTTATCTGGAACATCAATTCGTTTGACCAGTTCGGAGTTGAGCTTGGCAAAAAACTGGCCTTAAAGATTTTGCCGGAATTGCAGGGAACAGCGCACAATGTGGAACATGATAGCTCAACATCAAACTTAATTTCGTATATAAATAAAATACGCAAATAAAAGGTGTTATAAATGAATATTCGAGTTTTGCCTTCAAATCTTATCAACCAAATTGCCGCCGGTGAGGTTATTGAACGTCCGGCGTCTGCTTTGAAAGAATTGGTGGAAAACGCGATTGATGCCGGAGCTCAAAAAATAGAAGTTACCCTGACCGGCGGCGGAAAAAATGTTTTGACCGTTACCGATGACGGTTGCGGTATGTCGCCGGAAGAATTAGCGTTGGCCGTAGAACGTCATGCAACTTCAAAATTGCCGGATAACGATTTGTTTCAAATCAATTTTTTAGGATTCAGAGGTGAAGCATTACCGTCTATCGGCTCGGTTTCGCGCTTAAGTATTGCCTCGCGGGAAAAAGGAAGTTCCGAGGGGTGGAAAATAAGTGTTGAGGGCGGCGTTAAAAATGCGGTTGAGCCGGCAGCCATCAGCGGCGGAACCCGAATTGAGGTGCGCGACTTATTTTATACCACGCCGGCGCGGCTGAAGTTTTTGAAAGCGGATGCTTCTGAGACAGCGCAATGTGTCGATATGTTGCAGCGCATAGCTTTGGCCAACCCGCATATTTCTTTTTATTTGTTCAGCGACGGCAAGAAAAAACTGGCCTTAAATGCTTGTGACGGCGATGTTGTCGAGGCAAGACGGCAAAGAATTGCCGATGTTTTGGGCGCGGAATTCAAGGAAAATTCGGTGCCAATAACCGCCCAGAACGAGTTTTGCGACATCAGCGGTTTTGTGAGCGTTCCGACTTACAATAAAGCCAACTCGCTGTCGGAGTTTTTGTTTGTGAATAATCGTCCGGTGCGCGATAAGCTGATATTGGGCGCAATCAAAGGTGCGTATCAGGATTTGATTATGGCGGGACGTTATCCGGCTTGTGTGATTTATATCCATGTAAATCCGCGCTATGTTGATGTAAACGTGCATCCGACCAAGGCCGAGGTGCGCTTTTTTGACAACAATTCGGTGCGCGGGTTGTTGGTGGGGGCAATTCGCAACGCCTTAAGTGTAGGCGGACGGCACAGCGCCGAAACCGACGGTTTGGAACATTTGCTGGCACAACAGATTATGGCTGAAACCGCAAGACTAAACTCGGTATCGTTGGGGGCGGAGCAGTCGGTTAGAGAAAATCATAAAGAATTTTCTCGGTTACAGATGCCGCTTTCTAAGCACGGACGCAATACACCGCCGATTTCTTTGCCGACGTTGGAAAGTCAATATTCGGTGCGAGTGGCAGAAGCTCCGGCGGCGGAAACCTTGGAACAGGTAGGGGAATTGGGGTTGGCAAAAGCCCAGTTTCATAACACTTACATTATTTCGCAAACCGAGGATAGCATAGTTATTATCGACCAGCACGCGGCGCATGAACGGATAACCATGGAGCGAATGTTGCAAAGTATGGAAAAACACGAGCGGATGGCATCGCAAATGTTGCTGATTCCGGAAGTTGTGGACTTAAGCCTGTTGGAAAAAGAAAATATATTGGAATACGCTTCCACCTTGGCCGATTTGGGCTTGAGCGTGGAAGAATTCGGGCCGCAAGCGGTTTTGGTGCGAGAAATTCCGGCACTTTTGGGTAATATCGAAGTTAAAAAACTGATTAAAGATTTGGCGGCGGAAATTTCCGAGTGGGGCAGTGCCTATGCCTTAAATGATAAAATCCATCATATTTGCGCCACCATTGCCTGCCACGGCTCGGTACGGGCGGGCAGGGCGCTGAATATTGAAGAAATGAATCGTTTGTTGCGCGATATGGAGCGTACCGAACATTCCGGACAATGCAATCACGGCCGGCCGACTTATGTTAAAATCAAACTAGCCGATATAGAAAAACTTTTTGAACGCCGCTAAAAAATTTTCAATCATCATACTTTTTGTGTCTTGTCGATAAATGATATTGACAAAATAGACGCAGTATGTTAAACCTTTTATAAAACAGTATTTTTAGAAACTCAAATTATCGTGTATGGAGAAGTATTATTTATCTTATGAGCCTGAATTTAAGGCGTTTTGCATTGAAGATGCGTACATCTATGCAATTGAGCAGGAATATGAAATTCCGATGCTCGGGTTGAATGAACAAGGTTACGAGTTGCTTGGTTGCCCGATTCCGAGTGCAGATGCTCCGGTTATCGGCTTTTTGCTAGGGCGTGATCGGGACTGCTATTCTGCCGGAAAGAACTATGTTCTGGCGTTAGCCAAGTTGGGGTACAACCTACGTTTCCTGACTTATCCGCATTGCAAGGCACAGCTTAATGGTTGTCAGGGATTGTGTTTGCCCGGTGGAGCTTTTGCGTCACCCGAGGTGTATTACACCGACGCCAAGACCAAGAAGACGCGTTTTCCGAGTGCTCGCTCGAAGGCGTATTACGATTGCATTCAGCTGGCGCTTGACATGAATATCCCGATTTTGGGAATTTGTGCCGGAGCGCAGATGATTGCCGGTTGTTTCGGCCTGAAGCTCTATCGCAATCAGAGCTATCTGGAAACTCCGCTCAAGCACAAGAACACCAAGGCTGAGGCACATCGTCTGAACGTGTTTCCCGACACCCCGTTAGCGAAGATTCTGAAGTCGAACAATCAGATGTTCATCAACTCTCGCCACAAGGAGATGGCTGCTCCCCTGAAGATACAGAAGGAGCTGTGGGCACAGAAGCGCCGTACCTCTGTTGAAAAGGTGAATTTGCCGCTTGATTTCTACGCTGAGGCCAACGACGGAGTTCCCGAAGCTTGGGGTTCCGAGGAAGACCACATCCTCTGCGTGCAATGGCATCCCGAGGACATGGTTGCCGACGGTAACGAGCAGATGATGGAAATCTTCCGCTGGCTAGCTAACGAAATCAAGGCTCAGATGTAACAACTTAAGGGTGAGGAGATAAACAGAGTATTATTTTCCTTGCCTAAAAAAAGAAACTCACCGGCTAGTTTGCCGATGAGTTTCTTCTTTTTTAAAGTTCACAAGATATTTTTGCATAAGTCAATAATGTGGTTGAGTCGGGCAAATTTTGTGTTACAATCTGGTCAATACAACGGCAAAAAAGGAAGGCAAAATGCACGAAATAAAATGTCCGAAATGCGGCGAAGTTTTTACGGTTGATGAGTCCGGCTATGCGGCTTTGTTGGCACAAGTTCGCGATGAACAGTTTCATAAAGAATTACACGAGCGCGCCGCTCAGCTGCAGCGCGAAAAAGACGAGGCTTTGAAACTTGCTTCGGTGCAGGCTCAGGCCGAAAAAGAAAAATCGGTATATGATTTGAAACAAGAAAACGAACAGCTGAAAAACAAATTGCAGGCACTAGGCAAAGATAAAGAGTTGGAACAGGCGCAGACGGCGGCGCAATATATTCAGCAGATAGAACAATTAAAAGCGCAAATTTCCGCCTTTGATAAAGATAAGCAAATTGCCTTAATTGCCGCGGTTGACGCGCAAAAAGACGCATTGTCTCAAAAAGAGCAGGCAATTATGGAATTGCAAAGCAAGCTCAAAGAAGCCGAAAAAGACAGTTTGCTCAAAGAACAGAATTTGAAAGAAAGCTTTAATGCGCAGCTTAAGGCTAAAGATGCCGCAATTGAGTTTTATAAAGATTTGAAAACCAAAATGTCTACCAAAATGGTGGGCGAAACTTTGGAACAGCATTGTGAAACCGAGTTTAACCGCTTGCGGATGACGGCTTTTCCGTATGCTTATTTTGAAAAAGACAATGATGCCCGCACCGGAAGCAAGGGCGATTACATTTTTAGAGATAAAACCGAGGACGGAGTGGAGTTTTTATCTATTATGTTTGAGATGAAAAACGAAATGGATACCACCGCCACCAAGCATAAAAATGAGGATTTTTTCAAAGAACTCGATAAGGACCGCACCGAAAAGGGCTGTGAATATGCGGTGCTGGTATCGCTGTTGGAAAGTGACAGCGATTTTTATAACGCCGGCATAGTTGATGTTTCATATCGCTATCCTAAAATGTATGTCATCAGGCCGCAATTTTTTATTCCGCTGATTACGCTGTTGCGCAACGCTTCACTTAATTCAGCACAATATCGCAGACAGGCATTGGAATTGCGCAATCAGAATCTGGATATTACGAATTTTGAGGAAAGTCTTAATGATTTCAAAGATAAATTCGATCGCAACTATCAACTGGCAAGTGATAAGTTTAAGAAGGCGATTGAGGAAATCGATAAAACTATCGACCATTTACAAAAAACCAAAGAGGCTCTGCTTTCATCGGATAATAATTTGCGATTGGCAAATAATAAGGCACAAGAGTTGACGGTAAAACGTTTGACGCGTAACAATCCGACGATGAAACAAAAATTTGCAGAACTGAATGATAAGTCAGAATGGTAAATATGAACGAAATTTGGCAGAAACAACTCAACGAAAGCAAAAGGAAAAAACATGAAAAAAGATGTCAGAAAGTTTTGGATTGTCGCCATTATGACACTTGACAGTATTGCCCTGTTAATTGTTGCTTATTTTTTATTCAACGCGGAAACTAAAGAAGAAATGAGACCGGTTATTTTGGCATATTGCGGCTTTGCCTTGTTTTTGGGCGCTTGTTTGATGGCCATATTGAAAAAATATCCGCGAGATAAAGAAGAATAATTTATTTGAACCACACAACAAATGGATGAAACATGAACGAAATTTGGCAAAAACAGCTTGATGAGAGCAAAATCAGAATACTCGAAAAGAAGCAACGTTCAAAATATAAGAGCTGGTTGCTGAAAATAGGGGTTTGCCTGCTGATTTTGTATTTGTTATTTCCGCAATATCTGCGCCGCATGGTTTATCCTTTTATGTTTGGCAAACCGACAGCCGAGCCGTTGCAAATCTCCGTTGCCGACGAGTTTGAGGATATTACGGCGGCACCGTTTAAATATACCCGCGGCGGACAAGTTTATGTATTGCAGCCGCGCACAAAATATAAGGTGACCGGACGGGTAGGGATTATAGATGATTATTCGACTTTGCGCAATCGCATTTTTCGCGGTCAGTTTCAAGGAAATTATATAAATCTGGTGCCGCGGGATTTGTTTTTGGTTATCGGTAAATTGGCCGACCCGCAGGTGTTTAAGCTGTTTGAATTTGAACATGAAGAACGTATGGGCACAATGCTGTGTAAAGGTGTGGAATATTCCAAATCGTTTATGCCGAAAATGCTGAGCGAAAAAGAATATCAAAAAAGCCAAGAAAAATATAAAAATTGCCAACGATATATGAATGGTGCTGATTTGAACAATTATCATCCGATTCCGGCCAACGAAAGAATCAATAAAGCTCTCAGTATGTTGGTTGCCGGAGATGTGGTGCATTTGGAGGGAATATTGGTTGATGTGCCGGCTATGCGGCTGAATACCGGAACCCGCAAAAATCAAAAACACAAAAATCAGGTGGTCAGTGGCTATGAGCCCGGCATGTGCTTTATTTTATATACTACCAAAGTAATTTTAAACGGTAGAGTATATGAATAAAATCACAAAATAAAAATAAACTTTAAAAAAGTTGTGCATCATTTTGTTAAAGCTGTTTTGTTTTTGTAACAGGCGTATTATGTTAAGGTAAATGTTTAATCTAACTGGGAAGGAAAAAATGAAAACTATCACGCGTGTAAGCATAACAGAAGCTATTTATGAAGAAATCGGATTGTCTCGCAAAGATTCCGGCGATGTTTTGGATATGATTATCGAGGAAATCAAAGCGGAATTGGAACGCGGTAACGATGTGAAAATTTCTTCATTCGGTACTTTTGCCTTGCGCAAAAAGAATGCTCGAGTCGGACGTAACCCGAAAACCGGTGTTGCCGCGCCGATTACTCCGCGTACGGTTATTTCGTTCAAACCTTCGCAAATTTTAAGAAAGGCTGTCAACGGCACAAAATAGTTTGTTTGGCAGATAGGGCGCTACATGGTTGTAAATAAGTCAAAGTCCGCATTCAAAACAATTGCCGAAGTTGCCGAAGAACTCGGCGTGGCTGCGCACGTTTTGCGTTTTTGGGAAACTAAGTTCAGCCAAATTAAACCGATGAAAACCGGCGGCGGTCGCAGATATTATCGTCCGGACGATGTGGAAGTTATTAAGCTGATTAAAAATTTGTTATACAGCAACCGCTATACTATTGAAGGCGCTCAGCAACTGATAAAATCCAAAGGGCTGAAAAATCTTTTGGGAAATGAGGAAATTCAAAAAGACTTCTTTGCAGACAATCTCGCCGAGGCCGAGAAAAAGGTTGAAGCACCGGCGGCAGTGGTTAATCGCTTAAAGCCGGAAATTTTGCGCGGTATCTCCGATGCGGTGGGAGAATTGAAAATATTGCGCAACAAACTTGCCGGAATGTAGATATACACTTAAGGAGCAATAAACAAAAAATATTGCAGGCGTAGCTCATCAGGATAGAGCGACTTCCTCCTAAGAAGTAGGCAGGCGGTTCGAGTCCGCCCGCTTGCACCACTTAGGAAAGCAACATAATGAACACAGTTAAATATATATTGCTTTACACGCTGGTTTTCAGCCTTTTGTTTTTCGGCTGTTTCGGCGTGTATTTTATGCAGCAGGGGTTAGCTTTATTTGAAAATATCGACGGTTTGGAGCAGCATTATACCTCGTTTTTGTATATGGGGCGTTGGATAAACGAAATTTGCCGCAATATATTTATCGAACACAATTTTATTATTCCGATGTGGAATCACGGTATGGGGTATGGTGCCGATATTCCCACCACTTTGGCGGCTTATATTTTTGATCCGTTTAATTATATTTCGGCGCTAACTCCCGAAAAATGGTCGGAATATGTGTTTGACGGCATTATCGTTTTCAAGTTTTATCTTTGCGGCTTGGCGTACAGCGCTTTTGCATTTTATCGCCGTCAAAAGCCGCAATATGTGTTGGCCGGAGCCGTTATTTATACTTTTTGCGCCACAATGTATATCGGCTTTATTCAGATGTATTTCATTAATCCGATGTATTTGTTTCCGCTTTTGATTATCGGCTTTGACCGTTTGTGGAACAACAATAAATTCGGCATGTATACGTTGATGTTGATGTGGTGCTTTTTAAACCACTTTTATTTTGCCTATATGATGAGCCTGTTTTTGCTGGGATACGGCATTTTGCGCTTTATCGAAGACGGATTACAGTCGCATAATTGGCAATCGGCGCTCGGCAAAATGTTGAAAATCGGCGGATTTTCTGCGATAGCGATTGCGGGGGCGGCAATTATTTTGTTGCCGTTGGCCGAAAATATGATGAATCAGGGCCGCATGGATATAAAATATTATCTGCCGGTGATTTATCCTTCGTTTTATTACAAGCAAATTTTAATGAGTTTTATTCGGCCGACTTGGGCTTTGGCCAGCGACAGCGTTGTCGGTTTCGGCGCGGTGGCGTTGCCTTGTTTGTTGGTGTTTTTCAAAACTTCCGGTCATATCAGATTAAAAGCGGAGTTTATGATTTTAACGCTGTTTCTTTTAACGCCGATTTGCGGTTATGTGTTGAACGGTTTCAGCTATCCGGCAAATCGTTGGGTGTGGGCTTATTGTCTGGTGGTGGCATATATTATAACGTTATCGTTGCAAATGCTGGATAAAAAGAAGCTGAAATCCGCCGTGTGTTGGTGTTTGATATATATTATTTTGGTCGGTTTTTACACTCAGGATATTGAAAAATCTTTCCTGTTTTTAATTGAAGAAGCCGTAGTTATCTTTTTGCTGTTTTATGCCCGCGGGGGCGATGAACGTCAGGCGGCAGTGATTTTCACATTGGCGGCGGCTTTTTCCGCTTTGGCCTCGGCATTTGTATATTTCAGCACGGGAGAAGACAAATACGGCAAACGCAATATGCCGGCCGGAGTTGCGTATCAAACCGTTATCAATGATTCCGGATTGCCGACTTTGGCAAAAATAATGTCCGGCGATATGCGGCGTTATAATCAGATAAGGTTAAGCGAGCGCAGTAATGCTTCGTGGCTTTACGGCCTAAGCGGAACCAACTTTTATATGAGTATTTATAATGACAATGTAGACCGTTTTCATCGTTCGGTAGCGCTTTTGACACCGCCGTGGGTGACGCAATATTTAAACCTTGACCGCCGTGCGGAATTGGCGGCTTTACTGGGGGTGGAATATTTTATCTCCGATGTTGCACACAGCTATTTGTTGCCGGTGGGTTATAATTGGCAGATTAAGGAAAATAATTACATTATTGCCCGTCCGGAGTTCAAAACTTCGTTGATTTACGGCTTTGAGCAAGCGTTAGCGCTCGATGATTTTATGAAACTTTCGCCTTTTGCCCGCCAACAGGCACTTTTGCAAGCGGTGATTTTGGAAAATTCGGCAGAAACCGTTGCGCCGGAAGAATTACATATTGAAGAAACCGAGGTAGCCTATAAACTCGAGACCGATGGCGGAGTTCCGCTTAACTCTAATGGCTTTTATATACCGCCGCTCGACCCGTATGTGAATATTCTTACCGAACCGATGAGCTTTGGTGAAATATACCTTTACCTTAACGGTTTGGAAAATCTCAATTATGTCAAAGATTATATTCAGGGTTATATGCTGGGTTTTGCCGGCTTTGATGATACCACGGTGCACAGCGAAATTCAGGCGGCAATGAAAGCAACAACCGGATTAAGCCACACTTACGGCAATAAACACGAATGGCTGATAAATTTGGGCTATACCGAAAATCAAATCAATCACATACGCACGGCGTTTAATATCATCGGCAAATATACAACCTCGGATATGAAAGTGTATCTGCGCCGCAAAGCGGATATTATGCAAAATATATCGCATTTGAAAGCGTTGGGCGAGAATGTCAAAATGTCCGAGAATAAGTTTGATTTCGAGGTGAATACCGACAAAGAACAATATGTATTTATGTCTGTTCCGTATTCTAAGGGCTGGCAGGCTAAAGTCAATAACCAAGATGCGCCGCTCATCAAGGCCGATATTGCCTTTATGGCGTTATTGTTACCGGCGGGGAAACATCACGTCGAACTGAGTTATGAAACACCGTATTGGCGGTTAGGGGGATTTATCAGTTTGGCGGTATGGTTATTGCTGGGCATAGCACTATACCGCGGCCGAAAGAAAAGAATTATCGCGGCAAGTTAAGCAATTGACGGGCATAGTCGGCGGCTTTAAATTCATCTAAATCATCGATTTGTTCGCCAACACCGATGTAATATATCGGAAGTTTATATTTGTCGGCAATTGCCACTAGAATTCCGCCTTTGGCAGTACCGTCGAGTTTGGTTACAATCAGGCCGTTAACTCCGACAATATCCTTAAAAGTTTGCACCTGTGCCACAGCATTTTGACCGGTGGTGGCATCAAGCGTTAACAAAACTTTATGCGGAGCCTCCGGCAAAAGCTTTTTAATTACGCGCACGATTTTTTCCAGCTCAGCCATTAAGCCGCTTTTGTTCTGCAAGCGACCGGCAGTATCAATAAATACCACATCGTCGCCGTTTTTGATGGCCGCATTAAGGCCGTCATAACACAAACCGGCGCTATCACAACCGTCAGGACCGCTGAAAAGGCGAATATTCGAGCGTTCTGCCCAAACTTTAAGTTGCGCCACCGCCGCGGCGCGAAATGTATCGGCGGCAATAAACGAAACCTTTTTGCCCTGAGCCTGCAATTTTGCCGCAATTTTGCCTATGGTGGTGGTTTTGCCGGCGCCGTTAACTCCGACCATTAAAATAACGTAGGGTTTAGCAGGGGAATCAAGCAAGGTTTTACCCTCGCAAGGTTGCAGTATTTGCTCTATATTCTGCGCCAACAGAGTGCGAATTTCTTCATCGGTAATTTCTTTGTTTTGTTTTTGAGCGGAAAACTCGGAAACTATACGCATTGCAGTTTCCACGCCAAAATCTGCCTCAAGTAAGAGTTCTTCCAATTCTTCCAAAGTGGCGGCATCCAGCTTCTTTTTGGTAAAAATATCGGCAATTCCGCCGGTTATATTAGCCGAAGTTTTCTTTAATCCCAGTCCCAGTTTTTCCCAAAAACTCATTTATTCCTCACTTAATTCTCTTAAAATTGCGGCTCTTCTGCGGCGTTCAGCCATCGGCAACTGCTTCATTTTGGCCGCCGGAGTTCCGGAACGTTCCGAATACGGAAAGACGTGCAACTTATTCAATCCGGCTTCTTTTACCAAAAGACAAGTATTTTCAAACGCGGTTTCGGTTTCGGTCGGAAATCCGCATATAAAGTCGGCACCAAATTTAGCTTGTGGCTTTATCTTTTTGATTTTATTACATAAATTTATAACATCTTCACGTTTGTGGCGACGTCCCATAGAACGCAACACCTCGTTATCACCTGATTGAATTGAAAAATGAAAATAATCGGATATATTATTGTATTTATTTAGTAAATCTATAAATTTATCATCAATCGCTGCCGGATCGAGTGAACCGAAGGCCAAAAGAGGCAATTCCGGAATTTGCTCCAAAATATTTGCCACTAAAGCGCTCAAAGACGGCTGATACGAACAAATATCGACGCCGGTCAAACAAATTTCCTTAAAGCCGGCGGCCAACAGTTTTTTTATCTGCCTAATAATTAATTCTTGCGGCACGCTCCGGTTTTTGCCGCGAGCGTAAGGCACAATGCAATAGGTGCAACGGTGGTTGCAACCCTGCTGAATTTGCACAAAGGCTTTGTGTCGCCCTTCAAAACCGGTAATCAAATAATCATCACATACCGTATCGGAAAAAATGTCGCTGACCTGCTTTTTATCGGCAAAAATTCCGCCGACATATTTTTCAATTTCTTTTTTTTCGATATTTCCCAAAACCAGCGTAACTTCCGGCATATCTGCCAGTTTTGCGGCATTGATTTGCGCCGAACATCCGGTAACGATAATCTCGCATTCCGGATGTTCGCGTTTGAGTTTGCGAATGGCCTGACGACATTGCCGCTCGGCTTCTCCGGTTACGGCACAAGTGTTTACGATAATTAAATTCTCGTAATCTTTAAGCTTTTCCTTAATTACCTCGGATTCATAGGCATTAATCCGGCAACCGAATGTAATTACCTCAGCCATATTATTTTAATTTAGCTTTCAAATCTTGAATCAGGCCGTCAATGCCGTTCGGAGACTTTTGAATATACGAGGTATATTCGCTGCGTGCAGTTTGCGCCAAGCTGACATTTTCAATGATAATATCGACAATGCGCATGGTGCCGTTGTTATCCTTAACGCGCCATTTAACCGACGCCGGAGCACCTTCTTGCATTGGAACTTGTGTATTTACAAAAATCTGATCTTCTGACTTTGAGGTTTCGGTACCCAAGAATTCAAAATGTTTACCCTTAAATTCGTTAAAGCGTTCCGACCAGGTTTTGATATTGAGCTTACGATAAACGTCAATAAATTCCTCGCGTTGCTTCGGGGTAGCCGTACGCCAATAGCGGCCGAGAACGAACTTGCCTATAAAATCCAAATCCAAATCCTGATTGAAAAGCTTGGTGAAGCGGGCATTTCTTTCCGCATCGGAAACATTAGAATTTATCAGCTCTTCAATGCCTTGAGTGGTAACGTTTTTGATAAATTCCTCTGCTTTGGCAGGGTTAACATCGGCTTGCGCATTGGTCGCACAAAAAAGCAAAGACGCAAACAAAACAGAAAACAATTTTTTCATTTAATTACTCCTTTATAAAAAACTATTCGTCATCCATATCGTCAAAATCAAAGTCATATCCGGCTTCTTCGGCCGAAGCACCGGCTTTTCCGCATACGCCTATTTTAAGGCGATTTTGAATATATGCCGACTTAATGGTGCTGTACGGATCGACCGAATTGGCGGTAAGATTATCCAAAAACTCGATTTTTTCTTCACGCATACTGACAAAACCAAGAGCCGTAATACCATAATAGAAGGAATATTTTTCCACATCGTTGCCGAAAGTAGCGAAATATCCGGTCCAATAAGTTGTTCCCGTAAACGCATCTGCAGCCATACCGGTTGTGGCGCGTGGGGTACTCGGACCAAAAATCGGCAAAATAAAAAACGGACCATCAGGCACACACCAAGCGGCGAGGGTTTTATCAAAATCTGTTTCATTTTTCTTAATGCCCCAACCGGAGGCGACATCAAATGTTCCCAACAAACCGAGAGTGGAGTTTATCAAAAAACGGCCGAGCGATTTGCCGGAATCCGCTATATCTCCTTGCAAAGTGTGATTAACCACCGAAACCGGCTCTTTGAGATTGGCGTAAAAATTACGAACACGCTCACGGATAAACTCCGTGGTTATGGCACGATATCCTTTTGCTACCGGCTTAATTACAAAATGATCGGCAACCGCGTTAAAGTTAAACATTGCCCGATTGTAGCTTTCCAATGCCGAATCGTCGGCATTTTCTTCAGCCCAAACCGGAACAATTTGCGCCGCGGAGGCGAGGAGTAATACTCCCAAAAACTTTGATATTTTATTCATTTTTCATCTTCCTTTAGCCTCGTAATATATATTCTAAAGACAGATAAATCAATTAAAAAATGTACTTTTGGGTATGTTTATTGCAACTTTTTTATACTTATAGGTATGTATAATTTTGTAAAGCTTATTTTTTTGCTATTATTTCCGATTTATTTAAAAACAAAAAAAGCACCTTTTTAGGTACCTTTTTCGTTTATTGGTAGCGAGGGTCGGATTGTTCCGCTTCGCGTTTCCTTCGCGCTCAACGGCTATCGCCTTTTTCGCTTGGCGTCAAACCCCCGAAATCCGGCTAAAGCCGTCTTATGTTGGTTCGTATCCGGCTACACATATAAACAAAAAAGGCACCTTTTCAGGTACCTTTTTCGTTTATTGGTAGCGAGGGTCGGAAGCACCGAATCTAAAACTCTAACATATTGAAAATACTAAATTATTACCTCAAAAACTTGCCAATAAATGAATTTTTAATGTAACTGTGTTGAGTCGCTTATAATCCTTATAAATAATGGTGTCAAGCAATTTCTACCGCTCAATAAAATGTGTTGATAATTCAATCACTTGTATAATACAATAACTTATTGATTATTCATTATATTTTTAATGATTGCCCGCAACGCTGATTTTTGTTGGTAAAGCACATAAAAATTCCACCGTTTTTGGATTGTTTCTGGTATGAGATTTTTAAAATTCAATTTTTTGCTCCAATTCTAATAAATACTTTTAGAAGTTATAATAAAAGACTCTATGTAAAAAACTTTATGATTAAAAACTCTATGATTTAGAACCCTACAATAAAAACTTTATTATCTGAACTTTTTGAATTTTAGCACTTGATATTATTATGAACCAGCAACAATGGAATTATGGAGCATTAACATCCTCTGTAATTTTGATGTTAAGGGCGGTATATTTAAGGAATTCCCACGCTCTTGTTGCTTTTGAATTTTGTTAGCACCGAATGTTGAATAACAACCTTGCTAATCCCACAATTAAATTTAACGCACTAATTCCAATGGTTAAAAACTAACCATATGATTTAGCATTATTTAAAATCAATAATCACAATAAACCATTAAAGGAGAGAATTATGAAGATATTTAAGAATAGAATAACACAAGAAACAGAGAGTAAAATAAGGAAGATGAAATCACTTTGGATAGATGATATGAGTAAAGAAATGATTGGAGATACACCATATGGATTATATGCTTTATCATTAAACCCGAACCAATATGTTGATGAAGTTGAACTGGAAAGAACCTTAAAATCCATTTTATCACACTATTATCAATGGAAGTATGGGACTAAATGGAGAAAATTAACTGATATACAGAACTTTTTTGAAGGTATTATTGAAACACAATCTAACGATATACCACATATTCACATTACCATTTATCAAGCAGATATTGTAGAAGTATCCATTTTTGCCACATACATAAAAGATATGATGAAATCCATATATCCTAAAACTTCTCACAAGTTGAAGAAAATATATGATGTAGAAAAATGGTATGAATACACCTCTATTACACCATCTAAAAAGGATAGGTATAAATCCAAGAGGAGAATTACTCCACCGCTCTATATATCCAGTGAATTATTTGGAGCAACTTATACTGAATAAAAAGAGATGTTACCAACATTACTGCTGGTAACACTTCCTTGCCCGAATAAGATGGACTACTTCTCATACTGATTCATAGTTGCATTCTCACGGGAGCATCAATTTTTGAAAAAATCAACCATAAAATTTACCCTCTGGATAACTAAAATGCTACCGACATAAAATCAGTAGCATTTTTTTGGGGAGGATAAGAACTTCCAACTACTATTTATCATCATTTTGAATGAATCCCAGATAAATATTTTTGTAACAATAATATTTTATAAGGATAAGAACATGATTAGAAAAAGAAATTCCACTAAAAACACCATTATGCTAGATGAATTGAATACTGCTATTGCTATTGGTGATTACAATTCTGTAAATGAATTACTTGAAAACAACTTGGATTTAAACTCCACTGATACTATAGGATATCCTTGACATACTTATCCAACCCTTTTAGAGCAGTTCTGGTGTTTTTAACCCAATCAGCAGGTTTAGAATAATCCTTAATGATAGCAATATCCTCAGAATCCAACCTACCTATCAGTTGAGTCGTTTTATAATGGGTTTCCCGTTTATTCTTAATCTCCTCAAAATAATTTCTAATGTAAAGTTCAACACATTTCAATTCTGGGGTTTCATTAGGATTTTTACATTCTTGCTTTGCTTGCTCCATATGCCTTGAAGAATTTACAAGCAGATTCTCGGTATCAAAATTTCCGTCAGCAATATCGTCATATTTATTTTCAAATGTGCTCTCAATCAACTTCAAATGATGAATTACCAACTTATCAATATCACCATCATCAAGTATTAAAGTGCCATTTTCAATTCTCATTTTTATTGCTCTTAAAAAGTTAATCCTACAATCAACTTTATAAGACTCTTTTCTCACTTTTTCCAGTGCTTCGTTATAGTTATTCGTTTTCAGGGAATAAATATACTCGTTTCTATGTGCTAAATCCCTTAATTCATCAGGGATTCGTGCCCTAATGTAGTATGTAGCATTCCTTCTTACCAATCTGTTGTGCCCGTTCATTGCTTTCTGATGCCTTGTGTAACAGTGTTGTGTAACACCTGCAAAAATCCATCTTTCAAGGTAATTTTTTAGGGGGTGAATAAAAAAATAACTCCTAACTTCAATAAGTTAGGAGTATGAATGGTAGCGAGGGTCGGATTCGAACCAACGACACGCGGATTATGATTCCGCTGCTCTAACCAACTGAGCTACCCCGCCAAAATCTGGAATAGATTATTACTATGGATATTTTTAATTGTCAATATTATTTTTTGCGGTTATTCAATTTTTTTTGTTTTACGCAAAATTCTATTTTTGCTCCGGCTTTATTATGATGTTGTTATTTATATAATTGCGGATGTTTAATCCGTAAGTTTGGCGAATGTAAGTAGTCAACTCAGAAGCCGATGCATTATAACTTTGAGCCGTTTCTTGTGCTTTGGTTAATGCTTCCAAAGGAAGCTCCTTACTGAGTTCTTCGCGCTTTTTTGCAGCCAAAGCCACGTTTTGTGCCGCGGCAATATTATATAAAGCATGCGCTAATACCGGATTGCGCGGTGTTATTTTGCCTTCGTTATATATGCCGGCCAATGTCATTATGGCTTCTATATTGCCTTGCATAACGGCGGCACGATAGGCTTCTATGGCTTTTTGATAGTTCTGAACCGTGCCTTCGCCGTTGATATACATTCCCGCCAAGGTAAGTTGAGCCTCATCAATCATAGCATCTCCGCCAGCCGCGGCCTTAATCAACTTAAATGCCTGTTCATAATTTCTATCAACCACAAAACCTTTATAATAAGCATATCCCAACATAAATTTGGCAATGTTGTTTTTTTCGTGAGCTTTTTCAAATAATTCCACAGCCATACGATTGCGCTCAGTATCGTGAGGTCCGCCCGTAAGATAAATAAAAGCCAAGTTTACGGAGGCATCGCTGTTGCCTAAGTTGCTGGCTTTTTTGAACATTTCCAACGCCTTTTTAATATTTTTCTGTGTGCCGATACCATTAAAATATAAACTGCCGAGGTTATTTAAGGCTATCGGATCATTTTGTTCGGCTGCCATGGTGTAATATTTCAGCGATGCGGCAAAATCCTGTTCCACGCCGTTGGTACCATATAAATACATATAGGCCAGATTCATTTGGTCTTCAAGACTGCCTTCGCCGGCCAAACGAATACTTCTTTCCAAATAACTTTCCTTGGCTCCTTCTTCTTTTTGCGTAACATCATCGTCAGAGCCGAAAATTTTTGACAACGGCCGAACTATAAATCCGAAAATGGAACCTGACGAATCCTCATTTTCATTATTTTTAGTCGCGGTTTCATCTTCGTCTTCATCTATTGTTCCGGATACAAACATTTCATCGGCCAACAGGCTCACTTCATCAACCGCGTAAGCCGCATTTATAACTAATAGAGCGGCAAGCATTGCCAAAAGTGTACTTTTCATAACACATCACCTCAAGAAAATTATTTTTGCTTACCATAATACGAAAAGCACGATGTTGCAAGGTAAAAAAATTATTTGCTTGTATTATTGAATATTTTGATTTAGATATATCGCGGAAAGGGTAATAAAATGGTTGTAGAAGCTCCGATTTACACTATTCGCGGCGCCAAATTGAGTTTTGGCTTAAAACCGTTGTTTTTAGGGGTCGATTTGTATATCAATCGCGGTGATAAAATATGCCTTGTCGGCCGCAACGGCTGCGGTAAATCAACGCTGTTAAAAGTTATTGCCCACGAAATTGAGCCGGACGAGGGCGAATTTTTTATTCAGCCGGGAATGCGCGTCGGATATATGCCGCAAGAGCCGAATTTTGAGGGTTACAATACTTTGCGCGAAGTAGTGGAAAGCGGTTTGCCGAAAAGCGATAAAAATCAAACTTATCAGGCAGACCGGCTGATTGAATATTTTGATATCCGAGCCGAGCAAAACCCCAAAGAATCATCCGGCGGCGAATGTCGGAAAGCAGCACTTGCCAAGGCCTTAATCAACGAGCCGGATATTTTGCTTTTGGACGAGCCGACCAACCATTTGGATATTGAAGCTATTGAAAAGCTGGAAGATATAATTCAAAATTTTGCCGGTGCCGTAATTGTTATCAGTCACGACCGCTCGTTTTTGAGCCATATTTCACGCACCACTTTTTGGCTGGACAGGGGAATTTTGCGCCGTAACAACAAAAGTTTTGCTTTTTTTGAAGAATGGGAAAATCAGGTTATCGATCAGGAAATTATCGAGCAAAAAGCCTTAAATAAAAAAATTGCCGAAGAAACGGAATGGCTGCATAAAGGAGTTACGGCCAGAAGAAAACGCAATATGGGGCGCTTGCGTCGTTTGCAACAGTTGCGACAAGAACGTCGCGAGCAAATCAAGATGATGGGCTCGGTCAATATGGAAGTGGAAACCGCCGAGCAACGCTCAAAAATGGTTATCGAGGCCAAACACGTTTATAAGGCTTTCGGTGACAGGCAACTGGTGAAAGATTTTTCGCTAAGGGTAATTAAAGGAAACAAACTCGGAATCGTCGGGCCGAACGGTTCGGGCAAAAGTACGCTGATTAAATTGTTGACCAAACGTTTGGAGCCGGATTCCGGCTTTATCCGCATCGGTAAAAATTTGGAGGAAGCGTATTTTGATCAAAATCGGTTGACTTTGGACCCGAAAAAAACGCTGTGGAAAACTCTGTGTAACGAGGGTGATCATATTTGGGTAAGAGGGCATTTTCGGCATGTGGTGGCTTATTTGAAAGACTTTCTGTTCAAGCCTGAACAGGCGCAATGTCCGGTATCGGCCTTATCCGGCGGCGAAAAAAATCGCCTGATGCTGGCTGTTGCCTTAGCCCGTCCGTCTAATTTGTTGGTTTTGGACGAGCCGACCAACGATTTGGATATGGATACATTGGATTTATTACAGGAAGTCCTTGATGAATACGAAGGTACGGTGCTGATTGTCAGTCACGACCGCGATTTTATGGATAAAGTCGCCACCTCGCTGTTATATATGAAAGGTGACGGCACCATCTATGAACACGTCGGCTCTTATACCGAGCTTTTGGATAAGCTCAAAAACAAACCGGCGGCCAAAAGCGTCAAAAAAATTCCGGTTAAAGAAGAACCGAAAATAAGAGAACGCAACAAAACCGTAAAGCTGAGCTTTAAGGAACAATATTTATCGGATAATCTGCCGAAAGAAATCGCCAAGTTGGAAGAAGAAAACAAAGCTATTGAAATAGCTTTGGGCAATCCGAATTTATATACCGACGATCCGCAAAAATTTGATGAGTTGACTTCTAAATTGGCGCAAAATAAAGAGAAAATAGCGCAAATGGAAGAACAATGGCTGGAAATTCAGCTAAAAGCGGAAGAAATCGCCAACGCCTGACCTGTTCTTTGGTTTTAGGCGGCTTGAAATAATCAAAACAGCATATATTTTGGGTGTGTTCTTGATAAAATGTGATGTTTTTAAGCAATTAAATTCTAAGCATTTGCGGAACAACGACACTTTGGCATCATAACAGATTAAATAATCCTCTGAGGGGATTATTTTACCGGGTATGCGGTGTCGGTTCCGTAAGTTTGGTTTGTTCGGTGTTTTTTTTAAGCTATTTTTGCTTATGGTCACCATAAACGACTTACGGACGGGGAAGGGGGTAAATTCTACTCCCTTCCTTTTTAGCAATAACGCCTATGCACAAAGTTGCAAAATATGTTTCCATTTTTTATAAATCCGGTTATTATGTAATTGATATTGATAATAACTGGAGATAAAAATGCGTTATTGGTTATCTGTCTTTCTGGTTTCGTTGGCGGTTGCAAATTTAGCCTTAACTCAAAAAGCCGCCGCAATCGACGGAGTTCCGACATTGGAAGAATTGGCGCAAAAAACGCCCGATGTTTCGGCCGAACAAGAGCCTGTTGCCGAACAAGAATATAACGAAAATGTCAATCCCGCAGAGTTAAATGCCGATGATATTTTGGCCGAGATAAAAAACAAAGAAGCTCAAGCAGCGGAAAATCAGCCGGAAGTTTTGTCGCCTCAAGGGTTGCAATCTGAAAATCCGGTTACGGAACAATCAGCCGAAGATGTAGCTGAAACGACCGACGAAAGCGGGGAGGAATCCGTAGATGAAACGATTGAGGAAGTTCAACTGGAAGTGTTTGAGCCGGAATTTATGAACTCTTTGATGAAATGTCAGCCGGATACTGCTGATAACGAGGGCAGAGTTTTAAAAATTGTCGGAATTATTGAAGATAAGTGTCATTTGGAATACGGCAATTATGTTTTGGATTTGCCGCCGACGATATTAAACAATATCCATAGCTTTGACGACTTGCAAACGGTTATCAAAAATTCGGATTTTGCCAAATATAATTATACGCCGAATTACACTTACGAGGGAGTGATTTACGCTCTTGATGCTTGTGCCAAACAAGAAGAATATATGGGTATAGAAGAAGAGGAAAAGCTGGTTGATGCCGTTGTAACGCGCGGACTTAATGCCGAATATAAAGACGGAATTTGCACCATATATCTGCAAAACGAATTGGACTTGGACGGCAAATATTTTGATTATGGCGTTGTTTGTCGGTTGCCGCAAAGTGAAATTGACGAGTTGGAACCTTATTTTAAGGATATTGTCGCCAAATATGCGGCTCCGGATGCCAGCGATGCCGAGCAGCCAAAAGAGGCTCAAGATGCCGATATCGCTTTGATGTACTATCTGCAAAAGAACGGTTTTTGCAAACAAAATAAACCGGTTATTAAATGAAAGGGATAAAAATATGGAATTTTACAGATGCAAACACTGCGGAAATTTGGTTATGATGATGCATAAATCCGGCGTGCCGATGATTTGTTGCGGCGAAGAAATGGGCAGAATAACCGAAAATACCGTTGATGCCGCAACCGAAAAGCATGTTCCGGTTGCCTCACGCGAAGGCAACAAAGTGCATATCGCCATCGGCAGCGTGGCCCATCCGATGATTGAAGCCCATTATATTCAATGGATAATTTTGGAAACTCAAAAGGGCGTGCAAATAAAATATTTGCATCCGAATGAGCAACCGGAAGCGGATTTTTGTATTGCCGAAGACGATACGCCGTTAAAAGCCTACGAATATTGTAATTTGCACGGTTTGTGGACGGCAATTTTATAATCTTTCGATACCGATTTTCATAATTTGTTTTTTGATGTAATTTTTGC
Source organism: Alphaproteobacteria bacterium (assembly GCA_017528205.1). GTDB lineage: Bacteria > Pseudomonadota > Alphaproteobacteria > RF32 > CAG-239 > RUG410. The sequence continues at coordinate 37,653 of JAFXPE010000033.1, read as the reverse complement.
GTTACATCTTATTGACTCGTGCCCGAAAATATGCTACTGTACAGGCGTTGGGTATTTTTTACATATGGAGGATATTATGGCTGGAGATATCAAAAAATTACAGGCGGATAAATATCGTGCAGATATGGCCAACGAAACATTTAATTGTAAAAACCCGATTTTATTGAAAGCTCTAAAAGAAAATCCGTCCTCTCTGGATATTGCCTTTCCGGCCAATTCTGCCGAAGAATTGGGCAAAAGATTGCAGGTGCTTTTGAAAGGTCAAAATACCAAAGTTACCGAAAAAATATTGTATCAGGCCATCGGCGATGTGGAAAAGTATGATGAAGTGAACAACGACGCCTTATGTTTTAGACGCGACAATACGTTGCAGATTTTGATGGCAACTTGGGATAAAGGCGAAGAAGTGGCAACGTGCTTGGGCATTAATGCCGAAACCTATAAGACAATGTGCAAAAACATGAATAAAAATTACGCCAACGTCGAAAAAACCGACGACAATCAAATACAGAGATAAAAATTGCGAATTATAAAAAACAGCCCCTTGAATTTTTCAGGGGCTGTTTTTTTGCCGTTAAGCGGTGTGAAAGTTTCAAAACTTGAGAATTACAGCGCTTTGTGTCGGATCAACCTCGTTGAAATCTTCACGATAATGACCGGACGCAATGCCGTATTCGTCCTGATACCAGAAATACGGCAAGGGCAGGGGTGTTTCGCCTGCGGCCAGACGCATTTCGGAGACAATATCCCAATAACGGCGCAGGATATTGGCATCTTGATGATTTAAGAGTTTACCGCCAAAGTGTTCAATAAAAGCGTTAATATCGCCCTTATTCCACCCCTTTGCCGGAGATATGGCACTGCGGATAACCAGTTCCGGACCGATGCGATAACCGATGATGCGGCCGTTTTTCGTTGTCGGCTTTTTGGTTTCGGCCATATTTTCGTAAACATAGCGCGGAACTGCGAAGTCAGCAACTTTTTCGGGCGATTTGCCATGCCACACGGGATATTGCTTTAAGCTTGCAAATTTCGACATTTCGGCTGCGGTGTCTTTGATGTGATAATAACCGCGGCAATCTATGATGTAATTTAGTCTGATCATAAACATTGCGCAGATTACACCGACAATAAAACCACCGATAATCAACAATTGTAGCAAAAAATACAAATCCCGATAAACAACGGTTGCCAGCATTAAAATACAGATAACCGCCAAACAGCAGACGCAAATCAGCTTAAAGGTCGGTATTTGTTTTTCGACCAATCCGTGACTGAGAGCTCCGATAATGCCGCATTCCAGAGTGTAAGCGGCTAAAACCGCAATAATACAAGTGTTTAGCGTGTGCTCGTACACCAGCGAAAGCCAAAACATACTGCCGACCATAAAGGTTAACACCAAGAGAATAAACTCTTTTAACAGAACACGAGTTTTTTGTTCCATAAAATAATAACAGCTGTCCTTTGCAGCAGATTTAATAAATTAATACTTTAATGATATAATTTTCCAGCCAACATAAACAAGTCTGCAAAAAAGTCAACCCCAAAAATCGGTTGCCAAGAGCATTTTTGCGGGCCGGATTATTTGATTTTTTGGATTTGCGATAAAATTACGGAATGGAGCAAAAGGTTATCCGCCGATATTGATTTTTTCACATTCAAAACTTTATTGCCGCGCATACCGACACTGCTGTTGGCTAAGACGGTTTTAAAAATGTTGTGAGCGTAATTGTTGCGGTCATAAACATTGGGTGTACTGATATTGGCCATGTTATGTCCGAATTCGCCGTCGGTGATTTGCTCCAGCTCATTATTTTGATAAAATCCTATTTTATCGGCCAATTTAAAAGCCAAAATATAATTCCGGCCGTCCGGCAAAACCGATAATTTAGCCGGCATATCGTTGTTAGAAACCTTGGTTTTTTCGTATAATTCGTGATTATTCAAATTTACAAACGGCTCACGACGATTTTTATCGTCAACGGCATTGGTGTAAAAATGTATGCCCGAATAGCGCAAACGGTCGCGCACCGGCAAAAAGCCGTAAGAGCTGACAAACACTTCGGCAATGGCTTTGTCAGCGGTTTGTTGGTCATAAATTTGCCGCGTTATTTCATATAACACATTCAGACAACGGTGGGCGTTGGCCGTTCCGGCGCAATAGCTGAAAATCGTTATGTTGCGGAAATTTTCTGCCAACTTTTCGGCCGAATAAGGCGTGGCGGATACCACTTTGTTCAAACTGTTTAACTCTATGTCGGCGGCAATAAATTGTAACCAATTGTTTTTTACAAACTCCAAATCTTCCGGTTCGTAAAAACTTTCATTCATTTTCAGCGTTTTCAATACCGAAGTAACGTTGGAACTGCGTGACTTTTGTATCGGATAATGCACGGCGTAAACATCGACATCATTTACATAAACCGGATTATCCAAACTTTGCCGCATGGTGTTCAAAATCCATTTATTGACCATTTCTTCGGTATCTTTGATGCGGAAAGGCATAAACAAAAACAGGTTGTGTCTTTGAGCCGAAATTTTTTCTTCCAGCGGTTGATATGAAGCTTCGGCCAAGCCGGAAGTCAAATCCGTTTTCCAAACCTTGTAGCCGACATTATTATCGAATGTGCGTTTATCGCCGATTTTGCCGTTGCAGGCCATTACATATTCACTTGAGGCGTTAAACAGCGATATTAAATCGTTATCCACAGCGTATTCTTGTTTAAGATGAGCTAAAACGCTCTGCGAATCGCGCATATAACCGCGCAAAAACAGGGCATATTCAAAAAGTTTGTGTTCGTCAAACGCATATTTCGGATACATAATCGGAGTTTCGCCGGCAGTGGCAATAAAGCGATTCAATTGCCGCATAAACGACTTAACGCGCCGCGGATGCTCGGTGTGATGAGTAGGGGTAAAGACGGCCCCGTCAAGAACATCTTTATAAAAAGCTCCGGCAAAAACCTTGGCAAACGGATTATTTTTCATTTCAAACCTTTCTGTTATGGCTATAATAACCGGAAAATTTGAAATGTCTTATAAAGTTGTGTTAATAAATGTTACAGCGAGTTAAATCAACAATTTTTGCAACTTGAAAACAACCAAGAATATAAAAGATAAATCAGCATAAATAAAAGCAAAGAAACCATTTTACCCCAAATTCGCGGTTGTTTACGCATATCCTTAAACACACCGCGCAAAATATTGCCGATTATGATAAATATGGCTTCAAACAGCTCGTAAATTTCTGCCCAAATGCGTTTCCACAGCGGGCGAGGCGGTTGTTTTTCGTTATTTTCGGTTGTATCCATACCATACCTCATTTCAGATAATGCAAAGCATCAAGCGCACCTTGCAGAATATAGGCGGCGGCCGAAGCATCTAAAACTTTTTTGCGTTTTTGGCGTGACATATCAACTTCATCAATCAAAAATCTTTCTACCGCCGATGAGGATAAGCGTTCGTCCCAAAACAAAACCGGAAGCGGAATTTCTTGGGCTATTTTATCGGCAAAAGCGCGGACTTCGACGGCAATTTCACCTTCTTCGCCATTCATTTGCAAGGGCAACCCGAAAACAAACCCGCCGACTTCTTTTTCGGCAACGATTTTTTTTATTTCCGCCAAGTCTTTTTCCCAAGATGAGCGCTGAATGATTTTGTATGAAGTTGCAATCCCGCGCATTAAGTCGGAAACAGCCACACCCAAGCGCTTGGAGCCGTAGTCAAACCCCAAGAGTGCCCTATACGGTTGCAACGATGACTTGAATTGTGCCAAATCCATAATTACCTCACAACGAAAGGTTAGACGTTTTTAACAAAAAGTCAACTGTAATATGCTGTCTATAACCTGTTTTTTTGCTTTATTATTTGAATAATACCTTGTATGTTGTTAGTCATAAGTCGAAGTTTATATTTTGAGGTGAAGTTATGAAAATTAAATATATTTTGGCCGCTTTAACAATATTTTTCAGCCTTCCGGCGCATGCCGAGCTGGAAATTGACGTTAGCGGCGCAACCCGCAGTCCGATGCCGATTGCCATTCCGGAAATGATTGGTTCCAATTCCAATCTTTTCACCAAAATTGTCGGCAAAGATTACGGAGATAAAATTCATGAAGTTATCGTCGCCGATTTGGATAGAAGCGGTCTGTTCAAGGTTATACCGGAAAACAGTTATATCGAAACCTTAAATTCAATTGATCAAAAACCGAGTTTTGTTGATTGGCAGGCCATTAAATCTCAGGCATTGGTTCAAAGCCAAATTACGGAATTGGAAAACAATAAACTGCGGGTTGATTTTCGCTTGTGGGATACGGTGGCGGAAAAGCAGATGCTGGGCAAATCGTTTACCTCAACAACCGACAACTGGCGCCGAATTGCTCACGTTGTGGCTGATGCTATTTATGAGCGCGTTACCGGCGATAAGGGATATTTCAACACCCGCGTGGTTTATGTTTCCGAAAACGGAACCGCACCGCGGAAAATCAAACGTTTGGCAATTATGGATCAGGACGGAGAAAATCATCGTTTTCTGACCGACGGACGGAATTTGGTTTTAACTCCGCGTTTTTCGCCGAATATGCAAAAAATTACCTATATGGAATATGTGGGTAACAGTCCGCGCGTTTATTTGATGGATTTGAACACCAACAGCAAACAGGTTTTGGGTAATTTCCCGGGTATGACGTTTGCGCCGGTATGGTCGCCGGACAGCTCTAAAGTTTTGATGAGCTATGCCAACAAGGGAAAGACCAACATCTTTGAAATGAACCTCAATACCAGGGCCGTGAAACAGCTTACTTTTGACAGCGCAATTGCCACTTCGGCCAGCTATTCTCCGGACGGTTCAAAGATTGTGTTTAACTCGGATAAAGGCGGCAATCAACAGCTTTATGTTATGAGTTCTTCCGGCGGAGAGGCCGAAAGAATCAGTTTCGGCAACGGCAGATATGCCACTCCGGTATGGTCGCCGCGCGGTGATTATATTGCCTTTACCAAAATGTCAGGCGGTGCATTTTATATCGGTGTTATGGCGCCTGACGGCAGCGGTGAACGTATTTTGGCCGACGGCTTTTTGGTAGAAGGTCCGACTTGGTCGCCGAACGGCCGCGTGATTATGTATTCGCGCCAAGACAGAGGCGGTCCGGTGCGCTTATATACCATTGATTTGACCGGTTATAATGAGCGTCGTATCGTTACTCCGTCCGAGGCATCGGATCCGGCATGGTCGCCGTTGTTGCCGTTATAATGGTTAAATGACAACTATTAGAAAACGGCGCATATAATAAGCGCCGTTTTTTCTTTTGAGGGAACTTAAAATGAAAAAAGAAGATATAAAAGTTGATTTTGATAACAGTATTTTGGCGTTAAGCAACTCCATTTTGCGGCATTACAATATTCCGAGCGAATACAAAACTTTGGATATTTTAGATAAAGCATTGGCTGAAAATTTTAAAAACGTGGTATTTTTAATTCTAGATTGTTTCGGTAAAAACATTATCGAACAACATCTGGCGCCGCAGGATTTTTTACGCCGAAATGTCAGCAAATATATCAGCACGATTTTTCCGCCGACAACCGCCGCCGCAACAATTACGTTTCACTCCGGATTGCCGCCGATTAAAAGCGGTTGGATAGGGTGGATGAATTACTTTCCGCAATACGGCAGAGTAATTGAAAATTTCCGCAATGTCGACTTTTATACCGGCGAAGAACTTTCAACGCCGCATCCGGCCGAAACAATTTTGAAATATGAAACGATTTACGAAAAAATAATCAAGCAAAATCCAGAGGTGGAATATCATCAGATTTTTCCGGCGTTTATCGAAGGCGGTGCCGCAACTTTTGCGGAAATGTGCGAGCGAGTTGAGCAGGCGACCAAATCGAGCGATAAGCGCAAAATCATTTCCGCCTATTGGACCGAGCCGGATCACACTATTCATTACAACGGCGTAACTTCAGACGTGGTGCATGAAACCGTTGCCGATTTAAATCGACAATTGGAAGAACTTTCTGCGCAATTAAAAGACACGCTGATTATCATATCGGCCGACCACGGAGCGATAGACGTTGAAGAAATAATCATCAACGAACATCCGGATTTGTGCGATACTCTGCGCTTGCCGCCAACCATTGAAACGCGCGTTATTTCGTTTTTTGTTAAAGAGGGACAAAGCGAAAAGTTTGAGCGTTTGTTTAAGCAATATTACGGCGACAGCTTCGTTTTGTTCAGCAAACAAGAATTTTTGCAAGCACATATTCTGGGCTACGGTGAGCCGCATCCGATGATTGACAGCTTTTTGGGTGAATATGTTGCCATTGCCACCGGAAAACTGTCGCTCAATTACGATTCCGGAAAGCGTGAGTTGAAACTCTTTGTTGCCACGCACGCCGGTTACAGCATCGAAGAAATGACCGTGCCGCTGATATTGATACGCTGTTGCTGATTTTAAATTACACAAAAAAACTTCCGAAAACAATTTCGGAAGTTTTTTAATTGACTTTGTGCCGGATATTACAATCCCCAAGCGCCGCCGAATGTACCCTCAACACCAATGATGGTGCTGCTGCCGTATTTTCTCGAGCCACGGTCTTTAGCTCTAAAGTATTGAATATACGGACCGATTGCCAATCCGTTATAAATATCAACCATCATATCGGCTTTGGTATTCCATTCATAATCAAAATCTCGCGGATTATATTTATTATAATCAAAATAATCGCGGAAATATGTGTCTAAGTTGAAATTGATACCTTCACGCAACGGGTAAGTGGCTTTCAAACCGACTTCATATGCCAATTTAGTGGTTTTATCGTGTTTGTAAGTAAAGTCATATTCACCGACGAGCGCGGCATACATATTTTTGATAATCGGGCCGTCAAACATTTTAATACCGGTAGTGCCGCGGGCAATTTTGGTACGCGGAGCATCTTCATTCGGATCAAATTCGGTTTGATATGCCAAATTAACAAATGGACCGACATCGGCATCCCAATAACGCCAAGTTTTACGCGCATAGTCGGTAGAAAGCAAAATTTTATCTGCAGTTTCATTTTCTATATTCGGTGAGCCGTGCGGGCGAACCTTGGTTTTGCCGTATTCCATAAAGATATTGTTTTCCCATTTAAAGGTATCTTGCTGGTCAATCAGCGACAAATCAAAAATTCCCTTAACCAAACTTTGGCTGTCGCCGCTCAGTTCGGAATTCGGAGAAGATTTATATTCTTCGGAATTTTTGATATCGGTTGAAGAAATTTCCAATCCGGCTTTATTTAAAACCAGACTCCAACCAGAAGCAGGTACATCTGCCGCCTGTGCCGTTTGTGCCGCAACACTTAATGCCAAAGCCGGCAACAACGATAAACTTAATTTTTTAGTCATGTTCCAGTCCTTCGATTAGTTAATTACTGTTTTTAAGACTAGAACAATATATTTAAAAAACGTTTAAGTTTGCTCAAATTATTTTATGCTCACCGGCACATATTCACCGCGTGGGTTGTAACCATATTCCACGCGTTTATCGCCGACTCTATCAGCTGTATATTCTCCTTTAGGATTATATCCGTATTCAACTTTGTTGTTTCCTACTTTGGTCGGCACATAATCGCCGCGCGGATTATAGCCATACTCAATATTGTCGTTACCGAGTTTGGTCGGCACATAATCGCCGCGAGCATTGTAGCCGTATTCAACTTTATTGTTGCCGATTTTGGTGGCTACATATTCGCCTTTGGAGTTATAGCCGTATTCCACGTTTTCTCCGTCAATTTTAATCGGCACATATTCACCGCGAGGATTATAACCGTATTCAATATTGCCGGCATTAGCTACTCCGGCACATAACACCAACATTATGGTACATATTTTTAATTTATCCATTTTGGCACCTTACAAAAAAAGAACACAACGCCGCATTGGCTTAAAGCAACGTTGTGTTTAGATTAGCCGTACAAAAAACAATTGTCAAGCCCGAGCTTAATTGTTTGCGCTGTTTGAAGCTTGAGACGGTAAAAATTGAATTTCCTCGGCTTCCAAAGAAGTAACGTTGCCGTCTTTATTAACCTCGGCGGCAATCCATACCAAAGTGTTCGGAGTAGCAGAGCCTGAGGCAAGTAAATCCTCGTCAATTTCGACTGTTATGCTGCCGCTGTTATCCTGAAAAGTATACATTTCATTTCCCAAATTGTTGATTAAATAGCCTTGAATATACACCATGGTGTCTTCCGGCATATTATTTACATCGCTGACTTGACTGATTGGTTTGTTTTCCGGTGCTGACGGCATATTTCCGGCATTGGCCGCGGCACAGAACATCATTCCCAAAACGGCACAGACAGATAAAAGCTTATATTTCATATCAATTCTCCTTATAAAAAAATTATTCTTAGCCGCCATTTAAATATGCCATATTTTTTGATTTTCAAGCAAACAGAAAATATTATCGGTTTAATGTTCGTTATGAATTTCCGGAATTATTTTTTCCCAGCCGGAATTATGCGTTGCGCCTTTTACTTCGCGAAGCGTTTGTTTGTCCGCAACAAAATTTTGATTCAAAAACGGCGGTATAATTTCATCCTTTTCACCAACATAATGAATTTGCGGAATAGTTGCAAATTTATCGGCATAATCGTTTAAATCCATTGAATCAGCGAGCGGCGGAACTCGATGATACTGCGTCCATGCCGGATGATTAAGATTTCCGGCAATGGTGATGATTTTTTGCACATTGATTTCGGGATGTGTAACCGCAATCAATCCGGCCACTTGCGCACCTCCGGAAAAACCGACCAAAACAACCGGCCGATTTTGCACGATTTGTTCCAAAGCATTTGCCTCGGCCTCAATTATTTCCGGTGCAAAACGCGCAGTTGTCCAATATTTTTGCGCGCATTTTTTATGCAAAACAAATTGACAGGCTCGCGCCATATACACCACATTGGCGCTGTTATCGCCAAACGCCATATTGCGCACCAATGTTCCGCGTGGTGTCGGATTGCTCGTCGGTTGCCCGTCGGCGTTAAACGAATAGCCGTCGCCTTCGATATATACTTTATAAGGGAGCAGGGGATTGTTGACTTTTTGCCATACAACAATATCAAAATCAGGCGTTTCAACCTCTTGATACACAAAATTATCCGGTATTTGCAAAGTAGTGCAAGCGGCGAAAAATAAGCTGATTATCAGCAATAAATTTGTTTTGGCGCAAAATTTCAAAACATCCTCCTTAAAAATATCTATACCGACGAACAGGGTAAAAATCAAGTTTTTGTTGACTTGCCAAAAATTTTGTTTAATATTTAAATATAAAGATAAACAAGCGAGCCCCTTATGTTGCATTTTGCAGATTTAACATATAGTCGAGAGGAACTCGAAGAAGATGCCGTACACTTTTTTGAAACACAAGTGTATATGCCGGCGTTTGTTGATAAGGTGAAGGAATTTATCGCCGACGATTTATGCGATTTCAAAAACTATTATGATGATAACGAATATGCCTTTCAAAGCGTATATTACGATGAGTATGTTGACGGCTATGTCGAGAAAAACGGTGCGGTTGTGCCGCAGGTTGATTTGAAACGCTTGTCACAAGATTTGGAATCTGATTTATCCTCTTGGGGAATGTCTGATGAAGATGTCGAGCAATATACCATGATGTTGGAGGCCGAATTTCGTAAAAATGCTTTTTGTTCACATATGGAACCATATTTTTTGGGCTATGACGGTGTGGTGGCAACGGTGGTTACCGGATATTCCCGCGACCCGCTGTTTTCTATTTATTCCTTGGTTAGAGAATGGGCTATGGCGCTACATTTCAAAAAAATGTATCCGCAACAAATGCGCAGTTTCGGATATCGTTATCAAACCATACGCCAAAATTTCAGAGGCGAAGAAAGGTTAAAAAGGCTGATTGATTTTCGCGATAAATACAAGAGAACAATTCAAACCATCGGTATTTTGCGGGCGGTACATTCCAGCGTTTTTGCTTATGTTTATCTGTATTTGAAAGGCTTTTTGCTCGGAGAAACCGAAGAAATCGAAGATTTTATTATGGATACGGCCACCTCGCAAATTTATTTGCTTTTGCAAGGTGAAGATGTGCCGACAGCCGATTTTCCGATTGTTAAACACGCCTTACAACAACTGAAGTCAGGTCGTTGCAAAGAGCTTATAAATCATGATGCCACCATAAATTGGGATGCGCTTTACGACTTTGTCGATGAAATGATTAAATCCGCCGGCGGAATGGAGAATTTGCGTTCCATCGGCTTTGACGGAATTGCTGCAAAAACCATTCGTTCGTTTTGGAATAAAAGTGCCAATATGCAGAAAATGCTGAAAATTTTGCGGCAATTAGCGATGGGTAACAGCGACCCGATTATTAATCGTTTGATTGAAATGTGCGAATATCGTCTGGGGCGTCCGAGCGATAAAAGTAAGAAGAAAATGGAACGCTTTATTGAATATACTCGCAAACTTTTGGCCGCTCACGCTTATGAATTAACAAAACCTCGCACAATGGATCAAACTTTGATAGCGGCCTTTCCGTCGGTGTTTTTGGTGTATTTTCAATGGCACCACAGTTTCCGCACCATATATCCGAAAGTGCCGAAAAAACAAGTTGAAGAACAACAGAATAAGACTAAACAACAGACTGAAGAGGCGCTTAGAAATAAGGCAATGCGAGAAGAAACTGCGGCTAAAAATAAACAACAGGCCGAAGATACGCTGAAAAATACAATAGCTTGGAATGAAACAAAGACCAAAGCCAAAAACGATATGCAAGAAGAAGCTTTGCGTAAAAGCCACAGCGACACGGATATCAGTCGGCGCGTGATTAAAGAAGCAGAATATCAGTCAAAGAATATAGCCGACGAAAACAAAATGCGCACCATTATGCAGAACAGAGAAAAAACTCTTTCCGGCTTAATCGAAGAACGCTCGATAAAAACCAACAAGGAAATGGTCGCAGCCAATATTTTGGAACAATCCAAGCGGCAAAATTCTCTCTAAAACTTGTCGTAATTCACGCGATAAACGTGATCTTCAACCTTTTCCATCCACGGATAAACATCTTTATCCAGCATAACTTTGGCATATAGTTTTTTAAGGTTTTTATGCGGGCGGCGATAATATACCAGCGCATATTTGTCCGGCAAATATATCATTTGCACATTGTGCTTTTTCAACAATGTTTTGAGTTCGTCCTCATCTTCGGTAAACCACATCGTATAATTGTCGATTATGCCTTCAACGTTGGTATGATACGGTGAACCGACGGCATCTATGTTTTGCCAAAACAGCAACTCCGGCGAACGAAATAAATCAACCAAAACCGGACCTTCCATTTTAGGCTCTTTTTCGTGTCCGGGAATAACGGAAAATCCGGCCAAATAGAAGAACGGTAATATAGTATAAAACAACGCCACCCACTTATAGGCATATTTGCGCTCGGCCGCATCAAGCAAAATAAACAGCCCCAAGCCGGAAATCATAACAAACAAGCCGAGATAATACGGATAAAAGCGATTAACGCATTGAGCAACCGGTAAACACATAGCAAAAAATAATGCCAAATCAACTACATATGATTGTTTGCAACGACTGAAATATAAAAACGCACTCATAATGATTATGCCGAAAACCATGCTCGGGGTTTCAAACGTAAAGTGCTTAAAGGGCTGCATTTCGGAAACACGCGGAATAAAATATTTCAGCACATGTTCTTCATAAATCGAAGTAAACAAATTTTGAGTGCCGAACAGCAACAACATACACAAAGCACACAAAACAGCCGCAACGCCCGAACAGAATATTTTGCTTTTTATCGTATTGAGCGACAGACGGGACAAAACCAAGTAAGCAATAAAAATCAGCGCCGTTAAAGCCGCGTGAATAATCGACAAGCGGTTGATGTCATAAACGCCCCAGCCGCCGTACGGAGGATTTACCAGCCAAGCAAACGTTACCGATAAAAACAAACCCAAACTGTAATATAGCAAATCCTGAATAGGGTGTTTGTAAAAAATCCAGTTAAACGAAAGCACAACCAGCATCATAGCCACCACGAACAGACCTTCGATGGCCGAGGCGGCCCACATTCCGAAACCACACAAAATGCCGGCAATCAACATTTCTTTAATGCTGTGCTTAATGTTTGTCCTTAGCACCACGGCCAAATTGAAACAAAACACAAAGCACATCATCGAATGATGATCCGGCCGGCTGAAATCAAATATTCCGCTCAATTTATTGAGATAAAATAACGAGGTAACCAGCAGAATAAAAAAGAATTTTTTATAGTTGTGCAAAAGCGGCATATACGACCGCAATCCCCACAAAATGCTGATTAAGGACAGAGCCAGAAACAGCGGCGAAAAAAACATTCCGCCGTAGAACACCGCATTTTTAACCGGCAAAAACAGCAAAAACGGTAGGGTGAAAAACGCCCAAATCACATCGCAAATGCGCGTAAAATGCAAAACAAATCCGTGCGGCGGATTAGCGTAAGGAAAAATCTTTTCCTGCCATTGAAAATTTTGCAACCAGTCAATAATGCGCATGGCTCGCGTATAGCAATCGGTATCGGTATAAAAAATTTCGCCTTCTTTATAAATCCAAAACAGTTCAAAGTTCAGTCCCACAAAAGCAGCGGTTAAAAACAGACTCCAGATGATATAGTGCTCCCACATGCTATCCAGCATATCCCGAAAAATTTCTTTAAGTGCTTGCATTAAATTATCTCCAAAATTTCGCGAACGGTGTTGATGGAATTCTTCGGCGCGTTATCCCAAAACGTGACATATTGCTCGGCTTGATTTTCTTCTCCTGGTACATCGCTTATTTGTCGTACCGACAAAAAAGGAACATTATATAAAAAGCAAGTTTGGGCGATTGCCGCACTTTCCATATCCACAGCCAATCCCGACGGAAACATTTTTTTAATTTCTTGCAATTTATCGTCTTTTTCTACAAAGAAATCGCCGCAACACAACAGTCCCTGTTTATATTTTTTGAGTTTAGCCACCAAAGTCGGTTCGCTGTGATAAACTTCCGGCAACCCCTGGACTTGTCCGTATTTATAAGGATTTCCGCACCATACATCGTGATAAACGATATCTTTACCAACCACAAAATCGCCGATTTTCAAGCTGTTGTCTATGCCACCGGAAATACCGATATTTAATATTATATCCGCGTTAAAAACTTTGATCAAATCAGAAGTGCAGAGCGCGGCGTTGACTTTTCCCATTCCCGAAACCACGGCGGTAATAATTTTATCACCGATATGGCCGGTATAAAAAGTACATTTATGAATAGTTTGTTGCTGTAAATCTTGCAAAATAGAAGCAAAGAAATTCATTTCCTTTTGCATAGCAAACATTAAACCGATGTGTTTCATTTTAAATCTCCTTCGTGTATCAATATATCACAGCTGTTGCAAAGCACAACATTAAACCTTGACAATGTGAATAATTCCGTTTTATAAAGTTTGCGTTACGACAACGAAAACCGTTACCGTAAATGTGGATTTAACCGAATTGTCCAGCATTAAATGGACTAAACAGGAGAAAGAAAATGATTAAAACAGCAGAAAGTGTCTCGTTGGGACACCCGGATAAAATTGCCGACTACATTACCAGCTATATTTTGGACCGCTTTATTGAACACGACGCCTCAACACGTTACGCCGTAGAAGTTATGATTAAAGACAATACCGTGGTTTTGGGCGGCGAAGTTTGTTCTCAATTTACAGATGTGCCGTTTGCGGAATATGTGAAGGAAGCATTGCGCGAAATAGGCTATAATGAAGAATATGCTCAAATATGGCAGGACAAGGCCGTTGATGTGCGCAAAATTAAGGTAATTAACCTTATCGGAAAGCAATCGAGCGAAATTGCCGCCGGTGTGGATAACAACGGTTGGGGAGACCAAGGCGTATATATCGGCTATGCTTGTCAGGGAGAAGGATATATCAACCGCGAGCTTTATCTGGCACGCAAACTTAATCGCGCTTTATATGCCAAAGCTTTGGACAGCCGTAACTTGGGGCTGGACATCAAAACACAGGTAACCGTCGGCAACGGGGGAGAGGTTTTAACCGCAATTGCCGCCGTGCCAATGCTCGAATACGAAGATTTGCACGCAGACATTTGTCGGGCTTTAGAAACCGAGCCGCGGCAAATCATCATCAACGGGGCAGGAAATTATACCACCCATTCCAGCATTGCCGACTGCGGCATAACCGGACGTAAATTAGCGGTTGACTTTTATTCCGCGGCCAGCGCCGTGGGCGGAGGTTCACCGTGGAGCAAAGACGCCACCAAGGCTGATTTAACGCTTAATTTATACGCACGCAAGTTAGCCGTGGAAAATTTGGCGGATAATGATGAAGTTTGGATTTATTTATCTTCTTGTATCGGCAAAGCCGAATTGCCGAGCGCCACTCTTAAATTCCAAAAAGGAAACACTTTCGGTGAGCGTAATTTGAAAACAGATGCCCGCCCTTCGGTTTTAATTAAAAAGCTCGGACTGTATAAGCCGGTGTTTGCCGATTTGTGTCGCAACGGTTTGCTGTAAAAAATACACTTGCCAAACCACAATCAAGTGATTATGATGTAGACATATTATTCGGGAGTATATGTCATGGTTGCCGCTATTTGTATACACAACGCCACGGTTTTTAACGGTTATTCCAGAATGAAAAACTGTGCGGTGCTGATTAAGCAAAACAAAATTATCGACGTTTTCAATGAAGAACGTTTTGCAAAAAAAGTGTTCAAAGCCGATACTTATTTCATTGATGCCAAAGGTGCTAACGTTATGCCGGGGTTTGTGGATACGCACATTCACGGATTTGGCGGATACGGTACGGAAGATTGCTCGGATAAATCAATCTTAAAAATGTCTGAGGGGTTGCTAAGTTACGGCGTTACCTCTTTTATTCCGACGCTCTATTCCGGTTCCAAAACACAGATGTTGCGCGGCATTAAGGCCATAGTTAAGGCTATGGGCCGCGAAAAGGGAGCGCGGATTTTGGGCGTTCATTTGGAAGGTCCGTTTATTTCGCCGCAGCGTTTGGGCGTGCAAACTGCCGATTCCGTAAGTCCGGTGGATTTGGATTTAATGGACGCTTTTTGGGAGGCCTCGGAAGGGCATATTATCAACATGACGGTTGCTCCCGAGCTGAAAAATATGCGTGAGTTGGCGCTGTATTGCCTTTCTAAAGGCATTGTTCTGCAGGCCGGCCACACCAACGCCACCTACAAGCAGATGATTGAGGCAATGCAGGCGCGAATTATGCACGTTACGCATTTGTTCAACGCCATGAGCCGAATGCATCACCGCGACCCCGGCACGGTAGGGGCGGTGTTTATTCATCCGGAATTGTCGTGCGAAATTATTGCCGACGGCATTCATATCAATCCGGAAATCATCAAATTTTTGCTGACCTGTAAATCTTTGGACAAGGTGGTTTTGGTTACTGATGCCTTGAAGCCGACCAAACAAAAAACCAAACCGCTGATAGCAAACGGTGACGAGGTGTATTTGGACCAATGCTTTTATCGTAAATCCGACGATGCGATTGCCGGTTCGGCATTGACTATGCTGGATAGCGTTCGCAACATTGTTTCGTACGGCTTAACTTTAGAGCAAGCGGTGCATATGGCCTCGACCAATCCGGCACGAATTATGAAACAGGACCACTTGGGCGTTTTGGCACCGGGATATGATGCCGATATTGTGATTTTGAGCGAAAAACTCAACGTGATATATACGATTATACAAGGAAAAATTTATCAGAAAGGTAAAGAAGTATGCGTGTAGTAATAAAAGAAGATAAGCAAATGGTGGCCGAATGGGCGGCGCAATATGTGGCTTATAAAATCAACCATTTTCGCCCTAACGCCAAGAAGCCGTTTGTTTTGGGCTTGCCGACAGGTTCGACTCCGCTCGGAATGTATGCCGAGCTGATTAAGCTTAACAATGACGGTAAGGTTTCTTTTGAACACGTTGTTACCTTTAATATGGATGAATACATTGGTTTGGAACCTACACACCCGCAAAGTTATCACTATTTTATGTTTGAAAATTTCTTCAACCATATCGATATTCAGCGCAAAAATATTCACATTTTAGACGGTATGACCAAAGATTACGCCAAAGAATGTCGCAATTATGAGCTGGCAATCAAGGAAGCTGGCGGAATTCATCTGTTTATCGGCGGCGTGGGCGAAGACGGGCATATTGCCTTCAACGAGCCGTTTTCATCATTGGAATCGCGTACCCGCGTAAAAACCCTAACCGAAAGCACGATCAAAGCCAATTCGCGCTTTTTTGACGGTGATTTATCTAAAGTGCCGACTATGGCATTGACCGTCGGTATCGGTACGATTATGGACGCGGAAGAAGTGCTGATTTTAGCTACCGGTGCGAACAAAGCTCAAGCGCTGAAACACGGAATAGAAGAGGGCATAAGCCACGTTTGGACTATTTCGGCATTGCAACGCCATCCCCACGGCATTGTTTTGTGCGACAAGGCAGCCACCTCCGAGCTTTCGCGCGAAACCGTCAGCTATTTTCTGGATATCGAAAAGAACAATTTTTAATTAAGCCGAGAGCTGTTTCGCCGTTTCCAAAGAACCTGACACATCATTGCCGACTGCGATCGGTAATCTCATTCGTCGCCGTGCAATTGAGCTGTCATTCTGAGCGAATGCGAAATATCCAATAAAGCCGCCGACGTTATTCGTTCCGTTGAAAGAATGGATCCTTCACTTCACTTTGTTTCGTTCAGGATGACGGAATTGTGTTTTGTTTTTTTAAGAGATGCCCGATTAGGTCGGGCATGACAGAATAGAAGAAATGATTGTTATTCTATATTGGGATTTGGGTTTCATCATACAAGCAAACGACAAAAGAGAATTTGCTCATTTACATAAACATATTTGTCGCATAATATATATTATGTATAGTTTTATATTAACAAAAAGTCGTATTATCAATATATTACGCGTTCTTAAATGATTGACGCGTGAATCAATTGTTTGGTGTACGTACGCCGCGGATGATTAAATATCTCGTCGGCAGAACCTTTCTCGACAACCTTACCGTCTTTCATTACCATAATTTGATGCGACATGGCACGCACGGCATTCATGTCATGCGATATAAATATGTACGACAACTCATATTTGCTTTGCAGATTTTTCAACAACGCGATAACTTGCGCCTGAACTGTAACGTCCAATGCCGAAGTCGGCTCGTCCAGAATTATGATTTTCGGATTTAAGATTAAAGCTCTGGCCAAAGCAATTCGCTGTCGCTGACCACCGGAAAACTCGTGCGGATACTTATTTAATATATCATCACTGAGTTCAACTTCGCGCACAATTTCTTTAATTTGTTCGTCGCGTTCACTTTTAGAAAGTTGCGGATAATGCACGCTCAGACCTTCACCGATGATTTGCGCAATATTCATTCGCGGATTCAATGAGTTATACGGATCTTGAAATACCACTTGCAGGTCTTTGGAAAAATGATTAACTTCTTCGTATAATTTATTGTTTTTAATATATATTTTACCTTTGTGTTTAACCAGATTAACCACCGACATCGCCAAGGTGGTTTTTCCCGATCCGGATTCTCCCACAACACCGAGCGTTTCACCGCGATTAAGCTCAAAACTGATATTATCAACCGCCCTCAACTCCTGAATTACCCTTCCCCATAAGTTTTTCTTTAAGGGAAAAGATACTTCTATATTTTCAGCCTTGAGAATAGTGTTATTTTCATTTTTATTCTGTAAATTCAACAATAAATTAGATGAAATTAATTTTTTGGTATAATCATGCTGCGGGTGATTAAAAATTTGCTCCGCAGTTCCGTATTCAACAATTTTTCCCTGATACATCACCGCAATATTGTCCGCGATTTTATGCACCAAACGCAGATTATGGCTGATGAAAATTATGGCCATACCAAGCTTTTGCTTTAATTCCAGCAACAAATCAATGATTTGCTCCTGTATGGTAACATCAAGTGCAGTCGTCGGCTCATCGGCAATCAGAATTTGCGGGTTGTTGGCAATAGCCATAGCAATCATCACTCTTTGCCGCTGACCGCCGGAAAGCTCAAACGGATAAGCTTTCATTTTTTCTTCCGGATTGGGAATTTTAACCGCTTTCAGCAACTCAAGCGTACGTTTTTTTATTTCTTCCTTGCTCAAATTTTGGTGCAATTTCAGGCTTTCTTCTATCTGTTTGCCGATTTTGTGCAACGGGTTTAACGACGACATCGGCTCTTGAAAGATAAAAGCAATTTTATTGCCGCGAATTTTTTGAAACTTCTCGTTTGGCATATTGATAAGTTCTTGATTTTCAAAAATAATCGAAGAATCTTTATCGTGTTCGGCCTTCGGATACGGCAATAGTCCCAAAATTGACAGCGCCGTGACCGATTTACCGGAGCCGGATTCCCCAACAATACCTAAAATCTCTCCGCTTTCCAACTTTAAATTAACATCGCTAACCGCTTGAAATTTAACATTTTCTCGGTTATTAAATGCAATAGATAAATGTTTTATTTCTAAGAGACTCATCCGTTTTTCCTCGTATCTAAGGCATCGCGAATCCCCTCGCCGATAAATATCAACATCGACAACAATCCCGACAAAACTATAAAAATGCTTATCCCTATCCACGGAGCCTGCAAATTATCTTTGCCCTGCCGCACCAAATCGCCGAGCGAAGGATAGTCGGTCGGCAAGCCCAAACCCAGAAAATCCAACGCGCTGAGCGAGGTTATGGCCTCGGCCATAATAAACGGAATAAAGGTGACCGAAGTCACCAAAGCATTAGGCAATATATGGCGGAACATTATGCGAAAATTACTTACCCCCAAAACTTTCGCAGCCTTAACAAATTCAAAATTGCGCAGGCGCAAAAACTCGGCACGCACCATTCCGGTTAATCCGGTCCATGAGAAAAGTAGCAAAATTACCAGCAAACTCCAAAACGTCGGCAAAAACACGCTGGCAATAATAATCAAAATGAACAGTTGCGGAAGTGAATCCCAAATTTCGATAAAACGTTGAAAAATCAAGTCAATTTTGCCACCAAAGTAACCCTGAATCGCTCCGATAAAAATGCCGATGGCCGACGATATTACCGTTAAGAAAAAGGCAAACACCACCGATAGCCGAATGCCATACAACAATCTGGCGACAATATCACGCCCCTCCTCGTCCGTGCCGAGCCAATGGTTTTTATCCGGCGCCGAAGGAGTTGCCGTGTTCAAATAATAGTCCACCGTGTTAAAAGAATAAGGTATCGGCGGCATTATCATCCAGCCGTTTTGCGCAATGTTATCTTTGATGAGCTTATCCTTATAATTTGCCGCCGTCGGAAAATCTCCGCCGAAAAAAGCATCAGAATAAGTGTGCACCGCCGGAAACAAATATTGATTATTATACTTTACAATCAACGGTTTATCGTTGGCCAACAGTTCCGAAAACAGCGACAGAACAAATATTGCCGAAAAGATTATCAGCGACCAAAAAGCACGCCTGTTTTTGCAGAAAATATGCGCTTTTTCCGATATATTCATCCCTATTCCTGTTCAAATAAATCGCCGACGTCGTCAAATACGCCCTTATTTAACTCTGGTGCTTCCGGCTTTTCTTCCGGTTCTTCCTCAATTTTTTCGGTGCTTTCCTCAACCTTGGTATTTAAGCCCATATCCTCGTCGGTTATAACCTTTTCTTCCAACGGCTCAATCATCAGCATTTCTTCGGTTGCGGTTTCCGCCTCTTTTACCTTCCAAGTTTTATACCAATCATCAAAAATACTCACCGTATCATTTTCAATTCCCTGATTCAACACCGCCAAATCTTCATTGATTTGGTCAACGATTTTTTGGTGATAGCCGGTTATATCGGCGCCGCACTTGCGGTTCGGATAAAGATATTCGGTCAAAATTTGCGAAGTGGCGCAGAAACGGTCATCAACTTCATAGTCATTGTGGGTTTCATCATAGATGGCCATATTAACTATGCGGCTGCCGATAAATTTATCGGCCGAAGCATCGGTGGTAAACGGCTCAAAATCATTAACTCCGGAAACGCCTTGAATTACCACGATGGAATTCTTCAGCATATCTTCTTGTTTTAAGTTTTCCATAAACTGCTCAAGTTTTCCGAATAAGCAACGGGTTTGCTGCAAATAAGCGCTTTGCCGCTCGGTTTTATATTCCTTGGTTACCCACGGCAAATTAGACATCGTCACCCATTTGTACGGATGCTTTATGTGGCAGAATTCGTCGTAAGCATATAAGTTTGACGGCATATCCACAAACACCATATAGGCCTGCTTTCCTTTGTCTTTTTTTATGTTATCAAAAACAACATCAAAGGTTTTCGGGGCATTTATCACATATAAATTATTGAAATCAATCTTTACCACCTCAATTTCATCCGGATCTTTGAACAAGCCGATAACGTTATAAACAAACGAGGCGTCCTTGGATAAACGCATACTGGTAAACCATTCGATGGCCAGAATTTTGGCGCGCGAAGACACCGACAAATTAGAGTGGTACAAATCAACCGGTTTATTTACCTTTTCCACACAGCGGTTAACGTTGAATTTGTGGTCTTTGCGGCACATATCGACATCGCGCGATTTGTATGCAGATATCTGAAATTTGGCCTTATTAAACAAATCATACAATTCGTTGTTTTGCAAAAATATGTATTCGGAACGCAAATTGTGCAACCGCCAATATCTGTCCAAAAGCTTGGTATTCATTCGATGATAAGCGCTGGATTTATTGATTGACGGGTTCAAACTGCGAATAACGTTTCCGGTGTAGTTAACTTCCGGAGTATAAGCCCGATCGAATACCTTAAACTTGTTTTTGCGGAAAAATCCTTGCATAATTTCCTGAGTTTTAATAGCCTCATCGTTGCCGATTTTGGAAAGATACGAATAAGGCGCGAAGTTCGGAAACATAAAGTAGATAAATCTCTTGTCTTTTTGTTCGGTTTGCTCCTGAGTGTTGTATATTTCTTCAAAATCGTGGTTTTTATCGCGGAAATAATGAGAGAAGTAAGTGTTTAGGAACATTATGAAAAATACCATAATGTATAAAACGCGATACAACACCCGCTCCTTTTGATAAAAAATCACAAAAGTCAAACCGCCGAGCAACAGCGATACGATAATCGTGACCGGAACCGGATAATCGCCAATCATAAAATCCTGATGATATTGGAAAAACTGTCTGGTGATAACATAGGCAATCAGCGCGGTTACAACCGCAGCAATAACATATTTAGCCTCGCGGTTTTGGTGACAAAGAATAATCACTGTCGCCGTTACGCCGAAGATGCACAGCAAAATCCGCGAAACTTCGGGAATCGGCAAAAGAGAGCCGTCAAAAACGTTCATATATCCCGAACCGGCAAAAGCGATAAAATCCATTGCCAGCAAGGAAAATATATATACAATCACCAGCAAAGTATCCAGCCACAGCGGATCGGTTTTTTCTCTGCTCAGCGGTTTTCCTTTACGGGAAAAAGCTCCTTTTATGTCATGCGTTAAAGGCGATACGGCCTCTGATTGTTCTACGCGATTTGCACTGTTCATCCACATTTTATTTATCCAGTTTTTCTCTGACTAGTTTATTAACAATAGCCGGATTTGCCTTACCTTGCGACATTTTAATCACTTGTCCGACAAACCAACCGGCCAAATTGGTCTTACCGTTTTTATAGGCCGAAACATTGTCCGGATTGGAGGCAATCACTTCATCTATAATGTTTTCAATTGCACCTGTATCGGTAACCTGTTTCAAGCCTTTTTCTTCAACGATTTTTTCCGGATCTTCTCCGGTTTGAGCCATAATTTCAAACACATCTTTGGCTATTTTGCCGGAGATGACTTCTTTGCTGATTAATTCCACCAGCTTGCCCAAATTTTCTGCCGAAACCGGACTTTGCGAAATATCCAGACGCTTTTTGTTGAGCATGGCGAAAAAGTCGCTCATCATCCAGTTTGCCACCTTTTTGGCGTCATGACCGGCCGCCGCTTTTTCAAAAAATGCCGCGTGTTCTTTATTTTCACACAAAACCATAGCGTCATACGGAGTTAACCCCATGGTTTCGATAAAGCGTTGTTTTTTGGCGTCCGGAAGCTCGACCATTTCGGCCTTAACGGCATTGATATACTCGTCGGTTAATACCAGCGGCGGTAAATCCGGCTCCGGAAAGTAACGATAATCATGCGCAAATTCCTTCTTGCGCATAGCTTTACTTTGTCCTGTTGTCTGATCAAACTGCCTGGTTTCCTGCTCAATTGTGCCGCCGTTTTCATATACTTCTATCTGTCTTTTAGCCTCGTTTTCTATGGCCTGCATAACAAATTTGACGCTATTGACGTTTTTCATTTCACAACGAGAACGCAACTCTGCTGAACCTAACGGACGTACCGAGATGTTGGCATCACAACGCATAGAGCCTTCGTCCATATTGCCGTCACAAGTTTCAAGATAGCGCAGAATAGAACGCAATTTGCGTAAAAATGCCCCGGCTTCCTCCGGTGAACGGAAATCAGGCTTGGTTACAATTTCCATCAACCCTACACCGGCTCGATTTAAATCAATATAACTTTTGGTCGGACTTAAATCATGAATAGATTTTGCCGCATCCTGCTCAATATGCATACGTTCAATGCCGATTTTGCGCGTTGTACCGTCGCTCAAATCAATTAAAATCTCGCCCTCGCCGACAATCGGATAACGGAACTGGGTTATCTGATAATCGGTCGGCATATCGGCATAAAAGTAGTTTTTGCGCGAAAATTCCGAATATTTATTGATTTTGGCATTCAAACCCAAACCGGTTTTAACCGCCTGACGCACACATTCTTTATTCAATGTCGGCAACATTCCCGGCATTCCGGCGTCAACAAAACAAACGTTAACATTCGGATCATCGCCGAATTCCGTTGAAGCACCGCTAAAAATTTTAGACTTGGAAATAATTTGGCAATGAATTTCCAAACCGACGACAACTTCCCATTTCCCCTTGGCTGTTTCTATAAAATATTCTGCCATCATTATATCCTTTCAAACTTTGCATCGGCTTCTAATTTTGCGGCCACGTTGAACAGCGTGCCTTCATCAAACGGCTTGCCAATCAGCTGCATTCCGTACGGCAATCCATTTGCCGACAAACCTATCGGCAGGCTCAAAGCCGGCAATCCGGCCAAGTTAACCGAAACCGTAAACACATCGTTCAAATACATATTTATCGGGTTTTGCAACATGCTTTCGTCACCAATCGGGAAAGCCGTAATCGGCGAAGTCGGCGTTAAAATCACATCGCATTGCTTGAATGCTTCAAGAAAATCATTATGAATCAGACGGCGCATTTTTTGCGCTTTCAAGAAATAAGCATCGTAATATCCGGCCGAAAGAACGTATGTTCCAATCATTATACGGCGTTTTACTTCAGCACCGAAACCTTGAGTGCGGGTGTTGATATACAAGTCGTCCAAATGCTCTCCGTTGGCGCGGAAACCGTAACGAATACCGTCATAACGCGCCAAGTTGGAAGAAGCCTCCGCCGGTGCCAAAACATAATAGGTGGCCAAAGCATATTTGGTGTGCGGCAACGAAATTTCCTTAACATTGGCGCCGCGCGCTTTCAAATATTCGGTGGCTTTATCCCAATAAGCCGCAATTTCCGGATTTAACCCTTCCGGTCGATATTCTTTCGGCAAACCGATGGTCAGTCCGCGAATATCGCCGTTCATAAAGTTTTCATAATCCGGCACCGCAATATCGCAAGAAGTGGAATCTTTGGCATCGAATCCCGACATACTTCTCAACAACAGAGCGCAGTCGCGAACATCTTGCGCAATCGGGCCGGCTTGGTCCAAAGAAGAAGCAAAAGCCACAATTCCCCAACGCGAGCAACGACCGTAAGTCGGCTTAATGCCGGTAATTCCGCAAAACGCCGCCGGCTCACGAATGGAACCGCCGGTATCCGTACCGGTGGCCGCCGCGCACATATGCGCCGCCACAGCTGCCGCCGAACCGCCGGAAGAACCTCCCGGTACCAAATTTTTATCTTTGCTCCACGGATTTATTACCGGTCCGAAGTAGCTGGTTTCGTTACTGCCGCCCATGGCAAATTCATCTAAGTTCAATTTGCCCAAAAATACGGCACCGTCATTGAGCAAATGTTGCGTAACCGTTGATTCGTAAGGCGGCACAAAGTTATCCAAAATGTGTGATGCAGCGGTGGTGCGAATATCTTTGGTGCAGAACAAATCTTTAATTCCGAGCGGAATGCCCTCTAAAGCGCGATTGGTACCCGCGGCATAGCGTTTATCCGCTTCTTCGGCCTGCTTTATTGCCACATCGGCGCATTCGGTGATATAGGCATTATATTTACGTCCGGCTTCCATATTTTTGATATATTGCTCGGTTAATTCCACAGCCGAAAATTCTTTATTTTTCAGAGAGTTCAAGGCCTCTGCCACAGTTAATCTCGTAATATCCGTCATCATCTTACTCCACAACTTTCGGCACGGCAAAATAATCATATTCCGCAGACGGCGCGTTTTTCAAAATATCATCTTTATAGTTGCCGTCGCTGACCACATCTTCACGCACTCGCAGCGTGGTATCGTTAACCGCAATCAGCGGCTCGACGTTTTCGGTATCTATTTCGTTAAGTTCTTCAATCCACGCCAAAATCTTATTAAATTCCTCTTTGGTGCTTTCTATTTTAGCATCTTCTACTTTCAGTCGTGAAAGAAAGGCTATTCTTTTCACGGTATGATTATCTATTGCCATTTTTCATCCTTCTTTTTTTTACATTTTAATCTCAAACGGTGTTAATACAGTATCATATTGCAAGCGTTTGAAAAGTTTTAAATAACGGATATCAACACCGCTTTGCGCAACAACATCCGTCACGTTGATTTTGCTTTGTATCAACAATTCGCGAATTTTATCGCTAAAACTTTTTTCGCGCGGAAAAGAAACGATTTTGAATTTCTCGCCTTTAACTATGCCGCCTTTGTCACGCGCGACGGTAATTGCCTGACTTAAACCGCCGAGCATATCAATCAACCCCAGTTCCAAAGCCTCTTGCCCGGTCCATACCCGACCGCGGGCGATTTTATCGATATTTTGCTTCAACGGCCGATTTTCGACCACTTTTTGCGTAAAATCACGATAAACCTCATCAAGCGAAGCATTAAAAATTTGCCGTTCTTCGGCCGTAAACGGCTTATTAACGCTTAAAATATCCGCATTTTGGCCGATTTTAATATTCGCCCATTCAACCCCCAGTTTTTGCCACAGTTCCTGCAACACAAACTTGCCGCCCAAAACGCCGATCGAGCCGGTAATGGTGGTCGGCTCGGCAATAATTACGTCTCCGGCGAGTGAAATGAAATATCCGCCGGAAGCGGCATAGCCGGATTGCGAAACAATAATCGGTACATTTTTGTTTTGCTTCAAATCCTTCAACGCAAAATAAATTTCATCAGCCGCATTATAACTTCCGCCCGGACTGTCGATTCTCACCACCACGGCTTTCAGATTCTCTATATCTTCAATATCGGCCAAATCTGCCAACACACTCTTACTGCCGATGGTAAATTCGCCGTCAATATCGGTTGAATTTTCTCCGGCATCAATAATTCCGCTCAAATTTAAAATAGCAATCGCCGGTAAATTTCCCTCATTGGGATGAATCTGCGTGGCATAATCTTCAACTGCGACAAAGTTTTCAACCCCTTCTTCTTTTATCAGCTTTTCAACCTGCGGTAAATATAAAACATCGTCAATCAAATTCAGCTTTTTACCTTCTTCGGCACTTAACGGCGCTTGGTTGATAACTGTTTCCGGAGTTGCTGAAATATCACGATTTTGCCAAATTCCACTTTTCAGTTCATTCATCAAACTGTTACCAAGGCGTGTCATTTCCACTTTATATGGTTCGGATATATTTTTATCGGTAAATGACATCATCGCGGTTTTGTATTCGTAACGCGTGTAATATTCCGGATATATTCCGACTTTATCCAAAATATCGCGGGCAAACGGCAATTCCATACCGATACCGGTTAAACCGATGTAGGTATGCGGTTGCATATATATTTTATCAAAAAATGTTGCCAGATAATATTCGCGATTGCCTTGTCCGAACGGGCCGAAACCTTGTGAAAAAACATAAGTTTTTTTGCCGCTTTGTTTGAAAACTTCAACAGCACGCGCAACATCTTGAATTTGCGCCAGTTCCAAGCCGGAAACATCAATTCTGGCCACAATACCGTCAATTCTTTCATCTCCGGCCGCCATTTCGATGGACTGTATTAATGAGGTAAATGACACTCCCTGCCGGTCCAACAACTCGTTGAGCAAACCGTCGGTTTGCACTTCGCTGAAATTGTGTCCGAAATCAATCATCAGCATTGTATGCTTCGGAATTTCAATTGCCTTGCCGTTATAAAAACGAATCAAAACGGCACCGATACCGCAAATAAGCACCATTGCGCCCAAAACCGTGCATACTGATTTGATAAAACCGATGATTTTCCGCATATTTCCCCCTATTTGTCTTCTACCAACATTTTGCGCACATAAGGATATTTTTCTACCGCTTCTTTATTGAGTTCGGCGCATTTGCTTTCGATAACTGATTGTAATTCAGCCATAAATTCTTCTTTAGTCTTACCTTCGGCGCTTATCGGCGGCAAAAATTCAAACACCGCTGTTCCCGGATAGCGCAAGAACGAGTTTTTGGCCCAGAACAAACCGGTATTTACCGCTACCGGCACAACAGGAAGTTTAATATTTTCAGCCAAGAAAAAGATGCCGGACTTATAACCTTTGGTAGTTCCGGGCAAACAGCGAGTGCCTTCCGGAAAAATCACCACCGGACGACCGGTGTCGGTTTGTTTTTTAACCGCCCGCACCATACCTTTCATAGCCGCCGCTCCGCCTTTGCGATCTACCGGAATCATACCGTAAAAATATTGTGTCCAACCGAAAAACGGCATATAAACCAATTCTTTTTTCAAAATATAGGTTGTGGTCGGCACAAATTGCGTAAAGGCATAGGTTTCCAGCGCCGATTCATGCTTGCAAGCATAAATGGCGTGATTTTTCAAAATATTCTCCTGTCCTCTGACTTCAAATTTTATGCCGGCAAAAAAATGCACCCAAAACAGCGCAACCGGCATAACCATATTATCCCAAAAATAAATCGTTGCTTTGCGCGGCAAAAGCGCCACCCCCAGTTGCAAAGTGCACCCCAAAGCCAAAGTGGCAAAATAAAATGTGTTTGCCAACAACGAGCGAATATAAATCATTTTCTCCCTCCGGTATATTTTATAAAATTGCGCGCCTGAACATACAAAAACTTGTTATATTCGGCAAAAATAAATAAAAAAGTTGCCCACGAATGCCACCAGCGTTTGGATATTCTTTCGGAATAAACCGGATGACAAATAACTTTAAGCGGCAAATGATAGGTGGAAAGTTCCGCCATACTGCGCGGCATATGATAATTGGAAGTAATCAGGCGCACCGAAGAAATTTGGTTATTTTCAATCCATTCCTTAATTTCCGAGGCATTGCCGAGCGTGTTTTCGGCCTTATATCCCAGCTCTATTTTTTCCGGATTGTTGATTTTGACTCCGGTTTTAGCTTCAATATCGCCGACGCTTACTTTTTGAGACACTCCGGATATGAACAGCTTTTCGGCCAATCCGGCGTTAAACAGCTTAATGGCTTCGGCGATTCGGTTGCGACCGCCGGTTAAAACCACAATGGCATCGGTCGCCTCATCGCTGACCTTATAATGATTGATGGTGTGGCAAAAACAAAAAAATCCCCCCAGCCATAATCCGATAACAAGCACCGTTACGGCGGTAAAGAGGTATTTTTTTTGTTTTTTTATCAACACATCTTCTCCAACGATTTACGCACCGTGTAATAGGCCGTATATTTGGCATATAAAAATGCAAACAGCGGCGTCATCAGCATAATTGCCCAGTTTAGTTGCGACAATCCGGCGCCGTTTAATAATCCGCTACCGGTGGATATGCCGTATTTGGAAATCAAAATAATGCTCGGTACGGCAAACATTAAACCAATAATTCCCGAAAAGAAACCGATTTTGCCGTAACTGCGCGCGTATTGACCGGCAATATAATCGTCATGCGCGCCGATAATGTGCAGAATCTCGATAGAATCCATATTGATTCCCAAGCTGGTGCGGGCGGAATAATATATCGAAAAGGCGCAAATCACCACCACCATTATCAACACCGCCAAGGCCAAAGTGTTGAGCGAATTGGCAAATTTAAGCAAACGATTCAGCCACAAACGGTGATTATCGATGGAAGCATTAGGCGTTAACTTGTGCAAGCCTCTGGTGATTTCGTCATAATTGAGTTCCGCGCTGTCGTCAAGTTGAACATCCAAAAGTTGCGGAATCGGCAAAGCGGAAATATCCACCTTGTTGCCGAGCCACGGCGTCATCAGCTTTTCTATGCTTTGCGAGTCCAACAAATGCACGCTTTTTACGCCTGTAACATTTTCCATATATTGTAAAACCTTATTGACTTCCTGCTGACTTTTTTCCGTATCAACCTTTTTATCCTCGTCTTCCACCGGCACAATCTGTACGGTGATGGAGCCGACAATGTCTTTTTCCCAATTGCTGACCATTGAGTGAATCGCCATAACCATAGCCAAAACCACAACAAACAAATACATATAAATAGAAGAAAGAACATACATAAATACGGATGTGTCTTCGTCTTCAACCGTGATTTCGTTTTTGCGCATCAATTCTGTGTTCATAATGTGTTTTCTCCGCTAAATCCGCTTTAATGGCGGTAACAATTTGGCTGTTCCGTTTAATAAATTTATTCTCTGATAGTTATAAGAAGAAGTCAGTTGCTCGTTGTGGGTGGCAATTACAACCGTTGTCCCCACTCGGTTAAGTTCAACAAACAAACGCATCAATTTATCGGCGATTTCCGCATCAACGCTGCCCGTAGGCTCGTCGGCAAACAAAATATCCGGCCGATTGATAACCGCTCGAGCAATGGCCACACGCTGTTTTTCTCCGCCGGAAAGCGTACTGCACAGCTTATAAACGTTTTTATGCAATTCTATCCAACGCAGCAACTCCATCACCCGCCGATTGATTTCTTTTTCGTTCATACCGCGAACGCGGAGCGGCAACGCGATATTGTCATAAACCGTAAGATGGTCCAAAAGTCGGAAATCTTGAAAAACAACGCCTATTCTTTGGCGCATGTTGGCCAAAGTGGCGCGATTGGAAAAATTAACATTGGTGCCGAAAACGTTCAGCACTCCCTTATACGGTTTTCTAATCAAATAAAGCATACTGAGCAAAGTGGTTTTGCCGGCACCGCTCTTTCCGGTAACAAACGTAAAAGAGCCTGGCATAAGCGATAAATGCACGTCACTTAAAACGTTTTCGCCGTCATAGCCGACAGCCACATTTTGCAAATCAATAATCGGTTG
Organism: Alphaproteobacteria bacterium; assembly: GCA_017528205.1. Lineage (GTDB taxonomy): Bacteria > Pseudomonadota > Alphaproteobacteria > RF32 > CAG-239 > RUG410. The sequence continues at coordinate 8,073 of JAFXPE010000033.1, read as the reverse complement.
TTGTAAATTCGCTGCGTTATCTGTCATAATTCCTCCTTTAAACCGATGATGACAAATCATACAACAATAATCTATTTAATAAAATATTTTTTTTAATTGCTTCTCAAGATTTTTAGAATATAGTGTAAAAAAAAGAGGTTAATATGTTAATAAGTTGTCCGAAATGCCGTTCCGTGTACAATATATCTGCCGATCGAATACCGGAAAACGGCAAAAAGTTTAAATGCGCCGAGTGCGGTGAAATATGGATGGTGTATCCGAGTTCGCTTTCCGATGCCGAGGCGGAAGATATGCCGGTTGAAGACGAAATTTCAACCGATAGTCAGCAAGACGCGGCAAGCGGTTCGGAAAATACTCAGAATACTGAGATAAATGAGGATATCAACGAAGACATCAACATTATGTTTAACCGCCTGTCGCACGACACTAAAAATCTGTTTTCTTCGGGAAATTCGGTAGAAGATATGTCGGTGGGGCAAAAATTTAAGCACTATACGCTGAACAACATATCGCTGTATTTGATTTGTGCTTTTTTATTAATCGCCGTTGTGATTTTGGGTGCCAAACTGTTTTATGTTTATCGTTACGACGTGGTTAATGCGGCGCCGTGGTTGGAAAATATGTACGGACGCTTTAAGGTGGAAAGTATGTATCGCGGCAAAGACCTCGTTTTTGAAGATGTTCAAGTTAAAGAGTTGGAAGATAAAGACCGGCCGCAAATTGAAGTCAGCGGACGTATTTGCAACAAGGGCGATAAAACCGTGCATCTGTTGCCGGTCAAAGTTTCCGTTGTTAACCGCAATAACCAGATTGAAGACGAAGTGGTGGAAATTCTGCCCGAGCATAAGGTAGAATCCGGTTTCAGCGTATTATTCCGGGTGTTGCTCGATTATCCTTCCGATTTCAATTCAAAACTCAGAATAACCATGGAAGACGTGTTGCGTGATTTTAATGAATAATTTTAGGAGAATAAAATGTTAAGAGATGATTTGCAAAACAGCCTGAAAGAGGCTATGAAAAACAGAGATACCCAAACGGTTAACGCCGTGCGTCTGATTATCGCCGGCCAAAAAGAAAAAGACGTGGAAGCTCGCGGCAAGGGTTTGGAAAAAGCCTCGGACGACGTGTTGCTTGCCATGATGCAAAGTATGATTAAACAACGCAATGAATCCATAAAAATTTACCAAAGCGGCAACCGTCCGGATTTGGCCGAAAAAGAACAGTCGGAAATTGATGTTATCTCGCGTTTTCTGCCAAAGCAACTCTCGGCAGAAGAAACCGAAGCCGCCATTAAGGCGGTGGTATCCGAAGTCGGTGCCGCATCCATTAAAGATATGGGCAAAGTTATGGGTGCGCTTAAAAACAAATATGCCGGACAGATGGATTTCGGCTCGGCATCTGCGATTATCAAAAAAATCTTGGCTTAAGAGAAGACTTGCCGCAATATGAATGATGATTTCCAAAAATTTTTGGATGAATTACGCAGCCGCATTTCCATTGCCGAAGTTGTCGGTGAAAAAGTAAAATTACAAAAACGAGGCCGCGAATATACCGGTTTATGCCCGTTTCATCAAGAGAAAACCCCCTCTTTCACCATTAACGAAAGCAAGGGATTTTACCATTGTTTCGGGTGCGGAGCGCACGGCGATGCCATTAAGTTTTTGATGGATAAAGACGGACTGCCGTATATAGAAGCCGTCAAAAAACTGGCGGCTCGCGTGGGTTTAACTTTGCCGGCTTTTTCCAAGGAAAGTCAGGAAGCAGCGCAAAAACGGAAATCATTGTATGAAATTATGGAATTGGCAGCGGCGTTTTTTGAAAAAAATCTCTATATGCCGATTGGCGCTCAAGGCTTGAGCTATTTGCGGCAAAAACGCGGTCTGAGCGACGAAAACATCAAGCGTTTTCGTTTGGGGTATGCGCCGAATAACAAGGGTTTGAAAGCATTTTTATCCTCCAAAGGCGTCAGCGAGGAAGATATGGCGGATTTGGGCCTGATTACCGTTCCGGAAGATAAAACACGCCAGCCGAGCGACTTTTTCCGCGATCGGGTGATGATTCCGATTATGGATAAACAAAATAACATTATTGCTTTCGGCGGACGAATTTTGGGAGACGGACAGCCTAAATACCTAAACTCGCCGGAAACCCCTATTTTTAACAAGCGCCGCATTCTCTATAATATGAACAACGCCCGCGAGCCGGCGTATAACCAGAAACGCCTGATTATCTGCGAAGGTTATATGGACGTTATTGCGCTTGATTGTTTCGGTTTTGGTTATGCTGTTGCGCCGCTGGGTACAGCCTTAACTGAAGAACAGATTTTGGAAGCGTGGAAAGTTTGCAACAATCCGACTTTGTGCTTTGACGGCGATTCTGCCGGAATTCGCGCCGCCATTCGCTCGGTTGACCGCATTTTACCTAATTTGCGTGCCGGATATTCTGCCAATTATATTTTTTTGAAAGAAGCCAAAGATCCGGACGAACTTTTGCACAAGCTGGGCGCCGAAGTTTTTGAGCGTCATTTGCAACGTGCCAAACCGCTGGTGGATATTTTGTGGCACAAGTGCAAGATGAATAAAGAAACTGAAACTCCTGAACAAAAGGCCCTGATTGAAAAAGAAATTTTTGAAGAAGTGGCCAAAATCAAAGACAATCAAATCCGCAACTATTATGCGCAAGAGATGAAAAAGCGCATCTATTATACCTTTGGTCGCGGAGCAGAATTTAAGAATTCTCAACAAGTTATCCAACCAAGTTCATCTATCGGCACCTACACTCCCAACCGCAGTCGCAAGAATATAAACTCTAAAACCGGACAAGATTATCATTTGGTAAAAAAACCGCCGTTGAATGATTTATTTTTGCGCAAAATCGTGGCTGCCATGATTATTTATCCCAAACTTTCAATAGATTACGAAGAACAGCTAATGTCGTTTGAAATCGAAAAATCACCGATGGCCAAAATATTAAACGAAATCATTGAGATAGTGCAAGAAGATAAATCAATCGATTCGGATATTATGATTGAGAAATTAAAGCTGAATTTCAAGACGGAAATAGAAAATCTGTGGGAGCTGAATATGTATAAACTGCAAAAAACAGATTTTCTCGATTTGAAAACCGAAATAAATGAAGGATTAAAAGAAATTCAATTAAAACAAATTGATAAAGAAATAAAAGAATGTATGACTTTAATTAAACAAGCACCCGAAAACGCCGACGAAAACTATAACCGATACAAACAATTGATTGTTGAACGCAACAAATTTTTAGCCACCGAAGAATAACTGTAAAAAAGTTGTTTTCAGTTCTTGACAAATCCATAAAAATTAACTAAATATATCCGGTGCTAGCAAAATAATCTTTACAAGATTAAAAATCGATTTTTTAAGGAACGTTATGGCGGAAAAAAACAATCAGGATTTATACGAGGCAGAAAATGGCGACGACGCCGTTATAAATGCCTCGGAGACAGCTATTCGCAATTTAATAGCAAAAGGCAAAAAACTGGGCTATATCACTATGGAAGAGTTGAATAAAACCCTTCCGCCCGAAAAGCTTTCTTCCGAAAGACTGGAAGACATTATGTCAAGCATCTCGGAAATGGGAATTAACATTACTTCGGATTCCGAGCTTTCCGACGAAGAAAATGAGGCCTCAGGTGAAGATTATGCCTATGACGAAGACAGCGAAGACCTTGAAAACGTAGGTAATATTGATTCCCGCGATGTCGGTCATTCCGACGATCCGGTCAGAATGTACCTGAAAGAAATGGGGCTTGTCGAGTTGCTGTCGCGTGAAGGTGAAATTGCCATTTCTAAGCGAATTGAAGCCGGTAAAACGGTGATGATTAGCGGATTATGCGAAAGTCCGATGACCATTAAAGCCATCTCGGAATGGCGCGATCAGCTGGAAAACGGCGAATTGCAACTGCGCGACATTGTTGATGTGGAAATGATGTTCGGTGACGATTCCGAGGCCATCGTTTATGACGACACGGAAACTCAGGTTGATGATTTGGAAAAGGTAACCAAAGAGCTCAACGAAAAGAATCTGGACGAGATTGACGACGATTTGGATACGGATATCGACATTGACGGCGATGTGAATGATGAAATTGACGAAGCTGACGACAATATCGAATCGCTCGACGAGGAAAACTCCGACGGTGACGAAGATGATATCGAAGGAATCGGCCACTCCTCTACCTCTATGTCTTCAATGGAAGCGATGTTGATGCAGCCGGTTTTGGAAAACTTAACCAAAATCTCCGGCTATTACGACAACTTGAAAAAAGTTCAGGGACAACGCATGGCGGCTATTCTATCCGGCAGAAAAATCATTCCGACGATTGAAAAGAAATACCTTAAGCTCAAAAAAGAGCTGATAGAGCTGATGAGCTCAATTCACTTAAACAGCTCCCGCGTGGAACAATTGGTCGAACAGCTTAACGATATGAACAATCGCCTGCTGACGCAAGAAGGAAAATTGTTGCGCTTTGCCCTTAATTGCAAAATCAAGCGCGAGGATTTTCTGGCGGTTTATCAAAAATCGGAATTAGACCCGAATTGGCTCAATAAAATTGCGCAGAAAAAAGATAAGCATTGGGCGCAATTTGTAGAAAAACACAAAGACGATATTATCGAAATTCGGCAAAATGTGGCACAAATGGCACAAGAATGCGATTTGCCGATTACCGAATATCGCAAAATGGTCGAAACCATCAAAAAAGGCGAACGCGAAGCCGAGCGCGCCAAAAAGGAAATGATTGAGGCTAACTTACGCTTGGTGATTTCTATTGCCAAAAAATACACCAACCGCGGTATGCAATTTTTGGATTTGATTCAAGAAGGCAACATCGGTTTGATGAAGGCCGTGGATAAGTTCGAATATCGTCGCGGCTATAAATTTTCAACCTATGCAACTTGGTGGATACGTCAGGCCATTACCCGCTCGATTGCTGATCAGGCGCGCACTATTCGTATTCCGGTGCATATGATTGAAACCATCAACAAACTGGTACGCACTTCGCGGCAGATGTTGGCGGAAATGGGGCGTGAGCCGGTGCCTGAGGAATTGGCCAAACGCCTGTCCATGCCGCTTGATAAAATTCGCAAGGTTATGAAAATAGCCAAAGAGCCGGTGAGTTTGGAAGCACCGGTGGGTGATGAGGAAGATTCTTCTTTGGGCGATTTTATTGCCGACGAGAGTGCAATGCAGCCTTTGGATATGGCAATTCACAGCAACCTGAAGGAAACATGTACCAAGATTTTATCCTCATTAACTCCGCGTGAAGAACGTGTTTTGCGTATGCGTTTCGGCATCGGCATGAACACCGACCACACCTTGGAAGAAGTCGGCAAACAATTCAACGTAACTCGTGAGCGTATTCGTCAAATTGAGGCTAAGGCTTTACGCAAATTAAAACACCCTAGCCGCTCGAAGCGTTTACGTTCGTTTTTGGATCATTCATAGTCCGCGGCGCGATTAAATTCAAGTCACTGTCTGTTTGGCAGTGACTTTTTTTGTAAGCCAAATAAAGAAAAGGAGATTGCAACGCAACCTCCCCTCAACAAATTTATATATCGACGGGTTTACTTATCCATCTTTTTCTTGAGAATTTCCACGATTTGTGGCGTAACGTCAACCACATAAGGCGTGGTGACGGCAATAGACCGAGCTGAAAAAATGGTTGCCACGTTATGCTCGTTAGCCACCTTTACCAACGCTTTGCCAACATTTTTAGACAATGTGTTCACAAATTTTTCGTGTCCTTTTATCAAGTCATCTCTCTTAATTTTCAGAGAGTTCATATACATTTCCTGATATTCTTGTTTAAGCTTTTTATCCTTAATGTTATTCAGCTTCTTTTTGGCGGTATCGATATCTTTTTCCAAGGCGTACAAATCTGCCTCAAACTGCTGATTTTCGTCAGCCATTCCGGCCATCAAGAGAGAATTTTCCATATTATAAACATAAATGTTGCGATTTTGCGTAACCAAATTGTTCAACTGATCATACTTATAAAACAAAAACGCGTTGGACGCGATTAAGATGCACAACAGCAAAGTCAGAGCAACTTTGCTACCTGTGCAACAACATTTAGGCGCTTGTTGCGGCTCATAAGCGACATCTTCGCTTTTCTTTTTGGCCTTGGATTTGGTTTCCTTTTTAACGGTTTCCTTATCCGTCTCGGCCTCAAATTTTTCTATTTCTTCAAACTTTGCCTGTGTATCAGCTTTTTTTGCCATAATACCCCCCTTAGCATAAAATCACTTGCGCATACTATATTCAAAAGCTTCTTGATTTTCAAGTTTTTTCTGCAAGAGCGTATAAAAAAACATAGGGAGAGTTTCCCCTCCCTACGTTTTGCTTTAGTTGTGTTCTGATTAGAACGAGTAGCTAACACCTACGCGGTATACAGCATCTCTACTATCACTCCAAGCAAGACCTGCGTTAAGCATTAAGTTGTCTGTGAGATAGTGGAATGCACCGACTGCCACAGCGCCATGTCCGCTGTAAGCACCCGTACCGAGTGACAACGTTGTGTTGCCAGTCGAACGAGAGTTCGGAACCAAAGCCGACATAGCGGCCATGGAAGCCATACCTCTACGCAATTCATGATGCGTTTCTTTGAGGTCACGTTCAACCGAGCCCATACGATCATCCAACTCAACTAACTTACCGTCAACGCTGCCGATAGCTTCAGCAACAGAGTTGCCTCTTGCGAATGCAGCATTCTTCAGTTCATCAATGTTACCCAAAGCTTCGTTGACAGAGGCAATGTTGGAGTTAACCGTGTTAGCAGAGCTTACACCGTTAAGACCTTCAGTACCCAAGTCAGCTGCTGTACCGATGTTAGATGCGATTTCGGTCAAAGCCGTAGCAACATCTGCGCCGGAGGTAGCAACGAAACCGTTAGAACCTTCAGTATTCTTGTAGTTCTTACGATTACCGATAGCCTTATCCAAAGCGGTCAAGTGTTGTTCAACCGTAGTACCTTCAGCCAAGTTGCCTTGGTATTCACCCTTCTTCTCCAATTCAGCGGCCAAGCCGTGAATACGACCGAGGGTTGCATCAATGTTGTTAAACGCTGTAACCACATCTTGCGGCTTCGGACCATCACCGTTGGTCAAGTTCTTCAGCTTGGTATTCAAGCCGGAGAGATCACCGATTGTCTCGTTGATGGCATCAATGTTGGCGTTAACCGTATTGCTGGAGCTTACGCCGTTGTAAGCGTTAGACAATTCGCTAGCCGTACCGATGTTGCTGTTAATAACTTCAACAGCTGCTGCCAGATTTTCACCTGTCAGGTCACGATAATCAGCGCCCTTGTCATTAGCCATACTGCCGGACCAGCTACCGTCAGCAGCGAATTCACCACCCATTCCGTTAGCAACGTTGGTTGCCAAGTTGTTCAGGGCTTCGGTTACGCTGGTGTTGGTATCAGCGGCAATCGCGTTGTGTTCCATAGCTTCGTTCGGGCCAACGAATTTCTCGATAGCTTCGAACGCACCCTTAATGGTGTCGGCACCAACTGTTGCATAAGTAGCACCTTGGGTAGAATTACCGCCGGTGTATTTAGCATTTTCAGCACTGGTCATAACCGTAGCGGTTGTAGCCAAAGCTTCCGGATCACCGTCACCGGTAACAGGTGTAGAACCATCATCAATAGATTTAACTACTACATCTGGTTTAGCACTAAACGCCATTCCGTTATCAGAACTCAATGTCGTCTTACCTGCAACATCCAAAGTATCAGCCAATTCTGTAGCACCTGTTACATTTAAGGTACCAGCAACAGCCGTGTTGCCATCTTTGTCAACTGTGAAGTTGCCTCCGGCAGCAGACATCGAGCCATCTTCAGCCGTTACGCTGAATTTGTCGCCGATTGTTGTATCGCCTTCAATATCAGCAGTACCTGCAACAGCCGTGTTGCCGTCTTTGTCAACTGTGAAGTTGCCTCCGGCAGCAGACATCGAGCCATCTTCAGCCGTTACGCTGAATTTGTCGCCGATTGTTGTATCGCCTTCAATATCAGCAGTACCTGCAACAGCCGTGTTGCCGTCT
>JAFXPE010000032.1 GCA_017528205.1 Alphaproteobacteria bacterium | reverse complement strand
CCTCTCCGTTCGGCAGGAAGCATATACCGGCCCAAGCCTTGGAAATGCCAAGTGTACAGACTACTGTACCCAAGATTATTCCTCCGCAAAAGGACTTCTTGATATAAGGTAATATATTTCTTATATACATATTTACCTCCTTATTGATATATAAATCCATTATTATGTTAGCATATATTTTTCATCTTTTGTGTTACATTTTTGTTACATTTTTGTTACATTTTTGTCACTTTTCACCTTCTGCTCAAAATAATCTTCACATGGAGAGTTAGATGATATTTTGTGCAAAAAATAAAAAATTCAGAATGAAAAAATTTAGAAATCGCTTGCAAATTAAAATTTATGCGTTTATACCAAAAAGCAAATTAAACCATTTTTGAGGTTATTGATGAGTAAAGAAGAATTGATTGAATTAACCGGAGAAGTGATTGAAAAGCTTCCAAACGCCATGTTTCGCGTAAAGTTAGAAAACGGAGTTGAGATTTTGGCGCACACGGCCGGAAAAATGCGCAAGTTTCGCATTCGGGTGATGGTCGGTGACAAAGTTGATATTGAAATGACGCCTTATGACTTGACCAAGGGGCGTATCACTTTCCGTCACAAAGACGCCTAAAAGCACGTTCTATTAAAAAACGCTCATACCTTGTGGTTTGAGCGTTTTTGTGTATCAAAAACAATTGCAAACTCCCAAAAGAATCGCTTACAAGGTTTATTTGCATTCCGTCCCTAATTCTTACACCTGTAGCAAGATACCAGTCTGTTGCAAATTCCCAAGTTTCCGACAATCTCAACATTATTGCAGCCCATACCTTTTTTAGCTGCTGTCGCATCCTTGTACGGATGGACATCTGCGCCATGGTGAGCACAAACGGGATTATCGCTGACATGTTGCGAATAGCAAACGTAGTTTCCGCTCATTCCTATTCCGCTGGTACAGTAGTGGCATTTTTCTTCAGCATCAATATATTCTTCACACCCGTTAGGGCCGCCGTCCCTAGAGCTTCCGGTATACGGCCAACGCGGATCACAGGCATTCGGAGCGCAACATTCGGCTCCGCTCTTGCTATTGCCTTCTTCGTCCAAGATACCAACCTGTTTGCAAGTCCAACCATCACCACCTCTAAAGGTTAAAGATGACTTATCCTTAAATTCGTCATAATAAGACTGAGAATCCACCGGATTCAAATCCGTACACTTATACATTGCGGTAGAGCCGGAATATCCGAAGAATTTGCACTGTTTACAACCGCTGATTTCATTTTCGGTTACACAATCAGGACACGGATCTTCCTCACATTTATAGCAATGTGCATAATCGCGGCAAAATGACGGGTCTCCGACATATTTAACCTTGTTACAGCCCATACCTTTCTTTGCCTCGTCTTCATTTTGATAAGGATGAGCATTCTTGCCGTAGGCATCACACACCGGATCTACATGTTGACGGTAACAACTATAGTTTCCGCTCATATATCCCGTAAGAGCGCAATGATGGCATTGTTCTTCTTCATCAACGTATACCTTGCAACCGTTAGGATTGATTTCCTCGCCTTTATTTGCGCTGCCGGCATAAACGTTTTCTCCCTCACATGCCTTTGGTGCACAGCATTCCGAGTTGCTCTTGCTGATACCGTTGGTATCCAAAGCACCTACTTGTTTACATACCCAACCTCTGCCGTCACTCTTAATGGTTAAAGCTGACTTATCCTTAAATTCATCGGCATAAGAATTAGCATCTATCGGGTTCAAATCCGTACATTTATACATTGCTTTGGTACCGGAATACATTACAAACGTACACTGTTTGCAACCGCCGATTTTATCTTCCGAAATGCAATTCGGGCATCCGTTATCATTTGCCTTATAGCAGGCTTTATCACAAACTTTTTTCCCTGAATTTACCCAAGCATCTCGCCAAGCCTCGCCCAAAGCATCTTTATTCGGAATTTCATCTTCCCAATATGTATTTTGCGGGCACTTCTTCGTGCATACTTGCGGGCAATCCGGCGCATATTCCTTATCTACATGGCAGATGTAATTATTGCCTTTATATTCTATCTTATCCGTGAAAGAAATCTTGCCGTCTTGACAAGAATCCAAATTGTTGGTAGCAATACTGCCGTTACCAATCAAAAATTCCGCGGTTGTCGGCGTAGAGCCCTCGGCCTCGCACAATGTGGTGGCGCGAATGTACTTTGCGAAAGTTACGCTGGCCGCGCTTTGGCTGACCACAATATCCTTAATTACACACTCGGCAGCGGTTACCTCTACTTTACCTTGTTTGAAACAATATATGCCGGCGTTGACTTCGCCTTCGGAATCATATCTGTTGTACAATTTCTTGATAATGCAATTGCCACCGATTTCCGTAATTCCGAAACCGGCTTCAGGTGAACCGCACTTCCAACAGTTCATAGTCTTTCCGTTGGTATCCTTTACCATCTGACCGGTAGACGTGCACTCGGCGCAGATATTAGGATATCCGGCATACGGTTGCCCGTCAAGACATCCGGACGGTACGCATTCGCACTCGTTATAATCATAATATTCGCCTATGCTTTCATCACACTTCGGCTCATCCGTCGGGTAGCAAACAGTACCGTTGGCGAGAGTGACTTCTTTCTTTTTAATTTCGCTGTCGGCATACTTGTCGTAACACGCATTAGGTTTTGCCGAGCTTGTGCCTCCCGGACATTGACATTCTGCTTTTTCATAACAAGCCTGATTATTGGCGCTTTGCTTCTTAGACGCTTCGTTATAGCAGAATTTGGCTGCGGTCCAATCTTCTGCCGTGCGGAAGTTAAACATTACGGCTCGTTCATAACAAGTAAGTTCGCCATATTTAGCGTCATCCTCAGCGGTGCGTTTTACGCAATCGAAGCAACCGTCACCTTTTTGGCATTCGGCTTCGCTGTTGAATGTTCCGTCAGGACATGTATTCGGATTCGGTTTACATTGACAAGTAGTCTCGTCACGTTTCTGCCCGCCCGGGCATTCGGTTACATCTTTATAGCAAGTCAGCCCGCCGATATGATATTCGTTTTGGTCGACCACACCCATAACTTCATCAAAGCACTTCGGCTTTTCTTCATTCGGGTGCGTGGCCGGACATTCACACTCTTTTGTTTTCAAGCAACGTGTTTCCCTGTCCGCGGCCACTTTTTCGGTTGAGCCGTCCCAACAAACGCCTAGCATTGTACTCTCTACCCAATTACCGCCAAATGCTTCATCAAATGTTTTACACTTTAAACATTCTCGGCCATTTACGTTTTCTTTTTGACAATCGTAGCAACCCATCGGTGCACTATCATAATAGCCTTGGCTTTTCGGACATTTTGAAACTTGGCATTGACATTTGTTAAAGTCAAAAACGTAGCCATTTTCGACATATTCTCTTTTGTATACTTTTGTACCCAGCTCTACACACGGATTTTCCGGAACTTCTTTATATGTTTTCTTACCGTCGGGAGCAATATATACATTTCCCCCGATTATTTTGCCGTCTTCCATTCTGCCGACTTTTTCTTCACCCCATACTTCATCGAAGCACAGAGGTTTATCCCCCGGTTCTGAAGAGCTTACACAACCACATCTGTCTTCGTCCCAAACTTTGCCGTCGCTCGCCGGACATTCGACCAAAGGATCTTTATGCTTAAAGCAACTATCCTCGCCGGAAGATACTGCCGTTTCTTTATAGCAATTTTCCTTGCCCAATGGTATCTCTGTTTTGGATATCAACGGTTCTTTACAGGTTTTGGCCCTGTAGCAGTAGTTGCCGTATTTGGTTTGCTCTGTCTCATAACCATCAACATTCTGACGACAATTTTTGCCTTCTTCCGGACACTTCTTCCAAGTTTCATCCGGACAGCTGTCGTCCAAACACTCGTAGCAGGAATTTTCTCCCGATACCGACTTAGTTTCGCTCAATTTCGCTTTGGTATTGCCCGTACACCTGTTGGTGTTCATAACCAAATCTCCCGGACACTTATCGCCTTCTACTTCTATGCAGATTTCTTTCGATAATTCAGGGTGAGTTTTGGTTACCGTATGTACATGTCTGACAACAAAGCAAGCTCTCGATTCTTCGGTGCTCGCATTCTTGCGGCAAACCACTTTAATTGAACCGATGGTATCATCAACGAGTTGACAACCGGTTTTGGCCGTAACGTCATTAGAAAGTATCTCATACTTGTTTCTTTCCAAATTCGAGCCGTCCATATGCGCTCTGGTCGAGGTTACTGTTACCGTGTCGCCGGTTTTCGGCGCTTTGCCCGCCGCATTAAACTTCAACAGCGTCGGCTCTGCGTCAAATTCGTATTTATAGTCGCGACAATAACAACCTTCCGAACTCGAAGTCAGATATTGGTTGTCATTTCCGCAATCTTTCTCTACTTGCTTGTAGCAATTCAGCGCTTCACTGCCGGTGGCAACTATCGGTCCTTCGTATTGATGGCAAATACCGTCGCTCAAGTTTCTTTGTCTTTCAGATATCGGATAATCATGCATCTTTGTACAGCAATAATAACCTCTGCCGTTAACCTCACCGGCCTGTGTGCAGGTTACGCAGCCGCCGGGTAGCTCATCTTCCCAGTGTTTTGTACCGGCACATCTGGTGTCCGGCATCGCATCTGAGCACTTACCGCAGGTTTTTTTACCGGCTAAATGGCCGTCATCTGCTACCCATACTTGACCTTTCGGACAGTCTGCATATTTCTTCAAGCAATACGGACCGTTCACACCGCATTTTTCTTTCAAAGTAGATGCCGTATTTGAATCATAGTTACATGGCTTTTCCGGACACTTATAATAAGTGTCATTACCTTGTTTACATTTTTCACATTCGAGGTATGCATTTTCCGGTTTTGGTTTTGCTTTTAGCGTGTATCCTTCTTGTTTACAATTTCGCTCCGTGCAATAAATCCATCCCGGACAACAGATGTCGCCCATCTCTTCGGCATATCCGCAATTGTAGTCAGCCTGCGCTTGCTTATAATAGCCTTTTTTCGACCCGCACATTATATTTCTTGTTGTTTCTGACCATTTTTTGCATGCTCTTAAATCTACCGAAAATACTCGCTGACAATCATCAGCGTCAGGCAAAAAACAAATCTCGGCTCGTACTGTGGTAATCCCAAGTATACAAATGACCGCGCTCAAGACTATGCCCGGCAAAAAGCATTTCTTGACACGATCCAAGATATTTCCCTCTCTCATGCTTATCCCCTTTGAAAGATATACCTAGGTTTTAGGTTAACATATATTTTGACTGTTTTATATTAAATTTATGTTAAATTTATTTCTAGTTCGGTTATTTATCTTGATTATGCCGAATCGACCACAAAAAAACCGCCGTAAAAACGGCGGCCTTTTGTTTTGATAAAAGATTTCTAGAAACCTTCGGTATCTAAGCGTTTACGCATTTGTTTGCGTGCACGACGAACAGCCTCAGCCTTGCGACGAGCCTTTTTCTCGCAGTTCTTTTCGTGACAACGGCGTAACTTCATTTCGCGGAATACGCCTTCTCTTTGCATTTTCTTCTTCAAAATTTTCAAAGATTGGTTGACGTCATTTCCGATAACCGTAACCTGAACCACTTAAATCACCCCTTTCCGGTTTAAAAAATTCAACAAATTGTGCCTTGTTTAGCACACGTTTTTTTATTTTGCAAGCAAAAAATCATTTGCTTAGGCAATAATATTCGGATTGATACTCGATTCCACTTTATCGATTTTTTTTGCCAGACCGTTTTTCAAGCTGCTCAAGCGCTTTGCCTGAAAGAAATCAACAGTTTTGCCCTGTTTTAAGAGTTTGGACATATCTGTGTTGACATGACGCTGCTCCAACTTTAATTCACAAAGCAAGAGTTGCAATTTAGCGGTTTTGTCGTTCGTTGTCATTTAGTCCGTTATCCTTTCGTTAAATAAAGTTTGATAAACTTCATTTTTTTGTGGAAATTTTATATCAAAGTTGTAATAGAGTATACAATATTTTTGGATTAAATGCAACTATAAAAACGGAGAAAATTGATGAATAGTATTAAAAAGATAGGTATTTTGACCAGCGGCGGCGACTGTGCCGGCCTTAACGCGGTTATTTTGTCGGTTGTCAATGCGGCAACACGCTTCGGTTGGGAAGTTTATGGCATTCATGACGGCACCGACGGCTTAACGAATCGCCCGCTTTCGTATGAAATTTTAACCGAATCCGGTTTTTCAAATTCTCCGTGGCCGAGACTTTCGGGTTCTTACCTAGGTTCGCTCAACACCGGAGTAAAAGAATCTCCTGAAGTGTTAGCACAACGTTTCGGCGAAGGCGTTAAAGAATTGGGCTTGGATGCCGTATTGGTTGTAGGCGGTGACGGTAGTATGAGCATTGTCAGCAATTACTGCAAAATGGCCGGCGTTAAAATGATCGGTATTCCGAAGACCATTGATAACGATACGCCGTTGACGGAATTTTCCGTTGGCTTTAACAGCGCTTGTCAGGCTTGCACCAATGCTTTGGACGATTTAATGTTAACCGCCCGTTCACACCACCGCGCGTTGATTTTGGAAGTTATGGGACGTGATGCCGGACACTTGGCCATGCACGCCGCTGTGGCCGGATTTGCCGATATTTGTTTGGTGCCGGAAATTCCGTATACATTGAGCGGCATCATTAAAAAGCTGGACGAAGTGAAGAAAAGCGGCCGCACTCACGCTTTAATCGTGGTTTCGGAAGGTGTTAAAACCGAAACCGGCGAAGCAGTTACCGGCGCGGTAAATATGGTCGGCGAAAAAATCAACGGCGGCATCGGAGAATATTTGAGCAAGTTGATTAACAACAATTACAAAGGTTTCCAAACTCGCGTTACCAAGCTCGGACACGTTCAACGTTCCGGTAATCCGACCACATTTGACCGCAGTTTGGCCGTTGTTTTGGGTTCGGAAGCTGTTCGTTTGTTGGCGGAAGGACATACCGACAGAATGGTGGCACTTTCTAAGGGCAAAGTTACTTCTTTTGGCTTAGACGAAGTTGTTGCTGCCGGAACCACCGGTTTAAGCGAAAACAGCCCGTATGTTATCGCCGCCCGCAACATCGGCATGTATGTCGGCGAAAAATAAGAATATTTCAACAAAAAAAGCCGTTCAATATTTTGAGCGGCTTTTTTTATTTTGAAAAATTGCCGAGTTTGATTTTTCTTGACAAAAACAAAATTTTTTGATTATAATTTCAGTCAGAATCAAAAGCATTTATATATGGAATATGTTATTATTTTGGCGACTGCCGTCGCTGTGCTTCTGCCTTCTTGGTTGGCATTTCGCTTGCTGAGAAAAAGAAGAGGCTTTCTGACTTCTTGTTTTTATGTTTCGTTTTTTTGGCTGGGTATAGATTTATTTCTTGCCGGCTTACTCTTGTGGGTGTTGTATTCCGATTTTGTCTTAGACAATTATCCGATTACAACCGATGTATTACAATATATGTTAATTGCATCCTTTCCCTGCGCCTCCTTTGTTTTTTGTTACGCGGGAAAACGTGAAGAATGTGAGCGAATGAAGGATTTATAATAATCAAAAACTTACAAAATATGAAACGTTTCGGAAAGTATTTAGCCATTGGTTTGGCTATTGCCGTTGCGGCGGCACTCGGTATCTGTTATGCTGTATGGAGTCTGCATTCTATGCATCGCATCATCTGGCTCGTTATCACCTTTATTATTTGCTGTTTTGTCGGTCGGTATATGACTGAGCCGGACTGGAAGGAATATAAAGGCGCCGGAGGCAAGAAGATGAGACGACAATTAACCAAGTTGGAACAAGCAGCAGTTGTGTTGCGAAGCAGCGTGGGAGTTGTCATTCTCGGTTCATTGGTTTGGACTATCGGTTACGGTGTGGCGTGCTGGTTTGGCTGGAATCCCGATATTTGGGAAATGTACTTGCTCTACGGAGCCTTCACCATTGGCGGAATT
The DNA here is from genome assembly GCA_017528205.1 of Alphaproteobacteria bacterium. Taxonomy (GTDB): domain Bacteria; phylum Pseudomonadota; class Alphaproteobacteria; order RF32; family CAG-239; genus RUG410. Next base: position 338,565 of record JAFXPE010000032.1, on the reverse strand, counting down.
TGTCTGGCACTATGGGCAATCTTCTCCGTCTGGGTTTATCTTGACGATGGCCGAAGCCGGAAAAGCCTTAGCAAAATTTTCGGCAAAGTCCTGATGTGGATAGTAATTATAGGTGTGTGTTTGGCTGTTGCCGCCACAATCCTTTATTATTTGTTCCCGCTGGCGATGGCTTCTTCATAACGCAAAATGAAAATAATAAAAACGCCGTTCAATTTGAAACGGCGTTTTTATTTATTGTGTACACTTTATATTTAAAGACTAAGCCTTAGCTTGTTTAGCTTCAATAGACTTTTTGATTTGCTTAGCTTCTTCAGTTAATTTGGTATTTGAAGTTGTGGTCAAGAAAGCATCCAAACCGCCATTGTGTTCAATAGAACGCAAGGTTTTGGAGCAAACTTTCAACTTAAACACTTTATTCAAAGCTTCGCTGAATAAAGATACAACTTGCAAATTAGGCATAAAACGACGACGCGTTTTGTTGTTGGCGTGGCTGACATTATTGCCGCTCTGAACACCGGTGCCTAAGATATCACATTTTTTAGACATTTTTCAATTCCTTAAGTTAAATTTAACAATATTGTTGTTCGTTAATACATTGATTCGGTTGACAAGTCAAGCAAAATTATATAGAAAAGTGAAAAAAACAGAAAAAGGAAGAAAAACAACCTCAAAATGTTGTTTTTCGACGACGGGTGAAGGTTGCTTTTGAGCAATATTTGTCATTCTGAACGAAGTGAAGAATCTCCCGCGATGCTGTGCAATTGGATTAGTCGGCAATATGGCTGTATTACCAAACACCCGAGACCGCATAGCGCCTAACGAGATTCTCACGTCGCGCTACAGGCGCTCCTCAGAATGACAGTTATTTTCTTCTGACTGATCATTAGGCTGAAGAAATAATAATATCCTGCCTCCGACGTGTTAAGAATTATGTACCCGTAGCTCAATTGGATAGAGTGTTGGCCTCCGACGCCAAAGGTTGCGAGTTCGAGCCTCGCCGGGTACGCCAATAAAGAATCCCCCATTGCGGGGGATTTTTTATTGGCATAACACAAGAGGCGAAGAACGAGCAACCTTTGGTTGCGCCGGAGGAAAGAAAAATGTCCGGCGGACATTTTTATGACGACGGGCGAAGTTCCCCAGCGAACAAGGAAGCGTAAGCGCACCGTGGTAAGCTGTTGGGAACGAGTGACCGAAGCAACACGCAGTGTTGCAAGACCGAGCCTCGCCGGGCTTAATACCTAAAAATAACCTCTAAATGTTGTTTTTAGATATTAAGGCGAAGTGAACGAGCCGAGCAAGCAAGCGAAAGCGCCGTATAGCGAGGCAGAGAACGAGTGACCGAAGCGTGCCGAAGGCAAAGCAAGACGCCAATAAAGAATCCCCCTTTTCGGGGGATTTTTTGTTTATCGCTTTAATACATCATCAAATTGTATTTCAACTTATGCGGGACTTCGCTTTCGCCGTTGTTGGCGTCGCCCAAATAAGAAAGCGTGTAGCTGTACACCAAGAAACCGTACGGATTTAAGATGCGGTCTTCAATGCGTTTAAAGCGCAATCCGCTATCATAACCGATACGCATTGTGGCGCGCCACACGTCGACTTTCGGCCGCGGGTCATCTCTGGTTATGTCGTAGGTTTTGAATTGCACCATCCACATAGAAAGCGAAACGTGCTTAGTCCAAATAATTTCAACATAACGTTGCAGACCGAGCCGCTGAAACTGCTCGTCCACCGTACGCACGTCTTTATCTTCAAATTCGCGAAAAATCGCGTCGGTGGAATACCAATAAAGAATGGAATTTTTGCGCCATCTGTCTTTTAATTCGGCATAATCTTCGGTTACGGTATAGCGCAACAGAATATAATCGCGAATATATTGCTCGGCAATCAAATCGGCGGCATAATAGCGCACTTCGTCTTTTTCCATCAGCTCCAGCTGATTGGTGTTGCTATTGATTTTAAAAAGTTGCGGTTCAACGTGATAACTCGGCAATATCAAATAAATAATGCTGGCCAGCATCATATTGAAACAAATACTCAAACAGGTGGTAATCACCAAAAATCGCGAAGTCCACAAATAGCGTCTTTCCGGAAAAGCATCAACGTGCACGCGCTCGGGAAAATACCCCAACACGTCCGGGGATTCTTTTTCGCGATATTTAAATAATGTGCCTAATATCGAAACCATTGCAAATTTTAACCTCAATTTTACATTTGTTTTGTATATTAAAGGAAAAAGTGTAACAAAATGTTAATTTTTACCGATTATTATAACTTGAGACGATTTATAAGTAAAGGATATAAACATGAAAAAGTTTCTATGTTTGATAGTTTGTGCCTTAAGTGTGATTTCTTGCGCAAGCACACAGCAACAATACTATCAGGAACAGCAGGCACAATATGACCAACAATATGCTCTGGCTGAAGAAGTAGTCGGAGAAGTTGTTGATGCTCAAGAGCAAGGGCCTAATGCTGCGTACGCCGACGATTGGCACAGTGCTATTCGCTACGATGCCGATATGCAAAATATGTATGCGAAAACACCGACAAAGTTCGATAAGCCGCTGGATATGTATATGACCATGGCGTTGGCTTTGAAATATAATTACACCGGCAGAATGATGAGATATCAGGAAAGTTTGGTTAAAGCAGGCGAAACCGCTTATTCCGCCTTGCCGGAAATTGTATCTAACGCCGGCTACATCAACACCACCAGTACCGGCACCAGTCCGGATTTGAAAGTGGCTTGGAATATCTTGGATATTTCGACGCTGTATTTTATGAACAGCGATGCGGTGTTGCAACAAGGCGTGGCCACACAGGAAAAACGCAAAGTTATTCAAAACATTTTGCAAGAAGCCCGTATCCTTTATTGGAAGGCTCTGACCGCACAAAGATTGTTGCCGGTTATAGACGACACCATCGAACACATTACCTTAGATGTTGACGAGATGAACGCTCAGGCCAAAGAATTGGCTAAAGACGGAAAGAATCCGGAAACATCGGAATTGGTTAAAAAACGTAAATATATGGAAGCGGTGCAAAAACTTTCGGCTCTCAAACGCGATATGGAAACCGCACACGAACGCTTAGCTTCGTTAATGGGCCTGCACCCGCAAACCGAATTTATTTTGGCCGGAAAAGAATTCGGCAACTTCTCTTTGCCGCAAATCAAATCTGATTTGGGCAAGTTGGAATGGATTGCTTTAACGAATCGTCCGGAATTGAAAGTTCATGATTTGTTGACTTCTACCGACGATTTGACTTTGATTATTTCGGATTTCCGTTCCGATACCGGCAGCAATTATATGAGCAATCCGGCAATGTATAACCAACAATGGTGCAACGCCGCGCGCGAAGCCTCGATGTCGGTTTATGAAGATTCTCGCAATCAAAACGGACAAACGCTCGAAGATTTGCGCCGTCAGCGTATGACCTCGTTGATTTTAAACCAAGTTTACGTCGGTTGGGCGCGTTATACATCGGCGTTGGAAGATTTTGATATTGCGTTGGAAATCGCCGGCACCTCGGAAAACATTGCCGAAGACATTACCTCGGCCAAAGGCAGTCACGCCGAAAAGAGTTTGCTTGAAGCGGCGCGTGCCATCGGCGACGAAACCAAGGCCTCGCTGGCTTATGTTGATTTGCAAGACGCTCTCGGCTCGCTTTATGCCACCATCGGTTTAGATGCCTTGGCACCGGAAATGTTGGATAAATCGCCGACACAAATTGCTTTGGCCTTGCGTGACACTCTTGAAAATTGGCGCAAAGGCGAGTTTTCGATAAACACCAAGGATTATGATTTGAATGTTCCGGAAGAACGTCCGGCAATCAAACTTCCGGCCAAAGAGAATCTGCCTGACGTAACTTACGGCACCGGCGAAAGAATCAACATCAACGTTCCGGATTCCGTATTCAGAAAAATGGGCTGGCCGATTTATGATTTGCAAACCAAGGCCGGTTTGATTGATGACACCTCTTTGCCGAGATGGCTCCATTACGACACCAACACCCGTACTTTTGACGGCGTGGCAATGCCGGGAGACGGCGGCACTTATCCGATTAAGGTTTACGCTATGGATAAGGACAACAACTTGGCTTATTTGAATTTTAACCTGACAATTGTGGATACATATGTACCGTCAATGAATATTCGCGGTTTGGATCGCGGCCGTCAGGCAATGGTTTTGAAGCCATGCAAAGGCTCGCAATGCACAGACAGCACTCTTGACAATGTTCAAGTGGTGATGCCGAGCGTGCCAAAGAAACAATAATCATTATGTTCTTTACTTCAGCGGTTATCTTTCCGGATAACCGCTTTTTTATGCGGCAAACAAAAAACGCTCCTTTTTACGGAGCGCCTTTTCCTCTTTAATAAAGAGATTTCATGAAATTTGATTAAAATTTATACGAAAGCCCGAAAGCGAACGCTTGAATTGAGTTGTGATAATCGGCCGTAACGTTGTAGCCGTCATTACCGGTCAAACTCGTATCCAACTGTGCCTTGCGTGCGTTGATATAAGTGTATGCTATATTAAAGTCTAAGTGTTCGTTATAATTATATCCCAAACCGACAGTCATCCAAAAACGATCGGTATCCGGAATACGCGGAGTGCGATGTTGCAGACGTACGGCACTTTGATCGTAGGCCAAGCCTAAACGCAATTTCCATTGTTCATCAAGCATAAAACTGGTGCCGATGGAATAAAAGTTCGTATCACGCCAATTTTCGTTAACTTTGGCAATATAATCATATCCCGGTTTATTGTTACCGTTTCTGCTTCTGAAAGTCAAATCTTTGAATGAGCTCCAGAACACGCGTTGATATTCGGCCATAACTGCCCAACGCTCGGTAATATCGTGATACACACCCATCGAAAGCATTGCCGGCGTATCCAAATCAACTTTAATGCTTTGATTAAGCAAGTTATCAACAAATGCTCCCTGTCCGGCCGCATACGGATTTTCCGACGAAGTAAGCTCACTGCCGGAAGATTTCATCTTGCCTTTGATTTTGTGCTTGATTTCGCTGCGATATCCGATACCGACACGAGTATTTTGATTAAATTCATACAATGCACCGAGTTGATAACCGGCAGCCCAACTGTGACCGTCTTCGGAAACAATGCCGGTTCGGCTGGCAGAATGACTGCTGGTTAAGTGCGCCCAAAGATACTGGAATTGCACACCGGCGCCGAGAGATAAACCGTCCGTTACTTTATAAGCCGTCATCGGCGTAAAGGTGGCCGTTTTAACATCAGAAGTGATACCGTGGTCACCACCAACCCAGTCGTGGTCATATTTTGTAATCATACCGAACGGGCTGTTACCGGCAATACCGATAAACCACTTATCATTGATTTGATGCGAAACCGTAAAGTTTGGAGAAACTGCGGCATGCACAACGTTTTCAACATCAGCGTCACGCTCGCCGTTTTCACCGCGTACGTTTTTAGCGGTTGCTTTCGGAGCAATATAGGTGCCGCCCAAAGTTACCTGTGTACCTTTTTGGCGTGTCAAACCGGCCACATTATAATAAGTGTATGAGTTATCTTCCGCTCCGGCAGTTGCACCGGCAAACGCATTACCTTGAGCCGCAGCAGATTGCTCTCTCAAGTGAAAACCGGCAGCCATAGCGTCTGTAGACAACAATATTGCGCCAAGAGCCGTCGTTAAAGTTAAAACCTTTTTCATTATAGTTCCATCTAAGTTATTAAAACAACGGAAACATTTGTCAGTTTCCTTCGGGAAACCTATAACGATATTTTTTTGTTTTGGCAAGCATTTTCTCATAAATTATAAACAGCTTGCCCTCACCTGCCGCTCAACCCACGGAAAAACCTATACTTATTATTATGCAAAAGGCTTGTTGATTATTGCAGTGTTTTTGCTTTACAAAACAGCTGACTATGCTATAAACATAGTATCTTTGTCGTAACTATGAAAGGTACTACTCGTGAAAGAATTTGTAAGATTTTGCCTGAGAGTTCTCTTAAAACTTATGAAAGCAAAATGTATCTTTAACTTTGATGTCACTAAATTGCCTGAAAAAGGCGTTTATGTGGTAAATCATGTATCTTATTTGGATCCGATTTTATTGTTTGCTTTTTTGCCGGGAAATCCGGTTTTTGCGTTGAACGGCCATTTATATCGCCGGCATTGGATAAGCTTTTTGATGCAATGCGCCGATATTATTCATTTTAACCCGATTGAGCCGGCGGATATCAAAAAACTGATTGCCAAAGTTGATGAAGGCAGATTGGTGGTTATTTTTGCCGAGGGCCGCATAACCGAAGACGGCGGCTTGATGAAAATTTACGAAGCGCCGGGATTGGTTGCCGATAAGTCTAAAGCACCGCTGATTCCGGTTTGGATTGACGGTCCGCAATACGGCTATTTTTCAAAAACCAAGGGCCATTTGCCGCATCGTCCGTTGCCGAAGATGCGAATTTATGTGGGCAAACCGCGCAGTTTCAAACTCAAAGACGAATTGCGTCGTCAACGTGACCACATCAGCAACGAAGTGTATATGATTTTGCGCGAAATGTGCTTTGAAATCAATTATAATAAAGACATTTCCTTGTTTGCGCAATTGATGAAAACTGCCAAAGTATATGCTAAAACCGGCTGGTTTTCTAAACGCCCGCGAATTATTGAGGATATCAACCGCAAGCAAAAATCATTTAAGGATATTATCGTAGCAGCGTTTGCTTTAGGGCGCACATTTAAAAAGTTTACCGAAAAAGATGAGAACGTAGGTGTTTTATTGCCAAATGCCATTGCCACCGTATGCACGTTTTTCGGCCTGTCTGCTTATGAACGTACGCCGGTTATGATTAACTTTTCGGTCGGCTCCAAAAATATGGTTTCGATGTGCCACACCGCACTGGTAAAAACGGTTATTACCTCAAAATCCTTTATTATAAAAGGTAAGCTGGAAAGTGCCATTGAAGACATGGAAAAAGCCGGTATCAAAATCGTTTATTTGGAGGAATTAGCAAAGAAAATACCGCTATGGACCAAGATAGGTGCATTTTTAAGCTATAAAGTCAAGCATGTTCCACACAAACAGGGCGGCAACAAAAAGGCGGTTATCGTCTTTACTTCCGGTTCGGAAGGCGCACCAAAGGCAGTTTTGCTGAGCCATGCAAATTTGATTGCAAACGTTAATCAATTGGCCGCCATTCAAACCATTACATACAAAGATTTGTTGTTTAATGCTTTGCCGATGTTCCACAGTTTCGGCTTGATGGTCGGTATGTTGTTCCCGCTGTTTCAGGGTTCTAAACTGTTTTTGTATCCATCTCCGTTGCACTATCGTGTGGTGGCCGAGTTGGTATATGAATTGGGTGCAACATTGATGATTGGTACCGATACATTTTTGCGCGGCTATGCCAAGATTGCCCACCCTTACGACTTCCACAACGTGCGTTTGATGTATTCGGGCGGCGAAGCGGCAAAGCCGGATACGCGCAGTATGTGGATGGAACATTGCGGTATTCGCATGATGGAAGCCTACGGTTCAACCGAATGTTCTCCGGTTATGACGGCTAACAACGGTATTTTTAACAAGTTCGGATCCATAGGCAAGCTGTTGCCGGGAATGCAATATCGAATTGAGCCGGTTGATGGCATTACTACGGGTGGTGAGTTGTGCGTTAAAGGCCCGAACGTAATGCTCGGCTATTACATGCCGGATAATCCGGGGGTTTTGGTTCCGCCGCAAAACGGTTGGTATCATACCGGCGACGTGGTGGATATTGATGAAATCGGCTTCTTTACCATTAAAGACCGCATTAAGCGCTTTGCCAAAATCGGCGGCGAGATGGTGTCTTTAAACGCCGTACACGATATGGTAATCGATGCCACGAAGGAAATGCTCGGCGAATATAACTACGGCGTGGTGGCAATTCCGCACGAAAGCAAGGGCGAGCAGATTGTTTTGGTTACCAACAACCGCAGCGTAACCTCGGCAATGTTGCACGAATACGTTAAAGAAAACGGTATGTCCGAGCTTTATTTGCCGCGCGTGATTTTGTATCACGAAAAGTTGCCGGTGTTTGCAACCGGAAAATCCGATAACGTTACGCTCAAAAAAGAAGTAATGGAAGAACTGTGTTCGCCGGTGGCAAACGCCGCTTAAAAAAATGTGGAATGAATATTTTAACGGTTGCGCTTTTGCGAAATCAGCGTATGCTTAAGAAAATTTGATGTAAAAAAGGAAGAAAAACAATGGCTATGAGCATAAATAAAGTAATTTTAGTGGGCAATTTGGGCGCCGATCCGACGGTCAGCACCATGGCTTCGGGAGATAAAGTGGTAAACTTGCGGGTTGCCACCTCCGACTCGTGGAACGATAAAGCAACCGGCGAACGCAAAGAGCGTACCGAATGGCACCGTGTGGTAATTTTCAACAAACAACTGGCGGATACGGCTGAAAGATATTTGCGCAAAGGTTCCAAAGTATATTTGGAGGGTCAGCTCCAAACCCGCACTTGGAAAGATAATAACGGTGCGGACAGATATACTACCGAAGTGGTATTGCAACGTTTCGGCGGCACAATGATTATGCTTGACGGACGTGGCGGCTCCGACGGTATGCCGATGGGCGATGCCGGTGATGTGTTCTCGGCTCCGGCGGGCAATTCCGGTTGGGATAACAGCGCGGCAACAGCACCGTCTGATTTAGATGACGACATTCCGTTCTAAGCCAACCGAATAGTATATATTTTAAAAGCCGCCTTTTTGAGGGCGGCTTTTTGATTTTATACAAATGGAAAAACAAGTTATTTACCTCTTGTTCGTTTGCTAATTTTATCCAACTCCTTAAATAAAGCTTTCTTGTTTTGGGGGCGGGCAAGAGACGGGAATAAATACCGTTTTCCGGTTAGGCGTACAATGTATTTTGCCACTTTCGTTTGTTCTTCCTCTTTCATGCTTTTAAGCGCCATATCTATTTCATAAATCAACCTCGGCACATAGCGATAATAAGTAATAGTTTCCGCCACACGGACATTGCCGTCAAAGTCGTAAATATCCCCGCTCATAATCTTTCTCCGTTAAACACAAAAAAGCCGCCTTGATGCTAAGGCGACAGGAAGCTCGAAACTATATAGGTATAGCGTAGGTATTTGGTACTGTTCAAACGAACAACGCCTTATTTCCCACCTTCCTGCCTTCAGCAAGAAGATAGAATTTTACGCTCTGATATCTATGTAGCATAAATACCAGAACAACCTATAGAGGTTTCGAGACCTCACACCGGACATCAACCCGATGCATTTAAAATATACGGAGAAAAAATTTTAAAGTAAAGAAAAAATAGTTTGTTGCATATTGCGGAAACTTCAGCTAGAATACTCGCAGTTTTTAATAGGATAAGTAAAATGAAAGTTTTGGTCGGAATGAGCGGCGGTGTGGATTCTTCAACCGTTGCCTGCATATTAAAACAACAGGGGCATGAAGTTATCGGCGCCACCATGTCCATTTGGGATAAAAATACCAAATTCAGCGGCGATATTCACGCTGATTCTTGCTTTTCGCCACATGAAGCAGAAGATGTTGCAACTGCCAAAGAGATATGTCAACAGCTGGATATCCCTTATTATGTGATAGATTGCTCCGCGCGCTACAAACAAATGGTGCTGGAAAATTTCAAGCACGAATACAAGGCCGGACGCACGCCGAATCCATGCGTTATGTGCAATTCATACATAAAATTTAACGCTTTGCCGGAAGAAGCGGCGGCGCAAGGTATTGAGTTTGATAAATTCGCTACCGGTCATTATGCGCAAATCAATTATAATGATGCTACCGGTCGCTACCAAATTTCACGCGGTGTCGATAACACCAAAGACCAGTCGTATTTTTTGTATCGCTTAAGTCAGGAACAACTTTCGCGCGTGTTGATGCCGCTCGGCGGTTATACCAAAAAAGAAGTGCGCGAATTGGCTATGGGTTTCGGTTTGAAGGTTTCGGATAAGCCGGACAGTCAGGATTTTTACACCGGCGATATCAATGATATTTTACAAAACGAACCGCAAATCGGCAACTTTGTCACCACCGACGGACGTGTGCTCGGTCAGCACAAGGGAATTTGGAATTATACCGTGGGACAGCGACGTGGAATGGGTATTGCCGCTGAGCGTCCGCTTTATGTTCTAGGTTTCAATAAAGACAAAAACGAAGTGATTGTAGGGTTTGAAGAAGAATGCGAGCGTTCCGGACTGATTGCCGCCGATTGGTGTTGGTCGGCGCTGACCGGTCTGGATAAACCGCTGGAATGTGAGGCCAAAATTCGCTCTTCGCAGCAACCGACGGCGGTGATTGCGAATCCGCTTTCCGACGGCAAAGTGGAAGTTAAATTTTTCAACCGCCAAAAGGCCATTGCTCCGGGACAATCCGTGGTGTTATATCAAGACAATGTGGTTTTGGGTGGCGGCATAATCGAAAACTCATTATAACTTTTCAGCAATATGGCTGTCATATTGACAACTGGACAAAAATGCGCTACAATAGCCGACAGAAAGGCTGATTATGGGCAAGCTGAAAGATAAAATATATCGCAATCTGAAAATAGCCGCGTTATCAACGCTCGGCCTCTTTGGCTCGTCGCAAGCCAAGGCGGAGGGAAATGTTGCGCAAAGTCCGAAACAAAATCCGACGGAAATTAAAGCCGATATTTTTGATGACATCATTGATTTTGAAGCTGCCGAACCGCGTTTTACGCATCAGGTAGATACCGTATACGATGCAGAAATCGGCAAGCAGGTGGACGAAGGCACTTACGAAGGAAGCGGCGCGTATTACGACTTTGCTTCCAACACTATTAAAAAATTGTATTTTGCCGACGCTAAAACCAAACCCGATGAAGAAATATCCAAAGCAACCGATGTGCATGAAGAAGCGCACAAACATTTTGCCAACACTTACGGTTTGCCAATCGGCATTCTTTCGGCGCAACAAGCTTATTGCTTTGAATTTGCCAACGAATTCAGCGGATATATTCACGAAACGATATTCCAGATGAACGAAAGCGTTAAGGCAGACAGCATTATCGGTATGCATCATCAGGCAAATTCTGAGTTTGGCGATTTGCTCGACGAAGACCTCGGGGCAAAATATAAGTCCGGAACGCAGGAAGATATTGAAGAAGTGTTGGAAATTATGACCAATTCGGTGTTCAAAAACACCTATCAGATGATGATTGAATCGCCGTTGTATGAAAAACAACTGCTGGGCGCCGCCCGCGCCAATTCCGATATCAGCGGTATTCCCGACGACATTCGGCAAGAAAACTATGAATACGCCATAAACATGGCGTTTACCATAACCGCAATAGACGATGCCGGAAATCCGGTGACTATCAATTTGTACGACTACCTTTCGGATGAGAATCGCGAGCTGTTGAACACCGTTGCGCCTAAGCACCGCGAAGCTGTCGAAAAAATAGCCGCCGAAAATGATGCGTTGATTGCCCAAAACACCGCCAAACGTTTGGCCAGATGGGAGCAAAAAGCCGCGGAAGCTTCCGCCAACGAGGGAATGCCCAAAGAATATTATTTGGAGCAATATCAGCTTGAATTTGAAGATGAAGCACGGGAATTTACTTTTCCCGAACAGCCGAAATATCAACAACACGACGCCGAACACCACGTTTCTGGTGTAATTACACCGCAACAATATGACGACAGTTTCCATTTGGCACCGGATTATTACGATTATGTCGCCGCCCAACAAAATGAGGGCGGCAACGATATGGCGTTTGTCCAAGTTCGGCAAAAATTGCAAAATTTACAAGAGCGCAAAGAAGAAAGCCCGAATTTGGGCGCCGAAACCGCTTCGCATCCGGTTTCTGCCCGCACTTCCGCGGTAAATTACGCTGCCGCAGACAGTACTATTGAGCGTTAATTCTCAAATTATAACCCGCGAATGGCGTTAATGGCGGCCTTGGCGCCGCAACCGGCGGCGATAATCGCTTGCCGATACGGGTTGCACACGTCGCCGGCGGCATACACGCCTTTTATATCGGTGGAGCAACCGTCTTCTTTGGTTTTGATATAGCCGGTGGAGCTCATTTTGAGATAGCGGCGAAACAAATCGGTGTTCGGATGGTGGCCGATGGCGATAAACACGCCGGCAACGTTTATGTATTTTACCGTGTCGGTTTTAACATTGCGAACTTTGAGCCCTGTCACTTCAAGCGGATTTTCGCGCCCCAGCACCTCATCAACCACACAATTCCACATAATAATAACCTTGCGATTTTCGTGCAAACGCTGTTGCAAGACATATTCGGCATTAAAGGAATGACGACGATGAATTAGATATACTTTGTCCACAAAATTGGTTAAATAAAGCGCCTCCTCCAGTGCTGTATTGCCGCCGCCGACCACCGCAACTTCTTTGTTTTTGAAAAAATAACCGTCACAAGTGGCGCATGATGAAACTCCGTGGCCGATGTATTTTTGTTCGCTCGGCAATCCCAGCCATTTGACCGACGCGCCGGTGGCAATAATTATGGCACGCGACATATAAGAATTTCCGGCCGCCGAGCTACAACAAAACGGATGGTCAAAAAAATCAACCTCGGTAATTTCATCATCAATTATCCGCACTCCTTGATTGAGGGCTTGTTTTTGAATACGCTCCATTAAATCGGCACCGCTCAAGGCATTTTCAAAACCGGGATAATTTTCCACCTCGTGCGACATCACAAGTTGCCCGCCCTTTTGCGAGCCGGAAACGATGAGGGCGTTAATGCCGGCACGCGCCGCATAAATGCCCGCCGTATAGCCGGCCGGTCCGGAACCCATAATCAACAAGTCCGTTCGGTATTCTGCCATTATTTTTCCCCATTATTGTAATTGTTATATTGCAAATAATGCGCACTACGTTTTTTTCAAGCAGGCGGCGGCCGAAAAAAAAGAAAGGCCTCTAAAATTGCAAATTTTGCTTGATTTTCAAATTATTTTGGTTAAACTGCCCACTATAACTGATGAACATAAACTATTTTAAGGAGATAAAAAATGCCTTCAGTAATTGATGATTCTTGTGTAAAATGCGGTGCTTGCGCTGCCATTTGTCCGGTTAGTGCCATGCACGATGCCGGTTCGCAATTGGTAATCAATCCGGATAATTGTATTGATTGCGGTGCTTGCATTGCCGAATGTCCGCAAGGTGCTATCGCCAACGATTCCGAAGCTAGCGAAGCTACCGTAAAGTTTAATGCGGAAAAAGCAGCTGTAAGTCCGAGTTTCGGTGACTAAGCCAGCATTTTTCAATAAAACTCAGGACATGCTCCTGAGTTTTTTTGTATGAAAGCAAAGCCATGCCGACAGGATACAGCAACGATTATTTGTTGGATAAAAAAGTTAAAATTTTTCAACCGCTGAACGGTTATCGTGCCTCAAGCGACGCCGTGCTTTTGGCGGCAATGGTCGCTAAGGTGGCAAAAAATGCGCGAATCCTTGATGTGGGTTCGGGCACCGGTGCGGTTTCTTTGTGTTTGGCCGCGCGTCTGCAAGCCGCAAATCCGGAAATTCACGGCGTGGAATTACAGCCCGAATTGGCCGAATTGGCAAATTTGAGCGCGGCGGCCAACGGCTTTGATTTTGTGCGCTTTCACCACCTTGATATACGCCAGAAAATTGACAGCGAATCGCTAAAACCGTGCTCTTTTGACGCGGTTATTTCCAATCCGCCGTACAGCGAAAACGATATGCCTTCGCCCAATAACAGTAAGGCAACCGCCCACAATCATCACGATTTTTCTTTAGAACAATGGATTGCCTTTTGTTTGAAAATGGCCAAACCTTTCGGGCAGATTTTTTTGGTACATCGTGCCGAAGCTTTGGCGCAAATCTGCGCGACCTTAAACGGTAAAGCCGGCGGAATTTCCGTTTTGCCGATATATTCCAAAAAAGCTCAAAACGCTAAGCGTATAATTGTGGCGGCGCAAAAAGATTCCAAGGCTCCGTGCCGCATTTTGCCGCCGTTTGTCACCCACGACGAAAAAGGCCAATACACCGAAGCGGCGGAAAAAATTTTGCGCCAAGGATTGAGCTTTGCCGAGATTATAAAGATTTAATTGTATTTTTACCATTTTCGGTTATAATTTCGTACAGTTTTAATAAGGAGTATTTCCATGCGTTTGTGTTTATTATCTCTGTTCTTGGCAATGATTATGTCACTTAATATCAATCCGGTTTACGCGGATATGCCTTTTTATGAAGATGATGAGGAATTTCATCACTGCACCAAAATCAGCGATTGGGACACTTGCGTAAGAGAAGAAACACTCCGCGATTTGAATGACGTTAAACGCTTGTATCAAAACATTTTGGGCAATCCGCAAATTTTGAAATGGCACAAAGTGCCGGCCGAAAATACGGAAATTTTGCGTGATATGTACGAAAGTTGGACGGCATTTCGCAACCGGTTGTGCTCGCTTTCCAACAAAGCCGGAATGTATTTGGAGCGCTTGGTAACCGAAAAATATGCCTGCGCCGCTTATTATACCAAACACCATAAAGACCATTTGGAACGCATTTTGGAATTGATGACCGGAAAAGTTCCGCAAAAGCGTGATGATTTCAAGTTTTTGGCGCTTACTTCGCATGACGAAGAATATGCCGAATGCGCGGCCAATCCGGAAAAACGCAATTGTGTGGACGAAGAATTACAAAGATCGGCAACCTATATCAAAGATTTATACAAAACCTTCTCCATGGACGAATTTGTGGGCAAATGGAACAACGGTCCGGACTTGTCGCAAGGTAATTATCGCGATATGTATGACAGCTGGATTGCTTATCGCAACCGCATTTGCGCCCTTTCGGTTTGGGCTTATCAAAATGCTTACGGCCCAGACGCGATTACCTTAAACCAATGTTTGCAATATTTCAATCGCGAAAAGATTGAAACCATGGAAAACCTTCTCTATTCGGCACATTCTTCTTTGGATATCGGTGATGAGGAAGATGAATCCGTGGACGGACCGGAACAAATAGATTACAGCCTGTTGCCGAAAGATGACGGCGGCGAGGCCGAGGGCAAAACCATTGAGCCGTTGCAACGCCGCATTGATGCTTCAATCAATCGCGAGGCCGATGTTATGGACGTGGCAAAACCTGCGGAAAAACCAGCGGAATCCGAAGAAGCGGAACAAAACAAACCGCAAAAACCAAGCAAAAATATTCCGTCTTGGGCACAGTAAAAATAATTATACATACTCGAAAGTATAAAAAAAATGTTGCAATTATGTTTTTTTAATATATACCTACCTTACGGTATGAATAAATAAGGGTGGTGTATTATGCGCAGAACCAAAGAAGACGCGGAACAAACACGCAGAGCCATTTTAGCTTCGGCTATGGATATGTTTTATGAAAAAGGATATTCCAAAACCACGTTTGACGAAGTGGCAAAACACATTAATTTAACCAAGGGTGCGGTGTATTGGTATTTTCGCAACAAGCCGGATATTGTAGCGGCCTTAATCAACGATTTTGCCGAAAAATATATGGAACTTTTGCAACAATTTTTTGCCCAATATCCAACGGTCAGTTTTGAACGTATGATTCAGATGCAGTTGTTTATCAACAAGCAAATTCGCGAAGACGAGCAGTTTTACAAATTTTTATTCTTTATCACCTGTCAAATGGAATGGAGCGAAGCGATTATCAGCAAAATTCAGCCTTCCATTGAACAAACCAAACAGGTGACACGCAATTTGTTTATCAAATCACTCGATACCTTGCAAAAAGAAAATCAAATCAGAGATGATGTTGATATAACCATTATTGCCGAAATTTTGATGACTATGTACGGCGGAATTTTGGACGCGGCCTTTACACGACGGCTGGTCAATGATTTCGATACGGTAGTCGCAACCGGATTTAATTTAATATTTAACAGTATCAAAACAGAAAGTGCAGAAAAATGAAAATAAGATATCCTGATTTATTATTTATAGCTAAAAAAATTTTAATTTTTGCTTTGTTCATCGCCCTCGGATGGTATCTGAAAGGGCGATTATCTCCGTCTGCCGGCATGGGTGCATACGGCATGGGCGAAGTTTATATTTTGGCGCAAGAGGCCAGAAATAAGGATATCGCTTCATTTAACAACAAAATTTCGTATATTGAAGCCATCAACGAAGTAAATTTGTTGTCGCAAATTACCGGAACCGTGGAAAATATACTGTTCAAAGAGGGTAGCATCGTTAAAGAAGGCGATGTGTTGTTTGAAATCGACCCGTCTAAATATCAAGCCGCTTTTGATTTGGCGAAGGCTCGTATGGACAGTGCGCAGGCCAATTTGGTGAAAGCCGAGCGCGATTATAACCGTCAGGTTAAATTAAGCGACGAAAAATTTGCCTCGAAAGCCACTTTTGATACCGCCGAAAGCGCTTATTTGCAGGCTAAAGCCGCAGTTGAAGAAGCTAAGGCAAACTTAGATGTTGCCACTATTGACTTGGATAATACCAAGGTTCGCGCCCCAATCAGCGGCAAAATCGGTAAGGCGCTTGTTACCAAAGGCAACTATGTGGTAGCTTCGAATGTGGTATTGGCAAAAATCATTCAGATAAATCCCGTACGCATAAGTTTTTCGATGACCGACAAAGAATATGCATCCATCAAAAAACGCGGTTTCGTCAAAGAAAATCTGACGGCACGAATTACGCTGGCCAACGGCGATGTGGTTACCGAAAAAGTGGTTGATATTTTTTGGGATAATGAGGTTAACACCAACACGGCAACACTTTCCGTGTATGCTGATGTGGCCAACGATTCCAACGATTTAATTTTGGGTAACTATGTGCAATCGGCCATTACCGATAACAAGCCGAAGTATTCAATTGTGGTGCCGCAAACCGCCATCAATTATGATAAGGACGGCACCTTTGTTTATATTGCCAAAGTAAATCCGGAAACCAGCAAAGAAAACGAGTTGCACGGCGTTGCCGAGCAGCGACGTGTGGTTATCGGTGACGTTATCAACGGCTCGGAACAGGTGATTATCAGCGGCCTTACCGAAGGAGAAATGGTTATTGTTCAGGGAAACATCAAAATTCAGAACAACTCACCAATTAAAATCGGCTTGTTGGAAAAATAATAGCGGGGGATACTAAATATGTTTTCAAAGTTTTTTATTGAAAGACCGCGTTTTGCTGTTGTAATTGCTATTATCATGGCATTGGCCGGTATTGTTTCGGTTATTTCCATGCCTATCGGTATGTATCCGGAAATTGCACCGCCGGAAATTATGGTTTCGACAAACTATCCGGGCGCCAGCGCCGAGACGGTGGCCAATAACGTTGGTATTCCGCTGGAAAAAGCCATCAACGGTATTGAAGACATGCTGTATATGTCTTCCAACTCTTACAACTCCGGCTCTTATCAGCTTTCCATTGCGTTTGAAACCGGTACCGATCCGGATTTGGACCAAGTTAAGGTGCAAAACCGTATTCAGCAAGTTGTCAGCACGTTGCCGCAAGAAGTGCAAAGCATCGGTGTAACCGTCCGACGCCGTTCTTCGGATATTTTGGGCTTTTTACAGGTTACTTCTCCGAACGGAACCTATGACAGTAACTTCTTGAACAATTACGTTGAAAACAATATTAAAGTGGCTCTAAGCCGCGCTTACGGCGTGGGTGAAGTAACTGTTTTGGGTTCGGCCACCAGCATGCGGGTGTGGATTGACGCCGACAAAGCCACCGCGCTTAATATTCCGATAGCCACCATCAAGGCGGCCATTCAAAGTCAAAATGTTCAACCGTCTTTGGGTTCGGTCGGTTCAGCTCCGGGTGACGGTCATCAGGTTTTGGTATATTCTTTGGAAACTCAAGGCCGTTTGAACGACCCGAAAGATTTTGAAAAAATCATTGTGCGCACTGCCGAAGAAGGAGGTTTGGTGCGCCTCAGAGATATTGCCCGCGTCGAGCTTGGATCCGAAAGCTATTTGTTTAACTCACGCGTTGACGGCAAACCGGCCGTGGCCATCATTATCAATAAATCTTCGGGCGCCAACGCCGTAAATGCTATGAAGGCGGTAAAAGCCGAATTGAAAAAATTGGAGCGCTTCTATCCTGACGATTTTCAAGTACAAATATTTGTGGATACCACCGACTTTATTTTGGCCTCCATCGAAGAAGTGTTCTTTACGCTGTTTTTAACTTTCGGACTGGTGGTGCTGGTTTGTTACGCCTTTTTGCAAGACTGGCGCGCCACGTTGGTGCCGTCTATCGCCATACCGGTTTCTATTTTGGCCACTTTTGCCGTTATGAAAGCTCTCGGCTTTAACTTAAATATTTTAACCCTCTTCGGTTTGGTTTTGGCCATCGGCTTGGTGGTTGACGATGCAATTGTGGTGGTTGAGCGTACGCTGTATTTGATGCAGTCGGAAGGACTGAGCTCCAAACAAGCGGCCATTAAGGCTATGGAACAGGTTTCCAGCGCCGTTGTTGCCACTACGTTGGTGCTATTGGCTATTTTTGTGCCGATTGCTTTTATGGGCGGCATAACCGGAAAAATTTATCAACAATTTGCCATAACCATCAGCTTTGCCGTAACGTTTTCTTCAATCAACGCTTTAACCCTTTCGCCGGCGTTGGCGGCTACTTTTCTGCGGCCATTCGAAATTAAGCAAACCGGTTATTTGGGCTGGTTCAACCGCTTTATTAACAAAGCCACCAACCGCTATTTGGTCATCATCGGCTATATCGGTCGCAAGCTCAGCATTATTGCCTTTATTTTGGGTTTGTTGGCTTTGTTTATTGCCATATTTTTCAAAATTACCTCCACTTCGTTTTTGCCGGATGAAGACCAAGGTTTGATTATGGTTAACGTTCAGCTGCCGGAAGGTGCATCTAGCGTGCGCACCAAGGCGGTGAATGATAAAGTTTTGGCGGCGGCACAAACCGAACCGGACGTTAAATCGGTAATCAACCTCGAAGGCTTCAGTATTATGGCCGGACAGGGCGAAAACGTAGGTTTCGGCGTACTTTCGCTGAATAACTGGGATGTTCGTAAACGCAAAGACCAATACTCTACCAACATTAAAAACCGTTTGGCGGCTATTGTGGGCGGATTTTCGGAAGCCAAAGTTCAGCTGTTTGAAATGCCGGCAATTCCTGGACTGGGCGCCACTAACGCCATGGATTTCAAAATTCAGTCCATGGAAAGTACCGACATGAACGAGTTGGAAAAAGTGGTAAATAACTTTACGCGTCAGGCCATGGCTTTGCCGCAAATTATGATGGCTTATTCCACGTTTAACGCGCAAACTCCGCACGCTTATATTGAAATTGACCGTGAAAAGGCGGAATCTTTGGGCGTGGCCGTCGGCTCGATTTATTCTTCATTGCAAACCTATATCGGCTCCAGCTACATCAACGATATTAACATCGGCACGCAGGTTAACAAGGTCAAAATTCAGGCCGATTGGAAATATCGTAAAGATTTGAGCAGCTTGGATAACATTTATGTACAATCCACCAAAGGACAAATGGTGCCGCTCGGCAGTTTAATCAAAATCAAAACCGTGTTGTTGCCGCGCGGAATCAGCCGATATAACCAATATCCGAGCGCAACCATCAACGCCATGACCGCAGACGGATTCAGCTCCGGCGAAGCCATGCAGGCGCTTGAGGATTTGGCGGTTAAGATTTTGCCGAAGGGCTACTCTTACGCGTGGTCCGGCGCCAGTTTGCAAGAAAAGAACAACCAAGGGCAAATTTATTACATTATCGCTTTTGCCTGTTTGTTTGCTTATCTTTTTATGGTGGCGCAATACGAAAGTTGGACGATTCCGCTGTCGGTGATGCTGTCGGTTACGGCGGCAACTTTAGGTGCGCTTATCGGTCTGTTTGTCACCAAATTGCCGCTCAGCATTTATGCCCAACTCGGTTTGGTTTTGCTGGTCGGATTGGCCGCCAAAAACGCCATTTTGATTGTGGAATTTGCCCGCGATGCACATAACGGAGGCACGCCTATTTTGAAAGCGGCTTTATACGGCACGCGTGAACGTTTTCGCGCCGTTTTAATGACAGCAATGACGTTTATTTTGGGTGTGGCGCCGTTGGTTTGGGCAACCGGAGCTTCGGCCGGTAGCCGTGTGGCCGTCGGTGTTCCGGTATTTTTCGGAATGATTATCGGTACGGCGGTCGGCCTTGTGTTGATTCCGTTGATGTACGTTTTGGTGCAAAATATTACGGAATACAAATTCGAAAGCATCAAGAATGTCAAACTCAAGGCTGGCAAGCGCTAAAATTCTGCAAAAAATTCTCGAAGAAAAAATCTTTTTCGGCGATTTGAAAAAACAAATTTCCGAAAAAGATTTGCCTTTTTGCAATATGCTGATTTTAACCGTTTTGCGCAAATTGGTCGGCTTAAAACAGGTTTTGAACGGTTTTTTAAGCAAAAAAATTCCTCACAAGCATCGTTTGGCCGAATATTTGTTGCTTAGTGCCATGGCCGAAATATTGTTTATGGAAACGCCGGAATATGCCGTTATCAATGAAACAGTGCAAAATATTCGCCGCACTTGCGATAAATTTTTGGGTGGATTGGCTAATGCGGTTTTACGCAAAATATGTGCGCAAAAAGATGAGTTGCGTGCCAAAGTTAATGCCGTTTCGCCCCTGCCCGCCGAATTTGCAAAAATCATAGATGACTATTCTGCCGACGAAAAAGCGCTGATTGCACAAAGTGTTGATTTTATTGCGCCGCTTGACTTAACGGTTAAAGGCAATCCGCGCGAATGGGCCGAAAAAATGCACGCCGATTTGTTGCCGAGCGGCAGTTTGCGCCTGTTTAATCCGCCGAAAATACAACAATTGCCTTTTTATAACAGCGGAGAATGGTGGGTGCAAGACGCGGCGTCAGCCCTGCCGGCCAAAGTTATGGGTGATATTACCGGCAAAAAAGTTATCGATTTATGCGCCGCACCGGGCGGAAAAACAGCGCAATTGGCCGCGGCCGGTGCCGAGGTTACGGCGCTCGATATTTCGGCTACACGCCTCGAAACCTTAAAGCAAAACATGGCGCGTTTGAATTTTAACAACGTGCGGACCATAGCGATTGACGCGCTGGAATATTTGCAAAAAGCCGAGGAACAATATGAGGCCATTCTGTTGGACGCGCCCTGCTCCGCTACCGGCACTTTTCGGCGACATCCGGAGATTTTACACATTAAAAGCCCAAAAGACGTGGAAGAACAAGCAGCTTTGCAAGCAAAGCTTTTGGCCGAATGCGCGCGAATATTAAAAGTCGGCGGCATTCTGGTTTACAGCGTGTGCTCGATTTCCAGACTTGAGGGCGAATACCAAATCGAAAAATTTTTAAAACAAAATCGCCAATTCAAACAGGTTGCAATTTCCGCCGACAAAATTTCGGCATACGGCAGTTGGGAAAACAATTTGCTGACTGCAAACGGAGCAATTCGCACCCTCCCGTATTTTCAGTCACAACAAAAAGGTATGGATTCTTTCTTTATTTGCAAATTGCAAAGAATAATTTAATAAATTGCGATTATACTGGTGCAAATCAGGGAGTTTCTATAATGAATACGGCAATTTTCAATGTTATTCTTTTTCTGCTGGGCGGATTTTTGGCCATGTATTCCGTATATAGACCGGTTGTGAACAAATCTACGCAAACTTTGGAGCCGAGTCTTAAGTTTTTGCCGATTCTATATATTTTACCGCTTTACGCTTTGGGGGCAATCACGGCATATTTTGCGGCGGATACAACCGATTTTGTTGAGCCGTTGAACTGGTGGAGAATCTTTGCTCCGCTGGGTTTTGCCACATTGATTTACGCTTCTTCTCTATTTTTCGGCGGCGTGGTGTTTTATCTTTGCGTGGCGATTGCCGTTGGCGTAACCGTTTGGTTGCAACCGCTCGGAATCGGCGCACCGTTTGAACTTCCGCATATATTCGTAAGGCTTCTGGTTTTTGCGTTTGCGCTGGTGTTTTGTTTATATTCGCGAATTATGAATGCGCTGCCACACACCTACGTTATTCCGCATATTTTGATTTTGGTCGGTATGCTGATTTTGGCGTTTATCGGGGCAATGCCGCTATACGTAGCTCTTTGCGCCGCGGTCTTGGCCGGCGTTTTGGCGGCTTATCTGAGCCTTAACTATTATGACGTTGCCGTGCCATTAGATGATGGTGCCTGCGCTACCGTAACCTATTTGTTGTGCGCTTTGATTTTGATGAATTTGGGAGAATTTTGTTTTCCGTCCTGTGTGATATTTACGATTATTTTCTGGGCGGAATTGGTCGTGGCTTTGGCCAATCGGCTGTTTATTAGCCACAGCGGTTATTTGAGCGAAAACACTTATTATTACCTTGCGGCGCAGCGACATACTTTGCCGGTTTTGGTTTCAAACATTGTCAAAATCGGGATTGTGTTGCTGTTTATCGCTTGGTTTCAGCTGTTTTCCGTCAATCAATATTCGCTGATGATTGTGGCGCTGTGCCTCACGATTTGGCTCAACGGCATATTGGGCAAAGGTGGCGCTGAAGCTTCCAGTTTTAAGGAAATTAATCGCGCATTTGTAAACGACTTAAAACAAAACTTTAATGATGCCAAAAAATTGTTTACCAAAAATAAGAAAGACGATGAATAATGCCTCTGAATAATTGTTTGGATAATATACGCCGTTTTTTAACCACCCCGAAATCCGAAGCCGAAGATAAAATGTATCGGGTTACGGTTGTGGCTTTTGAAGATAAATGCAACTTGAATTGCGGTCGCAGATTTGCCGATATTTTGAAGAAAAATCCCCTCTTTGAAGTGAATTTTTTTGATGAGGCCTTCCCGAAAGGATTTTTGAATTTGCAGGGCCGTAACTTTTTCGACTTTATCGATCGCGGCAACATGATTTTAAATTCGACTCATTCCGATATATTGATTTGGGGCTATGAAGAATCAGGAAAAATTCGCTTAAACTTTCAAGTTGCGGGGCAATATATTGTTCCGAATCATTTAACCTACTCTTTGCTCGACAGTTTATTCTTGCCGCTCAATTTTTTCACTTCGCCGGATAGCTTTTCATCTTCGCTGATGCTGATTATCTGCGGCATTATCATTGCTACGGTGCCACCGGTTACCAACGACCAAAAGGACCATCGATCCGAGTTACTCGGCTATGTTATTGAGTTATTGGCGTCGGATACGTCACCGAAAGATGTTTCCCGCGAATTTATGCCGTATATTATGAATATGCTCGGCAAAATATATCTCAGCAACGCGCAAACCAAGCTGACAGCCAACGATATCGAGATTATCGACAATTTATTTCAAACCGCACTCAATAGCAATCAACACTTGCATATGCCTATTTATTACGGCTGTTTTTATCATAATCTGGCGCAATTATACGAAACTGCTTATTCGCTTGAAAGCGATAACGGCGTCGATTATTTGAAAAATGCCCTGCATTATTATCAGGAAGCGCGCAAATTTTTGGGCAAGAACTATCCGTATGATTACGGAATGATTGCCTACCATTTAGCTGTTTTATATTTTAATTTTTGGAAGCATACCAATGATTTGCAGGCCTTACGTGATGCGGTTGCCCAATTACGCGAAGCCGAAAAAGTATATTCGCTGACACAATTTCCGCAGTCGTGGTGCCACATTGAGGGCTTGCTCGGCTATTATTTGACTTCACTCGGTATGACCACCGCCAGCAACGATATTATGCAACTGGCAATAGACAGTTATCGTCGCCAGCAAAAAATATACGAGCAACGGGTTTATCCGGTGGAATGGGCACAAATTCAAGAAGAAATAGGCAATATTTATTATTTGCTGGGCAAACAAAACGAAGACGATAATTTTATGATTGAGGCACGAAATTATTTTAATTCGGCGTTGGAAATTTATCAGCAACTGCGTGCCAAAGATGCCGCTGCCGAAACTCGCCGCAGATTAGCCAAAGTCCGCAATTATATTGACTAAATCTTGATTCTTTGCTTTTGAGTCATATATACCTTTCAAAGGAGATAAATTATGCAATGCATCGAACAGGACAGCTTAAATCGTCGCCGCTCAGTATATTCCTTAAGCAGCGTTTTACCGATTTCCGAAAATTGTTTTATCGACACCGTCGAATCGTGTGTTTTGCATTGTCCGACACCGTTTAATGTGCAATCGGCGCGGGTGACGATTTTGTTTGATAAAAAACACCGGTTGTTATGGGATACGCTGTGGAGCAAATTAAAAGGCCTGGTCAGCGGCCAACAAGCTGCGTCCGTGCACCAAAAAATCGAAGCTTTTAAGCGCGCCAACGGTACTATTTTGTTTTTTGAAGATAAAAAAGCTTTGAGCTCATTGAAAAAAAAGTTTCCGCTCTATGCGAAAAATATGCGCATTTGGACACAACAGGCCAATGGAATTTTGCAATATATGATATGGCAAACGCTGGCCGAAAACGAAGTCGGCGCCTCGTTGCAACATTATAACGAACTGCTTGAAGATGAAATATATTCGCTGTTCGATTTGCCCAAAAATTGGGAATTGGTTGCGCAAATGCCTTTCGGAGCAATAGAATCCGAACCGGCGGAAAAAACTTTTCTGCCCGTGGAAGAACGCCTCAAAATTTTGCGCTAACAACGGATGTTGCCGATGCAAATTATTGAGTTTGCATAGCGTTTATACACGCAATAGATTTTGTATCCGCACACCACAATAAAAAAATGTTTGCCGATGCTTATTTTGCACCCGCCGTCGGCTTTGGTGATTTCAAACAATTTATTCAATGCATACATTACCTTTCCCCTTTTTTTTGAAAAAACTTTTAATATTACTTGTATTTTAAATCAACTAAAAAGTGTCATAATGTTAAATATACAACTAAAAAGTCCTCTATTGGCATAGAGGACTTTTTTTCATTAGATAAAATTAGAGATTAGTACATACCGCCCATGCCGCCGGCTGCCGCCGCGCCATCGCCGCAATGACATTCTTTTTCAGGAATTTCCGTCACCATAGCTTCGGTTGTAATCAACAATCCGCCGACAGATGCCGCATCTTGCAAAGCCGTACGTACAACTTCGGTCGGATCAACAATGCCGGATTTTAACATATCGACATATTCGTTGGTTTGCGCGTTGTAACCAAAGTTGATATCTTTGCTTTCGAGCAATTTACCAGCCACAACCGCACCGTCAACACCGGCATTTTCAGCGATTTGACGCAACGGAGCCTGCAAAGCTTTGCGAATAATATCAATACCGACATTTTGGTCTTGGTTATCGGTTTTAACTGTTTCCAGCGCCTTAGTGGCATACAACAAAGCCGCACCGCCGCCGGCAACAATACCCTCGCGAACTGCGGCGCGGGTTGCGTGCAAAGCATCATCTATGCGGTCTTTGCGCTCTTTTACTTCTACTTCGGAAGCACCACCGACTTTGATAACGGCCACACCGCCGGAAAGCTTGCCCAAACGTTCTTGCAATTTTTCGCGGTCATAATCGGAAGTTGTTTGCGCAATTTCTTGTCGAATCTGCGCTGTTCTGCCTTCAATATCCGCTTTATTTCCGGCACCGTCAATAATGGTGGTGTCGTCCTTGGTGATTTCTACTCGCTTGGCTGTGCCCAGCATATCGAGCGTAACATTTTCCAACTTCATACCGAGTTCTTCGGAAATTACCTGACCGCCGGTTAAAACAGCAATATCCTGCAACATTGCTTTGCGTCTGTCGCCAAAGCCCGGAGCCTTAACCGCACAAACTTTCAAGCCGCCGCGAATCCGGTTTACAACCAAGGTTGCCAACGCTTCGCCTTCAATATCTTCGGCAATAATTACCAACGAGCGACCACCTTGCGCAATCGGTTCCAAAATCGGCAACATAGCTTGCAAATTGGAAATTTTCTTATCATACAACAAAATGAACGGGTTATCGAATTCGCAATTCATTTTTTCCGGATTGGTTACAAAATACGGAGAAAGATAACCGCGGTCGAACTGCATACCTTCAACCACATCAAGTTCTGTTTCCAAACCTTTGGCATCTTCAACCGTAATCACACCGTCGTTACCGACCTTTTCCATGGCCTTGGCCAAATATTCGCCGATGGTGGTGTCGCCGTTGGCGGAAATTGTACCGACTTGCGCGATTTCAGCGGAAGATTGAACGGCTTTTGAACGAGATTTTACATCGTTTACAACGGCTTCTACCGCCAAATCAATACCGCGTTTAACATCTTGCGGATTCATACCGGCGGCCACCGCTTTGCAACCCTCGCGAATAATTGCCTCAGCCAAAACCGTGGCGGTTGTAGTGCCGTCACCGGCCTTATCCGCTGTTTTTTGCGCCACTTCTTTAATCAGCTGAGCACCCATATTTTCAAACTTATCTGCCAACACGATTTCTTTGGCCACCGAAACACCGTCTTTGGTCAGCTTCGGCGCACCATAAGACTTATCAAGCATAACGTTGCGACCTTTAGGGCCGAGTGTAACCTTTACCGTTTTTGCCAAAGTTTCAACGCCCTTAAGCATTTTGCTGCGGGCATCAGTTCCGAATTTTATATCTTTTGCTGCCATTTTTCTTTCCTTTTACAAATTATTCAACTACTGCCAAAATATCAGACTCTTTTACAATCAAACGGGTTTCGCCGCCCAATTTGATTTCCGTACCTCCCCATTTGGCAAACAATACGCGGTCACCGACTTTAACGGTCATCGGCAAAATCTTGCCTTCTTCGGTTCTGAATCCGTTGCCTACCGCTTCAACAATGCCTTCCGACGGTTTTTCTTTAGCCGTATCCGGAATAATGATTCCGCCGGCGGTACGAGTTTCTTCATCTACACGTTTAATCAATACTTTATCGTGTAAAGGTTTAATATTCATTTTCTGCACTCCTAAAATAAAAGTTTTAATCCAACTGATATTTTAGTTAGTGTTGCAAATTTGCAAAGTCAATAAGGAGCAAAAAATTTTTTATTAAAACAGCAATAAACAAATTGCCAATGTGGCATACACAATCGACGGACCGAACGGGCCGACACGCATTTTGTTAATCAGGCAACTCAGACCGAAAATTATGCACGAAAGCAAAATGATATAGGCGATAATTTCCATACCTACCCACGCCCCGACGGCACACAGCAACTTAATATCGCCACCGCCGAAAGCCTCCGGATATTTCCACACCAAAAACATACTGGCAATCACCGGCATAACATAACCCATAATTGCGCCCAGAGCGCTGTTTTGCGCATAACTTAAAAAATTAACATCAACCGTTGCCAACCACGGCCCGTTTGTCGAAGCATAGGCAAAGCCCAAAACCAACAGCGGCAAGGTCAAAATATCCGGCAACAGCATAAAGCGCTTGTCAAATTCTACCAACAAAAGCAGAATCCATAAAAAGGTAATATACCACCAAGTGTGTGCAGCATCAAATTCTATGGCAAACAAATAGGTTGCCGCGGCGGTAAAAATACCCCAGCCGATACTGCGCATAACATAACGTTTGAACAATTCCATATATTTGGGATTATTTTCGAGTTTTCCGCGCGATACAATTTGCGCCGGAACAAACAATTTCAGCAAAATATAGCCCATGGTCGCCGGCATCAGTTTGCCGATACGACGTGCCAAAAACGGAATCATCAGCCCGAAAATAAAACCGCAAAAAATATACAGCATCATTCTTCTCCTTTCGCATTTTGCTTTATAATAATAAATAAGTGATAAAATTTTGTTAACCTACAATTTTTGCGAAATACTTGACAAAATTACTATAATATCCTACAATATAGACATAAATATTATAAACAAGGAGGAGTTATTATGAAATTTAGAACTGAATATGAAACCAGAAATGATGTGGTTAAAAAGAAATTAAAATCAGGTGATATGGTATATTTTGTACCGCATATTAACCAAGAAACCGGACTTCCGACCCAAAAGTACGATTATTGCAGTTCCGATGATAAAATCAATCGAATTTGTGAAAGCTTTAATAAAGGAAAACCGCGTGCCGCTCAGGCTGATGATATATGGCGGGTTGTTCGAGCCATTGAACAACAGCTTAAACCATCGTTTCAAAACACAGATAATCATTCCGCACATCCGGAATCTAAGGAAATGGCTTATCATAAATTGTTGAACACACTTCAAACCGCAAATCCCCTTAAAACCGAAATGGCTTTGAACGAATTTTTTGCAAAATTCACTCGTTTTCGCGGTGTCAATCTAGAAAAGGAAGCCGATAAATTCTTAAATTTGATAACAAGTGAACATCCGGAATTATCCGATAATTTGGCAAAGTGTTATTTGGAAAAAGCAAAGCGAATGGAAAAAGAGGGCAAGACCGATATACGCCAAACAATTGCCCGCTTATCCGATAAAGTTCCGGCCTTTAAGAAATCTGCGGAAATGCAAGATTTTATAAAAGATGCTGCAACAGAACGCAAGCATCAGGCAGCCTTATTTTACTTGTTGGAACATCACCCGAAAGTTGCAAAAAGTTCCACCGACTACACAACCAGTTATATTTATTTGGCGCCGAATGCTTCTTATTTTATGGAAGAACGTTTTTTCAACGAATTTCCAAATAAGGTTATAAAAGAGGCTTATATGAGTATGTCATCGCAAGAAAAGCAACAGATTCAAAAAGAACTGAATGCTCGTTTTGCTACTTATGAGCGCGACAGTGCAAAGCAGAGATAAATTTTTAATTTATTGAAATGGCAACGGAAATTATATATCCGCCGTCTTTTTTGCGTCAAAGAATCTGCGTAAGTCTGTTTTTCAACAGGGTGATAACTTCCGGATTTTTGCCGGCCAAGGCATAATCCAATACCGTTCTGCCCTCATTATCTATAATGCCGACATCGGCACCGCAATCAAGCAAAGCTTGGCACACTTCGGGATTGACGTTTTTCCACGCGGCATACATCAGCGCCGTGCAGCCGTAAACGTCTCTTGCATTAACATCAGCGCCGAGTGCAGTCAATACCTTCACGGCCTCGGAATTCGGATTATCCCATGCGGCATACATCAGCAAGGTCCAGCCGTATTTATCTTTGGCTTTAATGTTGGCGCCGAACTCCGCCAGCTTTTTCAACATCGCCGAATTTTTATTGTATTTTGCCGCCAACATTGCCGGAGTTGCCCCGTCGTTGATTTGGGCATCGATTTTAATGCCGGCCTTGATGAAAACTCGCAAGATTTCCGGATTTTTATTGCCGGTTACGGCAAACAAAAAAGAGGTCATGTCTTTATCGGTTTTGGCGTGAACATCGGCTCCGGCCTCGATCAAAGTTTTAAGCACCGCCGGATCGGCGTTAAAATATGCGGCATACATCAGCGGCGTAAAGCCGTTTTCGTCTTCGGCATTAACCTCGGCACCATAATCAAGCAACAACTTAATCACTCGCGGGTTTTCCCGATAGCGCGAAGCATACATCAGCGGGGTTTGCTCATTATCGTTTTCGGAATTGACACCGGCTCCCGAGGTGGCAAGCAACTTTATCATTTGCGGATTTTCACGATTTAATACCGCATACATCAGCGGAGTCCAACCCTCATCATCGCGCGCGTTGATCTGGGCGCCGCGTTCGAGCAAGGTTTGTGCAATTTTCGGGTTTTGCGAATTCAAAACCGCACACATCAGTGGCGTAACACCGTCATCATTTGCATCGTTTACATCGGCACCGGCGGCAATTTCCGCGTCCACATCTTTGGTTTTGGCCCTTTGCCACCATTTCAAATCAAAAAAATTTTGTTGTTCGTTTGCTTTCATTTTCCGCTTTGCCCGCCTAAACAGTTATTGTTAACAGTTTTAGCCGATATTTTTGCAAACGCAACAATTTATTCTTTTAAATAATAAAAATGCTTGCATATCAAATATTTTTGTTGTACAACGCACTTACTTTCGGCACCCCTGGAGGCTGAAAGGATGTTGATTTTAATAAGGAAAAAGAAAATGACAGATTATACTTTTAATGCTAAAAAGCGTGAAAAAGCAGGTAAGGGGGCAGCTCGTGCTTGTCGTCGTGAGGGCCGTATTCCTGCTGTGATTTATGGCGGTAAAAAAGACGTGGTGTTAATCAGCCTTGATCCGGTTGAAGTTGCAAAAGCTTTGGATTTGGCCGACTTGTACCAATCTGAAATTACCATTGATATTGACGGCAAAAAAACTAAGGTTGTTTGTCAGGATGTTCAATTCCACCCTGTTTCAGATCAACCGATTCACGTTGATTTTATGCGTAAATAAGAGGCAAAAATGTTTTTGGTGGTTGGTCTCGGAAATCCGGGTGCGGAATACGCGGCTACTCGCCATAACGTGGGATTTATGGCGGCAGATGAAATTCATCGCCGCTATAATTTTTCACCGTTTCGCTCCAAATTCAGCGGGTTGATTGCCGAGGGCAATATCAACGGTGAAAAAGTTTATCTCTTAAAACCGCAAACTTATATGAATCTTTCCGGCAACAGCGTGGTTCAAGTTGCCAACTTTTATAAAATTCTGCCGCAAAACGTGGTAGTTATTCACGATGATATGGATTTGCCGACCGACAAAATCAAAGCCAAAATCGGCGGCGGTTCAGGTGGACACAACGGTATTAAAAGCATTGATTCCTGCATTACACCGAATTATAACCGCATCAGAATCGGCGTGGGACACCCTGCGGGAAAAAGCGAAGAAAACGTAGTTAATCACGTTTTATCCGGATTTTCCAAGGCCGATAAAGAAAATATAGAAGCCGATATTGATTTAACGGCGGAATTGCTCCCGATTTTGCTGGAAAAGGGAATTGCCGAATTTTCTAATCAGCTCGGCATGAAATTGGCAAAAAAATAATCCTTTCCGATTTTTTTTATTTTTCGACGCAAAAAGTATTGATGAAATTGGGGCACCTCATTCTGAGTGAAGTGCCAACGAA
Source organism: Alphaproteobacteria bacterium (assembly GCA_017528205.1). GTDB lineage: Bacteria > Pseudomonadota > Alphaproteobacteria > RF32 > CAG-239 > RUG410. The sequence continues at coordinate 307,644 of JAFXPE010000032.1, read as the reverse complement.
ACGAAGAATCCAATCGTTTCCTGAAAAACGATGTGATGCTTTGCATCACTAGATACTTCGCCGGTTTTCCAAGATTCTCGGTCAAGCCAAGAATGACGGAAAACAGCGGCTCAGTATGACGGTGCGATATTGCTTTATACGGCACTTTCCTTTTCTTAAACCCGTTTCTTAAGGCTTCGATTCTGCTATAACCCGAAAGAATCGTTTTTTTTAAGAAAATTCGCATAAGGTAGCTTCTTTCTTAGAATCAGGCTGTGCAAATTAACCTTGGTTAACATATTTAACACCGCAGATTCAACTCATTATGAATAACGCTATGTTTTACCGTCTAAGAAATATCCCCCGACGCCGAAAAATCCGTTAATAACTTTATCCACCTGTGCATAAAATTTATAAAAAAAAATTATGCCGAAAATATAATCATTTAGTTATATTTTTCCACATTTGAGAGTATTTTCGGCAAAAAAAAATCTTGAGCGTTCATATTATTTTTTGCACAATCACTTCCATGAGAATTAAAGCAATATTGCTTTTAAAAATGAATCAACCACACACTAGATATTGTTATTTAACTTTTAATTAAACTATATATAGTAGTCTCACGAAAGTTAAACTGCAATTATGAGGAGAAATAAAAAATGGCCGAAGTGTACGAGATGAACACGAACAATATACACACCACCATCAAGCACGTTACCAAACGTGACGGCACGCTTGCCGACTTTGACGGCAGCAAGATTTACAATGCAATTTTAAAAGCCGGAACAACTACCGGTGAGTTTGGCGAAGCCGATGCTTGGCTGTTGACCGCTCAAGTGATGAAAGTTGCCAACTATAAGTTTGCAGAATCCGTTCCGAGTATTGAACAAATTCAAGATATTGTGGAACAAGCTTTGATTTCTTCAAACTATACCGCTACCGCCAAAGCGTATATTTTATATCGTGACCAACGTACCCGTGCTCGTACTGACCATAAAGTAATGGTAGATGTGGCCAGCTCCATCAATGAATATTTGGAAAAGCTTGACTGGCGTGTAAACGCCAATGCCAACCAGGGCTATTCAAACGGTGGTTTGATTTTGAATGTTTCCGGCAAAGTTACGGCCAACTATTGGCTGAGCCATGTATATCCGTCTGAAGTGGGAGAAGCACACCGCAACGGCGATATTCATATTCATGATTTGGATATGCTCGCCGCATATTGTGCCGGTTGGTCTTTGAAAAACTTGCTCAAAGAAGGTTTTAACGGTGTTCGCGGCAAGGCCGAAGCCAATCCGCCGAAGCACTTGTCGGCAGCTACCGGCCAGATGGTAAACTTTATGGGTACTTTGCAAAACGAATGGGCCGGTGCGCAAGCGTTTTCTTCGGTAGATACTTATTTGGCGCCGTACATCAGAAAAGATAACCTGTCGTATGACGAAGTTAAGCAATGTATGCAAGAGCTGATTTATAACTTGAACGTGCCTTCCCGTTGGGGTTCGCAAACTCCGTTCACAAACTTTACATTTGACTGGGTTTGTCCGGAAGATTTACGCGATCAGCACCCATATATCGGCGGCCATATTGCCGGTCACGACGAAAACTTTATGCCGATTATTGAAGGCCAGGAAGAAATGCCGTTCACTTATGGTGATTTGCAGAAAGAAATGGATATGATTAACCGCGCTTACATCGAAGTTATGATGGAAGGTGACGTGATGGATCGTCCGTTTACTTTCCCGATTCCGACCTATAATATGACTCCGGATTTTCCGTGGGATGATGAAAAATCGCAACTTTTGTTTGAAATGACAGCCAAATACGGTATGCCTTATTTCCAAAACTTTATTAATTCGGTTTTGAAACCGGGACAAATTCGCTCGATGTGCTGCCGTTTGCAACTTGACTTACGAGAATTGCTCGCCAGAGGCAACGGCCTGTTCGGTTCGGCAGAGCAAACCGGTTCCATCGGTGTGGTAACCTTTAACTGCGCCCGTTTGGGTTATGTTTATAAAGGCAATGAAGCCGGATTGTTCGGTCGGGTTGACGAGCTTTTGAACATTGCCCGTACTTCGCTGGAAATTAAACGTAAAACCATTCAACGCCTGATTGACAATGGTTTATATCCGTACACCAAGCGTTATCTCGGAACTTTGCGTAACCACTTCTCGACTATCGGCGTAAACGGCATTAACGAGATGATTCGCAACTTTACAAACGATGAACACCATATTGCCGACGATTGGGGTAAAGCATTTGCCGAAAAATTCTTGGATTACATTCGCGCCAAGTTGATTAAAATTCAGGAAGAAACCGGCCATATGTATAACTTGGAGGCCACTCCGGCCGAAAGCGCCACCTATCGTTTTGCGCGTGAAGATAAAAAACGTTTCCCTGGCATCATTCAAGCCGGCACAGAAGAGAATCCGTATTATACCAACTCTTCGCAATTGCCGGTGGGTTATACCGATGATCCGTTTGAAGCTTTGGATTTGCAGGCAACTCTGCAATCTAAATACACCGGCGGCACCGTGTTGCACCTCTATATGAGCCAAAGAATTTCTTCGGCTAAGGTTTGCGGCGAACTGATTAAAAAGGTTCTGACCAATTACCGCCTGCCGTATATTACTATAACGCCTACTTTCTCGATTTGTCCGAAACACGGCTATTTGGCCGGCGAGCACAAATTCTGCCCGAAATGCGATGAAGAAAAGAAAGCTGCAAAATTGAAGGCTTACAAAGCAGCAAACAATGTTGCTTAAGGCCACACAAACCAATACTTTAACCGATTTACACTTAGGAGAACATAAATGACAAACACAGTTAATTTTGAAGATATTGCTTTAACCGACGCCGAACGCCAACCGTGCGAAGTTTGGACCAGAGTTATGGGTTATCACCGTCCGGTTTCGGAATTTAATAAAGGTAAAAAATCGGAATATTATTCTCGTAAGTGTTTTGTTGAAGAAAAGGCGGTTATGCACCTGAGCTTGGAAGAGCCGTGCGGTTGCTGCCAAATGGCCGCCGAATAATATTTATTGCGGATAAGATTGAAGGGAGAAATTGTTACGGTATTTCTCCCTTTTTTAAAAGGTAAAAAATATGATAGACGATAACAGATATAAACATATTCGCGGAGTTGCCGAGTTGATGGCGGAAATTGCCCCGAGCGGACGCGAAAAAGAAATGTTTTTGCTGGGAATGCTTCATGACATAGGTTATTTGTATCAGCCTAAAGACCATAATTTTTTCGGCGGCAATTTACTGAAGGAGCAAGGTTATAAATATTGGCAGGAAGTTTATTGGCACGGTGTTCCCGACGCCGAATACACTTCTTTGGAGCTTAATCTGTTAAATTCGGCGGATATGCAGGTAAACGCTTACGGCGAACGGGTATCTTATAAGGAAAGGCTTGATGATATTGCCTCACGCTACGGAGCGGATTCTTCACAATATCTTCTGGCCGAAAAAATGGTAAAATATCTGGAATCAAAAGGTTTTAACTCTCTTAAAGTATAAAAAAATGGAAAAAGATTTAATTCGAATCGGAGACATCGAAAAATTCAGTTTGGTGGACTTTCCTTCCAAAATTGCGGCTGTGGTATTTATGCAGGGTTGCCCGTGGCGCTGTCCGTTTTGCTATAATCAGTCGTTACAGAATCCGAACGGCGAATCCGATGCTTCGTGGGAGCATTTAATTCATTTGCTGGAGCATCGCAAAGGGATGATAGACGCCGTGGTGTTTTCCGGCGGCGAGCCTTTGATGCAGAATAATTTACCGCAGGCGATGGATGCCGTTGCCGCCATGGGCTTTGAAATCGGTCTGCATACCGGCGGTTACAATCCGGAAATGCTGCAAAAAGTTTTGGATAAAGTGATTTGGGTGGGCTTTGATATTAAAGCACCGTTTGATGACGAGCATTATAAACGCGCCACCGGAGGTATCGGTGAAGTGGCAAAAATCAGAAAAAGTTTGGAAATGCTGATAAAAAGCGGCAAGCATTTTGAGTGTCGCACCACTTGCGACCCGCGGCTTTTGGAAATTGCCGATATCTATAAAATTGCCGATGAACTATCGGCTTTGGGCGTAAAAGAATATTATTTGCAAAAATATCGCCCGGTTCCGGAAGATAAAACTACCACCGAAAGCGAATGCGAAAAATTTCTCCATGATGCGGAGTTGACGGCATATTTAAAATCTAAATTTCCGATATTTGCTACGCGTCATTAAAAACTATCGTTTATCCAGCCAGCGGCGGTTGATCTTCCGCCGTTTTTTGCACTTGATTTTTATGCGGTAAATTTGTATATTCCTCTTACAAACTAATCATTAAATTTAAACAATTATGGCAGAATATCTTATTATTTTATTGTTAGCAACGGGCGTTTGCTGCGGTGCTTATGAGTTGAAATGGTTATGGCTCAAGAACAAACTTTCTCAAAAGGCGTCAGAATTGACAGAAGACGAAGTTTGGCAGGAATACGACAATGTATCCGCGGAGATTTATCACACGCAACCGGTTACCTATACCCGCCCCTCCAAGCTGATTTGCCTTAAGCACAACGTTCTTGTTGCCGAATTGGAAAGACGTGATTTGCTTGAGTATCCTCCAACCAAAGAGTTGCGATACGCCGAGTGTTTATCCGAAATGTCGGATATTTTGGTATATACCAACTTTGTACAATGTTGGGATCGACTTTACAAAAACACTCCGCATCCGCGTATGGCCGCCATTGATTATGCGTTGGCGCGTGCCGAGCTGATGAAACGCTATCAGAATAAATACGCCAAAATGCAAGATGATAATCTCAAAGAAGCATATGCCGTTCTCTCTATTAAATATCAGGACACGCATATTGCTCGCGGCGAATACGAAGAGTATCTGATTGCCAAAGCGGAAATGAGCAAGCGACACTTTAAAATTTGAAAAACAAAAGACCGCTGAAATGTCGGCGGTCTTTTGTTTTAATATTTTATTTCAAAAATTATTTGTTTTTGATTTTTTTGCCGTCCAAACCGAATTTTTCAATTTGTGCATTATCGTTCAATTCTTTGATAACTTCAGAAACAGCCTGTTGGCCCAAATTCATTCTGATTTGTTCCTGAATATTTTCCAACGGCAACGGTTTGGTATCACGAACATCTTCAACCAAAATAACGTGATAACCGAACTCGGTTTTTACCGGTTTTGCGGAGTGGCTGCCCTTTTCCATAGCAAATGCGGCCTTGGAAAATTCCGGAACCATCACGTTTGCGGTAAAGTAGCCTAAATCCGGCTGATCTTTGGAATATTTACGCGCCAAATCTTCAAATTTTTCTTCACCGGAATCCAGCTTGGCAATAATTTCTTTAGCTAATTCTTCGGTTTCAACCAAAATATGTTTAGCTTTTACTTCTTTTTCGCTCTCAAATTTAGCAACATATTCATCGTAAACTTTTTTAATTTCTTCGTCGGTGATTTTAGATTTAACTTTCTGTTCCAAATAAACCTGACGAGCAACTTCGTCTTTTAATTCCTCCAACTGCTTTTTATATTCTTCAGATTCCTGAACGTTGGCCGCGGTTGCTGCCTGCAAAGCCAATTTGCTGTTAACCATAACATCGATGGCGTGCTCATAAAATTCCTCAAACGGCACCTGAGCCTTAATTTGCGGATTTTGTTCATAAGCCTCTTTTATTTCGGCAACCGTAATTTTTTCGTTGTTGACAATAGCGGCGATGCCCTCATTTTTTTCGGCATAAACCTTATAGGTAAAAGCGCCGGCGATTAAAACGACCAAAGCCGCAGTCGTGGCGATAATATATTTTTTTTGCATGAATATCCCTCCTAGTTAAACAAATCAAACTCACTATATCCCGATTATTTTAAATTTCAATATAAGTTTATAACTTTTGCGCAGAGTATTGACTTTATGAATTAATCAAACTAAGTATTATAAGACGTAATATTATAAGGAACACTAATGCTAGGACAAATTGCTCGTAAAATCTTTGGCAGTGCCAATGATCGTTTTGTGAAAAAACAATATAAAATCGTAAATCAAATCAACGCTCTGGAGCCGGATTTCGTTAAGTTATCCGATGAGCAACTGAAAGCCAAAACCATTGAATTTCGCGAACGCCTCAAAAAAGGCGAAACGCTTGATGATTTGCTGCCGGAAGCTTTTGCCACCGTCAGAGAAGCGGCAAAACGCGTTTTGGGACAACGCCATTATGATGTGCAGCTTATCGGCGGTATTGTTCTGCATAAAGGTATGATTGCCGAAATGAAAACCGGCGAAGGTAAAACGTTGGTTGCCACTTTGGCCGCTTATTTGAATGCCCTTGAAGGCAAAGGCGTGCATATCGTTACGGTTAACGACTATTTGGCCAAACGTGATGCCGAGTGGATGGGCCAGATTTATCGCTTCTTGGGCTTGACGGTAGATTATATTGTTCACGAAAAGAATGATAACGAGCGCCGCGCCGCTTATGCCGCGGATATTGTTTACGGCACCAACAACGAGCTGGGTTTCGACTATTTGCGCGACAATATGAAGTTCAGTCTTTTTGAACGCGTACAACGTGATTTTAATTATGCCATCGTCGATGAGGTCGACTCTATTTTGATTGATGAAGCCAGAACGCCGCTGATTATTTCGGGACAAGCCGAAGATTCGTCCGATACTTATATCAAAATGGCCAAATTGGCACCGCAACTTTTGGAATCCGATTACGAAAAAGATGAAAAGCGCCGCACCGTAACTCTTACCGAAACCGGTATGGAGCATATTGAGCAAATGTTGCGCGACGCCGGACTGATTAAAGATGGCACTTTATATGATATCGGCAACGTTAATCTGGTTCAGCATGTAAACAACGCTTTGCGCGCTCACACTATGTTTCAGCGCGATGTGGATTATATCGTTAAAGACGGCAAAGTGGTAATTGTTGACGAATTTACGGGCCGAATTATGGAAGGCCGTCGTTTCAGTGACGGCTTGCATCAGGCGCTTGAAGCTAAAGAAGGCGTGGAAATTCAATCTGAAAATCAGACGTTGGCATCCATTACGTTCCAAAATTATTTCCGTATTTATCCGAAACTTGCCGGTATGACCGGTACGGCGATGACGGAAGAAAATGAATTTTACGATATTTATAATTTGACTTGCGTGGAAATTCCGACCAATAAACCGGTTGCGCGTGAAGATTTGCAAGATGAAATTTATCGTACCGCCGACGAAAAATATAAGGCCATAATCAACACGATTATCGATAGCCACCGCCGTGGGCAACCGGTTTTGGTGGGTACGACTTCGGTAGAAAAATCGGAAATTGTGGCCGATATGTTGCACAAAGCAGCTCCGGAAATTAAATATGAAGTATTGAACGCGCGCCATCACGAACGTGAAGCGGCGATTGTAGCGCAAGCCGGTATTTCCGGTGCCGTAACCATTGCGACCAACATGGCCGGCCGCGGTACGGATATTCAGCTCGGCGGCAATCCGGATATGAAATTAAAAGAACAATTGACCGGCGATGAAACTCCGGAACAAATTGAAGCTCTGAAAAAGAAAATAAATGAGGAAGTGGCCGCCGATAAGGAAAAGGTGTTGAAAGCCGGCGGTTTGTATATTGTCGGCACCGAACGTCACGAAAGCCGCCGTATTGATAACCAATTGCGCGGTCGTTCCGGGCGTCAGGGCGATCCGGGAACATCCAAGTTCTTCCTTTCAATGGAAGACGATTTGATGCGGATCTTCGGTTCGGAAAAAATGGCCAACGTGTTGCAACGTCTCGGTTTGCCGGAAGGAGAGGCTTTGGTTCACCCATGGATAAGTAAGGCTTTGGAAAAGGCGCAGAAAAAAGTAGAAGAGCGCAACTTTGATATTCGTAAGGACTTGCTTAAATATGACAACGTGATGAACGAACAGCGTAAAATTATTTATGCCGAACGCCGCGAAATTATGGAACAGGAAGATGTTTCGGAAATTATCAAAGGTATGCGTGAAGAATATTTGGGAGCCATTATCAGAGCGCATGTGCCGTACGGGACTCCGCCGGCAGAGTGGAATACAGACGGCTTAAAGCAAGATATTCAGGCCACCACCAGTTTCAGTATGCCGATTGCCACTTGGTGCAACAATCCGGATATCGACAGCGAAAAAATGCAAGAGCTTATTTTTGAAGAAATCGACAATCGTCTGAAAGAACGCGAATCCGAACTTCCGGCAGAAGTGGTCAAAATGGTGCAAAAAAGCATTTTGTTGCAAGTTCTCGACCAGCTGTGGAAAGACCACATCGCTTCGCTTGATTTGATGCGTCATACCATTGTATTGCGTGCATACGGCCAAAAAGACCCGTTAAACGAATATAAAAAAGAAGCGTTTAATATGTTTTCATCTTTATTGGATATATTAAAAGAGCGCGTTACCGTGGTGATTTGCCACACGGTTATCCAAACCAACTCGCAGCAACAAATGGAACAAGCTATGGAAAAGGAACAAAACCGCCAAATGTCTGCCATTCATGACGGCTCGGTAACCAACGAAGAAGACGCGAATCGCGATATTTTTGCCAATGTCGGACGTAACGATCCGTGTCCGTGCGGCAGCGGCAAAAAATTCAAACACTGCCACGGAAGGATAGCATAACGAGGAACAAGGCCATGATTAAACAGCAGGATCCGGAAACCAACTGGGAAAAATTTTTAGAATTTTATGACGTCAACAAAAAGAGATTGAAGCTTATTTTTAAGCTCACGTTTTGGTGTATTGTGCTGATTTTGTTTGCTCGTTTTTCGGTTTGGGGCGTTCAACGCTATTTGTTTAATCGTGATTTGAACCGCACGGTGCATCAAATTTCGCAACTGGTTGATAATGTTCGCACCACATACGCCGTGAACACCGCCGTGCAAAAAACCGACATTATGCGGCTGATGGTTAAAGCCAACACCGTGCCGGATTTTTTGGTTAGAGACGGCAGACTCATCAATGTTTACGGCGGAGGTATTGTGGTGGCTTCGTCGACTCCGATTATGGACGGACCGATTCCGCGTCCGACGTTCAAAATTGCCTATCAGGGCTTGCGCAAAGATGTTTGTATGGCTTTGTCGGCCTTGAATTGGGGCACCGTGGAAAGCGGCTTGATTGCCGAAGCGGTAGGTTATGTTGATGAAACCGGTACAGATACGGCCCTGCGTGATTTGGAAGAAGATAACCTCGAAAAAAGCATGGAAGTTACCGATAAAAAGGGCAGGAAGAAAACCGTGGTTATTCCTCCGAGACGTCTCGGCACGGTGGCTCGTCCGGCGGATACCTATAATCCGACTCCGTTTAACGAAGTTATGGCGGAAAAAGGTTGCGCTTGCAAAAACTATCGTTCTTGCACTTTTGCGCTGAGATATTACACCTACAACTGATAAGTTAAAACGCACGATAAAGTGATAATATTGAGTCATCCCTCGCTGAGGCTGAAAGCCGAGCGCGTCATGGAATCTTCGTCATTCTGAGGTAAAACCGAAGGAGTCGAAGACGTCCTTGGACGATCCAGCAACGCCGGCGGCGTTGTTCGTTCCGGCGGAACGAATGGATCCTTCACTTCACTATTGTTTCGTTCAGGATGACAAAATCGGTAGGTCCCTTGACCTCGCTAAAGCTCGGAGGGGTGACTCTTTTTTATTATCCCGAGGCCGCACAGCGCCTGACGAGATTCTTCGCTTTGGCTCAGAATGACGGTGTTTTTTTTTTCTTCACGAGATGTCCGATCAGGTCGGGTATGACAGAGCCTTGTTCTGCGAGAGATTCTTCGCTTGCGTTCATAATGATGACAACTTTTTTAGCGTCACTTTTCCACATTTAAGCCGGGGCAAAAAAATATTTGACAAAAACATAAAAATAGTCTAAATTGAATGTAATTCAGTATAATTTAGACCTAAGAATTAAGACAATTACTTTTCGTCAGTTATTTCTGATAAACAAAACGGATATTACAAACCAAAACATCAAAATATGAAGTATTCCTTGTTTTTCCTGTCAATGGCTGCTCCGATAGCTTTACTGATATTCGGAGTAAAGGTAATCAACACCCCGTTTTTTGCGGCTCTGGCTTTCGTTCTGGCATTAGCCGAGGTTATTTACGCCTATAGGCAGTTCCACAGCATCGGTCGCGACTATGACTTTGATCTGGCTGATGCCTTCTGGCTCTCCGCCTGCGTTGATGCACTCATCACTTTGGTGTTTCTCGCGATTCAGGTATGGTACAGTTGGCGTTGTGTTGCGGGCTTTGCGGAAATTGAGTATGCTTACGTTCCGTTGGCTGCCGGTTTCATGTATTGCTGTCTGCTCGGCGCTATCATCTGCGGCATTCGCTTGAAGATGAACAGCTGGATTGGCAAGACCTCTAAGGCGCAGACTTGCTTCTTTTTGATTACAGCTCTGTCGCTTATGGCTTGTACTTTCTACGCCATCGGCAACATGTATCTGGGGCTGGGTTTACCGGAAGATTTTCTGAACGCCAATTATGGTATTCTCTGGCTTTGTGTCCTTGGTATCATCATTTGCGGCTACAGACTAACAATCCTCAAAAAGGACTAACTGACTCTAACTCTGACGATCCCGACTTTCCTATATACGGAAAGCCGGGGTTATTTTTTGGCGCGAAACATTCTCGTTCAAGGCCCGATTTGGGCGGAAAATATTGACTTTTGACCGCTTTTATAATACAATAAAATTCTAATAAACTTACAAATTGTGCTTTAAGAATTTATAAATTACTTAATCAGTTGTCAGCAGTGGCCGATAATGAATACACAATGTAAGTTATTTTGCGATTTTTATTTTAGTATTCACTCAAAAAATTCTAGCAATATGAAATCAACAAAACTTTATTTGCTCATTATGGCCACTTTGATTCCGTCAATAATGGTGTGCATGTTTATCATTACAATCGGTAATGTCTATGTTTCTCTGGTTGGAATTACTCTGATTGCTACCATGTTGGGAATGTCTTACAAGGATATCTATAAAGAGAAATACTCGGCGGAAGATATTCTTAATGATAGTGATATTCAAGACATCTTGATGGATAATGACCTTCGTAAGACTCTGGGGAAAGAAGAATTTCAAATGGTATCAAAACCTGAATTTTGGCTTGATTTCCTGCTGAAGGCAACTGCTGTTTTTGCTCTTACACGCAATATCGTATTGATGCAAATCAGTGGAATCGCAGTCTTCTTTATCTTCACCAGATGGAATCTTGAAGGTTCATTACTTTACCTGATATTTCCTACGCTCTGCATGAGTATTTCTTCTATGATTTCTATGGCTTTTATCAAAAAACAGATAAAGCTGTTCGGAAAATTGAAGAAATGAAAAAGAATCAGAAGTAATCTGACAGCTGAAGATAACCCTGTTTCTCCTTTTGTAAAGGAAAAACAGGGTTGCTTTTTTATAAAAATATCCGTTTATAACTTGCATTTTATCCTTTGTAAATTCGGGGCTTTGCGCTATACTTCTAGCATTGCGAAATATGATTTTTTATGAGGAAAAAATGACAAACTTAACGGAAGAAGAATATATTAAAGGCGAAGAAGAATATAATGCCGACTCCATCAAGGTTTTGCGCGGTCTTGATGCCGTGCGCAAAAGACCTGGAATGTACATCGGCGACACCGATGACGGTTCGGGTTTGCACCACATGATTTACGAGGTGCTGGATAACGCTATTGATGAAGCGTTGGCCGGCTATTGCGATAAAACGGTGGTTATTTTGAATCCGGACGGTTCGGCAACCGTTCGCGATAACGGCCGCGGAATGCCGGTGGATACACACAAAGAAGAAGGCGTTTCGGCTGCTGAGGTTATTATGACCGAGCTTCACTCCGGCGGTAAGTTTGACAACAATTCCTACAAAGTTTCCGGCGGTTTGCACGGCGTGGGCGTTTCGGTGGTAAACGCTCTGTCTACTTGGCTGAAACTCAAAATTTGGCGCAACGACAAAGAATATGCCGCATCTTTTGCCGACGGCAACGTGGTAGAACACGTTCATGTGGTTGCCGATGCTCCGAATCGCCACGGCACCGAAGTTACGTTCTTGCCTTCACCGAAAACTTTTACCAATACCGAATTTAATTTTGACACTTTGGAGCGCGCCATCAGAGAAAAGGCTTTCTTAAATTCCGGCGTTTATCTGAAGTTGATTGACAATCGCGGAGCCGAGCCGCGTGAAGTGGATTTCCACTACGAAGGCGGCTTGCAGGCGTTTGTCGGACACCTCAATAAATCTAAAGCACCGTTGCACGAAAACATTATTCGCATCAACGGCGAAAATAACAACATTACGGTGGACGTGGCGTTGCAATGGACCAACTCGTATAACGAATCGATGCTGTGCTTTACCAACAACATTCCGCAAAAAGACGGCGGAACACACCTTGCCGGTTTCCGCGGCGCGCTGACGCGTACGTTTAACAACTATATTCAGGAAAACGGCTTGCTCAAAAAAGATAAGGATATTATCACCGGCGAAGATATGCGCGAAGGTTTGACCTGCGTTTTGTCGGTAAAGGCTCCGGACCCGAAGTTTTCTTCACAAACCAAGGATAAACTGGTTTCTTCCGAAGTGCGTCCGGTGGTGGAAAGCGTGGTCGGTGACAAGCTTAAAGAATGGTTAGAAGAACATCCGGCGGAAGCTAAAATTATTGTCGGTAAAATAGTGGAAGCCGCTTCGGCCCGCGAAGCCGCACGCAAAGCTCGCGAATTGACGCGCCGCAAAGGAGTTCTGGATATTGCCTCATTGCCGGGAAAATTGGCCGATTGTTCCGAAAAAGATCCGGCACTTTCCGAAGTGTTTATCGTTGAGGGTGATTCCGCAGGCGGCTCGGCCAAACAGGGACGTGACCGTAAATATCAGGCCATTATGCCATTGCGCGGTAAAATTTTGAACGTTGAGCGTGCGCGTTTTGACCGGATGTTGAGCTCGGCCGAAATCGGCATGATGATTACCGCATTCGGTACGGGAATCGGCCGTGACGACTTTAATGCCGACAAATGCCGCTATCATAAAATCATTATCATGACCGATGCCGATGTCGACGGTGCACACATCAGAACTTTGCTTTTGACCTTCTTCTATCGGCAGATGCCGGAGCTTATTCGCCGCGGTTATGTGTATATTGCGCAACCGCCGCTCTATAAGGCTAAACGCGGCAATTCGGTAATTTACATCAAGGACGACCGCGAAATGGAAGATTATCTTATTCACGGCGGCTGTGAAGACGGATATTTACAGCTGGCAACCGGAGAGCGTTTGGCCGGACAAGATTTGATTTCGTTTGTGGAAAGCACCAAAAAGGCTAATTCGATGATTAAGGCGCTGACGGTGAAGGCTCCGGAAAAAATCATTGAACAAATGGCGATTTGCGGCTTGTTTGACACCAATGTATTAAATAACAAGGAAAAATTGACCGCTGAAATTGAAAAAATGGCGGCGCGATTGGATACGCTTGAGGCCGAATATGACCGCGGTTGGAAGGCTGAAATCAATGCCGAGGGCAGCGTGGTATTCTATCGGGTATTGCGCGGCGTAAAAGAAGAACACGTTATCGGCGCCAACATTTTGGAAAGTCCGGAAGGCAAAATCTTAAACGAAATGCACGACTTCTTAACCGAAAACTTTGCCAAATCGCTGATTTTATCCACTAAGTCATTGGGCGAAAAACGGGTTGACGGTCCGGTTTCCTTGATGAATGCGGTTACGGCCGCCGGCAAGAAAGGTATTTCAATCCAACGCTATAAAGGTTTGGGCGAAATGAATCCGGAACAACTTTGGGAAACTACCTTGGATCCGGAAGCTCGTTCTTTGTTGCAGGTTAAAATCGACAGCGTGGAAGAAGCCGACGAGGCATTCTCTACCCTGATGGGCGATGTGGTTGAGCCGCGCAAAGAGTTTATTCAAGAAAACGCGCTGAAAGTTCAAAATTTGGATATTTAACCGTGCTCTTAAAAAAACTAAAACCTCTCGACACGCAATGTCGGGAGGTTTTTGTTTTTCGGTTTTGAACGCACTTAGGCGAATTTAAGATTCCACTTGCGGCGAATTTTGCCGTAATACATGGGGTCAGTCCAATCTTCGCCATACGGGTCAACATAGAGCTCATCTCCGGGCTTTAATTGCTTGGCCGAAAGATAACGTTGCAATCTGTATTCCGAATCGGTAGGTCCGCGATTCACAATCACCTTAAACGCTTTGCGTTTGCCGTCAAATATGCTTTTGCGATGATAGCGTACTTGCAATTCTACGGCGTTGTCGGTTACCTGTTTTTCAACTACCACGGCGCAAAACATCGGAGCACCAAGTTCTTCTTCCATAACTGTTTAATTTGCGGTTTCAATCAATTCCATAAAAGCTTTAAAAAGCGCATGAGAGGGTTATGTTTGACAATCGGGCCGATATCTCCTGTAGCCGGACATATCCAAACTTCATCTCCCGATTTCAAGTTGACTGCCTGAATATCACTGTTCAAGAAATTTGCCGTAAGCTGCTTGTTGCGCAAGCGTACCTTAACGGTTAACAGACCATAAGGCTTGTTTTTCGGACGTTCAACGACCACCGCCTTGTAATAAGACGTATCAGAATACTTTTCCATAATTCTTAGATGGGTTTTTAGATTTATAATAATTTCAAATTCAGAAACACGCTAACATTTTTCACATTTTTTGTCAAGAATTAATTCCGACAAACAAAAAAGCCGAACCTTAGAGATTCGGTTTTTTGAGATTTATTAAAATTTGTTATCCCTGCAGAGCAACATATATCTCATGCGGACCTTTTGCCTTGCGCACGGATTCACATATTTCCGCGTTTTTTAAAACCCGTGAAAACGCAGCAAGTGTTCGCAAATGGTCATCTCCGCTGTTCTCCGGAGATATCATAAACGCTACCATATCAACCGGCTGCCCGTCAAGTGCATCATAATCCAACGGCTTATCCAATCTGACAAAAACCGACATAATATGTTTTAAGCCGTTTATACGCGCGTGCGGAAACGCAACGCCGTTGCCATATCCGGTAGAGCCAAGATTTTCACGTTCCAAAACCGCCTCAAATATGGTATTTTTATCAATACCTTCTTTGCGCGCAATGTAGGTAGATATTTCTTCTAACAGATGACGTTTGCTGCTCGCTTCGACTTCCGTCAAAATCATATCTTCCGATAAAATATCAGAAATTCCCATACAAAAAGCCTTTTCTTCAGTTAAATCCTGTTTTTATGCTGCCGGTTCAACCCAACCGATATTGCCGTCTTTGCGGCGATATACCATACTGATGCGGTTGTTGGCGCTGTTGCGGAACATTAAGGCACATTCATCTGCCAAATCCATATACATAACTGCTTCGCTGACGGTGCAAACTTTGATGTTGGCATCGGTTTCGGCAATAGTCAGAGGTGCGTTTTCATCAATGCTCATTTCATCTTCGGTTTCGGTCAACGGGAACACGGATTCATGAGCCATTTCTACCATTCCGGTCTTGCCTTTGTGGTCATTCAATTTATTCTTTTGGCGACGCAAGCGTGTTGCAATATGGGTATTAGCGTTATCAAAAGCGGAATACGGATCAGCAGCAACGCCGGTACCTTTTAAAACAATGTTTTTAGCCGGATGTACCGTGACTTCGGCGCGAAATTCTTCTCCGTCCATCGAAAAATAAACGTTGCTACCAATCGGCGCATTGAAATATTTGTTCACCGAGGTTTCCAAACCCTCTTCAACGTGTTTGCGCAGTCTGTCGCTGATATCAACTTGTTTTCCTGATAATGTAATATTCATAATATACCTCATTTGTTAGTTTATTACGGCAAAATTGCCTTGTTAATCTCTTGTTTTATAGTATAACAACTTTTAAGCAAAAGTAAACAGTTTAATAGTTTTATAGAGAGAAATTGTCGCCCAAATATACTTTGCGAACTTCTTCGTTGTTAACAATTTCATCCGGTGTTCCTTCCATTAACACAGAACCGCTGTGCAAAATATAGGCACGGTCGATAATATCCAGCGTTTCGCGCACGTTGTGGTCGGTAATCAACACACCCAAGCCGCGATTTTTAAGCTGCGAAACCAATCCGCGTATATCGTTGACGGCAATCGGATCAATACCAGCCAACGGCTCATCAAGCAAGATAAAGCTCGGTCTGCTGGCAAGGGCACGCGCAATTTCCAAACGACGCCGTTCACCGCCGGAAAGTGCCAACGCCGGAGATTTACGCAGGTGAGCAATCGAAAATTCGTTCAACAGCTCGTCCAGCGTATTTTCGCGGCGGCTTTCATCATCTTCAACCACTTGCAGAATGGCCATAATGTTATCTTCAACGCTCAATGTTCTGAAAATGGAGGCCTCTTGCGGCAAATATCCTATGCCCATTTTGGCACGCTTATACATAGGCATATTGGTTATATCTTCGCCGTTAATGTAAATATCACCGTAATCCGGTGTAATCAGACCGGTAACGCAATAAAAACAGGTGGTTTTACCGGCGCCGTTCGGTCCCAAAAGCCCGACAGCCTCGCCTTTTTTAACGTGCAAAGACACGTTTTTCAGCACCGAGCGCTTTTTATATTTTTTGCCGATATTGAAAATTTCCAGCACATCTGCATCATTTTTTTGCATCATAACCATATCTATTTCCTTTTTTTATAAAAAGTGCCGCTGATTCTGCCGTTGGTAGTATCATCTCCGCTTATACGGCTGACCGATGTTTCCAAATCGGTTTCGGCATACGCACCGATAATGAAGTTTCCGTCTTGCTCCAATCGAACATTTTCAAACAGCTCCACCTTATGCTCCAATGGGCTGTATATTCCTTTATCACCCCAAGCCGAACCTTTGGGAGTTATAACTTCAACCTCGCCGACGGCAATCGCTCGCTGAATTTCCTGTTTTTTGCCTTTGCTCAACAAGGCTTCAACCTTTTGTGCGTGCAACACATTTTCGCCCTGTACGATTTCCACCGGAACTTTTGAGGCAAACACTTCCACCTTGTTTTTTTGCGGCTCATACACGCCCTTGTTGCCGGTAATGGTTTCTTCCGGCGTTTTAACCACAACATCGCCGACGGCAATAACTTTTTGTAACTCGTTTTTACCGTCTTTGCTGACAAAAACCGTAATTTGCTTGGCGCGCAATGTATTTTCACCCTGTTCGACGGTAACAGATTTGCGCGGATTTTTCGTATCCTTAGTTTCAGCGTACATTTCAATTTTGCCTTCATCGGCATAATAATATCCTTCGCCGCCCTTTATATTTTCCTTCGGCGTTTGAATAACAACGTTGCCGTAAGCTTCAGCGCGCTCCAAATCTTTTTTAGCGCTTTTGCTAAACCAACCGATGATTTTGTCAGCATATAAATTGCTTTGATCACGAACAATATGGGCGTTGCCGACTGAAACCGTTTTATTTTCTTTTTGGTAAACTTGTGTTTCGCTATCAGACATCATTACGCCGCGAGTGCTGTTTATTTTATTCTTACCTTTCAAAACCAAAACTTCGGCAATTTTATTATAAGTAAACGCCTCGGCATCCATTGTTCCCCACTCGCCCTCGGCTCTGACGGCAGAATTGCCCCATCCTTTTTCTTTGTTGAAATCATAATTGGCTTTTTCGGTTGTAACCACCGTGTCGTTTTCGATTACGGCTTTAACATTTTTCGTCAAACGCAGCAAATTTGTATTTTGATTAAAATATCCCACGTCCGAAGTTATGTCGATATGGCCGTTGTCGGTCGGAATTTTGCCCTTAGGATTATGTATCTTATACGTCTGGCTGCCGGCTTTGAGCTCATCAACGTGATCTGCAACAATTTTGTTGACACGATTTTTGCTGTCAATCGTATTAAATTCCGTTTGTTCGATATGGAGTTTTTCCATTTCTCCTTTACGCGGTACGGTAACATCAGAAGTTATTTCAACGCTTTTTTTGATGTTCGGCATAACCACCATCACTCCCAACAAAGCCGCGGCAAGGCAAGGCAAGGTAATTTTGAACAAGCGCCTCCACTCAACCTTACGCTTTGGTAGCATACGCTCTTCCGGATCAAATTGATGCCGGTTATCAAAAAAAGAATCTAGTTTATTCGAATCTACCATAAATCAGCTGACTCCGGCTCTTAAACAATCGTGAATATGAACAATACCGATAGGCTTTCCGTTTTCAAGCACGAACATATTGGTAATTCCGCGGCCGGTATTGTTCATAATATTAACCGCCTCGGCAATAAGAGTATCAGCCGTGCAAGTGCGAGGATTTTTAGTCATTACCTTGGAAACTTTTTCTTCTATCAGGTTCGGAGCCATCCAGCGGCGCAAATCGCCGTCGGTGATAACCCCGATTAAGTTACCGTCCTTGTCCGTAATACCCACGCAACCGAGCATTTTTTCCGACATTTTTATCAAGGCATCTTGCATTATGGCGTCTTCGCCGATTAGCGGCATTTCGTCGCCGGTGTGCATAATATCCGAAACATGGCGCAAAATAGCACCCAATTTTCCGCCCGGATGACGCAAGCGGAAGTCTTGCTCGGTAAAGCCTTTGCGCACCATCAGCGCTGCAGCCAAAATATCGCCCATCACCAACGTTGCCGTGGTTGAAGACATCGGGGCCAAACCAAGCGGACAAGCCTCGCGATTATCAGGCAAACGCAGAATGTAATCGCTGTTGTGACCGAGCGAGCTGTCCGGATTTTTGGTAATGGCAATCAACGGAATGGAAAAACGGCGGCAATAAGTTAAAATATCCAGTAATTCTTTGGATTCACCGCTGTTTGATATAGCCAGCACCACGTCGTCTTTGGTAACCATACCTAAATCACCGTGGCTGGCCTCGCTCGGATGCAAAAAGAACGCCGGAGTTCCGGTAGACGCCATGGTGGCCGCAATTTTGCAGCCGATGTGGCCGGATTTACCCATACCGGTAACTATTACGCGGCCTTTGGTGTTTTGCAACACATCCAACACTTTGCCCAGCGTATCATCAAGGCTGTTTTCCATAGCCTTCAAGGCTTCGATTTCTCTGTCTATCGTTTGTCTGGCAACATGTATATCCGAAATTTCAGTCAATGTTATTCTCCTTAAAACCCATTCTCATCATACTTTCTTTTGCCGGTAACGCAAGGATTATTTCCTTGTTATACCATATTGTCTATGCTTTCTGCTCCCAAGCGCCGCGGTCGGTTTGTTGCCAATAACAAACCTCGAATCCGGCTTCTTTATAACTTTTCCACAAACGGCGTGCCTGTTGTAGCGCGTCTTCGTCGTTGCCGTCAAAAATATTAAACACCCGTTCAAATTGCGCCGCATACTCGGTATCAACCTCAGCACCGTTGATTAAAAACAAAAACTGAGCGGCGTTGGCATTGTCGGCGTTTTCCGTAATATAAATCGGTTGCTCATCGGCAAATCCGTCTTTTTTGGTGCCGTGCGGCAAAAAACTTTCGTCGCTGTATGTCCAAAGCGCGGCATTCACGGTTTCCACGGTTTCCGGCGTAGTGCTGACAATTACGCGTTTTTCCGCGCCGTACGCTTTATTCAAAAGCTTAGGCAAAACCTCGTCCAACGATTGCTTTTTGAGATGATAGAAATCAATTCTGCTCATTTTCTTTCTCTAAATTCAGCGTAATTTCATCAATGGTATCTTCGCCGATAAGACGCAACGATATTTTGCCGGCGGCTTGCGCCTCTTTGATTTTAACGCGCAAATCTTCAACCCCGAAAAGCAAGCGGTTATCCGCCGTTTTAAACTTGTCACCGACACCGATTCCCTTAATTTCGGCCTCGGAATTTTTTGCCACCTCGGTAATCACGAATTCTTGCTTGGTCTCGTCAAAACGGGCTTTAATTCCCAGTTCCGGAAAATCCGCGGCGTTTTGCTCTGCCTCGCTTTCCGCCGCTTCTGCCTCGGTGGATATTTCTTCTTTGCCTTCTTCATTTTCGGAAGGCATTTGCGCCACTTTAATTTCCAAATCTATTTCTTTGCCGTCACGCAAAACAATCACCGGCAAAACCGTATCCGGCGGAGTTTGCGAAATTTCCAGCGAAAACTGACGCGGCGATTTCAACGACAATCCTGCAACATCAATCAAAATGTCGCCCACGGCAATACCGGTTGATGCCGCCGGCGAATCTTCAGCCATAGAGGCAACAATCAGCCGATTTTTCTGCTCGGCATTATTGCTGCGGATTTTTTGCACCCCGATACCGAGCCAACCGCGGATTACTTCGCCGTTTTGTTTGATTTGCTCCACCACCCAGCGCACCGTGTTTGACGGCACGGCAAAACTAACGCCGGAATTATTGCCGTCGGTTGAAAATATGGCGGTGTTCATGCCGATGATTTTGCCGTCCATATTAAACAGCGGTCCGCCGGAATTGCCCTGATTTATTGCGGCATCGGTTTGAATAAAGTTATCATACGGGCCTTTTTCGATATCGCGTTCTTTGGCCGAGATAATGCCGGAAGAAACGCTGTTGCCCAAGCCAAACGGATTTCCCACCGCAAAAACGGTGTTGCCCACGCGAATATCCTCCGAATCGGCAAAAGTCGCCGGTTCAAAATCTTGCGGATGCATCACTTTCAGCAAGGCTATATCGGTTTTGGCGTCCATGCCGATAAGCTCGGCCTCGTAGGCTTCATCATCATAGGTGGTAACCGTAATTTTTTGTCCTCCTTCGGCCACATGGGCGTTTGTAACCACATAACCATCGGCGCTGACAATGATTCCCGCCCCCAAAGATTGAGTTTCTTCATCTTCGGAAGTTATGCTGACAACCGAAGGATTAACCTCGTCAATCACATCTTCCAAGCTCAAAACCTGAGCGTCGGCCGCAAAAGCCAAACCGCACGAGCAGAAAATGTATCCGCATAGTTTTTTCATTAGTCGTTCCGTTTGTTCATGCCGTTGTTAAAAAATTTGAAAAAGTCAGAATCCGGTGACAAAACCAGCGAAGTGTCTTTGCCGGAAAGTGATTTGCGATAAGCGTCAAGCGAACGGTAAAAATCGTAAAATTCAACATCTTGTCCCACCATTCTGTTCCACAATTGCACCGCTTCTTTATCTCCTTCGCCTCGGGTTATTTGCGCGTTTTTCTCAGCCTCGGCAATAATAATCGTAGCCTCTTTATCGGCTTTAGCCCGAATATTTTGTGCCTCTTGCTGACCTTTGGCGCGAAATTCTTTGGCATCGCGTTGGCGCTCGGTTTTCATACGGTCGTTAATGGCCTGCATAACCTCACGCGGCAAATCCGCGCGGCGAATACGCACGTCGGCAACGCTGACACCGATGGCTTCGGCATCTTTTTTTACCGTATTGCTGATATCGGTCATAATTTGGGTGCGTTTTTCCGACAAAAGTTCGGTTAAAGTGATTCGTCCCAAAACCTTACGCAAAGAAGAATTAACGATTTCCGCCAGCTTGCCGCGTGCCTGATTTTCGGTGCGCACGGTTTGATAAAACTTCAATGGATCAATGATTTTGTAACGGGTGAAACTGTCTACGTCCAAGCGTTTTTTATCATTCAACACCACTTCTTGCGCCGGAGGGTCCAAGTTGAGCAGACGAGCATCATAGAAAACCACGTTTTGCACAAACGGCACCTTAAATTTCAAACCCGGTTCACGCACCACGCGAATCGGCTCACCGAATTGCAACACAATGGCCTGTTCGGATTGATACACCATATAGGTAGCGCTCAAAATCAATATCAGAGCGGCGGCAAAAACAACGCCGATAATATGCCAAAATCCTATTCTGTTCATCTTTTTACTCCTTTTTTCCGTTGAGCGACAATACCGGTAACAAATTGCCTTTTTGCGATGGGTCTATAATGACTTTATTGGCCTTTGAAAGCACTTCTTCCAACGCATCCAAATACATTTTTTTAACCGTAACTTCGCGTCCGTCTTTATAGGCGGCATAAACCGAGGCAAAGCGCTTAGCCTCACCTTCGGCCTTGTTGATTACGGCCGCTTTATAAGCTTCGGCGTCTTGCGAAATTTGCGCCGCATGACCGCGAGCCTTCGGGATAACTTCATTGCGATAGGCTTCGGCCTCGTTTTTGAAACGTTCCATATCGGCCTTAGCACGCTGAACTTCGTTGAAGGCATCTACAACTTCTCTCGGCGGATCGGCTTTTTGCAACTTTACACGCACAATGGAAATTCCGGATTCAAACTCGTCCAAAACCCGTTGCAATTCTTCTTTGGTGTCGTCTTCAACTTTGCCGCGGTCGCCGGTAATAATCGGTTGCATTTCCGATTGGCCGACAATTTCGCGCAACACCGATTGTGCCGCCACGCTTACGGTTTCGTCCGGATCACGAATGCTGAACAAATAGTCTTTAGCGTCTTTGATTTTCCACACCACCGTCAAGTTAATATCCACAATATTTTCATCGCCGGTCAGCATATGACTTTCGGTAAAAGCGTTGTTGCGATAGTCTCTGACATCAGCGGCGCCCAAGTTGATACTGCGTTCCTGAGTTACATTTACTTTAATCACTTCCTCAATCGGCCGCGGCAGATGATAGTGCAATCCGGCGTCGGTGGTGTCGATATATTTACCGAAACGTAAAACAACACCGGCTTCACTAGGCTGCACTTGATAGAATCCGCTACAAATCCACAATACAATCAACAATAAAATACCGTATTTGGTGTATCCACCCCAATTGTTGTCAGACTTGGCTGCCAACACCTTAAATTTGCGCGCGACTTCCCCGCCGGAAATGTTTTCCCACGCGCCGTTATCCTCCCAAGGATTACTGTTTTTAGCCATTTTATCTCCTTATTAAAAACATTTTCGTTGCTTTAAGATAATCCATCTGTTAAATAAATACAATCAACTATCCGAAATATCCACATGAGGAGTATATTTATGACAGAAGCTGAAATTTTTGATATTGCGGCCAACCATTATCCGCGCAGTTGTATTTCAAGCGTAAAAATTTTGGGAAAACGTGTTATCATCGAATATAAAAACATTGCGGAAGACGAAAGCATAACCGCAAGATTAAAACACAAAATATCTGAATTGATGCCGGAATATAAGGTTACGGTGGCGTTTGTGGAAGAAAAAAACGCCAATCTCGGCGTTGACGCCATTGAAAAATGGCAAATCCGCGGAGTTAAAAAAATTATCGGTGTTGCTTCGGGTAAGGGCGGTGTCGGCAAGTCCACCACCGCAGTAAATTTGGCTTTGGCTTTGGCAAATTGCAGTAAAAAAGTAGCGTTGTTTGACGCTGACATTTACGGACCGTCGGTGCCGACTATGCTTGGTTATGAAGGTTCGCCGTTGGCTTCTGATGATGGGGTAAACTTTAAGCCGTTCAACGAATACGGTATCGAATCCGTTTCCATCGGTACGCTGATTGATCGCGACACGCCGCTGATTTGGCGCGGAGCAAAAGCTTGCGGAGCAATTGAACAGCTGATGACGCAAACGCTGTGGCACAATATTGATGTTATGGTAATTGATATGCCGCCGGGAACCGGAGATATTTTGATTACACTTTCGCAACGCATTGATTTTGCCGGTATCGTAATCGTTTCTACTCCGCAGGATATTGCTCTGATTGACGCGATTAAAGGAGTAAATATGTTCAAAAAAACCGGCACTCCGGTATTGGGAATTGTGGAAAATATGAGCTACTTTATTTGCCCGCATTGCGGCGAACGTGCCGATATTTTCGGGCATGACGGCGCTAAGCAGACGGCGGAAAATATGGGCGAAACCTTTTTGGGAGCCATTCCTTTGGAACCGGAAATTCGTCGCACTTCCGATGCCGGAACGCCGATTGTGGCGGAAAATCCGGACAGTCCGCACACCAAAGCTTATGAAGAAATCGCGCGTAAAATAATTCAGCGAATCGGCTGAACCGCGCCGCAATTTGCTTGACATTCATCGTGTGTTTATTCTATTTTCGATACAGAATAAACATAATTAAGTCATTATTAATTGCGGAGGAACGGGAACAAATCAGAGCCTCTTTAAAAATCCCGAGTATTATGAAGAAAGAGATTATCGGCAAAATTCTGGTCGTTTTTGCCATGGTTGGTCTGACGTTTATTTTTGCGGCACTTTCGGTGCATTACGACGTGTTTGCTTTCAGTTACCGCGAAACACCGGTGGAATGGACGGAGATGCTGTTGGGCTTCGGCATTATTGCCTTTGTCAGCGCCATTGCCATCGGATTGGGTTGCCTTTTTGTGCCGCAAATGGCGATGATTTTACTTATGCCGTTTGAAGTTTGGGATAATATATCCGCAAAGCACGGCAAATGGCAACATTTAATCAACGTGTTTTTGTTGGCGCTGTGTGTTGCGTTTGTAGCTTATGCCGTTAATTTGGTGACGATTTTGGAGCATCTTTCCGGCGAGCATTATAAGTTGATGCCGACATTCGGTGGTTTTCTGGCGATGGCCTATGCTTGGATTATTTTCTTCGGCACGTTCATTCTTTACGGGTGGCTCAGCGGTTTGATTGACGCTTTTATAGCTTTTTTCAAAAGGTGTGCGGAAACGGAGCAGGCTTACAACGCCGAGCAGCAAAAAAAGGCAGAACAACAGGAAAAACGCCGCGAACAAAAAAAGAAAAAAAGAATTGTTTACACCAAGTTGTAATCATTTTTTATAAGCGCCCGATACATTTTCGGGCGTTTATTTCTTTAAAATTAGCCTTTACGTTGGTTTCGTTTTATTCTTCCGGTTGGTCGGTGGTTTCTTTCAGCGGCCATTCCTGTTTTTTGAAAAATTGCTTGCGCTCGCGACGGCTCATTGACCAAATATTGCCCAATCCATTAATCGGTTGCACCGTATAAAGCGATTCAAAATCAAAATCGCGACTGAAAAATATGGAGGTGGCTTTGGTATAATTATTCATCGGGCAAAAACCGTAAAAATCCACTTGCAACAAACCGGCCGCACGCAAATTTTTAACCGCGCCCTGATATTCCAAACTGGTGTTAACGCGGTCGCTATCATCTAAAATTATCATACCGCCTTTAGCCAAAGCTTTAACTGCGCAAGCCGCACATTCGGCGCGACGTTTACCGTCAATGATTATCACATCGTATTTTTCACCGTCGGCAAAAATCATATCTTCATAGCCCTCTTTTTCGTCACAATAACGCATTTGCCAATTTGAAGCCTTAAATTCTTGCGAAAACTTTTCAAACCATTCCGGCTTATCTTCTATGCTGATAACTTTTAAGGCACGCTTGGCCCAATACATCGATGAATATCCGGTGCCGTATTCAAACACCTTTTTGGCGCCGTAATCAAACTGCGAAATATATTCAATGGCCGGATAAGTGTACCACGGAATCGGGTTGCCGTCGCGATCTACGCACACTTTTTCGTTCATACTGCGTTCAATGGCAAAGTCTTTGCGCCACATTTCGATAAACTGCCGGAATCTCTCGCTATACATAGGTTCTCCTTTTTTACATACGCTTTATAGCAATATTTTTGCGCTTTGTATAGATTAATTATTGATTTTTAACTTCAAAAAAACTATATTTTTTGCAGAAACATTATTGAGGAGAACAAAATGGATATGAACGAATATCAACACAAACCTGCGGTCGAAGTGTTGAACCGCGCCGGAACGGAAATCGATCAGGGTTTGCGTCAATATATGATTAGAGTTTTTAATTATATGGGGTTGGGCTTGATTGTAACCGCGGTGGTTGCTTATTTGTTTGCCACCACTCCGGCTTTGCAGAGCTTGCTCTACAATCCGGCAACACGCAATATGACAGTGTTCGGCTGGCTGGTTGCTTTTTCGCCGCTGATTATGATTTTTGCCTTTAATTATGTGGCATTTAACAAAAGTTTGGGAGCAACGCAGGCCTTTTTCTGGCTGTTTTCGGCGCTGATGGGGGCGTCGTTGTCTTGGGTTTGCTTGGCATATACCGGTCACAGCATAACCCGCGTGTTCCTGATTTCGGCCGCCACTTTCGGCTCGCTGAGCTTATACGGTTATACCACGCAACGTGATTTAACCGGTTGGCGCACGTTTTTGTTTATGGGTTTAATCGGTTTGATTATCGCCAGTATTGTCAATATCTTTATGCAAAGCACCGCTATGTATTGGGCGCTTTCATACATCGGAGTGGCGATTTTTGTCGGCTTAACCGCATATGACACGCAGAGAATTAAGCAAATGTATTATTACGGCGGCGGCGATATGACGGAACGCTTGGCGATATCCGGCGCGCTCAGCCTGTATATGGACTTTATCAACCTGTTTTTGTATTTGTTGCGCATTTTCGGCGACAGAAGATAACAGTATTGATTTTGAAAAGCCGCGATTTAATATCGCGGTTTTTTGTGCGCAAAATTCTATCTGCCGTTGCCGAATTTATTAAACGGAGGCAAGCCGCCGGAAGTGTTGATATAAGAAGCGGCAAATTCCTGTCGGTTTTCATAACTGAGTTGCTTGCCGTTGTGAGTTATAATCATGGATTTGCCTTGTAAAGAAATCTTGGTGCCGTCGGCAAAGGAAATTTCCGCTCCGTTTTTGGTGCTTCTGAAACCGGTCTTAATCATTACGCCGTGGTCATTTTTATAGTTAAATTCCTTCAAGCGTCCGATACTATCAACCACCGCACGATGCCTATATTCCAGCAAACACATATCTCCGGCACCCAGCGAGCGGCGACGATTTTTTTCCCAATATTCGCTGATGCGGAAATTTTTATCGGTAATAATCTTGCTGTTGGTGGTTTGCAATACATTAAAAGAATCGGCATTGGTATGCAACAAAACCGTCTTATCCCATAAAATTCGTTGCTTTTCAAAATTTATCGTAACCCCACTCGGCAATTTTATGGATTTAAGCTTGTTATTTTCCGTGTGCAATTCCACGCCATTGGCGTATTTTTCCTTTTGCGGATGAGCTTTCTGCTGATTATTGAGATAAGTTTTCATATCTTTTTCCGCCAAATCTATCTTTCCCTGTACCTTAAATTGCGAGGTTGGAGAAAGCTCATTATGATATGATATATCACGCTTATTAAAATCTATGGTTACAATCAATCCGTCGCTGTGCTTATATTCATAAACGCCTTTACGCAACCACTTGATATCCGGATAGACCTTGCTCAGTCTTAACTCCAACTCATTCAACACTTTAAGATACGGTTCTTCTGCTTCTCTTAATTTTTGCCGCAGTTCACCATTAAAACCATTGTGGCTGAGATTGTTGCGCAAATCAGTATATTCGCGCCAAGTACGACTTTCTTCCTCAGTCATCAGCTTAAGCTCTTTCAAATAGCCCCAAGTTTTCTGTCGGCGCAAATTCTGCCCGCGTGTCATACAATATGTCATCACCCGACACGCAAACGAATTGTAAGTTTGCAAAAACCAAGTGCGCAACTGGTAATCTTTTTCCAATTCGGAAAATTCATCGCGAGGCAGGTTGAAATCATCAACAACTTTAACTTGTGGCAAAATCTTATGCAAAATGCGGTTTATTGTCTTAAATTTACTGTCCGACATTGGCAGATTTATTTCGACTTCCGGTATTTTTTCCGGGTTTTGGAGATGATAGGCTTTAATTCTCTCAACAAACTTGCTGTTACTTTCGGATTTATTGCGGATAAATGTCTCCGGCTTGATATTGGTTACTATGGCTTGCATTTGGTGCAAAACCCCGATATACGATTTTATGCGCTGTCTTAAAGTTGTGCCGCAAACCGCAAGATAAGATTGCAAATATCTGGCGCGTGCTTTCAAATTTTTTTGCGCTTCTTTATGGTTAAAACTCCCCAATTCTTCCATGGTATCTTGTGAATGGCGTATTAAATTGCGAATATTAACATAATCTCTGAGAGTTTTGGCTGACGGAATTAACCCGTCGTCCTCAGCCAATTGCAGTGCCTTGTCTAAATCATTTTCTTTATAAACATTGCGACAGATATTTTGCATTTTGTCAGCAAACGAACTCATGATTTCCATAATGGTATTCTCAAACGGAGCCACGGCTCCGGAGGCATAGCTGTTTAAAACAATGTTCTCAAACCTTGTTCTGGACATATTCATGTCTTTGCACAAGCCTTCCACCACATTTACCAAAATGCGGAGTTCCGCCAGCATATTGGCGCTGTTCAAACCCTCCTTTATCGGTTGTTCGGCGTTTTCTTTGCGGATATAAACGGCCTTAAAACGTCCGTCTATCAAAAACTCGGTGTTGCCGACCAAACCTTTTTCAGGATAAACCACGGTATAACGCTCAACAGATGCCGGAAGCGGCACGTCCAAAATATGCAATAAAAAATCCTGTGGAATATAGGTAATTTGAGCAGAGTTATTTTCGCGCACATCAGTGTGTTGCAGACCGACATAAACCCGATTACCGGCCGTATGAATTTTTTCATCGGTAAAATCTTGATAATTGCGTTTTTCTTCGGCAGTCGTAAACTCAACTCTCCATGGAAAATCAGGCTTAGTTTCCGTATAAAGACTTTCCATATAAAAGGCCGCCATAGTCATCAAAGACGTATTTGCCAGCAAATCTTCGTAGCGGCGAACCTCATACGTATAGTCACGATATATCGACAGCAATTCATCAGTTTGCTGCGAAGACAACCTGTTTTTATATGCATTGTTGCGCTCTGTCATTAAAACTCCTTGTTTCGGCATACAAAAAATTATTGCTTTCGTCAATAAAATATTTGCCAGTCTGACGCTTTTTTGTTGACTTATCAAATTTATGCCTTTATAAGGGTAACGAAAAATTAACCGAGAATCTGCCTTTGGATGCAGATTTTAAATAACTAATAACTAACCGGAGAATTAAAATGAAAAGAACATATCAACCAAGTAAAATCGTGCGCGCACGCCGCCATGGCTTCAGAGCACGTATGGCAACCGCTAACGGTCGCAAAGTTTTGTCCGCCCGCAGAGCGAGAGGTCGTAAAAGAATTTCTGCTTAATGGTTTGCCATGAGCAACTTTCCGATAATAAAAAAAAGAAAAGATTTTTTAAGAGCCGCTAAAGCCGAAACCGTTATTTTTCATAATGTTTTGTTGCAAGCGGCTCATAATGTATCTGCCGCAACACAGAATCCGGCGCGAATCGGCTTTACGGCCACCAAACGCTTAGGCAAAGCCCACATTCGCAACCGGACAAAGCGTCGTTTGCGCGCAGTTGTGCGCGAAATTTACGCCAAATACGCGCTCGACAACACCGATTATGTTTTGGTCGGCAGATTTGATACTTATTGCTGTCCGTTTGAAAATTTGCGCACCGATGTTATTCGCGCGTTCAAAAAAATCAACAAAGCGTTTACCGCTCCGCAAGAGATAAATGATGAAGAAACTGCCGATTGCGCTGATTAAAATTTACCAGATTTTTATTTCGCCTTTATGTCCGGGAGTATGCAGATTTCGCCCGACCTGTTCGCAATATGCCATCGAAGCGATTAAGGTTCACGGCGTTATCAAAGGAACATGGCTCAGTTTCAGGCGAATTTGCCGCTGCCACCCGTGGGGCGGTTCGGGATATGATCCGGTGCCGCCGAAAGAAACGCGGCATAAGTGAAGATAATTGCTTGATTTTTAAGCTAAATGCTTATAGAAAAGTTAGTGTTTAAATATAGGGAGTCTGATTGATGAAAGATGATTTGAGAGGTTTGTACGCGGCAATTATATTGTCTGCCTTGGTGGTATTGGGGGTTAACTATTTTTTCCCGAAACCGGCAGCGCCTAAAACCGCAACCGTTGCCACGGCAACCGTTCAAACGGCCGAAGAAACCAAGTCGGAAGATGCGGTTGAAGCGCCGGAAGTTGTTTTTGAAAAAGCCGAAACCGTTTTGGCCGCAGATGCTCGTCTGCCGATTAAAAATGACGTATTGAACGGCTCTATCCGTTTGAAAGGCGCGCGTTTTGATAATTTGACTCTCACCAAATACAAAGAAACCATCGCAGATAACAGTCCGGACGTTTCTTTGTTGTTGCCGGCCAAAACCGAAAACTCTTATTTTGCCGATTACGGTTGGCTTTCTGCCAACACCGACGTTGCGGTTCCGGATTCTTCTACCGTGTGGCAGGTCGTCGGCAACGCAGAATTAACGCCGAACACTCCGGTTACATTGGAATGGGATAACGGGCAAGGGCTAAAATTTATAAATCAGATTTCGCTTGACGAACATTATTTGTTTACACTCAAACAATCGGTGGAAAATCATTCCGGCCAGGCGGTGACACTGTTGCCTTTTGGTTTGTTCAGCAAGCGTATAGATGAAAATTCATCAGCACGAAGTGTGGTACACGAGGGTTTTGTGGGCGTCTTAAATGGTAAGCTTAAGGAAATAAAATACCCAAAAATAAAAGAAGAACCGCAGGAATTTGAAACCGACGGCGGTTGGGTTTCTTTTTCGGATAAATATTGGTTCGGCTCGTTTGTTTTTGATGACGAGGCGGCCGAAAAAATCAGTCTGCGCAAAGTAAAAGACGGTATGTATCAACTTGACTTCAGAGGAGCACCATTGCAAATTCAGGCCGGACAAAGTGCCGAGGTTAACACCAGACTTTATGCCGGAGCCAAAGAAATTAAATTGCTGGATAAATATGCCGAAAGCATCAAAAAGTTTGATTTGAACATTGACTTCGGTTGGTATTATTTTCTGACCAAACCGTTTTTCTATATTTTGGACTTTCTCTACGGGTTAATCGGCAATATGGGCTGGGCAATTTTGCTGTTTGCGGCGATTTTGCGTTTATCTATGTTCCCGTTGGCGCACAAGTCTTATGATAATATGTCCAAAATGAAGAAAATTCAGCCGAAAATTATGGCGTTGCAAGAGATTTACAAAGAAGACAAAGTGGCCTTACAACGTGCCACCATGGAACTTTATAAAAAAGAAAAAGTAAATCCGGCTTCGGGTTGTTTACCGATGTTTATTCAGATTCCGATATTCTTCTCGTTGTTTAAGGTCTTAAATATCGCCATCGAAATACGTCACGCGCCGTTTATCGGCTGGGTAAAGGACTTGTCGGCACCGGACCCGCTGACCATTTCAACTTGGGCACACATTTACGTTCCGTCGGTTATAGATATCGGCGTGTGGCCGCTGATTTACGGCTTGACCATGCTGTTGCAAAATCAACTTAACCCGAAACCGGCCAATAAAGATCAAGCCAGAATGTTTATGTTGATGCCGATTTTGTTCACGATTATGTTTGCGCATTTTGCCGTCGGCTTGGTTATTTACTGGATTTTGAACAACATTTTGTCGCTCATTCAGCAAAAAATCATTATGCATAAAAACGGAGTCAAATAATGGCTGAAAAGTTTACCGCACAGCAAATTTCCGAGGCGGTAACGCAATTTACGCGCCCCATAAATTTTATGCTTAGCGTGGCGCGCTTAGAGCAATTGCCGGAAGATACTTACGATGAAGTGGCGTTTGCCGGTCGCTCGAATGTGGGTAAATCGAGCTTAATCAATGCACTGTTCAACCAGAAGAAACTGGCGAAAACCTCGTCTACGCCGGGGCGCACTCAGCAGCTTAACTTTTTTAATTTTGACGATAAGTTGTATTTGGTGGATTTGCCGGGATACGGTTATGCCGAAGCGCCGGAAAAATTGGTAAAACAATGGCAGGCCATTTTGAAAACTTACTTGCGCGGCAGGCCGAATCTGCGCCGCGTGTTTGTGTTGATTGATTCTCGCCGCGGCATAAAAAAGGAAGATGCGGAAATTATGAAAATGCTCGATGAGGCGGCAGTATCTTATCAGATTATCCTGACCAAAGCCGATAAAGTTTCCGTAACCGAGTTAGATAAAACTCTTGCCGCCACCGCAACGGAAATCGAAAAACACGCCGCCGCTCTGCCGGATATTATCGCCACCAGCTCGGAAAATAAAATCGGTTTAGATTTGGTAAAGGCGGAAATCTGCTCGTTTATTTTTTGATTTGACTATCGTTCAAAATCAAGTCGATTACCGCAAAAATGCTTTGCAACTGGCTGACCACTTCGCGCATTTTGTGATAGCTGAGTGCCGGTGTAAACAGCGATGTGGTTTCAAATAAATCCTTGCTTGTGTGCACCGCAATCAACAGCTGATTGTTAAAAAAACTGAAATCAATGTGTTTGCCGTGAAACAGGCGCTTAATTTCCAGCATTTTTTCCATAAACACCGGTGTTAACAAGTAGCGTGCCTCAATCTGACTGCTGGTCAAAACCTTCCATTTTTTCAAAAACGGCAAGCCCTCAAGTACCACTTTTTGGGTGGCTTTCAATGGGTTTTTGTGCCGATAAAACAGATATATCAGCGCGTATATACTCAAAACAATCAGCATCGGCGCCAACGTAATCAATATCCACGGCGTCGGATTTAAATCTCTCAAATAAATATGATACAAATAAATGCCAAACGGAGCCAACGCCGTTGCCAACAATAACATAAACACCGGATTGTTCCAGATAAAGTTCCAGTTCCGGCCCTTATTCAAAACTACGGTTTTACCCTTAAATTTTTTGGGAAAATCCAACCGAATGATGGCACCTCGAAAAATAATCGTATCGCCCTTGCGGCCTTTAATGCGCAAATCGTGTTCCGAAACATCGAGCTCCACTTCGTTGTGATATCCCCAGAAGGCATCGTCTGACGAGGAGCCGTTAAAATAGCCGAATAATTCGGATTTTTTTATCACACTTTCGCCGATAAGATCTTTTCCGTTAAAATATTTATACTTGCCCCAAAAAGAGAGAATCTTATTCATTGCCCGCGATTTGGTGATGGAATTGTAGTAATTGAACGGATAAAAAATCAGCCCCATGGCAATAAGCAGCAATATGGATATTAAAATAGCGAACCATTGGCTGTCCAAAACTTCCATACTCAAAATATCAAAATAAAACAGCGAAAAAATGCCGCCGAAAACGATAATTATGCCGATAATGCTGCAAGCCAATGAAAATAAACAGGCTTGCCGGTCTTCTTCCAAATCTTCATAAACCGATTGCAATTTTTCTTTGTAAAACTGCATAAACCGCTCTTGCGTTGCGGCCAGTTCCGGATTGTCTGCGGCGTTTTTTTTCATACCGAAAAATCCTTTAAGTAACCTCGGTAATTGCACGTTGGTTGCCCAAACGTTGAATTTGCACCACATGAAGTTTGCGCTTCATTTCATCAAGCGTTTGTTCCACGTTTACGGCACCGTTGGTTGAGGCCATAATACGCTTAATAAATTGCAAATACGCCTCTTGCGAACTTTCGGCGTGAATGGTGGCAAAACAGTTATCGTGACCGGAACCCATCAGCTGCCAAATACCGCTGGCGTTACTGGTAGAAATTTCGCCGCCGATAATCGCATCCGGCGTGAAACGCACCACCAAGTCGATGATTTTAGAATAGTCAATGCTGTTGGTTTGCTCGGTACGCGACATCACGAGGTGAACACGGTTGGGATGTGGAACAATCAACTCTCGAGTATCTTCAACCGTAATAATTCGTTTATGAATATCCAAAATTTTCAGCAAATTATTTAAAAAAGTAGTTTTACCGGTTGATGTTGCACCAGACACCAATATATGTTCACCTCGCTTTATATACAGAAGCAATCTTTCATACGCATCGTCCGGAACCTTAATATCCTTAAGCGGATTCAGCTTTTGAAGGGCTTGCCCCTGTTTCATTCCGTAATCTTCGAGACCGAAAGCAACGTCATCGGCATGAAGACGAATAGCCAAGGCAATGCCTCCGGTTAAATCTTCTTCATCGTACATAACGTTCTTCCCGCAGATTGCGGAAAAACGATGATCCCCCGGGATAGTCGCGTAAACAAGCGGTGTTCCCTGCAGCGGATCAAAGTTTAACTCATACGTATTTGCTATAATATATAACAAATCCGTTAAATATTCCTTAGAAAGTTTCTCATCTTTATACATTACCCACGGATAGGCTCTTTTGCCGCGCATTCTGAGCCAAATTTGGCCGGCTCGGTTGATGGCAACCTCTTCGAGGTTATCCTGATTATACCAATAGGATAAAGGTCTTAATACCGATTCTAATACCGAAAAATCACTCATTGCCTTTCTCCTATAATAGCTCCGGTACGTCACCGTTAGAACCGTTGCTGTTCATCGACGGAGCCGGCTGCGTGCTCGGCGGAGCGACATAACCGACAGGTTGCTGTCCGCCGTTGCTTACCGGTTGCGGATTACTCGGCGCTCGGGCCGGTTGTACGTTTTCACGATAATTGCCTTCATAGGTTACTTCACCGCCCTGTCCCATTTCGCCATTGGAAAGCGTATCGGCTTCTCCGCCAGCACCAGATCCTCCGTTGGCGCGTCTCTTGGCATCGCGCTTAATGCTGTTGAGCCACAAATCTTCGTTCGGGTAAATAATTATGCGCGTGCCGGCCGGAACATAAACCACCGACTTAATTTGCGCCTTTTTATCCATAATTTCCTGAATCATATCGCCTACACGATCATTAAAGGCTTTACGTGCATCTTGATATGCTTGAGCACGAGCATCAGTGGTTGTGGTTTTAGAACCGTCGGAGTTTGTGGTTGTAGTTGATTCGCCACCACCGGCCGTGGCAATATTAACCAATCCTTGCAAAACCGTATTCATAAGCGGAACGCTGTATTTCTTCAGCAACTGTTCATCCAAATAACCGATTGCGCCGGCACGACCTTGAGCATCTGCCGTTTGGGCGTTGCTCAAAATCCATTGCGAACCGTCCGGACGAATCAAACGAGACCAACTGATGTCAATTTTAACCGCGCCGCCGCTGTTGCCACCGGTTCCGGTGCCGGAAACTTTACCGATAACACGCGAACCGGCCGGAATAATAATGTTTCTGCCCTCTTCGGCAAAGACATTACGCTCAACTATTGCCGTAATCGGAATATCGCTGCTCAAACCTTCCGAAGCATAAACGGAACGCGCCAATACCGCCGGAATACCTTTATCCTGCAAAATCATCTCGCTCATATCCACACGCCAGCTGGAAATATTTTGCGACACGTTATCCCAACCGTCTTCTTCATAACCCGTAAATACTGCCGGATTGTAATCAGGATTGCTATTAGCCAATTCTCCGACCATCATATTCATACGTCGTCTGTTTTGCAACTGTTGCAAGGCTTTGGCCCGAATCGGATCATAACGTTCACCTTGGCCGTATCCGCCGCCGGCACCTAAGTTTGTCGGCGCATCTTTTGTTCCGTATTGGCGACCGTCGCCATAAGCGTCAGGCGGAATAAACATTTCGGTTGCCGTCGAATGCTTGGCTTCTTCTATGCCTATCGGATTGTAATTCATATCCACAATCATACCGTCCGGCGTACGATAACCGACCTGTGTACCGTCGTCGGTGCGCACCGTGTCATCATCATAAATATTACCGATAATATCGCCGTCCGGACTAAGGGCTATGCCCACAACACGATTACCCAGCTTTTGGCGACGTACTTTCTTTTCGGTGGCGGCAACATCTTCCGTTTTTTCCGCTTCATTTATCTTTACTTTGCGGCGATCTTTTGGCTCGATTTTTTCGCTGACTTCACCCGCTTTTTGGATGGCAACATAATATTGATACGGAGTTGCCTGAGCTATTTCATCGCCGTTCGGATCTCTGATAACTCCGCCTTCGGATAAATAACCCACATTCTGCCCCTCAAAATCGACCACCGTGCCGTCTATACGCAATTCACCGACGGCATTGCGATTGATATCGCGAACAATATAATCACGATTGCCGCGGGCAATAATCTGACCGTTGCGGTCAACCACAAAACCCCGGTCTATTTGCCCCAAACGACTGCCGACCATACTTAAAACCGTGCCGTCTTTGGTTAAATAACCGTATGTTACAAAATTTTCGTCATAAACATAGAAATCATACAAGGCGTAACCGATAACTTCGCCGTCTTTTACAATGCTGCCGTCAAAATTAACCTGACCGGCAAGTTCGCCTTTTTCGCTGATAACCTCGCCGTTGGCTCCAATCATTCCCAAAAAGCGGTTATTATCCGTGTATGCCACCTGATAACGCATAACGTTACCCAATACTTTTTTGGATTTGGAAACAACGTTGCCGTTTGGCTGCATATAACCTAAAATCTGATCATTTCTGCTCACAACCTGTCCGTTGGCCAAAACATAGCCGAACAAATTGTTTTCAAAATCAATCGTCGGCGCCGCCGTAATCACACCGTAACGTTGACGATGTTCGTCATCTTCAATAATTCCTTTACGATTGACGCAACCAATATTCTTGGAATTCATATCGTTGCCCTGAGCATCGTGAACCGTGCCGGCAAAATTGCCGTCATTATCAATCAGCACCTGTTCAAACACGGCATAACCGATGTAACTGCCGACATCAGATATGGCCTGTCCGTTAGGCAGCAGGCGTCCGATAATAACATCGCGATTATTGACGATATCGCCGCGACCGTTAACCACACCGATTACCGAGCATTTTTCGTTGACCACCGTGGCAAACGGTATCAATTTGCCGACCACGGATTTTTTGTTATCCGCAATGTATTCATTATACATTATTCGGCCAAAAGTATTGCCGTTGAGGCCGTCTATTTCGCCCGTTTCGCTGGCATAACCGATTAAATCGCCGCCGATATTGAGGGCTATACGCCGATTGCCGCCGAAACCTTTAATCGGGGTTAACATCGGCGACAGCGCTTCGCTTGTCTCTACCGCGTAGCCGTCCGGCAAAATTTTATAGGCAATCTTTCCGGCATTGAGAACAATGTTTCCGTTGGCAAACTGCCCCAGCGGATTACCGATAAAGTCCAAAGCATACAGTGGATTTACCATTTCTCCGAGATAACCGTTTTTGCTATAAGCGACACCGGCTTCCGACAGGGTAACGTCCGTTGCTTGACGATATAATT
Organism: Alphaproteobacteria bacterium; assembly: GCA_017528205.1. GTDB lineage: Bacteria > Pseudomonadota > Alphaproteobacteria > RF32 > CAG-239 > RUG410. The sequence goes on along the minus strand of JAFXPE010000032.1, from coordinate 270,759 downwards.
CACCATTCGGATTGATATAAGAATACAACACGCCGTTGTTGCCGTAAACAGCCGACATCGGATATCCGGCACCGATAACTTTTCCGTCATTGCCAAACAGATAACCAAACGGGGATATTTTGGCTGTATTTGAACCTCTGGCAACGCCGGAGTCGATGTTGCTCATTCCCAAGGATTTATTGGTATTGTCTATGGCAATCATACCTTCCGACACGCCGCCGGTTAAAGTTCCGTTGCTGTCAAAGGCGTATTTGCCTCTGATGTGTCCGACAACATTGCCGCCCAACGTAACAAAGCGGCCGTTTTTCATACTTTGGCCTTTCAGTCTGGCCAGTGCGTCATAAACCGGTCCGGTTTTAACCAACTCGCCGATTTTATTGCCTTTTGCGTCGTAAATAATGCCTTTAGCCCCGATTTTGCCGACGATTTCTTTGCCCCGAACGATATTGCCCTGCGGAACAACATAGCCGAGGTAATTTCCATTATTGTCATTGGCTGTGGCCGCAATATCTACGGCAAAGCCCACAACATCGCCGTTTGGCCGCACCAGATTGCCATCGGCACGATACATAGCAACAACTTGCTCGCCTTGTTTAACTTCGCCGTTATATCCGACAACACCCAAATATTTGCCGGCTTGGTCAAAAGCATAAGCCGTGGCAACCACGCTGCCGATAATTTTTCCGTTTTCGTTATAGGCAAAACCGTTGGCGTGTATTTTCCCCACCGGTTTGCCTTCAAAATCTATAATCTGTCCGGTTGGGGCAATACTGCCCAAAAACTTGCCCTCTACCGAAATTACCATTTTGGAAGACATCAAACGGCCGTCCAAAACATAATCGTCGCCCGATTTACGATAAGCGTAGCCGTTAGCCGAAACAAAGCCCACGCGTTGGCCTTCCAACTTGGTATATTCACCGCCGCCGGTCAAACGCCCGATGGCCTCTCCGGCTGAGGAATAAATGATTCCCGGATACAAAACCGCACCGATAACTTCGGCCGAAGAATCAATCACCAAACCGTTCGGCAAAGCCGTGCCCACGGTTCTGCCGCTCAAACTGCGCACGATGCCGTCGCTGTGAATTTTGCCGAGCAAACGATTATCCATGCCAATGGCAATACCTTGCGGCACAACGCCGCCGATTACCGCACCCGAGCCGTTTAATATCAAACTGTCTGCCGTTATGGTGCCGATATTTTCGCCGTCGGGACTGATGACCATACCGGTGGAAATAACTTGTCCAATGATATTGCCGTTAAAGTCTATGGCCGTAATTTCCGCGGCATTCGCGCACATCGGCAAGAACATGCTCCCGATAATCAACAATGCTTTATATGTTTTACGCAATATCTGCAACATACTTAATTCCTCCGATTCCGCGCCACTTCAGGCAATATGTATCCGGATACGTTTTTATCGATATCTACAAACGAACCGTTGCTCTTGATATAGCCTATTTCGTTGTTTTCATCGGCAATAACCATTCCGTTGGCCGCAAGTCTGCCGATATAATCTCCGGAATTTGATAAAACGGCGTTGCCTATGCTGTATACACGGCCGATGATATTGTTTTGCATATCCACCGCCAAGCCGTCGGTAAGTATTTTGCCGACCACCGTATCGCCCTTATAAACCTTGCCGTCGGTGCCGACGATGCCTCTGACCTTATCATCGTTGCCGATAACAATGTCGCCGCTGAGCACTTCGCCCAAAAACTGTCCGTCGCCGCTGATAACCTTGCCGTCGGCCAACACTCTGCCGGATACCACATGTTTCAAGTCGGCAAATTCACCGTTTGGCCATACCGTACCGATGATTTCTCCTGACGAATCAATTACTATGCCGGTTTGCATGGCAACAAAGTTGTTATTGTTGCCGCCGCCCGGAAGCAAGGTCGAAATCATCGAGTTGTCGGCGGTTATCACTACGCCGTAATCGTTGGTGATGCCGACAATGCGCCCGAACACATCAACCATAACTTTTTGCGGCAAAACTTCGCCGATAATTTTTTTATCTTTCAGCACATATCCGTCCGGAGTAACCCGTCCCATAATCGAGCCGCGACGATGGCGTTTGCCTAAAGCATCTTCAACATTTTGTTGTTCCACAACTTCTCCCGTTGGCACCACATATCCCAAATATGTTCCGTCATATCCGCGAACACCTCCCTGCTGAACTGTTGCCGCCGCCAATCTGCCTTTTTGGTCAAACATTTGCCCTTTGGCATTAACTTTGCCGACAACCGCGCCCTTATAATCCAACACGGTCAAATCATAATTTACCCGACCGATATTACGGCCTTCGGCATCCACCACATATCTAGGACGTACGAAACCGGCGGCAATTCCGTTATAATTGCCGACATTTCCGCCGTTAAACGTATCAAAAACTATACCGTCGGCATCATAAATTTTGCCGTCCGGAAACAGATGGCCGAGCTTGCGTCCCTGCGCATCAACCAAAATATTTACTTCCGGCAAAGCGTAGCCGATGATTCTGTTGTTTTTATCGGCAACCAAATCATGCAAAATAACGTGCGCTCCCTGAACATTCGGAATGTTGATACTACCGTTTTCGTCAAAGATTCCCAACAATTTTCCGTTAAAACCGAACGCATATTTGGCGGTGGAAACCGAGCCTAAATAAGCCGAATCGCCGTCATAAACGTCGCTGAAGAAATTGGCACAGCCGATTACCGCGCCTTTACCGTCATGCAAGGTGCCGCCGGCATCCAAAGTTCCCAATTCTTTCCAAGTATGGCTGGATATTACCGCCTTTTTGCGCACCACATGGCCTTTAATTTTCGGCTCTTCCAAATCCAATACCGTACCGTCAGGATTCAAGCACCCGACTTCCTGATTATTAAGATCGCGCACATAGCCGTCGGCGTTGGCTTCGCCGATGTAAGAGCATTTGTCGTCATAAACGCTTCCGGTTGGCATGGCCTGACCGGCAAACTTGCCTTCCGGTGTCCAAACCGTGCCGTCGGCGTATACCCGATAGCCGGTTTCGGCGCCGTCACGACGGACAACTCCGTCTCGGTCTAATTTTAAGCTGAAATCACAGCCCCAGTTTACGATATATCCCTGCCGCACGCCTTTGGCTAAAACTTTGGCGCCGGAAATATCCGTCACAATGCCGTCCGGACGCATTTTGCCGACAACTTTCTGCTGATTGATAATTTCGCCGCGATTGTTTAACACGCCCAACAATCTTCCTTCCGGCGTTATCGGTAACAGGTTTTTATCCAAAGTTCTGCCGATAATACGGCGACCGAAGGTACGAATATTGCCGTTGGCGTCGGCAATGCCGATAATTTGATTGCTGCTGTTGCGCACAATGCCGTTTTTATCAATGTAACCGATGACATTACCGTCTTCGTCCAGAGCCAATAGTGCGGAATCGCCGCGATGACCGATGATATTGCCGTTGGCATCTATAATATTGCCGTTTTCATCAACGTGGCCGATAATATTGCCGTTAAAGTCACGCACTACGCCGTTTTCATCTATCCAACCGATAACATTGCCGTTTTCATCGACGGCCAAATCTGCGCGATTGCCTACCTTGCCGATGATTTCGCCGGAATAATCCTTGCGAACCACATTACCGTTTTCATCAACATAGCCTATGACATTACCATCAAAATCACGAGCCACACCGTTTGGATCAACATAACCTATTAACTTGCCGTTTTCATCAAATATCAAATTGGCGGCACCACCCTGTCGACCGATGATATTGCCGTTGGCATCCACTATGTTGCCGTTTTCATCAACATGGCCGATAACATTGCCGTTAAAATCTCGCACCACGCCGTTTTCATCGATATAGCCGATGACATTACCATCTTTATCCAATGCCAATTTGGCCGGTTTTCCGCGATGACCGATGATATTGCCGTTGGCATCAACTATGTTGCCGTTTTCGTCAACATGACCGATAATATTACCATCAAAATCACGCACCACGCCGTTTTCATCTATCCAGCCGATAACATTGCCGTTTTCATCCATAGCCAAAACCGTTGCCGGATCTCCGCGATGACCGATGATATTGCCGTTGGCGTCAACTATGTTGCCGTTTTCATCAACATGGCCGATAACATTGCCGTCAAAGTCGCGTACCACACCGTTTTCATCAATGATACCGATTAATTTTCCGTTTTTATCAAAGGCCAAATTAGCGGCTTTTCCGCGATGACCGATGATATTGCCGTTGGCATCAACTATGTTGCCGTTTTCGTCAACATGACCGATAATATTGCCGTCAAAATCGCGTACCACACCGTTTTCATCTATCCAACCGATAACGTTGCCGTCTTTATCCAACGCCAAAGCATGTTTACTGGCTTTGCCCGAAGTGGTGATTTTCGGTTTATTACCGATTATATTACCATTGGCATCAACATACCCGATAATATTACCGTCGTTATCGTGTACCAAACCGTTTTCATCAATATAACCGATAACATTACCATTTTCATCCAATGCCAAATCGCGCCATTCGTCACTCACATGACCGATAACTTTGCCGTTGGCGTCAATAACATTGCCGTTTTCATCAACGTGGCCGATAACATTGCCGTTAAAATCGCGCACCACGCCGTTTTCATCGACATAGCCGATAATATTGCCGTTTTCGTCATAAACCATTTGCGCCGCCGCGCCGCGTTTACCGATGATTTCAACATCATCAACCGAACCGTCGGCATTCATTTTTCCGACAATTTCTCCGTCTTCGTTAACTACATTGCCGTTTGGCATAACCACACCGACCACGTCGCCGTTATCATCTAATATAACTTCACCGGCTTTGGCCACATGACCGATAATATTGCCGTTTTCATCTACGACATTCCCGTTTTTATCCACATGCCCGATGACTTTGCCGTCCATATCGACAACCGTGCCGTCCGGCAAAACTCTGCCGATAATATTACCGTCGTCATCATAAACATAGCCGTATTCCACCGCTTTGCCGATAACATTACCATTGGCATCAACGACCGTACCATCCGGCAAAACCGTGCCGATAACATTGCCTTCCAAATCATAGGCCACACCGTTTTCATCTACATAACCGATAACGTTGCCGTTTTCATCGACAATCACACGTCCGTTGGCCGCAACACCTATTATATTGCCATCTTTATCGACAACCATACCGTCGGCGTTGACGCGGCCGATTTCATTGCCGTCAAAATCATGAACCACGCCGTTTTCATCTATCCAGCCGATAACCTTGCCGTCCGGCCCGATGGCATAGCGCATTTTGCCTTTTGCGCCGTCCACACCGTTTTCCGTCGTGCCGCTCACCGCGCCGGTATCGCAAACCGTGCAGTTATCCTTGGTTACGGCGCTACCGCGAACCGTTACTTCGCTATGCTTGGCACTGTTATCCGAAACGTTGGTTTCGTGCCACACAATTTTGAAATTGCTTTGAACATTGGCGGCAACCGTCGGCAACCAGTTCATCGTCACCAAACAGGTCAATTTTCCGCGCAATTCTCTGTCTTTGCAGTTGGTTTCATAATGAAAACCGTCAAACGGAGCATCTTCAAGCTCAACCGAAAGTATTTTAATTTCGCGTTTGCCATTGGTGCCGATGGTTAAAACGTTGCTGGCCTCGTTGCCCAAAACAACCTGCCCCATATTCAGCTCCGCCGGCGAAAGCGTTATCGGTGGCTCCGTATCTTCGGTGTTTTCAAATTCTATTTCGGCCGAAGTATTGCTCTCGGCACTTATACCGACCTGACTTTCTTCTTCTATGGAATGCTCAAATTCATAGTGTTGCTGCTCTTCCGGAGCTTCCGTTCCGAGCAGCATTAAGCCGAACAAAAACACACATAAAGTAACAATTCCGATAATCAGAATCACTTTATTGGTTTTGCGAACATATCTGTCCGAATGTGTTAACGGCTCTTTACTCATTTTTTATTGCATCCTCACCACGCTGCAGAACACTCCGTTGCGCCCCAACTTGCTGCATACGGAATCTCCCGTATTCAAGTTCTTTATCGGGCCTACCCGCAAATGGAACAGTTCTTTGCCTTGTCCGTCTGCCGGAGCATCAACGGAATAGAATGGTTCGTATTCGCCCAAAATCGAAGAATAACGACCGGATAAATCTTTCCACAGCGCTTCCAAATTATTCACGTTGCCGTCGGTTCCGAGTTCTATGGATATATGGTCGTCGGTTTGACCTTCAAAACCGCTGCCGTACTTATATTTCGGATACGGATTGGCCATATTTGCACCGGCGCTGCTTAAAGGAGACATACCGCTGCAATCGATATTTCCGGCGTATCCGCCCATAGAATTACCGACCACGCCGCCCATAGCTCCGGCACCGCCCATCATGGCGCTGGCACCGTTCGGCACATAAACTCCGCCGTTTCCGTCCGGAATCGGCGCACCGGCCGCACCACCTGCTGCTCCGGCGCCGTATGCACCGACTCCGCCGGCACCGTTACCGTTGGCACCGCCAGGAATTGCCGGTCCGACATCCCATTCGTTGCTGGTATCGGCATAAGTAACATACTGCATTCCCTCATCATCGGAACGACGCATCTTTAAGCACACCATACGTTTGCCGCTACGCATTACCATATCACCGATGCCCTCAACAATGATAAGTCTGTTGTTCGGGCCTTTGGTTCTGAAGCCGACCGGCGTTTCCGAACGTTCGATAATCAGCGTAACAATCGGGCGTTGAACCATATTTAAGGCCTTTTCGCCCAAATCTATATAAGTAAAGATATCATCATGCCAAACACGTTCCGGCGCAATAATCACATCGTCCGGATTAGGCACATAAATTTCAATATCAAAGCGAAACTTGCTCGGATCCAGCGGAATACTCTTCAACCAATCTTCTTTCAAAAAGCGCTGAGTATACGATGAATAAAGAGTATTGTTACCCCCATTCAAATTGCCTGAAGCGCCGACACCGCCTACCGTCCCCACGCGGCCCCTGGGACTACCTCCCGATGAGCCGTTGTCGCCGACTACATCAATATCAATAATGGCATTGGTCAATCTTTCGGTGTTCACGCCTTCGCTTCTGACATAAAAGACATATTTGTTGCCGGAACGTCCGAAAACCACCACGTTGGAATCTACACCAACTGCGGCTTGCGGAGCCGGATAAAGCAAAACCGTGTTAGGTTGTTGTACCGAACCTGAGAAAGAACGGGAATCACCGACCTGAACTCGCTCAATCAGTTCCCATTCCGGAAAATTAATCATGGTAATCATACCTTCGCGCACCCGAACCGGCAAAACCAAATCCGGTGTCCAATAGTATTTGGAATAAGCCGGCTTGGACTGCCCTTCGCCCAAGTTTTGCAAAGGATCTTGCCACGCTTCTTGAATCATGCCGAGCGAGTTGAAACCGGCATAGCCTAAATTCATCGGCTGATAATTTCCCTGAGATTGGTCCGCCGATTGATCCAATGCGGCGGTTTCACCTGTTGTTAAGTCTGCAAAAGCATTGCCGGACAACAACATTCCGACCATTATTAACATCAGTTTTTTTATGCTCATTCTCATTTTTTTACCCTAACCTTAGTCTTTTATTTGTTTGACGTTGTATGAAACAACCTTAAATCCGACCGGATTTTTCAATCTTTCTTTAAATTGAACACGTTGCTGAATATATTGAATTCGCATACTTGCTCTGTATCTGAGCGTTTTCGGCTCATATGATGACGGTAAATAATAATCAACACTATATTCCACCTGCCAAACCGCTTCTTCTATTTCGTTTACCGTAATTATCTTCACATTGCTGGTTAAGCCGTCTTGTTTCATGCGTTGCATCAACTTTACGCCGGTGTTCTTGATAAAGTCCTGATACACCATCGGTGAAGACATTTCTTGCAAATCGCCGCCTTCTTGCCAGCGCGATTCCATCTCTTCGATATCCGGCAACAAGGTTGTTCTTAAAAGCAAATACTGGCGAATAAAGGTTTCCGTAATAGACTTTTTGGCTTCCATATCACGGCTGTACGGTTCAATGCGATACACTTGCTCTTCTTTGTTGGACAAGGTCAGCAAATACGGCTCCACACGATACAGAGGCAAAATGTTGGCAATTGTCAATATCAACACCAAATTGCAACAGATGCTTATCGCCGTAACCACCGCAAACGCGCGGGCGGTCCACAAATATCTCTTTTCGCTGGCATTAACAACAAAGCTGTCTTCACTGCGATTTATGTTATGCGTGGTGGCAGCGTGCACCGCCTGACGCTTTTGCCCCGAGGCGAGAAGACGTTGCTGTGTGTTGTTTGTACCTAACTGATCCGCCATTTGAAACTATCCTTGTTTAAATTGTTTCCCAAAACCAATCGGGAACATTTTTAATCACTTCAACCTGCATGCAAGCACACGGCGAAAGCTTAAGCTCATTCACGTCTTTACCGATACCGACCGCTTCCGGTTCATAATACGAACCGAACAGACTGCAAGCCGATAAAATCAGCAATATCGCCAGAATTAGAAATTTTTTATACATTTTTTCATCTCTCTTTCTGTTTAAACCCTAAATATTGAGAATCGTCTCAACACCAAGAAATATCAGCATTTCACGCATTACAACAATACGCAAAGATACTCCTTTGCGTATTATATTAAAATAAAAAGATTAAAATAGATTAAACAAACTATTCACTTATTTCGCTCTGGTTATATTTAACCACCGTAAACCCCAGCGGATTTATCAAACGCGGCCGGAATATTCTTCTTTGTTGATAAAAACGCGGTGTTATGGAAACCTTGTAGCGCTTGGTTTTTAAGGTCAGCGAACCCTCAGAACTGCGTTTTTTTGACAGGTTGAACACCGTAAATTTAACCGTCCACGCCGGTGTGGTTTCACTTTCTTTGCCAATCTCGTCTATGCGCGTTTCGCTGGAATAATCATTGTCAAACATTTTATTTATCGATTGCGAATTTTGTCCCACAAAATCAGCATAAACATCCGGAGCCGACATATAATGAACAATGCCGCCCGGTCCCCAGCGGGTGCGCATTTCCTGAGCGTCATTGATGACCGTGTTGCGCATGATTATATATTGTTTGATAAACATTTCGGTCAACTGGCGAAGTGACGGCATACGCTCAGTTATCGGCTCATAACGCGCCATGCTTTCGGAATCACTCTGATTGATAATTAAAAGCGGTTCAACCACAATCTCCGGAGCCAAGCGGAAGATAACCATAGTCGAACACAAAAAGAATGTCAGCGAAACAATCGCACATAACACAACCAACCTCGAAAGCCAACGGAAATAAACTTCCTTGCCCGAATAGCTATCTTGTTTGGCGTCGCTGATAAAATGAGGCTGATATGCTGCCTGTTTTACCGGTGATTGTCCCGCTAACAATATCTTTTTTGTTCCATCGCCTAACTGTGCCACAATAACCTCTCTACTTATTTAGGATAAACCGCGCAATATGGGCGACGATAGCGCTCTAAGCGACGCTCGGTTTCTTTTTCTTTTTCTTTGGTATATTCCTCACCCACCGCGTTGTTGGCCTTGCTCTCGTCAATTTTTTCTCTTAGCTCGCTTTCGGTTTCTTCACCGGTAATGGCCACAACTTCATCGCTGTCTAAGCTGAGGATGCTTATTTTGGTCAGCAATTTGCTGAGTTTATCCGCCACCATTTGCGTAGTTCCCTTGACTTGTCCCAGTTTATTTATGGATTGGTTCACATAAATATCTTTTTGGCTGTTCAAGGTACTTTCAGCCTGAGCGTAGTCCTCTTCATCGGTTAAGTCGAAATCTTCACCCAATTCAAAACCGGTATCCGCAAACACTTCCAAAAGGCTGGTGCGAATGTCGTAAATTTGCTTTTCAAATTTTTGCAACTCATCGGCTTTAATGGATTCATTTTCGAGCTGATCCAAATAATCACCGAACTGGTTGCGTTCCAACATTACGCGGCTGGCCAGATAGAACAGTGAATCTTCAGCCTCGTGTCCTTCTTTGCCCACATCTTCGGTTTCGACAATAGTCTTGACCGCGCGCATCAAATTGGCATTAAAGGTCAATCTGTGCGGCAAAGCGTTAACATCTTCCATGGTCAATCCCGGATTCTGCAACTTAGCTTTGATTAACGCGTCTTTGTCCGGCGTATAGGCTAAAATGTTGCCGAGCTCGCTGGCGCGAACAACGTTGCCGGTAAATCCCGGAGGATCGAGGTTCAAGTTGCCGCCGCCGACTTCTTCATCAAATACCACACGCTTACCGTCCACCTCTTTGATTATCAAACCTTGGCAAGTCGGAAGGTCATAGTATTTGTTTGCATCTTTGGTATCATCAACCATATAATCCAAATCGAGCGAAACATCTACAATGTGCGAACCTACACGGCACGGGAACACGCCGGAACGTGACAGCGCTTTGCGAGTGCTGTTGGTGATATCTTCCGTACCGCTCAGCAAGTCAACCAAATCAAACTCCTTTTGTACAAACGCATGGCGTTGTAAAATCTTGAGCCAGATTTCCGGAACGGTTGAACCGTATTCGCCGTTGCGAGCATCGCTGTTTAAGTATTCCAAAACGTTAACCGCGCTGGTATATAAATCCAAATTGCTCTTAACATCGTTGATGTCGCCGTCGTAATATTTCGCCAAATTGTTGTAATCATACACATCAAAGTGGAAGATTTCACGCAGCGGAATCGAGGCAAATTCCGTGGCTTGGTTCGGAGCCTTCATATCACGAGGCAAGCCGATTGCACCCACAAAATATTCATTGTCGGATTCTTTGCATTCCACATCATCGCAGGTTTTGTTCAAAATATTCAAAATCTCGGTAATCACATCCAGCGGATCGCTCGGCTCTTGATTTGGATTTTCTTCCAGTTGTTTATCTTGGAAAGTCTTTGCCATTTCTTGCAATTGGGCAATAACCGGGCAGCTTTCAGCCAATTCATCCAAATCAATCTCGGTGATTTTATCAATCATATCCGTGTGAATGGTGTGGACTTTTTCGGCATATTCCCGACTGTAAAGCTCGCCATTATTTTTCATTGCATCAAGCTTAGATTTGGCCTCTGCAACCTCTTTGATTGCATAAGTGCGAACACACTCGGCAACTTGTGCCGCCAACCCCACCGGAGATATCGCGGTTAAGCTGTTGCTGATAGAGTTGTTGATAACGCGCGCGGCCTTCAATTCTTCAGAAAATGTTTTAAAGGATTCGTGCGCGGCAATTTCTGCATCACTCAAATCTTTAACATATTGGATGCGTCTGGCTTCTATTTGTTTTTTGAGTTCTTTTATCTCTTCGTCCAAAGCTTTTGCTCTTGCTTCTTCCGCCGCCGTATCTGCCGCTTCGGCCTTTTTGGTTACGGCCTCGGATTTTTCGGCATCATTGCGATTGTCTTTGGTCTTAAAGCCGATAACTTCCGGATCGGACTGATCTTTGGTATTTTGCGGTGCATCTTCGGTCAATTCGCGGTCGGCATACAAGCTGTCGCCATATTCAACCGCGGCATTGGCTTCAGCAGAGGTTGCGTCGGCAGCCTTAATCACCGAATTGTTTTCATTATACTTTTGATTCTTTTCATCCAAAGCGGCGTTATTCCTGTCAAGCTCATCGTATTTGCGCTCTATTTGCGCTTTGATAGCGGCAATATCGTTGTTGTATTTATTGGTAATATTGGCAAATAAAGCATCTTCTTCCGCCAATTTGGCCTCAATCAAAGCATCTTCGTCAGAACCCAACGGCTTTGAAGCATTTTGGGCTTTGGCGATATCTTTGCCGTTTTTGGTACGTAACTCCTCGGCAGTTTTAACTACCACACCGTTTTTAATCTTATCCTGATAAGGATAGATTTCGTTGAAAGTTCCAGCCATATTCAACACAATTTCCGACACCGGCAGGGTTTCGATATATTCCTTGATGTTATCGTATTTGCCGTCAATGTATTGATCGTAAAATATTTTCTGATCCGTCCACAGCGGGAAATTACCCTTGCGGTTGCCGAAATTGTCGGCTCCGGTACCCAGGTCGATTGCCACTTCTTTGGCGGCCAACGAACCGAGAACCCAACGCAAGATGCCGTCTTTGCGAGCATTTTCTTTTTCTTCATCGCCCTGACGCTGATTTTTAAGGTGTGCCGAAGATTCATCGTCGGCATGACCGTCTTCCTGCGAAACAGCCTGATGCAAAAGTCCGAGTTGACTATCGCCGTTGTCTTTTTCATCTTGGTCACGGTCGGCAACATAAATGTCTTCGCCTTCTTCCTGATTAAAGTCCGAAGTAATGGTTGTGCGCGCAACATTGGCATCTGCTCTGCCTTCTTCGGTTTGAGCGTTGATGTACGAATCCGTGTCAGCAGTCGCTTCCATATCCTTGGCCTTGGCGTACAATGTCGTCAAATAACCGGAAATACCTTTAGCCTTGGTTTGCGCCTCATCCAGCGAGATGATGTAACATTTATGGCCCTCATCTCCCGGACATGCCGTATTCAAATCGCCTTCATTTTCCGCATTGTTCTCATCAAAAGTCTGCTCCGGCTTGTAGTGACAAATCAATTTGCCTTTTTCCAAATATCGGCAGTCGTTTCCGTGCCATGCAACCGCCGCATTGGAATAATACGGCTCCAGCATACGGGTAATGCACTCTCCGGAAATGGCTACGTTTTCCAAAGCCAATTCATGTTGCTTTTTGGCAGTATTATAATCTTTGTAAACACGACGATAATCCGGAAGTAATTGCTTCAAATTATGTACTCGCATCGCCTTGTTTAAGTCGTCTTGAACTTCAGCCAATAAGGCAGCGCTTTCCAAATCGTCTTCTCTGCCATCCAGAGGGCTTTCATAGCCCGCAGCTTCGCCGGTTTCTTCAAATTCGCCGCCCAACACATTTTCATGCGTCGACAAGGCATTGTTATAATCGCGCAAATCATCTTCGGCCTGTTTATCGGCGTCAGTCATATCGGCAAAAGCCATATCGGCAAAAATTATACCGGAAGCATAGTCTTGAGTTTGCGGAACAATCTGTAACGACGAACTGTTGTTATTATTGTTGCTGCTGCCATCGTTTTCGGTATCGCCTTTTTCGCGAATTTTAGCCAATTTTTCGATACCCAAAACTGCCTGATATTGCGCATGCATCGAAACCAAAAATTCATTATAACGCATCACCGCATCATAAAACTTTTCTGCCTGCAAAGCGCTGTTCCAATAGCAAACGTTATCTTCGTCATTTTCTTGGCCTTCTTCAGACTTGCTGCCTTTTTTGCTTTCAACACAGGCATCCAAGCCGATAACATCACAATTTTTGCCTTCTACCAAGCAACTTTCAATCAAATCTATTTGCTTTAAGATGCCCAAATCAGCCAAATTCTGTGCCGTAGGTTTAATGTCTTTGCCCGGCTCTTTGCCCAGCAACTCTTTTTCCATTTCTTTGGCGGTAATAAACATCTCTAACGTGGTATCCATTTTGAGCTGCTCGCCCATTTCGGCATAAGCGGCTTTCACGCTGTTCTTTTTGGAAGGGTATTGCATAAACAGCTTAATAAAGGCATCTTTAACCGAATTCGGATCTTTAATGTCGGCAACCGTACATTCTTCTATGGTGCGCGAAAAAGAAATTACCTTTTTCTTGGCTGCAGGCTTTTTCCGAGCAGCGTTTAAGGCCGTTGCGCCCATTTTCGGAAGGTACGATGTCGCCATCTGTTTTAATTGCGACATATCCGTAAACTTGGTCAAGTCGTCTTTAATGGCTTTTACCTGTTGTGCATAGGAAAGCGCCGTCATAACAGCCGAAGGCGTGCACATTGCGCAAAATTGCGGTGCAAGCGGAATTAGTGGCGTGAGATCCGGCCACATCGCGTATGCATTACGCGTTATACCGATACTGGTTAAAAACACCGCTATGGAATATATTATCTTTTTCATGACACCCTCCTACATACCAGTTAAGCTGTTTAATTTGTTATCAATTGCTTGATTTAATTTGTTTTTGCCTTTTTTAAGCATACTTTCTTTTTTCAAAATGTAATCGTCCAAATTGAACTTGGTTACATCTTTTTCATAATCTTTCAATTTATATTTGTTGGTCCAGATTTGCATTTCAGACGTTGTTTCATAACGAATCAGAGCCAACAGAATTTCCATGTATCGAGCCGCTATTTTGGTGTTTTGCAACTCGGTGCAAATGCGCATTGCCGATGCACCGAACACGCCGTTGGCCATTTTGGTAGAGGCTTCGCCGCAAGCTTTGCTACGCTCAGATATTTCCTCAATACTGCCATAAGTGGTAATAACGGTTTCCAAAGAATTTTTCAGCGCATCATAATATTCTTTTTTGCGAATCTTCATAATTCGCGCCACATTCTGCGTATTTTCAGCCTCATCTTCGGCCAAGAACAGCTTGCTTAATGCTGTTTCGTATAATTCTTTATTGTCTTCTTCTTGCGCCGCGGCGGTACCGTGTCCGAAAAGCTTTGAGGTTTCAAGTTGCAAAGATTTCATCAGGTTATCCTGCGAAGTTTGCGCCGTAATGTTGCTGATTTGGTCTTGCAAACTTTTCATTTTGTTTTCCAAACTCTTGGTGTTTTCGTCATCGGCAACCTGTTGCTCGTCATTATCCTTGATTTGCTTTTGCAAGTCGGCCATTGCCTTATCCAACTCGTCCATTTGTTTTAAGCGGTCGGCATTGCCCGGATCGTCCGGATTTTGCGCAATCAAATCGTTCAGCGCGGCTCTTTGTGACGAAAGCTTAAGCAATTCGGTTTCCATCGCCGCTTTCTTATCCAGTTTTGCGCGTTCTTGAGCGTTGACGTAGTCTTGCATTTGATTTAAGATATTGGCGTAATCCAGCTTATAATTTCCGAGTTGAGCTCCCATCGCGCTCATAAAACCTTTGGCGGTAAAGTCACCGGCATTAAATTGGCCTTTGGCCGCGCTGGTAACAATAGAAGTGGCGTTGCTGGTAACGCTTTTGAACAACTCCGCACCCTCGGCTCCGAAAGCTTTTAACACTTTTTGATTTAACTTTTCCAGCTGGCTCTTGTACCATTCTTCATATTTGATTTTTTCTTGCTTAATTTTATCCAAAATATCAGCCACCGGACCGGTGAAATCAAGTTTGATAAAGGCATGTGCCGGCATCACGCAAACGGTTTGCGCCAACATCAGACAAACAGCGGAAATTCCTATTTTTTTAACCCATTTTTTCATCTTACTTATCCTCCGTTCCGCTGGCCGGACTGCTGTGGCGATTTGAAGATCCGGCTGAACCCGTTGCATCAGTTCCGCTTTGTCCGGTTGAATTAGTGCCGGTTGAGGTGCCTCCGGTCGAACTGCCGTTGCTGTTTGCCGAGGCATCATTGCCACTTCCCTGAGCAGAACCTTGTCCGGCATTTTGGTTGCCGTTGCCTAAAGCATTTATTCCGTTTCTGATTCCGCTATTGTTGGCGGTGTTGCCGATAATCTGTTCCAAATTACCGCCCTGTGTGGCTACTCCCGCGGCTCCGCCGGCAATACTGCCCAAAGCGCCGACTTCGTTTCCGGTGGTTCCGCCCACGGCTCCTCCGGCTGTTGCCGCACCGCCGGAAATGGCCTTATTCCAATCTCCCGACAAGGCAGAATTCAAGGCACTACCGGCACCACCCGCAGCTCCCGCAACCGCTTCACTTCCGCTCAGCGTTCCGGCACCTCCGGCCGCGGCTCCGACGGCTCCGCCGATATTACCGGATGCGGCGCTGTTATACGCATTTTGAGCCGAGCCCAAACCTGTGGATACCTGACCTAGAACATTGTTCACACCCTCTCTGCTTCCGGCTGAATTGGAATACAGGCCAGCGGCATTGTTGAACGCATTGGAATAATTGCCGTTTTTGATGTCATTCAAAATATTTTTGCCGATATTTCCGAGATCAGCCGGATTAATGCCGCCGAGCGGATTGTTGGTATTGAGCGGATTACCCTGTTGGTTTGGGTTGTTCGCCATATTTTCCATAGCCTTTTGCTCATCTTCGCTGATAATTTCGGAAATGTCATCAATACGACCGCCGGTCATCAACATTTCGCTGAGTGTCTTACGATAGGCCGCTTCAAAGCCCATAATTTCAAGCCAGCGATGGTTTGCCCGTCGCAAGGCCTCACCATAGCGCCATTTTACCGTGTTAACATCCGGATTGGATTCTTTATCTTCTTTTTCTTGTTTATCATCTTCTTCTTTGATGCTTGCGGCTTCGTCCATGAGTTTTTTACGATTAACCAAGCCGTTGGCAAAAATTATGGCCAAATTTTCAACCAAAAGATTGTTGTTCTTTAAGTCTGTGGCCACCGTGACCTGAACATCGTTTTGTACGTTCTGGCGCTTGAAATAAGTCAATCCGATCTGTTGCTTTAATTGCGGAGAAACGTATTCACCCAGGTTTACGCCCGACGCAATTCCCGGCAGAGAAACATTGCTCAGTCTGGTATTCAAAAACTCGTTAAACGCACTGCCGGCCTGATTTTTCAAATCTCCCAAAAATGCGGCGCTACGGGCGTTAAGCTCGTTTTTAACTTGCGCTTTCAATTGTTCCACAATATTTCCGTTTAAGGCCAATTCCTGCAAGTTGATTTGATATCCGAGATAGGTGTGCACCACCGTATTCATTTTTTCTTGGAAAGTTTTTAAGACATCCTGAAAAATGGAAAGAACATCCAAATCGGCACGAGAGGTTTTAGGAAACAAAACCAGCAAGGCAACCAACAATGTCGCTATCTTTTTCTTCATATTGCTTCTCCTATCCTTTTCGTTTTCATCCTCTCCGTTTTTCCGCTATTTCCAATCATTGCAACTGATGCTTAAGCCGAGTTCGCGCTTCATTTGCGAGCATGATTTATCTTTAAACACCTGTGGCGCCGCCTCGTTTAACACATCTATATAATATTGAGCCTGTTTCTTCTGTTCTTCCGTAGAATCAGCATTATCCAAAATTCCACGATACGCATTCAGCGCGTTAACATAGTTGCCTTGCGAAAGATTTTGAGCCGAAGACAAATCGCTGTCATGTTGTGAGCGCGTTGCGTCTTCGCTGTTGCTTTGGGTATTGCTATCGCCTTGGCTACTGCTCTGACTGTCGCTTTCTGGAACCTCCTGAAATTCATCGGCGCCGCCCCAGTTGGCTTTTTGCGCCTCAATTTCTCCCAATCTGTCCAAAGCCTTTTGCGCGTTGGCAATTTCCGTATCCGAAGCATCCGGATCGTTCATAGCATCGGTCAAATCTTTTCTGAGTTGGGCAACTTCATCTTTATTATTGGCAAATTCTTCCGGCGACATATTTTCGTATTTATCCAACTTTGACGAACCAGGTACAGTCACTTCCGGCAACGTGCCACCGTCTATGGCCTCGTTTTCACCATCTCCGCCGACTTCTTCATCGCCGCCTTCGCTATCGCCGGCAAGTGCTGAGGTTTGAGCCTTTTCCGAAGTTTGGTCGGCGCTGGTGTTACCGCCGTTTTCAACCTTATTGCCGTTTTCATCTACCTGTTCGTCCTCGTCCAAAATTGCGGAAGGATCAATGTTTACCATACCGTCAATGGCCTGATATTTCAAAATATCGGCATATAATTCACGAATGCTGTTCATTACTTTGGTTGAAAATCCCTGAGTAGCGATAAGCACACCTTCGGTTTCAAAATTTGTTTTCATTTTTTCCGCGGCTTCGCCGTGTTTATTCATATCTTCTTCAAATTCAGCAACGCTGCCCAGTTTGGTAACCGCCGTACCCATAACGTCAACCAAAGTTTTATAACGCAGGGTGTTAAAGTCGTGAATACCTTCCGACTTAACCGAGGCGTTGCTGTTGTTAATGGCCGTTACATATTTTTTAATGCAGGCTTCCAACTTGGTTACGTCAGCGATAATATCTTCGGCATTCACCTTGCAGTATATCATCATCAAATCCGGCAAAACCTGATGTCCTTTGTAAACACCGGTATAATTCACATCCTCAGCATCTTTATTATCGCCATTAGATGAGCCGGAATTTGCATCGGAGCTTGAACCGGTGCCGGTACCGGAGCTGGTGCCGGTGCCGCTCGAACTTCCGCTGCCGCCGGTCGTTGCCGGAGTTGAAGCACTTTTACTGCTGCCGCCTGAACCGCCGACTTGGCCGGTGGAATATCCGCTTGAGGTTTGCGTTGTTTCGGTGCCGTTTTTGTTTGTCGTTACCTTTGTTTGAATTTCGTCATTTGCAGACGAGGATGTGGCTCCGGCATCACAAAACGCCGGTGTGCTTATAAATAATGTTATAAGACAAACCAATGTCATTATTTGTAATTTATTGATACTTCTCATGCCACATTCCTTTCTATTAAAAATTATAAGCATCCTGTTTTGTTGTTATTCTCAGTTGGTTCCACCGCCGGAATTATCTTTTGCCGGAATTGAATCGATGGCGCCTTTTAATTCTCTGTTATTTGCCGTGTTGGCAACAGCATCGCTGACATTGCCGCTTCTGTTGATAATATCCGTTGCGGCACCGCCCATACTGCCTATGGTTCCAAGGCCTTGAACATTGTCACCGAGAGCGCTTTCGGCTCCGCCGGTAGCATTGCGCAACGCATTTGCCACGTCGCCGCTTTGAATATTGTTTAAGGTGTTAAATCCGGCATTCGTTGTCGTGCGATTGTCTTTCAGCCAATTGTATATCTTTTTTCCAAACACTTCGTTGTTTTGGCCGTTGGCGGCATTTTCCGCCGCTTTTTTGGCTTCTTCTTCTCTTTTGGCATTGCGTTCCTCTACCGCTTTTGCACCGTGCGTTGCATTAAATGCGGTGTCGCCCAAACCGCCCAGTTGGTTGCCGAAACGGTCAAAATCTCCGTTTTGAATTTTACCGATTAAATCGTTGGCCGCGGCCGCATAGCCGCGCTCTTGTGCTTCTTTAATCAGTGCCATATTACTGTCGATTTCGTTTTTGATTTGTGAAACTTGTTGTATGCCGTTCAGCACTTCCGTTCCGAGGCGTTCCACATCGCTCCACACCAGCGGAAAGGCATTTGCCCGACCGGACGCCAATGCTATCACAATGGCGAAAACCGATATAATTCCAATTTTTCTCCTTGTAGCCATCATGATAACCTCCATACAATTCCTCGCTAATTTTACCATAGCATAATTTTTACACGGTGTGTGTTAAATTTTTGTTACATTTTAATTGCATTAAGGTACTTAATTTTGGGGATTTTTTGTCACTTTTTTGTTGTCAAAAATTTATATCTGTTTAGGACCAGACATTTACTTTTTTACCCAGATGTCGAATTGATTAATTTCTCAGACCGTTGTTAACGGCATTTGTGCCGTCGCCTGCCATATTGCCCAGCATGCCGATACCTTGGCCGTTTTCTCCGCCGACCACAGTTCCGACACTTCCGCCGGCATTACGCAAAGCGCCGGCCACATCACCGCTTTTGGCGCTGTTGAAGGCATTGGCTCCGGTCTCTGCGGCAGAACGCCTATCTTTCAGCCAATTGAAAGTTTTTTTCCAGAAAGGTTCCTTGGCTTTGGCCTCGGAATGTGCGGCATCCGAACTGCTTTCCGCAGCTTTTCTGGCCTCTTCTTCCTGTCTAAGCATTTCTTCCATTTTGGCCTTGCGATCTTCCTCTTCTTTGGCCTTGCGTTGCTCAACCGCTTGGGCGCTGTGCGTTGCATCAAAGGCACTATCTTGTAAGCCTTTCAAATTTTCTCCGAATTGGTCAAAATCTCCGTTTTTGACTTTGCCGAACAAGTCTTGCGCCGCCTGAGCGTAACCGCGGGATTGCGCCTCTTTAATCATTGCAATGTTGCTGTCTATTTCGTTTTTGATTTGCAGACCTTGTTGCAAACCGTTCATAATCGCCGAGCCTACGCGCTGAATATCAAAGTTGATAAATGCTTCCGCGCGGCCGGAATTTAATGTTATCATAAGGGCTAAAACCGCTATGAATTTCAGATTTTTTTTCAACGCCGTCATGATAACCTCCATACATTCCTACCTTGTTTTAGTGTAACACACTAATTGCGCGCTGTGTGTTAAATTTTTGTTACATTTTTTATGCTATATCAAGGTACTTGGTTAAGAAACCGTCTTCTCCGTATTCTTTTATCAGTTGCTGTACCAACAACACGTTTTTACGGCCGGAATTGTAAATACGCAGATATTTGCCCAAACCGCTCAAATCAACGTCCAAAATCACCGATTCACCGGTCACCGGACGCGACAGCAATATGGCATACGGAAAATCACGATAGCTCTTACCGAAGATGAAGTCCAATTCATTTTGCGTCAAATTCCAGTTAGCATAGTCATCAGGTTGGGCTTGCGGGTTGCGGAAGAAAATAACCGTTTGGCATTGACCGCGAATAACCTCGCCGACGCCCAATTTATCAACAATATTCGGCTGTTGGAAAGCGCAGAGGTAAGCCTGACGTTTTTTACGACCTTCTTGCAAACCGATGATGAAATAATCTCTAAACATCGGGTGCTTCAACATCGGCGCCGTTTCATCAATCATAATCAGCGACGGAACGCCGGTTTCGCCGGTTTCGGATTGAATACGGTGCATGATGTAACTGATAACGGCCGGAGCCAGGTTTTCATCTTCAAAAATATGCGTAAAGTCAAAGGCCATAAAGCGACGGCTCTTCAAATCCAAACTATCGTCTTGGCCGTTAAAAATCGCGCCGTACTGATCCGGATTTACCCAACGATAAAGCTCACGACGCATATTTCCGGTTGGCGAAAAACAGCTCTTATATAAGTTGGAAAGCAAACGTTCTTCCGGTCGCAAGTAGTCAAATGCCGTGGTTACGGCACGCGCCACTTCGCGATCGGCCAAAGCGTCATCAACCATGGTAATCGACTTCAGCCACCGCCGTAAAAATGCTCTGTTTTCCGAGGTGTTCGCACAGTCAAACGGGTTCAGCGAAACGTTCTTTTCATCGCCGTCAAAGCCGACATACGCACCTTTTACGGCACGAGTAAATATTTGCGCACCCAAGTGGCGGTCAAAGAAGAACACGCGCAAATCGCCGTGGCGCATCGCTTGTCCGGCCAAAAACGTCAGCAAAGTTGTTTTACCTTGTCCGGTAGGACCGACAATGCAACAGTGGGCCACCGCAGATTCTTCGCTGCTGACATGGAATTGAAAACGATATGCAGAACCGGACATAGTACGGAATACCGTGATTGCGCCCTTGCCCCAGTCACTTTTGCCGAAACCTTCCGCCGGCTTATCCATGGTTATGGCCATGGCAATAACTCGCGACAAATAGCGGTATGTCCGCGGATAAGTGTCATATGTCGGGAATTGTGTAAAGAACACGGCCTGTGCTACCCAGCCTTCGCGCACCGGAGTTACGCCAAACGAACGGCAAATACGTTGTACTTCCGATTCGGCAAAATCCAATTCCTCTTTGGAATGTCCCTTGGCGATAATAGTTAAAGCGTATTCGGCCAATGATTGATAATCGTTGTCGCTATCATCGATTGCGGCCAATGCTTCGGAATATTGTTCCACCACGCCGCCGGACAAACTGGTGGTCATGGCCATACGCTGTTGTTGCATCAACAAAGCGCGAGCCTCTGCTCTGAACAATGGGCGAATGTTATGCAACAAAACCAATTCGCAATCTATCGCGTTCAGCGAATAAATCATACTTTCGTCCATGGCCTCACCGCTGGAGCGAATACCCAAAGCTATTTCATACAAATCTTTATCGCCGGAAAAGAAGTGAATAATTCCTTCTTCTTGCGTAAAGTGAATATGGTCGCCGGTAAGCAATTCACAAAGTCTTGCGCCTTCCGTATCACGCACTTTCGGCGTTGGTTGCGAAATCGGGCTGCATAAATGCGCAAACAAATAAAACGGACTGTCTTCCGGCTTGCTGTTATCGGTTTCATAAAGCGGACTGACGCCATATTCGCCCAAGGTTGAAAGCAAACTTTGTGACGCATAATTAAGGTCTTTTAAGGCATCTTTGCGGTCGGCCACCGACAATATAATATAGTGTTTATTGTCATACACCCGATTCATATTGTTGAACCAAATTTGCGAAATGGTATCCAAAAGCGGATTGTTGAAATCGCGTTTTTCACTTTCCAGAGTGTCATGGTCGCGGGTGGTCATAACGCGGCAAATTACCTGCATATTGGCCATATCGTCAAGCCAAGATTTTCGCGCTTCCATCATTGAATATACTTTTTCATTGGTGGCTGAAGATAAATCCACGCCTTCAAGCCGGAAAACGCGTGCATAAGAATTGTTGCGGCATTGAATTGTTACTCCGTCGGACATCAGTTTTTGAAAAGGCAGAAAATCCGACACCCGAGATTCGCGCGGTTGCGGCAACACCCAGTTACCGAATTTTGTGGCCAACAAAACCGCAAAAGAAGCCGCCGACGCAATACCGATAAGAGCGACAATAACCTCTATGTTATTCAGTCCGCGCACAAACAAGTTAAAAAAATCGTATTCATTCATGGCTCGAATTTACTCCCTCTGACCGAGTACAAATTTGTGGTGATGATACGGGTTTGTCCGTAAGCCTGAAGCATGGTGGATAAATGCGGTTCTTTTAAGCCGGCAAAAACCAACGCTACATGCGCCGTTATAATCAACACGATAAAAAACAGCGGGTTGGCATCGGCAATGCCTATCCCTATAAACATCATCGGAAACTGAATGCCCAAATTTATGATTGCCGGAACCATCGGTGCCCACAAAACTTTCGGCGGCTGAGCCACGGCTTTTAAGATTTCCGCCCTCATTTTTTTGTTCTCCCGAGTTGCTGAGCCAAGGTTTTCGCAATTTGCTTATCTTTTATTTGCGAAGCCTGCATCTGCGCAATGGTTTCATAAACGGCATGATTTTCGGCAACTTTTAACTGCAAAGGCTTTTCGATTTGTTTGGCCGCGGCTTCGGTTAAGCGATTTATCTCCATTTTTTCGTCTTCCGCTTTGCCGGAAAGCAACAAATCTTCAATCGCCGAGGCCTTTACCGTTTTGCCGGCCGCTTTCGAACGTTCTACATATTCCGATGCTTGTTTTAATTTTTTGAGGGCAATTTTACCTTTGCTGTTTAAGCGGTATAAATTTGTGTTTTGCTCGCCTGCCGTAGCCTGTGCTTCTCCGGCACGATTATCTTCTTTATATGCGTATGCCGGTGCGATTGAAAAACAAATTAAAAATAAAAAAAGAATAATTCTCATGCCCACTTTTCTCTTTGCTGTTTAAACTCTGCTTGTGTAAAATATTCGTGCTCTTTTTTTAGTTTCTAATACGGCCTCCGTTTATTTTGAAACCGGATTGCGAACCACATTATCCGTACCTCCGCTTTTTACTTGGCCAGGTCCGGAAAAATCCGGTTGATCAATTTTTGCCTTGCCGTCGGAAACATAGTTTATTACTGCCACCGTGGCCGTTAAAATAAAAGTGCTCATCATTATATAGGCTAATGTCTTCCACGATATTTTATTGAAAATAGCCATAAACGAAAAAACAATCAACCCCAATCCGGCAATAATAAAACCGGCTTCGCGCAAACCGGCACCGACGGTCCAGGCTTTGTCCGCCAATTTGCCGAAAATATCACCGCCGCCGTCAGCATAAGCTCCGCTGGTTGCAAACAGCGCAATAAGCAAAGTTGCTAAAAATAAAGGAAAACGTTTCATCATCAGCATCCTCCTTCTTAATTGTTATCACCCAAATCTGCAACGCTATCGGTTGCGAGCGCCCCCGTGTATTCGGCATAAGCGATGATAAACACACCGATTAAAATAGCAATAAACCATTTCCAGTTAAAACTACCGAACATACCGGCAATACAAACCGAGGCAATACCGATGGTGGCTGCCGGATATATAATTTGCCGCAAACCTTGGAAAATTGCCTTAGCTGCTGTAATCAAAGCGGTAAAAGTACCGCCGGCGGCGTCGGCAGCAAAGGCGTCCATTGTGTATAAAAATAAAGAAAGAACCAACGCAATCACGCGGCGGTTATTGTATAAGAAGTTCTTTATTTTAATGTACAACATCGGGCCTCCTTTCTTCAACCTGAGGGAGAAAGCATAAACTCTCTCCCGCAGATTGAAAACGTATTTGCAACGTTTGTTGCATAATTTGACTTAAGATTAGTGCAAGCTATCGTTAAAGCTGCTGGTATTACCGTCCGTGTTTGAAGCGTATTTAATTACGGCACCGGCAGCGGCGATTACTGCCAAACCAAAGGCCAAAGCAGCAAACCATGCCCATTTTACTTTTCCGAAAATAGCTTGGAAGGCAAGTGCAATCAAGCCGAAACCACCAATAATGAACAGGATCATCTTGGAATCGTTGAACAATTGCAGCAATTTATTGCCGGCAACTTGGAACACCGAACCGCTCTGACCAAGACCTGCCTGAGCAGATGCATCACCAATCATAGCAACAGAAAAAACAAGTGCCATCATCATTATTGAGCAGATATTATTTTTTAAGAATTTCATGTTATTTCTCCCTTTTCATTCTATCACAATTTTATAGTAACACACTTTAAAGCAAATTTGTACAAAATTTTTGTTACATTTTTGTTACAGCGAACAATCGTCCGTTTTTTCCTATTTATTCGACGGTTCACACGATGTGCATTATAAAAATACACGTTATTATTATATGAATTTGGTAAATAAATCGTAAAAATTATATTTGCTGCATTTTGCAAAGTGTTTTTTTAGGCGTTGTGCAACTTTATTCCGCCTATTAACGGTATTTTAACATTATCCGTTGTATCTTCAACCAAAAGAGTGGGATAACTGTCGCCTAAAAACGGCGGTTTGCATTGATTCAACAGGATTTTAATATGCCAAAATTGGGATTGAAATATTTTGCGGGTAGTTTTTTTCTTTCGATAGCAGCAGTGTTTATCGCCTCGAAAGCGTATATCGTTATGTCGCTGAACGAGCAACAGGAAGAAGCACAACTGGCCGGAATGGAAACCAGAAATATAGAGCTTTTTGCGGCCAATGAAGAAAGCGATCCGATTTATGAGAAGTTCAAAAAACTTTCTGCCGCCGACACGCCTTTGAGCGAAAATGCCGAGCACTATACTTTTGAAGATTTGAACACGGTCGACAATTCCACCATCAACGGCGACACTATTTTGTATGCTTCCGACGAAGTTGAGGAAAATTTGGCGGATAATACGGAAAACAGCGTTGCGGACACTGCTGTTGTTACGGCAGAAGAAAATTCCGTTTCCGAGTTGATTGTTCAGGAAGAAAACGAAGAAACCGCAACAGAAGAAGAACTGCAGATTGCCGATGCTTCAACCGCGCCGGTGTTTGCAATTCCGCTTAAGCACAATTACAAAACCGAAAACGGAGTGGTTACCGTTTCGGATCAGGCAGATAAGGGACAAATTGCTCTGGCTTCCAAAAATGTCAGCATTTACAATATGGGCGCGGAAAATCAGGCAGAAATTACCGAGCCGCTCAGCGCGAGTGAAGAAAAAAACAAATCCGAAACCGGCGAAGAAAACACGGAAATATCCGCCAATGCGGAAGATGACGACAATCCGTGGGCAGTAGCCGAAGTGGCCAATAAGCATATTAGCAAAAACACTTTGGCAACACAAAGCGATGTTTTGGAAAAAGATGTCAGCCTGCCGGATGCCGAGGCTGAAACCCAGACGGCTTATAAGATGCAACAAAATATCTTAATTCCGATTCCGGAAGATATTTTGAACGACGAAAATCTGACACCGCAATTTTCAACTTCGGAAGAGAATCTGCGTTTGGAAGAAGAATTGCGGGCCAAAAATAAACTTCCGCCGCTTGAAGAAGATGCGGATAAGGCCAAAGCCACCAAAAATAAATCCGGCTCATCAGACGCCATTCCGAGTATCGATGACGAAAAAGATTTTGACGAAGAGCCGGAGGAAGACGAGCTTGAAGACGAACAAACGTCGCAGAGTTTCAAAGACAGCATTTCCGCGTGGTTTGCCGGCATAAAAGATAAGGCTTCCGATATAACTTCTTCTTCTGCAAAAAAAGGCAAAGACAAATCGTCGGAAAATCGCGGGGGATCAATTTTTCAACGCCTGCTCGGCGATAAGGACAAAGATATTATGCCGACCGAGCTTAAATTGGCGTTTCAACCGAATCGCGCCGAAATTTCCGGCCAAACTCTTGATTGGCTCCACGCTTTTGCCGACAACGCCGTGCAACACGAAAACGTTGTGGTTGAAATCCGTGTGGACCGCTCGGCTTCACGCGCCATACAACAAAAGCGTCTGACTATGCTGTATAAGATTTTTGCCGATAACGGTGTAGAACCGAAAAAAATTAACATAATTTTTACGGATAGAGAACCAAACTCTTTTATTATTAGAAATGTGCGATATTCATCAGACGAAGAACGGATAGAGGCGTCGCGACGCGTCGGCAATCCGTGGTATAAGTTTTGATGATATGATTTCAGTTTTAACCTGTGTTATAGGAAAATACGATGAAACAATATAGAGAAAGAAATATAATGACAAACAGATTGATGCTTACCGGCTTGTTATGCTGCGTTTTGGGTACAACCGGATGTTATGTCTCCAGAGACTACTACGGTGGCGAAGTTTGCGCCGACGGAATTTGTACCAGCAATCAGGAATATAACGCTGTTTGTGTTGAAAATGCCGACGGTTACAGCGAGTGCACCGATCCCAACGGTCCGGTAAATTACACGCGAAACGCCGCGGACTTCCGTGCATACGGAGAACGCACGCCGCGTGATCATCGTGTAACACAGGCAGGTGCCGGAAACAATATTTCCGCTGTGGTTATTCCGGATATCAACGATGAAGTTGTCGAACAGGAAATCAATGTCGGCAACGTGGCTCCGTTTGCCAGCGGTCCGGAAGCCAATCCGCAAGATATGGCCGGAGATGATCCGAACGGCGATTGGTTGGCGGAAGAAGGCCAAAGCTTGCGTGACTTGCTCAACTTGTGGAGTGAAGAAGCCGGATGGCGGTTGATTTGGAAAACCAACCGTAACTACACTTTGAATGCCGGTGCTATGTTCCGCGGCAGTTTTGCCGATGTGGCTTCTGCACTGGTCAGAGCTTTTGCTCGCGCCAAACCGGCTCCGGTAGCAACTTTTTATAAAGGTAACCGCGTTTTGGTAATTGAAACATTGGAGGACGAAAATGCGTATGATTAATTTGTTGAAACTTATAATTCTCGGCGCTGTCGGCGTAACCGTTGCCTGTTCTATAGCACCGGATATGGAAGCCGAGATGGCGCAACGCACCAAAGATGTGCTTGATATTAAACAACAAGCAACCGTACCTAACGAACCGGTTCCGGATGATGTGGTTCGGGTTAAAGACGATATTTGGCTCGGCGATACTTCCACCGTGGAATTTGAAGGTCAGCCGATTCCGGCGTATTTGGAAGCCAAAGACGGCGTTACCTTGGTTAGCAACCGACCGATTACGTTGTTTGAAATCGGTACCATGCTGAGCAAAATAACCTCCATTGCCGTGCGTTATGCTCCGGAGTTTACAGGAGAAGGGGAAAATGAAAGCCGATTGAAAGTATATGAAGACGCTGACGACAATGCGCCGAAAATTTCCGATTTCGGTAGCTTGTGGACCACCAGCGAAAAAATGGTAGTTAACTACAAAGGTCCGCTCAGCGGCTTGTTGGACGAAGTTGCCAATCGCTTTGGCATTTGGTGGAAATATGAAAAGAATGAAGTTTACTTCTATAAGTATATTACCAAAACTTTTGTTTTGCACGCATTGCCGACTACTCCGTCGATGAACTTATCTTTGTCGGCAAACGCATCTTCAAGCGGTGAAAGTGATTCCGGCAGTAGCTCCGACAGTAGTAGCGAGCTCACCATGGAAAATAACTTGGAAAGCATCGACTTGTGGACAGAAATAGGCGAAACTGTTCAAAAAATGGTCAGCAACTCGGACGGCGTATCTCTGAACAAGAGTTCCGGCACCATTACCGTTACGGCAACTCCGACGGAAATTCGCCAAGTTTCGAAGTATATTAATGAGCAAAACGACCGTTTGGCGCGACAAATTGCCATCAACGTAAAGATTATGAGAGTTTCTATGGATGACAGCGATAACTTCAAGTTTGATTTGGCAGCTGCCTTCAAAAAAGGTGAGGCCGGCTTAAAAGGCTACAGAAATATCGGAATGGACGGTCCTGATGTCGTTAAAGATCCGACTTACAGCCGATTTGGTATGGGCCTTGTCAGCGGCAACTTTGATATCAGCGCAACACTTGACGCCTTGTCAAGCAGCGGTGAAACCCATGTGGTCACGACCGGCACGGTTATAACCATGAACAATAAACCGGCACCGATTCAAGCCACAACATTACACTCTTACGTTAAAAAGGTATCCATAGAGTCTACTTCCGAGGGAAGCAGCACCTCCGAAGCCGAAATCGATCCGGGTACTTTCTCAACCGGTGTTATGATGAGTGTATTGCCGAGAATTTTGGCTCACGGTCGTTTGATGGTCTTCTTTAACCTGACTTTGGCCGAATTGTTAGACTTGAATGAGTATGCCGTCGGAAATGCAAAAGTACAGCAACCTATCGTAGACACCCGCGGATTTACACAGGAAGTGGCGATGAAATCGGGTGAAACGTTGGTACTTGCCGGATTTGAAAGAGCCGAAGATCAAATCTCAAAATCCGGTGTCGGCTCTCCGGACAACATGTTCCCGGGCGGCTCACAATCGGCCAGCAGAAAAAGAGATCTCTTAATCATTATGTTAACTCCAGTGGTTATGGAATCCCCGTTATCACCGGAATCCAGAATGAGAGACTGATTTAAATAAGATTTTGACAAAGGAGAACGCTCGTGGACGATACACAAACTGAAGAAAAGGCTTGGAAATCGACCTTCAAAGAAGGCGACACGACGTATGCGGCCAGTTTATTTTGGCAGCCGCTGTTAAATGAAGACAAGCCTTTACCGGAAGTCAAAGAAGCGGCAGAAAACATCTTAGAGGGCGCGGATTTATACGTTGTCCGTAAGGGTAAGTCACCGCAGTTCGGTTTGGCCGCATCTTCGCAAGGCTTTACCAAAGGATTGCCTTCGGCCGCAGTTGCCTTAATTTCCGGATTGGGCAATGTTACGTCTTTCTTGGGCGTTTTCAAGGTAGATACCGGTTGGTGGTACATCTGTTACAGAAACGACGTTATTCTTTCTGACGGTGATACCCTGTTCATCAACGAGCGCGACGCCAAAAACCAATTTATTTCCATGTTGGCGGTGCCGGATTGGGATGCAATTTTTGCACCGGAAGAATGGGCAATCGAAGATACCAAACATTCCGAACTCGACGCTTTGTTAAAAAGAGGTCTGCAGGTCAGACTTGATAAGATTAACGGCAGCAACGATACCATTATGTTGGCGGTAATCGTTGCCTGCTTTGCCATTATTTTGTGGTTTGCTTATTCCACTTTGAAAGATTTGTTCTTCTCGGCACCGGAAACTCCGATTATTGCGCCGGTGGAACAGGTGGAACAGGAAGAATTGCCGCCTGAGCCTAAACCTTGGGAAGAGCTACCAAATCCGGTTGATGTAATGCGCAATTGCTACACGGCCGTACAAAAGGTGGTTGAAGTGGTTACTCCGGGCTGGAGTTTGGAAGGCGTTACCTGCACTCCGGATTCGGGTTTGGTTACTTCGTGGAAGCGCGATTTGGGACGTTTAACCTGGATTGAACAGGCTTTGGACGTTTCCGGCGTGCAATTTACATCTCGCGTTTTGAGCCGTGACGGTAACACGGTGATGGTAACCGTTCCGGTTGAAAAGGCCAAAACCCTTAACTCTCCGCCGGAATACGAAGAAGATGATTTAATCGATACCTTGAACGATATTAATCAGGCCTTGGATATCAACATATCTTTCAACCCGAAGACTTGGGTATCGCCGCGCGGTACGCAATATAAACTGATGGGGTTCAACATTACCTCAAACAACGATCCGTTTATTTGGATAGACTTGTTAATGAAATTTTCAGGTTTAAAGATTACAAATATAACATATGATGTTAACAACGCAACATGGACATACGAAGGAGAAATTTATGAATTGTAATTTGAAAAATAAGACTGTGGCCGTAATTGCATTGACTTTTGCATTTGCGTTGGCCGTAAACAGTGCGTGCTTTGCAGCAGACGATAATGTTGCCGCAAACGCAGAAAATTCAACTCCGCCGTCCGCCGTTGAAAATGTTGTCGACTCGGTTGAGGCTCCGCAGGCTGTCGAAAATGCTGCCGAAGACGCAAACAAAGCTTTGCAAAACGCTTCGGAACAAGAAGCCGCGGCTTTGGCCGATATTGCCAAATTGAATTCGGAAATTAAGCAGGTGGAAGACGAACTCAAGGACTTGGATATCGAAAATCCGTTGCCAAATGAGGAAGGTGCCGACTTGCAAGCCGAAGGTGATCCTTCGGCGACCAATCCGCTTTTAGACGCCGATCCGTTGCAAGTGGACGACGAATTGCCTATTGATAACAGCGATCCGTTTGCCGAAGATTCTCCGATTGCCGAAGACTTTAACGATTTGACCGTGGGCGAAGACGGTTCGGAAATTCCGGCCGCGGAAGCTCCTAAATCTCCGTTGGAGAGTTTCGGTAATGCCATTCTTTCAAAGGTTGACAACAATTTGTTCAACCAAATGTCCCGCATTGAAAAGCAAACCACTTTGCTGCGTTTGGAATTAAAGCGTGAGGAATTAAAGAATCAGGTTATTACTTTGCGCCAAATGCGCACCAAGATGCTTGAAGAAGAAGCCGAGCGCAAGAGAGCTTTGGAAGCCAAAATTCAAGAAGAAGAAATTGCTCGTCAGGCCAAAATTTTGGAAGAAGAGAGAAAATTAAAAGAAAAAGAAATCGAGCTCGAAAAATTAAGACAGGCCAAAGTTATAAACGATTATATGAACGAAATGCTCATAATGAATCAGCAATGGGTGGAGAAAAATGCCAAGTTGCAAAATCGGATTCACGAGCTTGAAGACGAGCGCGTTGAGTTGATTGAAACCTTTAAGGTTAAAATGGAAACGCTCGGTGCCGATATTTTGAAGGTTCATGAGCAGGCTCAGGCCGCCGCCGACAAGCATATTGAGGTTGTATCAAAGCTTAACAGCAAAATCGATAACCTTAAGACCTCAATTAAAAACTTGCGTGTTGAATTGCGTGAAAGCAACATCAAAATCAGAGATTTGCAAAAGCAATTGCAAGAGGCTGCCGCTAATCCGTTTAAGGGTACTGTGGTTAAAGACGTTACCGAAGAAGTCAATTATGATGACTTTAATTTTGATGAAGTTCCGGTTAAAGAAGACAAGGATATTACCAAATTCTACGCCATTGAAGAAATTATCGGTAATGACAGTGAGTTGGTTGCCAAACTGGTTGACTTGCAAAATACAAGCGGTGATCAGGTTAAGGAATTTATCGTTCGCAAGGGTACCGTAATGAAAGACGGTTCGGTTGTAACTTCAATCACCGAAAAATACGTTATCTTTGAATCTCCGGACGGCGACCGCAGCTACCTGTACCCGGGAAGTATTACGATGGACTTCGAGCCTGAAGACTCTCACGGCATGTCCAAAATAGATATGGAAGGCGATGACGATGATGATGAAAGTGTATCCCCGAAGGCCGACGACAATTCAAAGAAGGCGCAGGAAAAGCTGAGCGAAACCGGCAAAAAGTCAAGAGCTTCAAAGAGCAAGAGCCCGACCAAGGCCGCTCGCTCTACCAAGAGCAGTTCTTCTGTTAAGTCGTCTTCGAGCAAGAATAAGTCTTCTTCATCAAAGAAGAGCGGTTCAAGCAGTGAAGATTCTTACAGCTTGCCGAGTTTCGGTAAGGGGATGTTCGTGAGGTAAAAATCAGAATATGTTTGAGAGCAAAAAGAAAGAAACCGATGCAGAGAACTTATCGGCCGCAACCGAGGCCGATAAGTCTACTGCTGTTACGACCACCGAAAACAAGACCTCAGACATAGATACATCTTCCGATCAGGGTTCCGATAAAAAAAGCGGAAATCTTTTCGAACAACTTTTTGCACATGATAACCATTTGCTGACCTTGGAGGACGGCGAAATTGCCGTTGATAACGAAACACGGCGTATGCTTGCCCTGTTCTCCGACGGCACATATTTGGTAGATGAAACGCACCGTTTTGACGGTAAGGTGCTGAACTTTGCCGCCACCATGAAGCGGCGCAAAGTCTTAATAGCGGAGCCGCGCTATATTTCAACCGCGGAATTGTCGGCCATTTACGCTTTTGCCGAACGCGGTACCGGTCAAATCAATATTTCGGCGGAAGAAACCACCGATTATCAAATGCAAATCGACTTTTTAAGCGTGATAAGTCGTGCAGCAATGAGTAAGGTTTCCGATATTCACGTTATTGTGGGCAATTCTTCCGTGGTATATTTTCGCCGCGCCGGTATGATGGAGCGCGAATTGGAGTATTCGCAAGAATGGGGCGAAGCCTTTGTTCGTGCGGCGTTTGCTTCGGCAGATATTTCTGATGCCAACTACGCGCAAAACGAGTTTCAGGGCGCGCAAAAGCTGGGTTCCACCCCATTGCGCGGTACAAACGGAAAGTTGCGACTTCCGCACAACGTTTTGGCTATTCGTTTGCAATTCAATCCGGTAGCTTTCGGTTCGCAATATTTGGTTATGCGTTTGCTTTACGCCGATGATAACCCGAACGGCGAAAGTGATTTGCGTTCTTTGGGGTTGGGCGACAGAG
Organism: Alphaproteobacteria bacterium; assembly: GCA_017528205.1. Taxonomy (GTDB): domain Bacteria; phylum Pseudomonadota; class Alphaproteobacteria; order RF32; family CAG-239; genus RUG410. Next base: position 237,997 of record JAFXPE010000032.1, on the reverse strand, counting down.
AAATTGATTTGTTCTATCGTTTACGCGCCAGCGCCACGGGTTTGAAAATTATTGCCGGTCCGACGGGTTCCGGTAAGTCAACAACCCTGCAACGCAACATGATTAAGCTGTTGCAAGAACATAATAACGAAATTAACGTAATTACCGTGGAAGACCCGCCAGAGTATCCGATTCCGGGTGCACGGCAAATGCCGGTTACCAATGCCAGCACCGAAGAAGAAAAAGATGAAGCATTCAACAAAGCCTTGTCTGCCGCCTTGCGTTCCGACCCGGACGTGATTATGGTCGGTGAAATTCGTACACTTTCGGCGGCCAACTTGGTGTTCCGTGGCGCCTTGTCCGGCCACAGTGTGTGGTCAACATTGCACGCCAACTCCGCGCCGGCCATTATTACGCGTTTGCGCGATATGGGCGTACAATCTTATATGTTGGAAGATCCGGAAATTATGAAAGGACTTATTTCGCAACGTTTGTTTAGAAAAATTTGTCCGTATTGCCGGCTTTCCGTAAAAGAGCGTATTTCCGATCCGTCTTTCAAGCGTTTGGAAACGGCTTTGGGAGATTACGGTATTGAAAATACTTATGTCAGAGGTCCGGGCTGCAAATTCTGCGGCAACAAGGGTGTGGTCGGACGTATGTCCGTGCCGGAAATTATTTTGCCTGATGCCCATTTCTTGCAATTGCTGATTAAAGGCGAAACCAAAGAAGCAATTGACTACTGGGTAAGTGAATTAAACGGACGGCCGTTGCGTGAAGCGGCAATTGAGCGTATGCTTAAAGGATATATTGACTTGGACGAAGTTGAACGTTGGTGCGGATTGCTGGATCAACGCCCGATTTATTAGGAGTGGATAAAAAATGCCAGAGATTAAGAGGAAAAGTGCCTTTAACCGCGCAATGGGAACAACCAACAAATGGTTGCTCATGTATGCAAAATTTATGTGCAATTTATCAAATAAAGGGCGCTTAAAAATATATCGTAAATTGGCGGCCTTGTTGCGCAACCGCTTTTCTTTGATGAATTCTCTGGATATGATTTACGGCGGTATTTCGGAAGAAGGTGCACACCCGAACGAACCGATGGCAATTGCCGTCAGCTCGTGGGGACGCTCGTTGCAAGAAGGTCATCCGTTTTCCGATGCCTTAAAAGGCTGGGCTCCGGACCGTGAGCGCTTGATGCTTTCCGTGGGCGATGTTTCCGACTTGGAGAGTGCATTATTAAACCTTATTAAAGTGGCCGAAGGCTCCCAACGAATGATTAGACCGATTGTCAGCGCTATTGCCTACCCGTCATTCTTGATGATGATGGCGGTTTTGATTTTGTACGCCATCGGTGTTTACATGGTGCCGCCAATGCTGAGTGCCGCACCTAACACCGTGTGGACGGGAACGGCGCGTTCCTTGGTTAATTTGTCGGCGTGGATTCAGGTAAACTGGGCGTTTGCCTTTGCAGTTTTGCCGGTTATCGGCTTAACCATTTATCTTACCATCGGTATTTGGACCGGTAAACTTCGGGTAAAAGTTGACCGTTGCCCGCCGTGGTCGCTGTATAAGATTTTTACGGGTATTACTTGGCTTTTGGCGCTTTCCGCTTTGGTTAAAGGCGGTGTGCCGGTATCCGTTGCCTTAACTTCTTTGCGCAAAGACGCCAGCAACTATTTGCGTGAGCGTATCGACGGCGCTTTATTCCACATTAAAAACGGTGATAACCTTGGTCAGGCATTGTCTAAGGCCAGAATGGAATTTCCGGATAAGCAAATCATCGCCGACTTGAAGGTGTATTCCGAGTTGGATAACTTTGAAGAGGCTTTGGATAAATTGGCCAACGAGTGGTTGGAAGAATCCGTTTATTTGATTGAACAAAAGGCCGAAGTGATGAACATTATCGCCATGCTGTTCGTGTCCGGTATTATTGCTTGGGCCGTGTTCGGAACCTTCGACATGCAAGACCAAATCACCAGCAACATGGGTAAATAGCGGCATGAACAAAGTATATCTGAATTTGCGAAAAGTTCACATGAGCGGAGTCAACGGCTTGGTATTGGCAATTTGCCTGCTGTTTGCCGGCATTACCCTGAGTTATGTTTTGTTTCATAATCCGCATCAGGACTTGCACAAACAGATATTCAAAACCGCAGAAAATATCCGCAGCTATTATCGCGACAAACCGGCATACTGGAAACTTTCCACCGAATCGGCAAAAGATGACGGTCTGATTGTCGAAGAATTGTTGAAAAACGCTGACAATCTGAAAATCGGCCAAGGCGAAAACGGTGATGTTTCTATGCCAAATGACAACAGCTTTGATATCGTGCTGAAAAACCTCAACAAATCGGCCTGCATAAATTTAAGCGAGCTTTCCGTCAGCCATAAACAGCAACTCGGTTTGCAAAAAATTACCCTAATCAACGAAAACGGCATTTCCGAGTTTGCTTGGGGAGACGACGCGCATCCGTTGCCGATTAAACGTTATACCACGCGCAAATTATGCACGGTTGAAAACAACACGCTGATTTGGACTTTTCAATAAATTTAGTAAATTTTCCTTACCCGACTATCGAAGATTTCGAATTATATGAATCGCTTATGTCAAACAACGGACGGCCTTGCGCCATACGCGTCATTTGCATTTCAATGGTGGTTGCCAAGTTTAATTTGCCGGTTTTAACAATGTTGCGCATTTGGTCGCCTTGCGTGGTGTTAGGGTTAGCGAACAAAAATTGCACCACCGGACGTTTTTGACCGGTACCGATAAGTTGTTGGTGAATAACGCCCAAAATACCGCGAGAGAGCAAGTCGAATGCCAGTTCTTCACTCATTTCACCGGCAGAAGCGTGCTTAACAATGGCGTCAAGCGCATCGGTAACGTTGTTAGCGTGAATGGTAGAAAGCACCAAGTGTCCGGAAGTTGCCGCACGCAAACATTCGCTGGCCGTAGCCGGTGTTCTGATTTCGCCCACAAATATATAGCGCGGACGCGAGCGCAAGGCCGAACGCAACGCAGCACCCCAGTCATCGTTAAGCGGCTGAGTTTGTTTGCACATACCTATTGAGCCGTTAAGCGCTTGATATTCACCGTCTAGAGGCATTTCGAACGGATCTTCAATGGTGTAGGCAAAACCGCCGTTGCGCACCAGATATTCGCGCAACAGACTGGAAATGGTCGTAGTTTTACCGGAACCGGTGGCACCGCCCAATAAAATCAGTCCGCAAGCACTGCCGAGTGTGGACAGATATTTAATCAACGCCGGAGGATAACCAAGGGTGGTTAAATCCGGAACTTTTTTCGGCATTTTACGCATACAGAACATTACGCCGTATAAAGACATTGTGCGCTCAACACGGAAAAAATATCCTTCATAAACAATCGAATAACTTGAACGACCGGTAAACGAACGTTCCAACAAATCGTAGAAGGTATCGAAATCTTCCGGCTTAATCTGTATCAACCCGTTTTCGGTATGCGGATCCGGCACAAACACCAATTTATCCGGTGTGATGTAAATATCAGAATAGAAAACATCATTGATACGACTCATTTTACTCTCCTTTTATTGATTAAGCTGTATACCAATATATCGTATTTATTTTAAATTTCCATAAAAAATTCAAGCTTTCGCCAAGCGCCGATAAATAATAAATATTTTATTGTCATACGCAAAAAAATATTTTATATTGTTTGCCGATATGAAAGGATGTTTATGAAGATTTTTAACGCCATATCCTCGTTTTTGTTCGGTTTAGCCGGTATTTTGTGCGCCACCTATCCGTTTTGGCAAAGCGATACCTTGCCGCTTGAAGGCGAATCGTGGGAAATCAACCGTTTTTCGCTGATTGCCGGTTTGTATGTGCTGACTTGGTTAATCGGGGCACCGCTGTTTTTATGGTTCAGCCGGCACAAACCGCAAATGAACATCAAGTCTTTGGACAGTTACAAAAAGATGTGGCCTTTCATCAAGCCTTATTGGGGCCGACTGTTGTTGGCAATTTTAATCACCATTCCGATCGGTTCGATGGACGCGGTTATCGCTTGGTCATTAAAGCCGTTTATGGACGTGGTTTTGGTTGAAAAACAAACCGGTTGGACCATGTATATTCCGCTGATGATTATCGCTTTCAGCATTTTGCAGGCACTTTTTACTTATACGGCAACCTATTTGAACACTTGGGTGGGCGATAAAATTTCTTTGAATGTTAAGCAGCAGTTGTTTAATAAGTTACTGCACAAAGATGCCAGTTTTTTTGACAAGCGCGATTCCGGATATGTACAGATGCGTTTTAATACTGATGCCGAAATAGCTTGTGGGGGCTTATTAAACAGTATACGCCTATTTTCTACGCGCTTATTCTCCTCATTGTCGCTGTTGGTTGTATTGTTTTATAATTCATGGCAATTGGCAATTGTGGCGGTTATTGTATTGTTTGGTGCCTTAATGCCGCTGACAAGAGTGCGCAAACGTTTAAAATCGGCGGTAAATCAAAATGTCAGCGTTATGACCAAGTTGATGAAAGATTATAACGAAGCTTTCAGCGGCAACCGCATTATCGCCGCCTATAATTTGCCGGATTATTGCAAACAAAAATTTTCCAGCACCGTCAACGATGTATTTGACATTATGATTCGTATGACCAAAAAAACCGGCATAATTTCGCCGTCGATGCACACTATTTCTTCGCTGGGCATCGCCTTCGTAATTTGGTACGGCAGTTATTTGATTGTCAGCCAGCAAATCACCGTCGGTAATTTTGCTTCGTTTATTACTTCGCTGGTGATGCTGTACAACCCGATTAAATCAATCGGCAACAACGCCAGCTCGATTGTTATGTCTTTTATCGCCGTGGATCGCATTATAACACAGTTGCAAGCACCGCAAAAAATAAAATCCAAACCGGACGCAAAGGTGCTTGAAAATTGCAAAGGCAACATAACTTACAAAGATGTGTCTTTCGCCTATGATAAAAACAAGCAAGTGCTGAAAAACATAAACTTAAACATTAAAGCCGGACAAACCATTGCCTTAGTGGGCAATTCCGGCGGCGGAAAATCGACCATATCCACTTTGTTGCCGCGTTTTTATGACATTAAAAAGGGACAAATTAAAATTGACGGCATCAATATTAAAGACATTGAATTGCAAAGCTTGCGCGACAATATTGCCATTGTTTTTCAGGATAATTTTTTGTTTGGCGGCACCATTCGCGACAACATTCTGTTGGGTCGAAAAGATGTATCGGAAAAACAGCTGCAAAAAATTCTCAAAGCGGCGTGTTTGGACGAGTTTATCGCCTCGCTTGACGACGGGCTGGATACCCAAATCGGCGAGCGCGGAGTTTTGGTTTCGGGCGGGCAAAAACAGCGAATTGCCATTGCCCGTGCTTTTGTGAAAGATGCGCCGATTTTGATTTTGGACGAAGCGACTTCGGCTCTGGATAACAAATCCGAAAAAATCGTGCAACAGGCTATCGATAACTTGATGAAAGACCGCACGGTGTTGATTATTGCGCACCGACTTTCTACCGTTAAAAACGCCGATTGCATCGTGGTTTTGAACAACGGCGAAATTGTAGAGCGCGGCACTCACGAAGAACTATTGGCGAAAGACGGCGAATACGCCGCACTTTATAAAACACAAATCAGTTAATCAACAACTTTTTTATGTTTCTAACCCTTTGATAGAATTTGATATTTTGCACGTGTTATGTGACAAAAAATATTTTTTTCGTACATATATTGACAAATTTACAAAATTATAATATACTGAACTTGTCATTAACAACTATGGAGGAAAAAAATGAGTGATGACCCCCACCCCTGTAAGGTGACGAGTTTCATTCGCAAAATTTCAACACTGACCGCTTCTGCGGTTCAATTACAGGAACAAAAAGTTTCGCAAATTATTTCAGATGATATAAAACATTCATCGATTTTAATTCTTGGTGCGGAAAATATTGCCGCTTTTACTCTTAATCAAAACAAAATTACCATTTCTGATGATTTAAGACCGTATCTGATTGTGCCTAATAACAGGGCGCAACGATTACGCACGGCCATCGGGGGAAGAATACTTCAAACCAACCGAGTTTCATTACATTGAAATTCGCACGCCTTTCGTGCGCTTCCGATCACTGATGAAGCATAATTATTCAGATACGGATTGTTTTTTTGGTAACAATTGTCATTCAAAGATTAGGAGGAAAAAATGAGTGATGACCCCCACCCCTGTACGCAGGAAACTAAAAATTTTTATTTATGCAAACTTGTTTTGAAAACTTTATTGCTGACCGCGACAACCGCGGCTTTTGCTCAGGAACAAAACGTTCCGCAACACAATTTTGACGTCCGTTCGGACAAGCTGACTTTGACGCTTGGCGCAGAAAACATCTCGGCGTTGACCGTTGAGTAGGATAAAACCGTGTTTTACAACAACTTAAGACCTAATAAAACCGCACGCGCCGAAAACGAGCGTGACGATTATGCGCAACTTAAAGCGACGGAAGTCTTAATTTTGGAAGATAAAAATTTCAGCATCTTAACATCCAGATTTATGTCGGAACTCGGCAGGTTAATCGGCAAAGGAGGAAACATTTTTTTCAAGGCCAGAAGCCCAAAAACCGAAGGTACCGAGCTGTTTGATTACGCTTTGGAATATTATGCCGATACCCGTAACGCCTATAAAACGGCAGACAACGCTGAAAGATTAGTCTTCGGCTACCAAAAAGGCCGCCAATTTTTTGAGCTGGGCGCCATCGGCAAAAACGGCGACGGTTTTCTGGTGATACCTAATCCGAAATATGCCGATTTTTGGGCCCAAAGCGGTTTAACTTTGCTGGAAAAGAGCGGAATCGATGCCATGCGCTTTAGCAACTATGATTTTGCCGCAAACAAGAGCCATATCGGTTTGCACGCTTGGGAAGATTTTAACCGCGGATGGAGTGAGATTGCCAAATCGGTACTCAATCAGGACTGCAATTTATATATTCGCGGCGATACCGATAAATCCGGCGTGCAATTTTCGGTTGAATACGGAAAACCCAAAGACCAACCGTCTTATGTTAATTTGGCGGTTGCCGCAAATTTGCCGCGTTTTCAAACTGCGAACAAGTAATTATTGAAGAATTTTATCATTAACAAATTAGGAGAAATACAATGAGTAACAACAATTTCAGTAAGGTAATGGACTATTTTAACTTACGCAACTTTGTTCTTAACACCTTACTTTTAACCGCTACGGCCGCGGCTGCGCAAGAGCAACCGGCTGCGCAAACAAATTCTGATGCCGACAATGAGCGGATAACCTTAAAACTCGACGCGGCAGATATATCTGGTTTGACCGTCGAAGACGGCAAAACAACCTTTTACAACGATTTTGCCCCGTCGTTTTTGGCCAGAATCGAAAATAAAAAAGGCGACTACGCACAACTTTCCGGACAGGAAGGCATTATTTATAACAACGAAGCCTTTTCTTCTTTAACCATTAAGTTTATGGCCGAACTCGGCAAACAACTCGGCAACGGCGCGGTTATTACCTTTAAGGCCGGACGTGCCGCCACCGAGGCAGGAGCCGTTTTTGACTCGCCTTTGAGTTATTATGCCGATGCCTATGACATCGGGCGCTTCGGCAATGCCAGCAACCGTGTTGTATTCGGCTACGAAAAAGGTGGCGAGTTCGTTGAACTCGGCATAATCGGTAATTCCGGCGACGGCTTTTATGTTATACCGAATTTGAAAAAATCCGACTTTTGGGCCAAATGCGGCGTAACCTTGTTAGAAAAAAGCGGAGTTAAACTGGATATGACCGGTGCCGTCAGAATTGGCGACGAACACCGTCAATTGCTCGGCTCAATCGGTATTCGCGGCAAGGCCTACGGCGGTAAAATCTTCGGACATTACGACGCCAAGCAACATTGCGGCAACTTGGGAGCGCGGGCGTGGTACGACTTAAACCGCGGCTGGAAAACGATTGCCGAATCGGTGATTACCCAAGACAGAGACTTATCGGTGCGCGGCGGTGTCGGCAAAGGCGGATTGCAATTCTCGGTAGAATTAAGCAAACCGCGCGGCCAAAATCCGAGCGTAAATCTGACGGTGGCAACAAACTTAGCCCGTTCACACACGATTTGCGGACATAAATAAACAAGCAAGGGAGAAAAATCATGTTAAAAGAAATGAAAAATAAAATGCTGCAAGCCGCCATTGTTATGGGCGGATTGTTTACCGCCGGCTCGGCTTTGACCAGCTGTGACGAAATGCTGAAAACGCCGGAACAGGAAGGTAAAGATTTGGTGCATAAACGTAACCCGACCGCAGACTCGATTATGGCCTCGCCTTATGAAAATATGTGCATAAAACAGGAATATGCCGAGCGACGCACAGATTCTGCCAAAATCAAACTGATTAGGGAAAAATATCAATTTCGCCTAACGCAATATCAGCAAGCACTCGACAGCTTAAAGCAAATGCAAAGTGAAGTTGATGCAACCTTGTTGCAAGCGGCGGCACGCGGCGATTTGGAAGGCGTAAAAACCGCGCTCGAAAACGGCGCCGATGTTAACGCACAGGGTGAAAAATCTGGCAACACCGCCTTGATGAACGCAATTGAGCATTGTTCCGACACGCAAAAAGCCTTTGATGTTGCCATGTATTTGTTGGGCGAGTCGAGCATTCGTACCCAAATTGAAAACAAACGCGGTATCAGCGCCGTAGATTTACTTAAAGCCAAACTCAACAGCGGCCATGCCGAATGGGAAACGATTGCCCGCAAATTCGGCGAGCCGACGACCGACAATTCGCGCCAACGCGGCAATTCCGAAGTGGATAAATTTGCGAATCAGGTTAAAGAAACTTATAACCAACTGGCCGAAAGCTACGTCAAGGAAATGCGTGCCGCTTTGGGTTACGTTTACATGGGTAAAGATGTTCACCAAAACGAAAAAGGCGAGCAAATTTACATTATCGGCGGCTATGGCAACGAATTTCCGGCCGGTATGGAAATTACCACCAATGAAGACGGCAGCAAAGACACCACGGCGGTCAATCCTTATGCCGTGCATCCGACGGTTAAGGCAAAACTATTGTTGCGCGAGCCGCATGAAAAGTATTTGGTACCGGAAGAAATCGGCACGCAAGTCGTGCATAAAAGTCGGCGCAAAGGTTACGGTATCGGCCATCGCTATCACAAAACGGTTATCGATACATACACCGTAACCACAACCCGTGACGGTCAGCAACATGTGGTGCAAACCGGCCGCGGAAGATAATTTTCAGCCGCAAAAAACGCCATCTACAAACGGTGGCGTTTTTTGTTTTATTCTGCCGGAGATATCCGAACAGGTCGGGTATGACGGCGAATACGCCGCGCTTTACAAAACTCAAATAGCTTAATCGGTGTTTATATTGATATCCGCTAATTTTTACTAGACACTTTTAAATATCTGTCTTATGATGTTGATAGACAGGGAGGCCTGTTCGGGGTGTGGTAGCCTCTGTATAGAAAAATGCATAGACGTAATATTTGCGCGTCTGCCGGTCGTGTATATAAGGTATATGACTGGAAGGCGGCAAAATACGCCGTTTTAAAACTACATATATTTTTCGCGAGATGTATGCCGGTTATGGCTAATATGTCGCACAATATCTATACATTGTTACCAACTTCCAGTCGCTTTTTTAAGCGGCTTTTTTGTTTGTGGCCTGAACTAAAGGAAGTTGTGATGAAAAGGAATGCACATAGTATATCGGTAGATAAGATATCAGTCATAATTCCGATATATAACACAGAGGCGTATTTGCGAAAGTGCTTAAACAGCATTTTGGCGCAGACATATCAAAACTTTGAGATTATATGTGTTGATGACGGTTCGACTGATTTAAGCGGCGAGATTTTGAAACAATATGCCGCAGAAGATAGTCGTATTCAGGTTATATTTCAGCAAAATATGGGGCAATCAGAAGCGCGAAACGTTGCGTTAAGCAATGTTAAAGGGAAATATGTATATTTTTTGGACTCTGACGATTTTATTCATCCGCAGACTTTAGAGATTTTATACAGAGTATTAAAAGAATCCGAATGCGCCGTAGTCGCAACCAAACAGACAAAAATTTATGATGCGAATCCGATTGATATTAGTAATTTACAATATGTTATTAAAAAACCGGCATTGTTGAATATTCTGCAAAATGAAGAATCCGGCTCGGTTGTGTGGAATAAATTATATCGTGCCGATTTAGTTCGCAACCGTAAATTCATTAAGGGCATTTATTTTGAAGATTGGCCGTGGATTACCTGCCTATTTGCCGATATTGATGCTTATGCCGAAGTTCCCTACGGTTTATATGCCTATAACACAGACAATGTATCAACTATGCGCAGCACATTTGATATTAGCAAAGTCGGGCATTTTATTATCGGTATTCGGGCGGTATGGCACTACTTTTCGGACGAGACAAGAAAACATTTGTGGCCGATGGTGCGTAAAAAGCGGATTTCAGTTTCAATCAAGCATATGGTAAATGCCGTATATCATGAACGGCAAAATCAGCCTGTACTCGACGATTTTTTACTTTCTATGCTTTATCAGCTGCGACAAGCGGAATGTTTTTATTATTATGAACTTTCATTGAAAGTTATAATGCGAATTTTGAAAATTTGGTTCAGAAATAGGAGAAGAAAATGACGACAAAACCTAAAATAAGTATAATTGTTCCGGTATATAATGTGCAAGGTTATTTAGGAAAGTGTTTAAAAAGCTTATTGGCTCAAACCTTAAAAGATATAGAAATTATCTGCATTAACGACGGCTCGACCGATGATTCATTGGCTATTTTGAATTTTTTTGCTTTTAAGGATAAACGCATCAAAGTCATTGACCAAGAAAACTGCGGACCGGGGATAGCTCGCAACAACGGCATGCTAGCAGCAAGCGGAGAATATATCGGTTTTGTTGACCCAGATGACTGGGTTAAAGAAGATATGTATGAAAAAATGTATAATCAAGCAAAGAACTTGGATTCGGATATTGTTATTTGCGATTATGTAAAGTATCAAGAATGGACTAATCGTATTATTCCGCAGCATTTTTTTACAAAAGCCGTAAAATATATCAAGGCTGAACCGGTTGATATTCCTTCAAGGGAAAATATTGACCGTGATACATTATTGGATACATTACTGGTTTCGCCGTGTTATTCCGTAAACAGAATCTATCGCCGCGAATTTTTGCAAAGGAATAATATTCGATTTTCTGATAATATGTGTTATGAAGACTGTCCTTTTATTATGAAAAGTCATATATTAGCTCAAGCTGTTTCTTATCTTGATTATGCCGGATATATTTATCGTTTACGCAAAACTTCAATTGTCCGTTCATATGATGAAAGATATCTAGATTTTTGTGCTGTTGCCAATGAATTAGCTAAATTCTTATCAGAACAAAATTTATTATCAAGATTAGAATTAAATTTACATTATCTGAAAGTGATGAACTTTTCTTGGATTTACATGGGTTTTTCGGTAGAAAACAGAAAGAAACTGATAAAAAAAGCAAAGGAATTTTTAACTGCAAAAGAATACGCCGAAATGAAAAGATATTTAAAAATTCGTTTCAAAGACAAGATTAAAAACATTTTAAGCAAATGTATTTCTATTTCTAAACAACCTCGACATTATGTATTTAAGATATTCAAGCTGAAAATAAAAATCAAGCGCCGTTGTGGGCGTTTGGGCGCAGAGCAGCATTATATAAACTTGGTTCGCAAAAACTATAAAAAATATCCGAAAGACACCTATTTATTATTTGATTGTTTGCATGATGTAACCGTTGAAGCAATTGATGCGTATTCACTTTTTGAAAAAATGAGAGAAAAAGGTATTTCTGCGTATTATGTTGTGCGCAAGCAAACTGCACTATACCAAAAATTAGCTGCCGAAAATAAGTTGGAAAATGTGATTGTTCTGAACTTTTCTACCCGCACTCACCCCAATGAATTTATGCAAAAAATACACCAAATTTTATATAGAACAAAATGTGTTTTAACCTCATTCGGCGAAAATTCCGGAACAGCTGACTTATTTTTCAAACGGCATCCGTCGTGGACGTATGTTTTTTTGCAACACGGCACAATTTTTATGAAAGAGAGTGTATTGTATAACGGTTATCTTTATCCGGAAAAGTTTGATAAATTTCTCGTATGCTCGGACAGGGAAGAAAATCTCTTTAAAAAATACGATTTTCCTGCAGAAAAATTGATTAAAGTTGGTTTACCTCGTTGGGATTTATTGAAAAAAACGCCAAAATTAAAAAAGAAAAGTATTCTTTTGATGTTGACATGGCGAAGAATGAATCAAATCCAGTTCAACCAATCGCAATACAAGCAAAAATTATTAAAATTGATACATAACTCAAAATTGAAAGAATACTTGAAACAAAATAACATTTCTTTTTATTTTGCACCGCATCACGCTATTTTGGGAAATACTGGTATAAACCTTAATGTGGTAGATGATAATATGAAAATTATTGAGCAAGGAGCTGTTTCAAAATATATAAAACAATGTTCTTGCCTTATAACTGATTTATCGTCAGTGGCGTTTGATTTTATGTTTCAAAACAAACCTGTTGTGTTTTATATTTTAGATAGAGAAGACCCTGTTTTAGGTCGATTTGATGCAATGGATTTAAAACGATTTCATTACAAAAGATTTATTCTTCCAAATGTTTATTTTGATGAAGAAGCTGTTGTTAATCGTGTAATTGAGTATTGCGAAAACAATTTCAAAATTGATGAACACACATGCGAAATCTACGATTCATTCTTTTACACCAAAGAAAATATCCGTGAACAATTGATAGAAAAATTGGAAGAAATTTGCCCCAATAAACAATAACTAAGAAGTAAAAAAGCCTTACACTCCAATGCAAGGCTTTTTTACTTATAGCCCTTTATTTTTTCAGCGTTAATTTACCGTTTTCCATGGTAGCCGTGCCGCCGAGCGGAATTGTGATAATCGGCGTCGAATGTCCGTAGTCAACATTGGCCAGCACCGGAATATCCTTGAGTTCCGGCTTATTATTGATAATAAATTCCAGCATTTCGCGCGACATTTTCGAGCCTTTTTGAAAGCGTCCGATAACCAAACCTTTAACGTTTTTAAAATCCGGTTGATGGCACAAGGCCTGCAAGTCGCGGTCAAACACCACATCACTGGTGTCGCAGGCATCTTCAATCATCAGAATTGTATTTTCCGGAAATTCCGGTCGATACGACGTTCCCAAAAGCAAGTTGAAGGTGCAAAGATTACCGCCGACAATTGTACCTTTGGCTTTACCATTGTGAATATTCCAAAAGCCCTCGTTTTTAATAAATTCACGCTTTTCCTGATCCAAAAACCACAAATCATCGCTCCATTCGTCTGATGCTTTAACTTCAACCGGCTCATCGGCAAACAGCATTTTTTGCAAATAATCGAGAGTATATTCGCAACCTTTTTTCATGCCGATAGAACTAAAGTGCGGTCCGTAATAAGTTTGTAAACCGGTACGGGCGCTAATGGCATCCAGTACCGCGGTAATGTCAGAAAAACCGCAAATTATCTTCGGATTTGCTTTGATTACATCATAATCCAGATGCGCCAAAATCTGATTGGAGTTAAACCCACCGATAACCGTAAAAATTGCCTTAACCGATTTATCTTTAAACGCCGTCATAATATCTGTCGCGCGTTGTTCAATGCTGCCGCAACCCTGCATATTCCAGTTTTCATCGGTGGTGTTCGGAGCAAATTCCACCGTCAACCCCATATCGTTAAAGCGCTTGATAGCAATTTCGCGGCAATCTTGCCCGATAAGCTTCAGACCACGCGACGGCGCAATTACCATTATTTTGTCGCCCTTTTGCAATTTTTGCGGAATAATTTTCTGCATTTACTTCTCCTCCTGTTTATGGTTAAGCGGTTTGCAACCGCAATAAATTTGATTATATAAATTCAGTTCTTTGATGAGTGCGGCACGTAACTCCTGCATACCGTGTTTGCGGCCATCAATTTCGACATAAGGCACGCCGGTTTCGGTCTCAGCCTGATATGCGGCTTCGTTTACTTGCGCCAGATTTTTCCAACGTGATACACCCAAAACCGATGCCACCGCCGTATAACCGTTTTCTTTGGCATATTCCATCACCCGTTTCAAGCGCATATAAAAGCAAATCGAGCAACGTTTGCCGCGCTCCGGCTCATTTTCCAAACCGCGGGTTAATTCGCACCAACGCTCGTTGTCATACTCTAGCTCAATAAACGGCACGCCGTACATTTTGCACACGCGCTCATTTTCATCTCGGCGTTTAATATATTCGGCAAACGGGCGAATGTTCGGATTATAAAACACCACCGCAAAATCGCGCCCCGCTTCGGCCAGCGTTTTAATCACGGCGCACGAACACGGCGCACAACACGAAAGCAATAAAAACTTACCTGCAAAATTCTGCGGCACTATATCGAATTCCACGTTCACTTCAACTTGCCTTTCAAGTACTTTCCGGTGAAACTCTTTTTGTTTTTAACCACTTCTTCCGGTGTGCCTTGGGCTACAATTGTACCGCCGCCGTCGCCGCCTTCCGGCCCCACGTCAACAATGTAATCCGCCATTTTTATCACATCGAGGTTATGTTCAATCACCACCACCGTGTTGCCCTGCTCCACCAGCATTTCCAACACATCGAGCAAGTGTCGGATATCTTCAAAATGCAAACCGGTTGTCGGCTCGTCTAAAATATAGAGCGTTTTGCCGGTGGCTTTTTTGCTCAACTCTTTAGAAAGTTTTATGCGCTGAGCTTCGCCGCCGGAAAGCGTCGGTGCCGGTTGTCCGAGCTTTACATAACCCAAACCGACGCGACGCAATAACTCCAAACGCCGTTTGATAGGCGGAATGTTCTCAAAAAACTTATGAGCATCGTCAATTGTCATATCCAAAACGTCGGAAATGGATTTATCTTTAAACTTAACTTCCAGCGTTTCACGATTGTAACGCGTGCCGTGGCAAGCGTCGCACGGAACATACACATCGGGCAGAAAATTCATTTCAATTTTCATTACGCCGTCGCCTTTGCATGCCTCACAACGACCGCCCGGAACGTTAAAGGAAAAATAGCCGGAAGTATAGCCACGCGCTTTGGCTTCGGGCAATTCGGCAAACCAGTCGCGAATGTTGGTAAATACGCCGGTATAAGTTGCCGGATTGGAACGCGGAGTTCGCCCTATCGGCGATTGGTCTATATCAATCACTTTATCGATATTTTCTAAGCCGATGAGTTTGTCGTACGGCCCCGGCGGCACTCGGCTACCGTTCATTTCTTTATCCACAGCTTTGAACAAAGTTTCCAAAATCAGCGACGATTTGCCGCTGCCGGAAATTCCGGTAACACAGGTAAAAGTGCCGAGCGGAATTTTTAAATCGACATTTTTTAAATTGTTAGTGCGCGCACCTTTAAGCTCTAAAAACTTACCGTTGCCTTTGCGGCGTTTCAGCGGCAGAGCAATTTCTTTTTCGCCGTTTAAATATTTGGCAGTCAGGCTGTTGGGATTGTGCAAAACTTCTTCAACCGTGCCGCATGCCGTAACCTCGCCGCCTAAAGTTCCGGCCAGAGGCCCCATATCAATCAAATAGTCGGCCGAACGCATAGCGTCTTCATCGTGTTCCACCACAATTACCGTATTGCCGATATCGCGCAAGCGGTGCAGGCTATCCAGAAGTTTATCATTATCGCGTTGATGCAAACCAATGGATGGCTCGTCCAAAACATACATCACGCCGGTTAAGCCGGTACCGATTTGTGAGGCCAAGCGAATCCGTTGAGCTTCCCCGCCGGAAAGCGTACCTGATTGCCGTGACAAGGTTAAATAATCTAATCCGACATTGTTTAAGAAGCTTAATCTTTCGCAAATTTCTTTTAAGATTTTGCGCGCAATTTCCTGTTTTTGCGGCGAAAGCTGAGCTTCTACTCCCTCAAACCACGCCAACGCCTGTTTAATTGACATATCGCTGGCATCAATAATATCCAAGCCGGCAACCTTAACTGCCAAAGCCTCAGGCTTTAGGCGTTTGCCGTGGCAACATTCGCACGGCGCGGCAGATTGATAATGCGCAAGTTCTTCACGCACCGCCGCCGAATCTGTTTCTACAAAACGGCGTTCCATATTTGGAATTACGCCCTCAAACGGCTTATCGGTAACCCATTTGGAATACACCATCGGCACACAACGATTGCCCGAACCGTACAAAATTGTTTCTTGCGCATATTCCGGCAAATCCTTCCACGGCGTTTTGTTGGAAATTTCCAAGTAATCGCACAGCGAATTTAAGGTTTGGCGATAAAAAATGGAATGACTACTGACCGACCACGGTGCAATTGCTCCGCCGGCAAGGCTGAGATTTTCGTTAGGTACAATCAATTCCGGATCCATATATAAACTGGCGCCCAAGCCTCCGCAATGCGGGCAAGCGCCCTGCGGATTGTTAAACGAAAACAAGCGTGGCTCAATTTCTTCAATCGTAAATCCCGACACCGGACAAGCAAATTTAGAAGAAAAAGTGGCACGCGATTTATCGCCCACATTTTCAACATACAGCAGTCCGTCGCTTAACTTCAGCGCGGTTTCTACCGACTGTGCCACGCGGGTTTGCAGACCGTCTTTAATCACAATACGGTCAACCACCACTTCTATATCGTGCTTGATATTTTTATTTAAACTCGGCAATTCTTCAATATTATAAATCTCGCCATCAATATTCAGGCGCTGAAAGCCTTTTTTTTGCAATTCGGCAAACTCTTTTTTGAACTCGCCCTTTTTGCCGCGCGCAATCGGCGCCAGCAAAATCAGTTTTGAACCTTGCGGATATGCTAAAATTTTATCCACCATCTGCGTTGTGGATTGTGCCTCAATCGGCAATCCGGTGGCAGGAGAATAAGGCGTGCCGGCGCGTGCCCATAACAAACGCATATAATCATAAATTTCGGTAATAGTGCCGACGGTAGAACGCGGATTGTGAGAAACGGTTTTTTGTTCAATAGAAATAGCCGGCGATAAACCCTCAATAGAATCGACATCGGGCTTGTTCATCAAATCCAAAAACTGACGAGCGTAAGCAGACAAGCTTTCCACATAGCGGCGCTGGCCCTCGGCATAAATCGTATCAAACGCCAGAGATGACTTTCCCGAACCGGATAAACCGGTGATTACCGTCAACTTGTTTTTGGGAATGTTGACGTTTATATTTTTCAAATTGTGCTGCCTTGCCCCTTTTATTTCAATATATTTACTCTCTGACATTATCTCTTTCTCCGTTGTCTTTTGATATATACCAAACCTTTGTAATTCGCAACTGTTTAATCGTCTATTGCCTATATAATTTTTCTTTATGCAAATTACAGCAATAGTGCGATTTTCGTATTTTACACTTTACAAAACGCTTCAAATTTTTCATTATATGATTGATTGGTTAATCTGAGGAGAAACACAATGAATTTGTTTCGTTTGTTGTTGGTCGGTAATATAATGTTGGCATCTGCCGCATACGGAGCCTCCGACGTTGCCGCCATTGTTTCGGCAAAGCAAAGCGATGAAAAAACGCTCAAAGCAATCGTTACCAAAGAAAAAGTCAGTCTTTATAATTTTAGCGAAAATTTGCTTAAAGCCGCCGCAGAATGTTCGATTTATAGCGAAGATTTTTCACAAAACAATCCCAATGTAAAATCCGCAATGTCCGAAATGTTCGGCAACACCGATTTTACCGTGCCGGTAGAAATTTTAGGCAAGGACGGCGATTTGTGCCACTTTACGGTAGGTTACAGTTTAAACGGCGTCGGCGGTACAAAATATGATTGTAAGCTTACCGATGAACAAAAAACAGAGCTGATTGCCGCAATGCAAGATCGCTCTACGGAGTTGGTTACCGAAACTTTTATCGTACCGCAAGTCGACGATACCGACGGACCGGTTGAAACAACCATGACGGCCGGAAAATTTGATATTGTATTGAATAAACTGCAGGCAACCGCTTGCAAGGCAAAGGAAATTTTGCCGTCTGACAAAGAAACCGAGGAAGCGCAAAAAAGATTTCAACAGTTGCCGAATGAATTTATCAGCGCTTTGGCAAATTGCGAATCTGCGGAAATCAGCCGTGAATTAGTGTTTTTTGCTCAAAAAACCGCTATTATCGGCTGGAATGAAGATAAGTGTCACGTTACCTATAATGATTTTGATTTGAATATACCGCGCGCCGAACTGGGTAGCATATTGACCTATGACGATTTGGACCGGCTGTGCGAAAATTCGGAAATTTCCGTTTATGATTACACCAAAAATTATAATTATGAAAATTTGTTGTTCACGTTGAAAAATTGCCGCAATAACCTATCGGCCAGTCAACTTCTTTCCAACCGAACAACCGGCATTTTGAAAACCAGAAACGGCATTGAAGCGCAATATAAAGACGGAGCTTGCCTTTTGACCTTTGTCAACGAGATTGCGGTTAAAGACAATAAAAAAGATTACAGCGTGATTTGTACGGCAGAAGAAGCGGAAATTGCCGAAATTTTGGAACCGTACAAACCACTGATTGAAGCTTACGAAAAAGTTTCCGCCGGCGAAGAAAACGTAATCGCGGCAGATGGCAGAGAACTCAGCGATATGATTAAAGTTGCCGACGGCAAAGTTATGTACGAATTGCAAATCAGAAATTTGTGCCGCTTAAGAGATAACTCGCAATAAAAATCAGATAAAATTGTTTATCGCAATAAAAAATATGCCGTAAAATACGGCATATTTTTTTGAGCAAGTCGCTCAACTTATGCGCTTTTCAGCAAACCGAATTTTTTCTTCCCTTGGGCAATTTTAACCGCGCCGTCAACCACATCTGCCGAGGTAATCACATAATTTTCATCGGTAACCGCTTTGCCGTTGATTTTCAGACCAGCCTGCTTTATCAAGCGGCGCGCCTCGCCTTTGCTTTCGACAAAGCCGATTTGCAAAAACGCGTCCAAAACTCCGATACCGGTGTTTAAATCGGCGTTCAAAGTCGGCAAATCATCGCCGGCAACGCCTTGTTCAAACGTTTTGACGGCAGTTTCCTGAGCTGATTTTGCTTCCGCCTCGCCACGGCAAATTTTTGTAGCTTCAAAGGCCAGAATCTTTTTGGCTTCGTTAATTTCTTTGTCTTGCAATTTTTCCAAACGATAAATCTCGTCCATCGGCAAATCGGTATAAATACGCAAACATTTGCCCACCTCGGCATCACCGATATTGCGGAAATATTGATAATAGTCGTAAGCCGGCAACTTATCTTCGTTTATCCACACCGCGTTTCCTTCGGATTTACCCATTTTTTTGCCGGAAGAATCGGTGATAATCGGGCTGGTAAAGCCGAACAATTCCGTATCATAGCGACGGCGTCCCAACTCAGTTCCGGAAGTTATGTTACCCCATTGGTCGGCACCGGCAATTTGCGCGCGACAACCGTATTTTTGCAACAAAACGCAGAAGTCGTAACCTTGCAACAGCATGTAGTTAAATTCCAAAAACGACATCGGTTGTTCGCGTTCCAAACGGCTTTTCACGCTATCCATCGTCAGCATACGATTAACCGAATAGCAAGTGCCGATATCGCGCAAAAAGGCTAAATAATTGATGTCTTTGAACCAATCCCAGTTATCAACCATAACGGCATCAGTCGGCTCGTCACCAAACTTCAAAAATTTAGAAAACGACTTTTTCAAACCCTTTTCGTTATTGGCCAAAGTTTCTTCATCCAAAAACGGACGCAGTTTATCTTTGCCGGACGGATCACCGATGCGAGCAGTTGCACCACCCACCAAAGTCAGCGGTTTGTGTCCGCATTTTTGAAACCAACGCAACATCATCAGCGGCACAATGTGTCCCACATGCAAACTATCGCCGGTCGGATCGGAACCTAAATATCCGACAGCCGGTTTTCCCTTACTTTCACACTCATAAAGATAAGCATCAAAGCCCTCTTCGTTGGTGCATTGATTGTAAAAACCGCGCTCTTGCATTATATTTAAAAATTCCGATTTAAATTTTGTCATTGATAACCCTCTATCCTTTCTTGATTTTATACAAATTATTAACGTATAATAGCATACAATTCAGCTATTGCAACAGGGATTTGAGGTAAATGATAATAAAAAGTTTAAATGCTCTCGGAATATACGGCAACGCGTCGCTGAATTCGGTTGATGTCGCGCTTATATCCACCGACGGGCTGGATGTGCAACAGTTTATCAAAACCCAAACTTTTCATTATCCGGAAGATTTGTGTATAGACATTCGGGCGCTGATTTCGCATCGCGGTCAAACTTATGAAAACTTGAGCAACAATCCGGAAGTACAGTCCGTGCGCGAAAAGCTGAGCCTGTTTTATGTCGATTGCATTAAGGAATTTATCGGCGATAATAAGGTGGATTGCTTTGGTATAGACGGCTTGACCATCGTCAGCAATCCCGAAGAAAAATGCTCGTACCAACTGGAAGACGGACGGGTTTTGGCACAAGCTCTCGGGCACAATATCGTTACGCACTTTCATCGGGCGGACTTGCTTTCAAACGGACAAGCCTCGCCGTTAACTCCGGCGTTTTTCAATTATTTGGGACAAGAAATCGAAAAGCCGGCGCTGTTTATTGACATAGAAGCGGTCAGCAGTTTGACCTATCTCGGACAATCCGGCGAATTGTCGGCCTTTGATTGCGCTCCGGGAACGGCGATGATTGAAGATTGGACTTTTCGGCACGCCAATATGCAAACCGATTATAACGGCAAAATGGCCATCTCCGGCAAGCCGGATATGCAAATTATCGAATCGCTTTTGAGGCATAAAATTTTGAAAAAAAATCCGCCGAAAGCGTTGGATATTTTGTGTTTCAGCGACAAAAAAGAACATTTGGAGGGACTATCGTTGGAAGACGGTGCCGCCACCGCCACCATGTTTATTTCGGAGGCAATTTATCAGGCATCGTTGGACTTTCTGCCGAAGATTCCGCAAAACATTTATGTTTGCGGTGAGGGCATCAAAAATCCGTCATTGTTGCGCTTTTTGAAGCAGAATTTTCTGCCGAGAAATATTCATCTTATAACGGAAATCAATGCCGAATTAACCGCAGTCGGGGCGCAAACAACCGCCTTTAATACCGTGCGGCGTTTATACGGCTTGCCGCTGACATATCCGTCAACAACCGGCGCTTACGAACCTATGAGCGGAGGAGAAATTTATGAAGCAAAATAAAAAAACAACCGTCAAAGTCAAAGATTTGTGCAAAAACTATGACGATATTCAGGCCTCAAATAATTTGAATTTTGAGGCTTGTCAAGGTGATATCATCGCTTTGCTCGGACCGAACGGCGCCGGAAAATCCACGCTGATGAATATGATTGCCGGCTATTTGGCGCCATCTTCGGGCAGCATCGAAATTTTGGGCAAAGACATTGCGCAATTTCCGCTGTTTGCCAAAGAAAATATCGGTTTTTTGCCGGAAGGTTCTCCGCTTTATGCCGACTTGAGCGTTTATCGCTTTTTGCGCTATATGGCCGAGTTGCGCGGCTTAAAAAAAGATGCCGTAATCAAAGCTGCCGAAATTGCCAACATTAACAACGTGTTGCAACAAAAAGTAGAAACGCTTTCCAAAGGTTATCAGCGGCGTGTGGGATTTGCGCAAAGCATTTTGAGCAACCCGCCGATTTTGCTTTTGGACGAGCCGACCGACGGCTTGGACCCTAATCAAAAAGATTATATTCGCGGGCTTATTCGGCAAATGGCGCAAGACAAAACCATTATTATTTCCACCCATTTGCTGGAAGAAGCCGAAATGGTGTGCAACCGTATTTTTGTGTTGGACGGCGGCGTTATCAAAGCTCAAGGCACCTTAAAAGAAATTCTTAATCTGACCTCGTGCAATAATATTGCCGAAGCTTTCAGAAAATTAACCCGACAGGAGAATTAATATGCTGAAAATTTGGACCGTTACAAAAAATGAGTTAATACGCTATTTTGTTTCTCCGTTGGCGTATGTTTATTTGTTCTGTTTTGTGGTGTTAAACGCTTCGTTTGCCACTTATTTCGGTGATTTTTTCAACCGCGGACAGGCAGATTTGCAATCTATGTTTATTTTTCAGCCGTGGCTGTATCTGTTGTTTATTCCGGGTATATCCATGCGTTTATGGGCCGAGGAATTTCACTCTAAAACCATTGTGCAAATTGTCACTCAGCCGATTTCCGTAACTTCTTTGGTGTTGGGTAAATTTTTTGCGGCTTGGCTGTTTTGCGGATTGGCGCTGTTGCTGACTTTTCCGTTTTGGATTACGGTTAATGTTTTGGGCCATCCGGACAATTTTGTAATTTTTATGGGTTATGGCGCCAGTTTTATGCTTGCCGGTTGCATGCTCGCCGTTTCGCAAGTTATGTCGGCCTTGACCAAAAATCAAATCATCGCTTTGGTGCTTTCGGTTATTGCCAATTTGGTATTTTTCTGGAGCGGTATTGAATATGTGTTGGCCTTCTGCCGGATGTTTTTGCCGAATACCTTGGTTGATGTGGTCGCCTCTTTCAGCTTCTTGACGCACTTTGATACCATAACTTACGGACTGTTGGATGCGCGCGATGTTATCTTTTTTGTTTCATTGATTATCTTTTGTTTGTTTACCACCGTGCTGATTATCAACTTTAAAACCGCCGGTACTTCGGGGTGGCTGAAATCAAATAACAAAGCATACACCGTAACGGCGTGGCTGATGCTCTTCTTTGGCTTTTTCGGGCTAAATACATTGGCCAATAATCTGACCGAAAATTTGCAATTTGACGGTACCGAAGAAAAGAATTATACCCTGACTTCAAGCACCAAAGATATTTTGCGCGATATGCCGGAGCCGGTGGTGGCCAAGCTCTATTTTTCGCCGATTTTGGAACAACGCAACTCTGATTTGCGGCAGCAATTTAACAGTATTCGTATGCTTTTGCACAAATACAAAAGTGCTTCCAAAGGCAAGTTTGATTACAAAATTTATTATCCGGAATTTTTGAGCAAGGAAGAAGATTTGGCCTTGGCCGACGGCTTGCAGGCCATTCCGCTGATTGACCTAAATCAAACCGCGCTGTTCGGCCTAACGCTTGAGGATACTTTGCAAAACAAAGAGGTGATTCCGTTTTTTGCCACCACGCAAGTCGGCAGATTGGAGCAGGATATTTCGGCCAAACTGCATCAAATGTATGCCCCGAAAAAAACGGTGGGTATTCTTACCGGCTTGCCGATTTTCGGTCGCGAATCCGACAAAGGTGAAGTGTTGCTCGACGAACAGTGGGAAATCGTCAGCCTGCTGGCCAAAGATTATAAGCTTATACGCATTAAGAAAACCGACGATTTTGATAAGCACAAATTTGATGTTTTGCTGATTATTTATCCGAAGTTTTTGGCGCAAGAAACTTTGGATAAAATCAAGGAATTTTCAAATAACGCCGGCAAGGTGATTTTGCTGCTCGATCCGGCCAACGAGGCCTCGCGACTTTATGCACCGATAACCGGAAATTTAACTCCTTCGGATTCCGAATTTTTTGAAAAGTTGTGGGGTTTCAAGTTTTATAAAGACCATGTGGTTGCCGATTTGCAAAACTCGATTGTGGTTGATGCCACCGAAAGTTATACCGAAAATCCGACTTTTTCGCAAGACGTGATTCAATTTAAAATCCGCAATGAAAATATGAATCCGAAGCACCCGATTACACAACATTTGCAGGAAATTATGATGGCTTCGGCCTCGGTGCTTATGCCGGATATGCAAAAATATAAAGAAGGAAAAATCCGTTTTTATCCGCTGTTGCGTGCCGGTGCAATTTCGGAAATTATGACTTCCGAGGTGGTGGTAAACGGCCTTAATCCGCAATCCATTTTGGAATATTTTCAGCCGGATGATAACCAAAAGTTTTTGGCGGCGGAAATTATCGGCAACGAGCCGGATAACCTGTTTGATGTGATAGTGGTGGGCGATTCCGACTTTTTGTATGATAAATTCTGGATGGAAAAAACCATGCTGTTGGAAAGCGAATATGTGTCGGCGGTGTTTGATAACGCCAACTTTTTGCTCAATGCGCTTGATTATTTGACCAACGATGCCTCTATGCTCGGCTTACGCGGTAAGCGTGCCTTAAACCGCCGTTTTGAAGATATAGAAATGATGCGGCGTTGGAATGCCCTGCAATATAAGCAACGCGAAACACAAATTTTTGCCGATATTGACACGGCAAAGCAAAAATTGCAGGAAGTATGGACCAAGAAAGAATTTGAAGGACGAGAAAACTTCAGCTCCGACGAACTGGCGGCATTGTCAAAACTCAGAAGCCAACTGGCCGAGTTTAAAAAACAACTCAGCAATTTGCGCGGTACCGCGTATGACAGCATCAAATCAATTGCCGCACGGGTTAATTTTATCAACATTTGGGCCTTGCCGCTGCTTGCCGGCATAGGTTTTACTTTGTGGCTGCTGGTTTTGTTGGTGCGCAAAAGACGCCTTATGCTGAAAGGATTTGGTTTCAATCGCCGATTGGCTTGGTTGTGCGTTTCTTGTCTTATTATTCTGGTTTGCGCCTTAATTTCGGTATATATTACCAATTACAGCAGTATCGATGCTTATGAAAACAAATTGGTATTTCCGCAACTTTCGGCCAAGCTCAATGATGTTAATCAAATTGTCTTAAAGACCAACAAACAAGAGTTGAAATTTGTTTATAAAGATGATTTGTGGCAGCTTGAAGGGAATCCGTATGTGCCGGTATATCAAGAGCGAATCCGTCGCTTGCTGACCATGATTGCCGACGCGCGTTATTTTGCCCGCAAAAGCGATAAGGCCGAAAACTTGGCTTTGTTTAATTTGTTGCCGATAGAAGACGAGGCTTCAGGAGTTACCAAAGTTTCTTTGCAAAACGACGACGAGATAATTCAGCAATTTTTGTTGGGCGATATCGATATAGACGTCGGGCGCGGCAGCAAGGCGGCATATATGCGATTTGAAGACCAATTTCAGGTTTGGGAAATAGCAGCCGACTTTGTGGATATGGATTTGGATTGGCACAAGTGGACATATTCTCACATTTGGGATTTGCGTTTCGGCCGGCCGTATGACATTACTCATTCGCCGGAAAACGAAACCAAGCTCGTAAATTTGGTGAAATTACTGCTTAACGTGCCGTTTAACAGCGTTGAAGACATTAAAATCAACGAACCGGTAAAGGTTTTGAAAATGTTTGTGGAAGGCAGAAATTATGTGGATATCGCGTTCCATCGCGACGGCGATAAAGCATATATTACCTACGGTTTTGATAAAAACAATCCAAACCAGTATTTAAAATTGTTCGCCCAATTCATAAATGGTAAGGCGGCGTTTATTGATGCCGATAAAATGGAGAAACTGTTTGAGTTTATTGAATAAAAATACCGACGAATCGCGCTTGAAACATTATGCGGCGGCGGCCAGCGTTGCTACAGCGCTTTTGCTTACGCTGATTAAAGCGGCGGCGGCGTTTGTTACCGGCTCGCTTTCCGTGTTGTCATCAATGATTGACAGCATGGGCGACGTGTTTTCGTCGGTTGTAACCTTTGTTGCCGTTCATTATGCGGAAAAGCCGCTGACTTGCAACCATCGCTACGGATACGGCAAAGCCGAGGCGGTGAGTGCTTTGGTGCAAGCGGCATTCATCAGCGGTTCGGCCTTTTTTATTTTGTACGAAGCCGTTTATCGACTGATTCATCCGGTAATATTAACCCACACGGCTGTCGGTATCGGCGTGATGATTATCGGCATGATTTTTACCGCTTTGCTGGTATGTTTTCAAAGATACATCATTAAACGGGTAAAATCTCAGGCCATCGAAGCCGACAGCAAACACTATGTTATTGATTTTATTTCCAACGGCACGGTTCTGCTTTCGCTTTTGATAATTCGTCATTTTAACTGGCAATGGTTTGATATGGCGGCAGCGACACTGGTTTCCGGATATTTAATTTTTACGGCTTGGCATATTGCCCGCAATGCATTGTCGGAAATAACCGATAAAGAGGCTGACAACGAAATTAAAGCCAAAATAATTCAAGCGGTTTTGGCCACCGAGGGAGTAAAGGGATATCACGATTTGCGCTCGCGCTTGTCCGGAAATCGGCTGTTTTTGGAAATACATCTCGAGTTGGACGGTAATCTTTCGCTGTTTGCCGCCCACGAAATTGCCGAAAAGGCTGAAAAAGCCATTACCGACGTATGCCCTCAAGCGCAAGCCATTATTCACCAAGACCCTCACGGATTGAGTGAAAAACGGATTGACGATGATATCATCGGACCTTGCACGTTGTAATTATTTATCGCCGTTTTGTATTGCCAACGGAAGTTTAATTGTAAAGGTGGTGCCTTTGCCAACTTTGCTTTTTACTGAAATCCGACCTTTGACTTTTTCAACCAAATTGCTGACTATGGCCAATCCTAAACCAGAGCTTTTAGCAACGGAATTAGCTGAGTAAAACGGCTCAAATATGTGTTTTATTTTTTCCGGCTCAATGCCGATGCCGGTATCTTGAACATTGATAAAAGCGTGGTTTTCTTTCTTTTCAACCGAAATATGCAATTCACCGCCGTTTGGCATAGCTTTCAAGGCGTTTTGTGCCAAATTGAGAATAATCATCTTAAAATCAGCCTCATTGCCTCGTAAAATCACATCATCTGCCATCTCCGTACCGACTAAAATGCCTCGACGCTTGGCCTCATAATCTACCATCAGTACAATATCCTTGACTGCCGAAGCGACATTGATATCATTAATGTCGGTTTCGGAATATTGCGCCAATTTAAGCAATCGCTCCGGGGTTTGAATTGATTCCACCAACTGTTTATGCGCCATAATCAAATATTTTTTCTGTTTGTCATCATCGGCAACATCTTTGTAATCGTTTTCCAAAATACCTTCCAAAATCAGACGTATTGCGCCGAGATTGTTTTTCATTTCGTGAGCCACCGAAGTAGATAAAAATGCCAACGACGACACCTTTTGTTGATGCGAAAAATGAACATCTTTACTTAAATCGTGAAACGCTTCAATAACGTAATAATCATTTTTGTGCGGACCGAATTTTAATTTTGAAGCATTGACATATAACGGTATTTTATCAACTTCGTGAATGGCGTGAAAAGCCTCGTTGCCGTCAATTACCGATCTCAGCGGGCAATTATAGTGGCTTTGCGGACATTCGCCGTTTTTGTAACCATAGGCCAAATAACATTTTCTGCCGATGCAGGAAGTTTTTATTTTCAGCAAATTATAAAACGCAATATTAGCCATAATCACGTTTTTATTATTATCAATCACGCGAATTCCGTCCGGAATTGCATCTATCAGCTGTTGCAAAAATGTTTCGCGCATTTTGGCTTCTTCAATGTTCTGTTCAGTAGAATCCAACATATTGTTAAAAGTTGAATACAAAACATCAAACTCGTCTTTGAACACCTGACTTTTGGTTATCGGCAGACGGCTTGAAAAAATACCGGCCGACACATCGTTGCTGATGTTAATTAAACGGTTAATCGGCCGAATCACCCAATAGTCCAGCAACACAATCAGCAGAAGTACCATAAGCACCACCACCAACAAGCTGATTGACAAGATTTTGAAGCCGGTTTTTATGGCTTCTTGCGAGTTGTGATAATTTTGCCTTAATTCTTCGCTGAGCTTTTGCTCGTTGCTCAATTCCAATTGTGCGGCATCCATTTTTTTGCCGCCGAAATCGTAATATTCGCGCTCCATCAACTCCGGCTCGGTTTTGGCGATGTCCGAAACGATACTCTGCAAACGAATGTTATCCATCAACAAGCCGACAACGTATTGGTTACGCAAATATACCGAATCTCTGTTTTCTTGCAACTTTTGCGTATAAAAGTTGATAAAAATGAAAAAGAAAATTACGCCCAAAAGCAACATAAAAGCAAAAATGCTGTATAATATTTTTTTATTCAAACTGATAAACATTTTCTTATTCCTTTTATCTTTGCATTATTCGACATCCCGCAATTCCGGAAAATAATCCGTGCGATTTAACTTATAAAAAGTGAAGGTATAATCAATCAAACCGGATATATTTTGAAAGTTGCTGTCATTCATCATTTTGGCCGCCAGCTGCTCCCCATACGGCGGACGGTCCATATTGTGGGCAATATAACGCGAGGCGCGGAAATAATCGTAATTGACGTGCGAATTAAGTTTTAGGGCGCGAGCGCGGATACATTCGGATAAATCATGATAAATTTTGTAGCGATATTGCGCATTTTCGTCATCTAACGGTTTTAAGCCCTCATCGGTATACCACACTTCTTCCTGATAGAGCGAATGTGCCTCGCGGGCCAGGCGTGATTTGCCCCAATCGGTGTATATAGCGGCGGTTGATATCATTATGGACGGCGGAACGGAATCAACGCGTCTTAATAATTCACGCAACAAAATTTCCGTTTTTGCATCGCCTTCGGCGCGGGTAAACGCATCATATTTTTGAGCCATATCCTCGATATATTTTATTTCATCGGCAGTCAAATTTTTGGTTTTCACAAACTTTATAACCAATCTTTCGATTTCGGCGCGTTCTTTAAGGATTTCTTCGTTTATTCTCAGCACCAACGGCAATAAAATGCGGATAAAAGTGCGATGCTTGGCGGCGTTTTCGGCAACTTCGTTCCAATCGGTGGGAAGCGATTGCATATAAATTCGCGGAAATTTGCCTCTGCTAACGGTGTAATCGTCATATTTGTTTTGGCGAAACAACTCCTCAATTTCCGCAGTTGTCGCCTTTTCGACCGTAATCGCACCGTCGGCAACCGACTTAAGCATTTCGGCAGACACCGGCTTAATTGACAACATCAGCAAAAATACGGCCACCAGTTTCTTCATTTTATTCCTTCAGTTTAACTTCCCGCAAATGCGGCATATATTTCAAAAACGTGCGAGTTACGACATTTTGCAACGTGTTTTGCGCATACGGACAACCGGCACAATGTCCGGTAAAAGACAGCTCAACAATTCCGTTTTCCGCCGAATGAATTTCGATATCGCCGTTGTCGCGATTAAGCGTCGGGCGAATCAGCGCATCGGCAACCGCCTCGGCATATTCTTTGTCACTAAACTTTTTTTCGGCCAACAAAGGCTCACCCGCTGTCAAAAAATCGTCAAGTTCGGCCATCACCAAAGCTTTTATATCCGCCGTATCTTCTACGCTGTGCTTAACCGACAAAATATCGGTTGCCGCCAAACAACGCTCTATCCCGTCAATTTCTGCGATATTGCGCAACAAATCATTTGCGGGTGCCGACGTTTTGTCGGCCATTGCCAATTTTTCGGTCATGGCAATATTTTGCACCGGATAAAAATTGATTATTTTCGAGTTTGCCAATTCTTCAATCTTGATTTGCATTTTTACCCAATCCCTCATAAACATTTTCGGCGGCAATTATCGCCCGTTGCAAATAATACCCCTGCATCATCAAATGGTTCGGCTCCCACAAACTGTCCGGTGCGCCGTTCAGCACCACCGTCGGCGCAAATTCGGCGGCTTTTTTGAGTGAATTAACCAAATATGTCCACTCGGTGTAAAGATTGTCGGCCAATATGTTTTCTTTATAATCCGCACCCAATGTTTTGCTGATTTGCCACATAGCGAAGGCATAGCCGCGGTTATAATAAAAAATATCGTCAGCTCCGGTATCTAACCAAGCCGCAGAATTTTCCCGCTGATAAGCCTCACTGCGCATAATAATTTTTTGCAAAGATTTATTCAATTTTTGCAATATCGCCTCTAAATCCGTCGTTTGCGGATAAAAATCACCGTTTTGAACAAACCGCTGCAATTCGGCCGCCGCCTTGCGATATTGCGTGTTGGAAGACGGTGCCAAGTTAAAATTGCCTTTGCGCGACATAATCCAAATTCGCGGCGAATAATTCAAATATTTATACGCGGTTTTGATGTTTTCTTTTTGTTTCGGCGTGCTTTGTTTTATGCGGCGCAACGAAGATGCCGTATCTTTAACTGCGTTAACGATGCCGATTTGAAAATTCGGCATATTATCCAAAACATAGGCCGGAAAAATAAATGGTACATTCGGTGTCCACATTTTGTCGTCAAGTTCTCGCTTGAGCAAAAACGCCATAACCGTGGGTGTTTCAAAATTTTTTGCCGGCACGGTCGCCGATTTATATTCATTTTTAACGTCGATATTTTCGGAAATCATACTGCCGATGAGGTAATACCCAAGAAAAAATGTAGGCAAAAATACCGTCAAAAATTTCCAATGCTCAACGATGTTTTTAAGCGGCTTGCGCAATTTATTCAGCGTGCGACGGCAAAAGTTGAAAGTTTTTTTGCAAACTTTTATAGCTTTCGGCTTTTTGCGGCGATACACAGTTTGCAAATAACGACCTTTTTGTTGTAAAAAATTATTCAGCTCCGGATGCGACCGGATAATATCCTTAAGACCTCCGACTTTACGCTCTTCCGTAGAATCACGCTTTACGGAAGACGATGAATTTTTATTTCGACGTGCTTTTTCAGCCATGTTTTCTCCGCACCATATTCAGGATTTGCCGAAAATCAATGATGTTAAGTATTTTAGCCATTAATAAAAAAATTGCAAGTGCGATTATGCCCAAAAATGCCAACCCGCAAAACAGATATAACGAGCTTTGCATATATTGTGGCAAATATAAGCATAAAGCTTTATTTGCACCCCACACGACAATACCCATCGTTATGGAAGCCAACGCTATTTTCAGCATCTTTTTAATTAGCAGAGGCGTAAAGCGCCAATACTCCCTTTTTTGCAAACCGACGACATATTGTCCGAGGGAAACAAACGCCGCAATGGTGGTGGCAACCGCTATTCCCACATGGCCGAACGGACGCATCAGCAGCAAGTTGAATATTAAGTTGGTTACAAACACCCAAAAACTGTATTTTACCGGAGTTACGGTATCTCCTCGGGCAAAAAAGTTCGGCATCAGCGCCTTGGTCATCACATAACAAGGCAATCCCACGGAATAAGCCGCCACGGCGTAGGCAGTCATTTGCGCCGCGTGAGCGTTAAACGCACCGTGCCGGAATAAAAAGGCTACTATCGGATTGGCCAGCACAATCAGCAAAACCGCGGCCGGTAGAGATAACAACAAACCGTATTCCACCGCCTGATTTTGCGTGGTGCGAGCATTTTCAATATCGCCGGCCTTCAAATATTTGGACAATATCGGCAACAACGCCACACTTATCGCCGCCCCAACGACGCCCAGCGGCAACTGTTGCAACCGATTGGCATAATAAAGCCACGAAATTGCGCCCGTGCCGATTAAGGAAACCAAAATGGTGTCCACCGCCATATTTATCTGATAAATGCCGGCACCGACCACTCCGGGAGCAATACGCTTGAACAAAGTTTTGATTTCCGGATTATGCATAATCTTGGCCAATCGAAGATACGGATGCAAAGTTATTCCGATGCGGCGCAAATTAAAATACAACCACAACATTTCCAGCAAACCGGCCGTAGTGATACCCAAGGCAAAACCGTGGGCCGCCGTCGGCATAAACGGCACAAACACAAATGCCGACAAAATCATGGTCAAGTTGAGAATAACCGGTGTTACCGCCGGCGCAGCAAACTTTTCAAAAGAATTTAAGATGCCGCTTTGAAAAGAAACAATGGAAACCAACAGCAAAAACGGAAAAGTTATGCGGCAAAGCTGTACCGCCAAGGCAATTTTTTCCGGATTATTATGAAAACCCGGCGCCAAAATCGTTACGATATACGGCATCAGCAACTCAAACAACACTATCAGCAAACTGACGATAACCACTAAAATCATCATCGCTTGCGAAGCGAAAAACACCGATTTTTTCTTGCCTTCACTCACCAGCTTTTGCGAAAATAAAGGCACAAATGCGCTGGTGAACGCCCCTTCGGCAAACAAGTTGCGAAACAAATTCGGCAATTTGAAGGCCACCACAAAAGCATCGGACATTACGCCCGCGCCCATAAAATAAGCCAGCACCATATCGCGAACAAAGCCGGTAACGCGGCTGATTAGCGTAAAACCGCCGAATGTTGCTATTGATTTAAATAAAGACATAGTTCTCCTTTTTTTGTTATTTTTAACCGATTTGCGCCGATTTGTATAATAAAAAGATTTTTTTATCACAACTAATTAATTTCTGTGCAAAAATATCTTGACAAAAAATATTGTATATGTTAATGTTAGACAAAAGGTTGTATTTATGAGGACAAAAAAATGAGTATGAAAGATGATTTTACCAAAGTAGGAGGAAGATTACTCGGAACAGGTCCGGAGGATTTGGTTTTGCCGCGCTCCGGTTATGATAAGGAAAATGCTTTGAAGCAATTTAACATCAAACTGGACGAGCATTCTAATTCTGCCGAAGCTGTTCGACTTACTCCGAATGCTTTGAAAAATTTGGCTAGAGAACAATCTAACACCCCGAGCAGCAAAATTCAACGCGGTCGGGTTGATTACAATTAGTTTTCGGCCTTGGTGAGCATAGCGACACTTTTTGATATTGTGCCGCAAATTGATAAAGTCCCTTTTACAGGGATTTTTTTCATTATAACCCCAAAGAATCTGCTTGCTTTTCATAAAATATTGTGTTAAGCATAGCCACGATAAACGAATCGCTTTTATGTATG
This sequence comes from Alphaproteobacteria bacterium, assembly GCA_017528205.1. Taxonomy (GTDB): domain Bacteria; phylum Pseudomonadota; class Alphaproteobacteria; order RF32; family CAG-239; genus RUG410. The sequence goes on along the minus strand of JAFXPE010000032.1, from coordinate 205,235 downwards.
AGCAAATTTTGCCACCGTAGTAAAAGCACTGTATTAATCCGCTTTGCCTTGCAAAGCACAGAGAAAAAGAAAGGAATAACATCATGAGACATGGTGATGCACATAGAAAATTCAGTATGCCGAAAAGTCAGAGAAGAGCTTTGTTCTCTAATTTAACAGCTGCGTTGTTGACACACGAACAAATTACAATCACTTTAACTCGTGCCAAAGAATTAAGAACTTTTGCCGACAATATGATTACATATGCCAAAAAAGGTGATTTGAACAGCCGTCGCCTTGCCGCCGGTTTTTTACGCAACAATGAAGTTGTTTCTAAACTTTTCTCTACTTTGGCTGAACGCTATAAAGACCGCAACGGCGGTTATACTCGCGTTTTGAAGTCCGGTTTCCGTTACGGCGATTGCGCTCCGATGGCGATTATCGAATTGGTTGACCGCGATGTTAATGCCAAAGGCGCTAAAGATTTGGCTCGCGTTGCCGCAGAAAAAGCTGCTGCTGCCGAAGCTGAAAAAGCAGAAAACGAAAGCTCTGAAAGCAAATAGTTTTCTGTAAGCTAAAAATTAAAGCGCCGCCTTTTCGGGCGGCGTTTTTGTTATATGACATTTTTCATTCAAATACCACCAGCATATTCTTGCCGTAAAATTTAATGAGTTTGCGTACCATTCCGTAATTAAGATGACGGCCGATTTCTATGCCATCAATAATCCGCTCTGGAACATGCGTTTTGCTTTGCACCTGATGCAACAACAAGCGTTTTTCCTGACGTATTTTCCACAATTCGTGTCCGATTTCTTTTTGGGTTTCTTTATCTACAAAATATTCATATTTTCCCATTGTTTTGAACTCCTGATTTTGTTAATTTAAAAACAAAAACCACCTCAAATTCCTTCAAGGTGGGGAGTTCACAACTGCTCTTGTCAGTCCGGTCTATTCGGTATATTCAACCGGCTCCCCGTTAAGAGGAGTTATTTCAAGAGAGGAGTTGTGAAACTCCGCAAACGACCTCTCGTCTGCGGAGTTAATATTAAAGTATTTGCAGCAAATTGCAAGTTTTTTTATTTATAAGACTGAATCCAGCTTTGAATGTTAGATTGGGTATTTAATCCAACCTTAACATCAACCTGCTTACCGTCTTTGAACAAAAACATGGTCGGAATACTGCGAATCCCCAACTGTCCGGCAATTTGCGGCGAATCATCAACGTTCATCTTATATATTTTCACATCACTGCCGATTTCGTTGTCGATTGCTTCCAAAATCGGTCCGAGCTGACGGCATGGTCCGCACCATTCGGCCCAAAAATCCACCAGCACCAGTCCTTTGGCATTTAATACGTTTTCGCCAAACTGGCTGTCTGTTAAAGGTTGTGTCATTTCTTATCTCCTATTGTTAATTTTGCATATATATAATGTGTGTATTTGTTATATTAAAGATAAACAAAATAATTACAACCTTTTTTATGCAACTTTCATCAGTCGGGTTTCGTTGGTCCATAAAATATAGGTCTCGATTTGCTTTTGCGGATATATTTTGCGCGCCAATTTGGCATAAGCCTCAAGCTGTTTGATATATTGCGGTGGCGTTTCGGCAACGGTTTTTGCCGGCGGACGGTTGGTTTTGAAATCCACGATTTTGATTTTATCCGGCAAAATTATCAATCTGTCGATTTGCGCCGACAATATTTTACCGTCAACCTCGCCCATTATCGGCACTTCGGCTTGTGAATCCGCACCGAAAATTTCCGCAAACTCCGGATTTTTAAGCAATTGCAACACTTCGGTTTTTATTTGTTTGCATTCTTGCAAAGAGAAATTTTCGCTGTTTTGTTGTAAGAAAGTATCTATCGCATCTTCGCGATTTCCGCTGTTTTGCGGCAAAAACTGCAACAAGCGGTGAATGAGTGTGCCGCGACGATAAAACTTTCCGTTATCGATAAGCGGCGATGCCGAATCCGGCTCCTCATCGCTTTCTTCCTTAGACGGAGTGTATGGCTTCGACAACGCCGATTCTGCTTTGACGCTTTGGTCTATCCACTCTTCCATCTTATATACCTTTGGCGGCTCCGGTGTTTCTTCATCATCTTTTGCCACTTCTTCGGCCGCCGAAATCAACTCAATCGGCTCTTTTTCATCGGTTCCGGGTTCAGCCAAAGCCTCACGGCACAAATTGTACCACGCTTCTTGGTTTTTGTTGCCGTATGCGTATATATACAATTCGTTTTCCGCACGGGTTAAGGCCACATAAAGCAAGCGATGATATTCCAGCATTTCGCGGGCGTGAATTTTGTCGTTCAGCTCGCTGCATATATCATCATAAGCCGCAGAATTAAGCGGATAATAACCGAGCGAATCGTCTTGCAACAGTTGTTGTTTGCGACTGCCGTTCGGTAGCATATTGGTATCCGGCAAAATAACAATCGGCGCTTGCAAACCCTTGGAATGATGCACCGTGCAAAGGCGAACGGCATCAATTTCCGGATCGTCGCTTTCGCGCTTAATTTCGCGGTCGCATTGGCCAAACCACGAAATAAAACCTTGCAAACTCGGCGTTTGATGTTGTTCATAATCCAAGGTTATGTTGATAAATTCATCGAGCGCATCTTCAACTTCCTGTCCCATACGTCGCACAAATTTGCGCCGTCCGCCCATGGTGGAAAGCACATAATTGAACAACTCATAAGGTCGCACATAATCTAATTTATCAAGCAACGTTTTTAAGCTGTTTTTAATTTCGGTGCAACGCGAATCCTTTTGGATTCTGGTCCATAAGTCATCTTCTCCGCGGCCGTAGCACAAATCTTCAAGCAAGTTTTCGTCAATGGAAAACAGCGGCGAAGTCAAAACTTCGGCCAGCGATAAGTTGTCTTTCGGAAACAGCAAAAATTTGCCCAGAGAAATCAAATCGTCAATTGCTATTTGGTCGGAAAGTTTTAATCTGTCGGCACCGGAAATGCGAACTCCCTCTTTTTCGCAAGCACGGATAAATTCACCCACAAAATCATTACGGCGCCGCACCAAAACCATAATGTCCCGATAATGCAAAGGCTTGTCGGTGGTTGCCGATTGATCCATCAAACAGCGAATCTGGTGTGCCACGGTTTCTGCGATTTTGGTGACCAAAGCCGTTTTATAAACGCGCTCCATCGGCGGTTGCAAATATTCGTTTTCGGTATGAGTTTTCTGGTCTTTTTCCGGCAGCATAATCGGCATAATCGTTACTTTGCCGAATTGCCCGACACGAAACGGCTTATGTTCCACTTTTTGCGTTTCCGACACCACTCCGTCGGCCGCCGGATGGGTGGCAAAAATTTTGTTCACCGCGTCCAATATCGCCGGTGCGGAACGGAAAGATATTTCCAGATTTATGCGCTGAAAATCTTTGTCTGCTTCCTTGGCCTTTTTTTCAAAATCATAAGATATTTTATCAAACTTTTCCGGATCCGCGCCCTGAAAACTGTATATCGATTGTTTGCGATCGCCGACCACAAACAAGGTGCGATTATTCTCCGATTGTCCTTCGCCGCTGAAAAAGTCGTCGCACAAACCGGACACGATATCCCATTGGTCCGACGAAGTGTCCTGTGCCTCGTCAAGCAATATGTGGTCAATACCGCCGTCGAGCTTGTATAACACCCATTGACGCGCATCAGCCTCCGCAAGCAAACGGCGCGTATGATAAATCAAATCTTCAAAATCCATACAAGCGCGCTCAGCTTTATACGCGTCGTAGCGCCGATTGATTTCCGCCGCAATGGTAAATGCCGCCTTGGTTGAAAAGAAAAGACGCAATTTCAACATTTTATTTTCAAGTGCTTCCAAACGCCATAGTTCGGCCGTCAATTTTTCTGTCAGCTGCGGGTCATAATTTACGGCATCTTTAGTGGCCAAAACTTTATACGGTTGATTATTGCTTCCGAAATAGCAACTTTTATATTTTTCATAATCCTGAAGCCGAAAATCGTGCTCAACGACTTGCGCCAACTTTAAAGCTTTTTCTTTATCCTTTTTCGGCGAGCCGTGCATCAAAGCATCAATATACGAGAGAAATTCGGCCCGTCGCAAGCGCAACGAATCCATAAATTCTTGTTTGATGCTTTCTTCCGTATCCGTAATATTTACGTTCAACTTAGTGGCCAGCGCACCTAAAAATCCTGAAAGTCCGTTGTTTTTAACAATTATTTTGGCCATACTCAGGCGAGATTCGATAATTTTTTTCAACATACTGTCGAATGTTTGCTCGGCCATATTGGCAATAAAATAGTTTACGGCTTGGCTCAATTCCGGATTTTCGAGACTATCTTTGCTTTGAATGATGGCAATTTTGATTTGCGCCAAGGCATTTTGGGTTTCTTCGTCATCCAACACCGAAAAATAAGGTGAAATTCCGGCTTCCAGCGGAAATCTTTTCAGCACATCGGCGCAAAAACTATGCAAGGTTTGAACTTTTATACCGCCGGGAGTATCCAATAGCTTGGCAAACAATGTTCGCGCCAAACCGCAATATGCGCTCAGCTCATCGGCCGATTTGACGGCGTTGCCCAACAGCTTGGTTAAATTATCTTGCAACGTTTTTTTATCTTCCACCGCCCATTCGCTCAAACGCTTTGAAACACGCGTTTGCATTTCCACCGCCGCGGCTTTGGTATATGTTAAGCACAACAGCCGAATCGGTTCAACTCCGTTTAAAAGCAGGCGTAAAACTCTATCCGACAGCACTTTGGTTTTGCCGGTTCCGGCCGAGGCCTCAACCCATACCGAGCTCTCGGGATCGGCGGCACGGCGTTGCTGATCGGTGGCAAATTCTTCGATTTCTTCTTTAAGTTTTTGGATATCCGTCATCACTAATCCTCCGCCGAATTTGAGTGCACGCTCCATTCTTTCAGGCGTGACAAATGGTCATAATCAGAAGGGTTTTTAACATCAGCCGGACGCGGTTTCACCCAATACGGTTGTTCTTTGCGAGCATAAGCGTTGATATGATTTTGCACCGTTTGTTCAACTATATCCATAACACCGGCGGTTTTATCTCCCTCCACTTTGCTGATGCTTTCATCTTTCAACCCCCAATATTGCAAACCCTCAACATTGGCCGGAGCAACGTCGGTAAATCCGCCCTTTTGCGCGATTAATCCCTCTATCGGCAGCTGTGGAGCTTTGCCTTTTTCCAGCTCGTCCGTTGAGCGTTTTTTGCCGGTTTTATAATCGATGATGTTCAGCTCGCCGTTTTCCAACTCCTCTATTCGGTCGGCAATGGCCGAAATCGTAAACTTGCCCCGCGGTCCGTTCATTTCCATACTGCCCTTAACCTCGTTGTGCAAGGTGCGAATCCTGTCTCGGCAAGAACATTCGTGCTCAATCACCCAGTTGATTTCATCTTCGTATTTAGGCCACCAAAAAGCCTCAATTTCCGGCGGAATGTCGTTGGCGGCAAAAGCCTCGCGTCCCATTTGCAAAAGCTGTTTGCGGGCTTTTTCCTCCGACGGATAATCGGAAGTGTTGTAAATGTTGTTAAATTCCTTCAACACGTCGTGAATGATATTGCCCAATTCATACGGTTGACGCTCCCGATCAATTTCATCCATTTTATAAAGCGACAACACACATTTGGCATAAATTTCGTACGGATTGCGAATCCATTTTTCCACATTGGTTGCCCATAATTCTGTCGGCCGACGTTCAACTTCCGGGCGCGGTTCCGGTGCCGAAATGGGATGATATCCGTCGCGGCGGTCCAAATTTTTGGCCCAATAGGCATAGGGTTGGTCAAAAATAAAGGCAAAGTCCTTTTCTTTAGGTCCGAAAATGGCCTTTAAAACGGTTTCAAAACGCAACCACCAGCGAGATTTATTGGTCGGATATTTGCCGACCTTTTGCGCCCGAGTAATATAAACTTCTGGAGCGTGCATCAAATGCGCAAAATCCGCGGCCATTACCCCGATTTGCCGCTCAGGTTGCGGAAGTTCAAAATCCTTTTTCATCGGGCGCGACATCCACATATCGGCTTCGGGAATTTTCGGCCACACACCTTCGTTGGCCTCGCCGATAATCGTCACGTCATATTGTGCCAGCCTTGCCTCTATCGGACCGAGAATCTTCACACGCGGGTGTGTACCGAATCGCGTACGCACGCTTTGTTCGGCCAGCAACAGCGATAAAAATGCGCTGTAATCGTTGGTTTTAATGCTGTCCATTTGCCCGCAACGACCGGCGAAATCTCCCACAAATTTGGCCGCCACATTACCGGCATCGTTTTTCCAAATAATCTGCGCGCCTTTTTTCAAATCGGTATCGGCTAAATCTTCGGCAACTTTAATGTGGGTTATAAAAATTTGTTCCAAAGAAACGTACGGTTGGGCATACAAATCCGTCAGCGGTTGCAAACGACGGCATATTTCGTTATAAAAATTTTGTGTTTCCGCATCAAACGCTTCACCTTTGCGCAAGGTATATTCCAGCTTTCGCAAACGGGCATTAAAATCGGCAATACTTTGTCTGCAATTGGTGAACGGGTGCTTCATCAGCGATATCAAGGCGGTGTCGGTTTTATTTTCCATATAGTCGCAAATAAGCTGTAAATATATGCCGATTGGCGTCAAGCTCAGCGGTTTACCGGCCGAATCGTCGGCGGCTATGTTCCATTTTTGCAATTCGGAAACCACCCGCCGCGACAAATCTCGATCCATAGTTACCAAAACCGCAGTTTTTTTCGGCGTTTCCAAAGTGTGGCGGATAATCAGAGCAATTGCTTCGGCCTCTTGACGCATATCATCGCAATTCAGCAGTTTTATATGCGAAAAATCTTCCCGAGCAATCGGGTGTGCACTCAAATTGCACCAAGCTTTTGTAGTTTCGGCCGGACGCATGGTTTCTGCCACGATTTTTTCGCGCACGGTAAACGGAATTTGATTGAGATTTTGCACGTCGGCACGCGATATTTTTAAATATTCCAGTAATTCTTTCAGTTCGTACTGCGGGTGATTTTCATCAATTTTTTTCCACTCCGCATCCGACAAATATTTATCCAATCCGTAAAGATATACCTCGCCGTTCGGCAACTGCAAAACCGTTTGCACCAGTTCTTTTAAAATCGGAAACGCGGCCGTAGTTCCGGCAACCACAATTCGGCGTTGCGGCTGAGTTTTTTGCCAATAATCGATTTCTGCCCGCAACAGCGAATTTTTTCTCTCTACCGCGTTGGTTTTACGATTTTGCGCCAAAATATTCGGCCAATTTTGCGTAATTATTTTCAGCAATTCCACCGTTTGTTGCCAATGTTCGGCATATTCCGCGCCAACCAAAGTTTCCAGAGTATCAAACTTAGCAAAACTTTGCTGTTCGTTATACACCGTATCCAGCAGTTCCGACAGATTTTGCGCCAAAGCGTAGGCCTGAGCCAGCGACATTTTATCTAAGTTCAAAGAAGATTTTTTCAAAATCAGTCGGGTAAATTGCAATACTCTGTCGGTTTGATTGACTGCCGGCAACAAGTCTTTTATCACCGCGGCATCGCCGGTTAAAAAAACTTCGTCTTCGTCGGTTTCGGCAATCGGTTTCATTTGCGGCAATATCGTTGGAGTTAAACCGCGACAGCGTACAAACGCCTCGGCCAAACTTTGGCAGGCACGCCGGTTTGGCAACAAAAACAAAACCTGTGCCAATTCTTCCGGACGCTCGGCATATTCTTCAAGATAACGCTCCGCCAAAACATCAACAAACGAAGCCTCGGCATTGACGTTGTAAATTTTTTGACCGCCCATTTTCTTTTCCTTATAATGTGGAAAGATATTCCTTTAATTTTTGCATTGCTCGACCGCGATGTGATATTTTGTTTTTATCTTCTTTGCTCATTTGGGCAAAACTTTTATCAAATCCATCGGGAACAAACACCGGATCATAGCCGAATCCTTGTGCTCCGACTATTTTTTGTTCGGCAATATGTCCTTCGACACGTCCTTCAAAAATTTTGTGCGTTCCGTCGGGATAGGCCAAAGATATCACACATGCGAAATGTGCTTTGCGGCTGGGATTATTGCTGGCCGCCATTTCCTGCAACAACTTATCCATTCCCTTATCAAAATCACGGTCGGGAGCATATCTGGCCGAATAAACTCCGGGTGCACCGTTTAAGGCATCAACGCACAAACCGGAATCATCGGCAATACACGGTTTTCCCAAAGCTTTGGCAATGGTTTGCGATTTCAATAACGAATTTTCGGCAAAGGTGGTTCCGGTTTCTTCAACATCAGGAAATTCCAAGTCTTCGGCCGATTTAACGCTAATTCCCAACGGCTCAAGCATTTGCTTAATTTCTTTGATTTTTCCGGCGTTATGGCTGGCAAACAATATCTCCGTTATTTTCATTTTATTCTCCCAAAACTTTTTTCTGTGCACAAATAATTTGGTGCACGCCTGCTTTCGCCAAACGGAATAATTCGTTAAACTGCGCCTCGTCAAAAGTTGCACCTTCGGCTGTGGCCTGAATTTCCACAATTCTCCCGCTTTCGGTTAAAACAAAATTGGTATCGGCATCGGCGTGCGAATCCTCGACATATTCCAAATCAAGCACCGGCTCGCCGTCATAAATTCCGCAGGAAACCGCCGCCAGATATTCGCGAATCGGGTTTCGCGGCAACTCTCCGTTTTGCACCAGTTTGCGCAACGCAATATATAAAGCCACAAACGCACCGGAAATCGAAGCCGTGCGCGTACCGCCGTCGGCCTGCAGAACATCGCAGTCAATTTGTATGCAAATTTCCGGCATTGCCGTCAAATCCGTAACTGCCCTTAGCGAGCGACCGATTAAACGCTGAATTTCGTGCGTTCTGCCGCCCACTCCCTTGGTTTCTCGCGCCACTCTGGTTTGGGTGGCTCGCGGCAAAAGCGAGTATTCGGCGGTTATCCAGCCGCGATTTTGGCCTTTTAACCACGCCGGAACATTTTTATCCACCGTGGCCGTACACAAAACTTTGGTGTTGCCAACCGTTATCAAACACGAACCCTCGGCATATAAATTCACATCGGGCGTAATTTCCAAAGTCCGCATTTGTTCGGCGGTGCGATTATTCGGACGCATTTTTCCTCCTGTTATTTTCCTGATTACGATAATAGCGATTGATAGCCGCCAAAACATGACGCACCGTGTTTTCAACCTTTTCCTCTTTGGTTTCCACCACAATATCAGCTTCGGAATAATACGGATATTCTTCGGTAATATATTCTTGCAATTTAGCCTTTACCGTATCGTTATCACCTAACAAAAAAGGTCGACGAGTTCGCCCTGCGGTGCGATGATATAAAGTATCGATATCGGCCTTAAGCCATATGGTCAGCGCCTTATCTTTGGCCAGCTCACGCGTTTTTTGGGCCACAAAAGAACCACCGCCGGAAGCTAAAACGCAAGGTGCACCTTGCAACAAACGTTTCATTACGCGTTCTTCGCCGGCGCGATATTCTTTTTCGCCAAAGCATTTCAGCACATCCACCAACGAAAGCCCCGCGGCTTTTTCAATTTCTTGGTCCCCATCTACAAACGGCAAAGACAACTTGCGTGCCAATCGTTTTCCGACGCTGGTTTTACCGCTTCCCATCAGACCGACCAACAATATTATTTTATTTATTTTCGGCATTTTCTTTTTGTTATTATTAAAACTCTTATGTTGACCTCAGAATATAACCTTGTTAATATATAATCAATAAATTTTCGCAGATTATAAAAGGGAAATTCAAATGAGAGACTATTACAAAAAATCAAATAATACCAAAATTGTTGTTTATGCCGTTATTTTGGCTTTATTGCTCGGTGTCGGTGCCGTAGTGATACAGGATATCGAAATTCCGACCGACCATGTTTCGCAACCGGTTGAGGTAACGCTGGAAAAATAATTTCCGCTCTCGAGTTTATAAAATGCCGGAGAAAGGCTGAAAAAAATGAAAGATTTTATCGCCTGTTGCGGGCTTGATTGTGAAACTTGCGAAGCACGCATAGCCACCTTAAATAACGATGACGAGTTGCGCCGAAAAGTGGCTAAACTTTGGTCTGAGCTGAACGGAGTGGAGATTACCTCCGAACAGATAAATTGTTCCGGCTGTCGGATTGACGGTGTAAAAACGCCATATTGCGCTTCGCTTTGCCCTATCAGAAAATGCTGTATAAGCCAAAAATTCGCCACCTGCGGCAGTTGCGATAAACTGCAAACGTGCGAAAAAGTCGGTATGATTATCAAAAACAATGCGGATGCACTTCGCAACCTGAAATCATTTGCCTCGGAAAACGGAAATAAAACTCATGACTCTCGGTAAGGATAAAGACGATTTTTTGCAAATGATGGCGGCGGAAAAAGGCGCCGCGCAGAATTCCATTGCGGCTTATGACCGTGATTTGGAGCAGTTTTTGCTTTGGGGTAATTTTGTGGCTGCAAGCGATATTACCAAGCGCAAAATAGAAGATTTTATGCAATATCTGCACTCGCGCGCTTTTGCCCCGAAAACATTGGCGCGCAAACTTTCCGCCATTAAAGAATTTTGCAAATTTCTTTATTCGGAAAAAATTATCGAGGATAATCCGGCGCAAAATATTCTTACTCCGAAACAAGAAAAACCGTTGCCGAAATTTTTGACCGCCGAAGAAATCGAAAATCTGATTAAAACCGCGACAAACAGCAAAGATTATCGCATTCAGCGAATTGCCGTAATGATTGAGCTGATGTATGCAACCGGACTCAGAGTTTCGGAATTGGTGGCGTTGCCGGAAACCGCGATAAATTACAAAAAAGAGCAGATAACCATTTTCGGCAAAGGCAGCAAAGAACGCATTGTGCCGATTGCCAAACACACGTTGCAAACTCTTGAGAAATATACACAATTGCGCGAGAATTTTGTGGCGAAAAATTGCGCTTCCGCATGGCTGTTTCCTTCAACTTCCGGCGCTGGCGGACACCTAACCCGCGACGCTTTTTATAAGGATTTGAAAAATCTGGCGGCCGCTTGCGGCATTTATCCGTCGCGAGTTACGCCACACGTTTTGCGCCATTCGTTTGCCACACATTTGCTCAATAACAACGCCGATTTGCGCTCGGTGCAAAAAATGCTCGGCCACGAAAATATCACCACTACGGAAATTTATACGCACATCACTTCGCAAAAATTAATGAACACCGTTTGCACTAAACACCCTCTGGCGCAATATCGTGAAAGTGAGGAATAAACCATGGCACGCGGCATTAAAATAAACAAAGAACACACGCTGAAAGGTTTAACCAACATTGCGCAAACCGCCTTGCCGATTGCCAAGCAATTGCTTGGTCCGCGCGGTTTTACGCAAATGGAGCTATTGTCATCGTGGTCGGATATCGTGGGGGAAAATCTGGCACAATACAGTTTGCCGCAAAAGTTGGTATTTCCAAAAGATGAGCGTGCTAACGGCTGTTTGACCATTATGGTGCCGGCCGGTGCGTTTGCTATGGAAATTGCGCAAAATGAACCGCGCATTATCGGAAATATCAACACTTTTTTCGGATATCCGGCAGTAAATAAGCTGAAAATTTTGCAAAGCGGAACTCCGGAAAATTTTTTAATCCGGAAAAAACCGAGTGATAAAGTTAAAAAAGTTGTTGTATCTGCAAAAGAAGAATCCTATATTACGGAATCAGTTAGAGATATTAAGAGCGACGAACTGCGTGAAGCTCTCGAAAAGCTTGGACACGCAGTCTTTGCCGATAAGCGTTCGGAGGAATAGCGTTTTGGATAATTTTATAAAAAAGATAAGCAATATATTGTCTATGGCGATTGTATTTTGCCTTTCTGCCGTTTTTTATTTTAATTACAAAGGTTTTGTTTATGAAAACGGCAAGATTTATTTGAAAACACAAACCGCTGATGCCGCCGAGCATAATGGTATCGCCACAGTTTTGCCGGCAGATTTGTTGGTAAATGTTTCACAGAAATACGCTTTCGGCTCGGCCAGCGCGCCGCTAACACTTTACGAATATTCTTCTCTGGGTTGTCCGCATTGTGCCGACTTTCATCTTGACGTGATGCCGCTGATTGAGACCGAATACGTTGATAAGGGCTTATTACGTGTGGTTTTTGTTAATTTTCCGCTGGATAAAAATTCGATGAAAGGTGCAATGTTGTCACAATGTATGACTTTTCAAAATTATTTCGGCTTTATCGATAAGTTGTTTGACACACAGCGTTCTTGGTGGATGGATACCGACAATGATCGCTTGTTCCGCTATGCTTCAGAATTCGGATTGAGTTACGACGAGGCGTTGGAGTGCATCAACAATAAAACTCAAGCCATGGAAATTATCGCTCAGCGTCAAGAAGCAATCACACGTTTGAAAATGGAAGGAACGCCGGCATTTTTGGTCAGCGGTTCCGACGGCAACGAAATTATTTACGGGGCGGTCAGTCACCAAAAGTTTAAAGAATATTTGGACAGCCGTCTGGCTCGGTTGCAATAGCATTTGAGGGGTTGATGAAAAAGCTGCCACGCGATATTGAAGAATTGGATTCCCGAATTCAGAAATTTAAGCGCTCGACAGCCGTCAAACACCATAAGCGCCGTTCGCAACTCGGTATTTTTATGGAATATGCGTTTCGAATGGTTGCGGAATTTGTTTCGCCGATTATCATTGCTTTGTGCATCGGTTATATGGCGGATAAATTTTGGAATACAATGCCGATAATTATGCTGGTGATGCTGTTTTTCGGTATTGCAGCCGGGACGTTGAATGCGTACAGAGCTGCGCAAAAGTTGGATAAGGATATAAAGGAGTAATAATGGAAAATCCTTTGGAACAGTTTGAGATTAAAAAGATATTTCCGCTTGATATAAACGGGATAGATATATCTTTTACCAACTCGTCCTTATGTATGGTTATCACCGTGGCTGTGGTGTTTTTGGGTTTGCTTTTGTGTTTGGCAAAACGCGATATTGTGCCGACCAAAAGTCAGGCGTTTTCAGAAGCCATTTATGATTTTGTGCAAGGTATTATCGGCGAAACTTTGGGGCGTGAAGGCACAAAATTTGTGGCGTTTGTATTCAGCTTGTTTGTATTTGTGGCCTTCGGTAATTTGCTCGGATTGTTCCCGTACAGCTTTACGTTTACGTCACATATTGCCGCAGTTGGCACACTTTCGATGCTTTGTTTTGTATTGAACATAATTTTGGGCATCAAGCATCGCGGACTGTCTTATTTGCACACCTTCTGTCCGGAAGGGTTGCCGCTGTTTATGGCGCCGCTGATTATTCCGGTGGAAACGCTGTCTTTGCTGGCAAAACCGTTCAGCTTAACCTTGCGTTTGGCTATCAATATGTCTGTCGGCCACATTATGTTGAAAGTTTTGGGCACATTTATCATCGCTATGGGATTTTTCGGTTTTATACCGTTAATTGCGGATATGTGCATCATTATGTTTGAAATGTTTATTGCTTTATTGCAAGCTTATATATACACGATTTTGAGCTGTGTGTACTTAAGTCAGGCAATCAGCAACGAAGAATAAAATAACTTAACTCTAATGAAAGGATAAAAAAATGGAAAACGAAATCTTGCAAAACAAATCTTTGGCATTCATCGCCGCCGGCATTTGCGCCTTGGGTATGAGTGTTGCCGCTTGGGGTTTGACTAAATTGTGGACATCTTTGATTGAAACCGTGGGCCGCAATCCGCAGGTTAAAAAAGATGTTACCGTTTTCGGCTTCCTCGGTATGGGTACCATCGAATCCATCGCATTGTATATTCTGGTTATTGCCCTTTTGATGATTTTGTAATAGCCGCTTAAAGGACGTGCCATGCCGCAACTGGATCCTTCATCATATGTTTCGCAAATTTTTTGGCTTCTCGTCTGCTTTTGCAGTTTATGGGGGTTGCTTTCGGTTTTCGTTATTCCGAAAATCGCTGATATTATCGAGCAGAGAAAACGCAAAATAGATGAATATGTGCAAAAGGCCGATGCACTTAATTTGCAGGCCAAAACTTCGCTGGAAAAATATCATGACACGCTGGCGGAGGCTGAAAAAACTTCGCAACAGGAAGTGGCTAAAGGCAAACAGGAGCTGAAGGAATATTTGCAAAAAGCCGAATCCGATTTGACTAAGAATCTGAACAAAAAAATTGCCGACAATGAATTTGCTTTGGCAACCGAAAAAAGAGAAACCCTGCAACAAATAGAATTTATTGCGCAGGATTTGGCCTACGAAATTGTTAAAAAGCTCGGCTTTAACAATATCAGCAAATCGGACATCGCCCAAACCGCCTTAAGGGGTAAATCTCATGAATGAAGAAATTTTGCTTGAAAACACTCAAGATTCTCTTAATTCCTCCGGTCAGGGATTGATTGACGCTACCCAGAACGCCATTATCGGCGCGGCGGAAAACGTTTCGGAAATAATTGCTGCCGGCAAAACCGCCGCCACGAAAATTAACGAAGTTCCTTTTTATACGGAAATCGAATTTTGGATTGCGGTTGCCTTTGTGCTGTCGGTGCTTGTTTTGTTGAAACCGCTGACAAAGGCTGTTCGCGCCGGTTTGGAAAACCGCATAAATAACGTGGTAAAAGAAATCGACGATGCGGCAAAATTACGTGACGACGCACAGCTGTTGTTGGCAGAATACGAGCGCAAGTTTGTAAACGCTCAAGCCGAAGCGGAGCATATTGTCGAGCAGTCGCGAAAGAATTTGCAGAATATTAAAAAGCACGAGCTTTCACGCCTCAAAACCGAGTTGAAAAATAAAGAAAACGAGGCCGAAAGAAGAATTGCCGCTTCCACAGCCAAGGCTAAAGAGGAGATAAATCAGTCGGCGAGTAAAGTTTCCATCGATTTGGCCTACAAGACCATCAACCACTATTTGCAAAACACCGACCGCAGTAAGTTGATTGATGAGGCCATCGCCGATTTGGATAAATTCGCTTCTTAATTTACAAAAGTAGAACTTAAAATCCCGCTGTGAACAGCGGGATTTTTTGTATGCAAATTTGCGCTTTTACCACGCTAAACCACAAAAAAACAATATTGACAAATTTTCCGTATTTGCTACAATTGTACTGCTTTTTGTATAATGATATTCTATTATTGATTTATTATTTATCCGATCTGGTTTGTGGATCAAGCGGTAAAGTCAAGATAAGTCAAACCAAGGAGTTCATTGCACGTAAGCAGATTGTTCGTCTGAGAAGTGCCATGCGGTTTTCATGTTCCCCCGAACAGTCTCACAAATATTTGCTCAAGAGGGACAGAGCAGTAATCGTAAAATTTTACGACTATGATTTTCAAAAATTTCATTCAAACGCCGGTATCGACCAAGCTGATGAGCTTTTGTGTCTACGGCATGGCTTCTGTGTTCTTTCTCCTAGTGGGAAATCCTCTTTCGATGTTTTTACTCCATTGGTGTCGACCGCAAACCGCGGCAAAGCTTGTCCATTGTGATGTTCTGTTCGGTGATCGCATTCGCGCTTTTTATACCCGATTGGCCTTAAAGTGGCCTTTCAAGTGGGCAAAGTGGTGGATTAAGCTCGATGATTTAAAAAACTACTCTGTTGATGAGCAGTTGATTTATCTGAAAGATGTGCGCAACGACTATGATGTGTTTAGTGCGATGAGTCCCGAAGCGTGGATTTTGTGTATGAAAAACGGCCATATCAGCAGGCTTTCGTATGCTATGAGCAACCTTGATTTGCGCGACGATTTGTTTATCGCTCTGGTGGATTTCACCTTAGCCGAACAAAAAGAAAGCTCGCTGATGAAGGAGTATACGCACTTTGGCACGCTGACACAGCAAAAGGCGACTATTCTGGTAGATAAGGCGATTGCGGAGAGTAAAGATTATCCGGAAGGTTGTCTGGCGCGAATTTTGTGCGAATACATTGATCGCTGCAATCTGCGTAAAGATTTGCTGAACAAGATTGCCGACAGCGAAGCAACGCCGGAGTTCAAAGAACGCGTCGCTGATGCTCATCAGACGCATTTGCAAAAGTGTATCGTGCGCGATTTGGCTTGTTGGAAAGATGAGAAAAATCCGGCAAAATGGCGGAAATTCTGCAAGCTCAACAGCAAAATTTATGCCGGTGCGCAAATGGAGATGGATGAGGAACAGTACAAAATCTTCCACGAAACGGGGCATCTGTTGGATAAGGCGGCAATTGCCTATCTGCTTTGCAACACTACGCCTCCTTATTGTCGGTTGATTTTCCGCTATGAGCCAAAGTTCGGTATTCAGAGCGAAAACATCAAATTCTGCTTAAAGAGGTTCGTGAACATTCCGCCGATTTTGCAGGAAGAAATCGAGGATTTCGAAAAGCGACTGAAAAAGCAGATGAAGAAAGGCATTAAGCCGGATTCTGTTGATATCGAAAAGATGTTTGACTGCCCGTCGGCCGGGGATTTGGCGCTGGAGTATATTACTAAATGGCCTCTGCCGCAGGAGTTACACAAGCGCATGCTTGAACCGGAAAATGCCGAGGAACTCATTTGTAAGTATTTTGCCCAAGGCTACACTCTTGATGATGAGGTTATGCTCAAGGCAATTTCGGCCGGTTGGATTAAGTTACCTCCTTCCAACCACAGTGCAGGTAAGATTATCTGTTAAATAAAAAAGCTGTCGGATTTTATTCCGACAGCTTTTTGTTTGTGTTTTGCAAAAATTAAATTTCGCCGGCGGCGTAACGCTTTGCCATATCCGAAAGTTTAATCGCCTTAATTTTATCACCGTAACCGGCCGCACCAAACGCAATATAGCGTTCTTCGCAAACTTTTTGCATTTCTTCGATTGCCGGTTTGAGATATTTACGCGGATCAAATTCTGACGGCTTTTCGGCATAAATCTTACGAATTGCGCCGGTAATTGCCATACGCGAATCGGTATCAACGTTAACTTTACGCACGCCGGATTTAATGCCGCGAACAATTTCTTCCATCGGCACGCCGTAGGTTTGCGGAATTTGACCGCCGTAAGCGTTGATTAAATCTTGCAATTCTTGCGGAACCGAAGAAGAGCCGTGCATCACGAGGTGGGTATTCGGCAATTTGGCGTGGATTTTTTCAATCACGTCAATGGCCAAAATTTCGCCGTCCGGTTTGCGAGTAAATTTGTATGCGCCGTGAGAAGTTCCCACCGCAACCGCCAAAGCGTCCAAATGAGTCAAACGAACAAACTCCGCTGCTTCATCCGGATCGGTAACCAAGCGTTTTTTATCCAACTTGCCTTCGGCACCGATGCCGTCTTCTTTGTCGGCTTTTCCGGTTTCAAGAGAGCCGATAACTCCCAACTCGCCTTCTACCGAAGCACCAACAGCGTGGGCACGGGCCACAACTTCTTGCGTTACGCGAACATTATATTCAAAGGAAGAAGGAGTTTTACCGTCTGTTTCAAGCGAACCGTCCATCATTACCGAAGAATAACCGTTAACGATTGCGGATTGGCAAATATCTACCGAAGTGCCGTGGTCTTGGTGAATACATACCGGAATGTTCGGAAACATCTCGATTGCGGCCGCAACCATGTGGCGAATCATCGGATCGCCGGCATATTTGCGCGCACCCGTTGAAGTTTGCATAATAACCGGCGCATTAACCTTTTGCGCGGCCTGCATAACGGCAATAATTTGTTCCATATTGTTGATATTAAATGCCGGAACACCGTAATTATGTTCGGCGGCATCGTCAAGAATTTGACGCATTGAAACTAAAGGCATATTTATCTCCTTAAAAATTAAAATTTAACTGGCTTGAATATATGACATTTGACTTTTTTTGCAAGCATTATTTATTTTTGATTGCGTATGTCTAGTCACCTCGCATCTCTTTGTTAAGTGTTATTTTTATGCCTAATATGCGAATTATCGTGCGCCGATAAGTTTTTTGAAGCGAAAATATGTTGTTCCACCAATGGTCAACTCTCTTACTTGCCATACAGTCTCTGATGCGTTCCAAGCCGAAAAGACTGTTCCAATTTCCGCTACCACAATCGGTTTTATTATAAAATTTGTCTTCATCTGATAAATCATGCAAATTGTTATACCACGGTAAATGGCGCGCTTCATACGGATATCCGGTACGAATCGCTTTATAAAAATCTTTATTTTTCCATTCTTTTTGCGGGCGATACATAGCAAAAGTAGTATCAATTGAAGAGTTATAAATATACGGTTTTAACCGATTCAGCCGTTTTTTATAGAATAATTTTTCCCATTTGATTAGCAATTCCTTAGCTTCCGGTGTTCCGGTTATATCGTCCGTTTTAAGCGAAAAACCCACCTTATTGAATTCTGGATATTGTTGCAAAAGCAAATAAAAATAGTCCATAAAATCATACGGACATTCTTCAATTGCTATAACATCAGGATCTGTTAAGATATAATATTCATTTTCGCGCACACTCTTAAATTCATCGTCCGAAAAGAACACCATATGTCCCTGATTTCTTTGCATATAATGTACTGTGTACGGTGTTTGTTTTAAGTATTCCAACATCGGCGGATAAGTAGAAGCATTATCAATGATGTGAATATTATGTAAACCGTATTTTTCAAGCATTTCTATCATCTTTTTCAGATAAGACAACCGATTAAAGTTGATTATATAAATCTGTAAAGTCGAAGTATCAAACGTCATAATCGGCTCGTGATAAGTCTTTTTAATCAATCCGCAATAAGTATCTTTGATGATGCAACCTTTATACTTGCGCCTATACAGCGGAATACCGCAAAATTTATATACTTGTATATCAGAACCCCCTCTTATAAGTTCCGGATGAGTTTTGATTGCTTCTTGCCTGATTTTTAAGGTTGCGTTCCGTTGCTTTTGAAGTTGCAATTTAGAAGTGTTACCGACATATTCACGGTATTTCTGCAAAACCTCAGGAATATTGGCAAATTTGGTTTTGCCAATGAGCCGTGTCCATAAACGATAGTCTTCAGCGGGAGAAAATTCGGCTTCGTAACAAATATTATTATCTGTCAAAACCGATTTTCTGATCATCGCCGACGGATGCAAGATACTGCAATTATACATTAAATCGCGCTCAATTTGGCTGTTTATTATATACCTTTTCTTAATTTTTGTGCGAGGGAATCGTTCATACCAAGTACCAACCACTCCCACATCCTGATGCGAATCCAAAAATTCCACTTCTTTGGCAAAGCGCTCTGGCAAAGCGACATCATCATGATCCATAATTGCAAGATATTCCCCTCTTGCCATACTCATCAATTTGTTGCGGGTTGCCGATATCCCCATATTATGCTGATTTTTAGCATATATTATGCGTTTATCCTTATATGATTTTACAATATTTTCAACCGATTGCTCGGGACAATCGTCCAGAATTAAAAATTCAAAATCGCTAAAAGTTTGATTTAAAATACTTTCAATCGCTTCTTTTAAATAATTTTCCGGTGTTTTATAAACCGGCATTAAGACGGAAACTTTGGGTTTTCCGATTTTTTTACTGTCTATACTCATTTCTAACGTCCTTTTGGTTACAAAAAAGCCCGCGTTTTGAGGCGGGCGGATGTTAGAAAACCGTATACAAGCAGACGGCTCGACGTTTTCGCGCAAAGCCTTATCAAGTCGACATCCGTCCAACAAAGACGTATTGTCGATAATTTTTATTTAAAGTCATGGATCCATGACTGCTTGTATAAAGGGTTTTCTAAGCCCTCGGTTATATTCTTTTCTAAGGAACATAACCTAGTTAGACGTTAATTTATTTTTTTATAATAGGCAAGTATATTTTTAGCGTAATTAAATTTTTTAACGCAAAAAGCCCTCTTGCGAGGGCCGATGTTTTATAACCATTTAACTTCCAATATTTCATACGAGCGTTTGCCCGACGGAGCAAGATATTCGGCAACATCACCGATTTCTTTGCCGATTAAGGCCTTGGCCAACGGCGAAGACAGCGATATTTTATGTTTTTCGATATCGGCTTCATAATCGCCCACAATTTGATATTCACTTTCTTCATCGGTGTCAATGTTAGCCAACAAAACAGTAGCGCCGAAACGCACTACATCGCCGCTCATCTGCGTCGGGTCAATAACTTGAGCACGGCTGATAACCGCTTCCAGCTCCTGAATGCGTCCTTCATTAAAACTCTGTTTTTCCTTGGCCGCGGAATATTCAGCATTTTCCGATAAATCACCTTTAGCGCGTGCTTCGGCAATTTCCTCAATAATGCTCGGGCGATCTTCTCCCTTGCGTCTTTTCAATTCTTGCTCCAACATAGCATAACCGACTTTGGTCAGCGGAAATTTATCCATTTTATCCTCCCTAATCAAACAAAAAACACCTATATCATTCATCATATAGGTATCCTATTTAAGGTTAAAAAATCCGACTGCCGAATCTCTTCGCAGTCGCCGTATCTTATAAAGGTGATATTATGCAAATTAAATTTAAAATCAAGTATTTTTTTCGCTTATACCTTGCTCTAATGCCGATATTTGCTACTTATTCATACTTTGTATTTTATAAAATTCAAAATATGCACCTTGATTTGACAACAATTTATCGTGAGAACCTTCTTCGAGGATTTTACCCTTATCCATCACTACCAGCCTGTCCATTTCTTTTAAGGTGGATAAACGGTGAGCTATGGCGATTACGGTTTTGCCCTTCATCAGTTTTTTGAGTGATTTTTGAATATATTGCTCACTTTCGCTATCCAACGCCGAGGTAGCTTCGTCCAAAATCAAAATCGGCGCATCTTTCAAAATAGCCCTGGCAATGGCTATTCTCTGTCGTTCGCCGCCGGAGAGCATAACCCCGCGCTCGCCGACACGGCTCTCATAGCCGTGTGGTAATTCTTTGATAAATTCGTCGGCATACGCCGCTTTGGCTGCTTTTATCACTTCATCATCAGAGGCATTTACATTACCGTAGCGGATATTTTCCATAATGGTGCGATTGAACAGCGTGGTATCTTGCGGAATCACGGCGATTTGCGCCCGCAGACTGTTTTGCCGGACTTTGGATATATCTTCACCGCCGACCGTTATTTTGCCGTCATCGACATCATAATAACGCACCAAAAGTTTTATCAATGTCGATTTACCACTGCCGGAATGTCCGACCAACCCGACTTTTTCTCCGGACTTAATTTTGAGATTAAATTGATTGAATAAGTTTTCTTTGCCCTCGTAATGATAGGTTATGTGATTGAAATTAACCGCCTGACCACGCATTCTTATATTGTGAGCATCAGGCAAATCCTTAACCTGAAACGGTTGAAACACTAAATTCAAACCGTCTTTTACCTGCCCGTAAAGTTGCGAAAATTCGCCGGCAAAAAAGCCGATGTTGGTAACTTCCATCATCAAACCGGTCATCAATGAAGTTGACATTACTACGTCCGCCAACTCCAAACGGCCCAAGTACCAAAAATAAAATACGCAGATGCACGAGGCTAAATATACCAAATAAAACACTATTTTGCCTTGCAAATCAAACCAAGCATCTTTGGTGCGCTCTTCCTGTTCGGAACGTACGGCAGTGCGCAACACCCGATAAAATCGTCCTTTTTCGTAGAAATAATTGGCAAAACTTTTCACTAAATCAGAGTTGGTAACGGTATCAATAAAAACTCCATCGGTTTCGGCGCTGAAACGAGCGCGCTTTTCCGAAAATGAGCCGATTTTTTTGCGAATCACCACGTTTACGCCGATAAAAATCAGGTTTAAAACGGTAATTACCGCTCCCATCAGCAAATCGGCGCGACAAATTAAAAACAAACTGACGACAATGCCGGAAATCGGCCGCAACAATCCGAATAAAATATGCCCGTATATATCACGTATTCCGGTTACGATATTTTTGGTTTTGGAGGCCACTTTGCCCGACATTTCCACATTGAAAAAATTGACAGACTGATGATGTACCGCCGCAAAAATATCCTTATAAACCAAACTGGTAAAATAAGGCTGGAATTTGCCGCCCATATAGCGCCACACATAGTTGGAAACCGCCTCAATAAATAAAAAGAAGGCCAACAACCCGATATAAAAAATAATATTGTGTAATACGCTGTGGTCGGTGGCATATTGCGGCAAAATTCCGATTGTTTGTGACATAGCATAAACCTCACCGCGATCGGCCGCACTGCGGATTATCAGGCCGATTACGATAACACTTGCCATAAATTTTGTTTTGCGTAAATATTTGAAAATAAAGGAAAACACATTCATTTCATCATATCTTTCCGACGTTTTTTCAATTCTGCAAGCTTTTCACTGACAACTCCGGTATCTCGTCCGGTTTGCGCCAAACGGTCATACATTTTTTCGATTTCTTTTTCCAAATAAGCCGTATGAATTTCATTTTGCAAAACCTGTCGATCAAAGTCTGAGCCGTGCTCGCGGATAAAATCCATACGTTCGGAGCAGGTTTCAACGTCCATATCGTAGTCTTCTTTTTGTTTGATAAAATACGGAAGTTCATAAACCAATTTGCGCGACATCACAAAAACTTCTTCGCCGCTGCTGTAATCCGAATATTTGAGTTTCAGCAAGCGAAACGCTATTTCCATCTCGTCGGCATTATCCACCACAATGAACGGTGTCGGATCAGCGAATCCTTCTTTGGTAATTGCTTTCAAAAATTCCAGTAAGTGATGAAAATAGCCGTTGATATTGTAAATAATAAACGGTTTTATCGGTAACATTCCGTCTTGCATGGCTACGCAATCATAGGCCAATTCATCCAATGTTCCCACTCCGCCGGGAGTAAATACCACAAAGTCGGCTTTCAGCAATTTGCGCTTGCGCTCTTCCAAAGTGCGCGCCACCACTATATCCATTTTGCTGATTAAATCATCATCGCTGGGATATAAATCGAAATATTTTTGGGTAGTGATACCCTGAATCGGAAATTCTCCGCCGTTTTCGCGTTTATCGTTCCAGCCGTCAAGAACACCTTTGGCCACCGCCCCCATTATACCACGGTTAGAAAGTCCGAAATCAAGCTTAAATTCCATTTCCACGATTTTGCGCCCTAAGGCATAAGCCTCTTCCACATACTGAGTATTGTTTCCGGAACGTGAGCCGCCGGCAACAAACACACGAATACCGGCTTTTTTGTTTTCTTTTTTGAAACTTTCCAGAACTTCATCACTAACGTCTTTTTTTGCCATAGCTACAACTCCTCAATATCTCCGCGGCGTTGATTTTCATAAAACTCGGCTACGAATTGCTCCAGTGTATCACTTTTTATGGCATCACGCAAGCCTTGCATCAACCGCTCATAATAACGAACATTGTGCCAACTGAGCAACATTACGCCCAAAATTTCGTTGCATTTATGCAAATGGTGGATATAGGCGCGGGAATAATGACTGCAAAGCGGGCAATCACAACCTTCTTCCAACGGGCGATAATCTTCGCGATGACGAGCGTTTCTGACATTAATCGGGCCGTATTTGGTAAAGGCCTGCGCCGTACGACCGGAACGCGTCGGCATAACGCAGTCAAACATATCAACACCGCGCAAAACCGCGCCGACAATGTCATCCGGACGCCCTACGCCCATTAAATAACGCGGCTTGTCTTCCGGCAACATTTCCGGTGCATAATCAAGAACTTCAAACATTTTTTCCTGTCCTTCGCCGATAGCCAAACCGCCGATGGCATAACCGTCGAATCCGATTTTTTTCAAGGCCTCGGCCGATTCAGCACGCAAATCCTTAAATACATTGCCCTGTTGAATGCCGAAAATGCCGTAACCGTCGCGGTCGATAAACGCATCTTTGCTGCGCTGAGCCCAACGCATCGACATTCGCATTGATTTGGCGCAATCTTCATAGGTGGAAGGATAAGGTGTGCATTCGTCAAAGCACATAGTAATGTTGGAATCGAGTTTGTGCTGTATTTTCATCGACTCTTCCGGACTTAAAAAGAATTGCGTGCCGTCAACGTGCGAGCGAAAAGTAACCCCCTCTTCCTTTATTTTACGCAAACCGCTCAGACTCATCACCTGAAAGCCACCGGAATCGGTTAAAATCGGCTTATCCCAATTCATAAATTTATGCAGTCCGCCCATTTTTTCAACCAAATCGGCACCGGGACGCAACATTAAATGATAAGTGTTGCCCAAAAGAATTTCCGCACCGGTAGCCGCCACGCTTTCCGGCAACATAGCTTTTACCGTGCCGCAAGTGCCCACCGGCATAAACGCCGGAGTGTGCACCGTGCCGTGTTTGGTAATCAAGCGTCCCAAACGACTTTTGCCGATTTTTTTATCTATTTCAAATTTCAGTCCCATTTTTTTACCCCTTATATACATGGCTGCCGACCGGTACCGGACTGCCCATTCCTTTTTCTAACTTGCTTTTATGCACAAAGCCGATTTCGCCGTTATCCAAAATAATCTGATACCATTCTTTGTCATAAGTGTAGCCCGTAATCCGCACCGTTTGGTCTTTTTTAGCCTCGACCATCGGCGAATAACGCGTATCCGGTCCGTGATAAACCGTGCAATCTTCTTTGAAATGCGCCAAATCTTCGGTGCTGCGAATACTGCTGTCGTTTTTTAAAATTCGGTTTTCAATCATATCTGACGGACGCAGCGTATCTCCGAAACGGCGTTCCTCATAGTAATTTTTCTGTTCTTTGGTGTTGCCGGTAAAAAAGCCGTTTTGCGCCAACAGCATTATTATCAGAAGAATTACGCCCAAAACCACGATAAACGGAAACAAAAATTGCCGCAATTTGAGCTCACGCGCATTCCAATACGGCAACTTCACCGTTTTGGCCGGATGAAAATCAAGCTGTTCGATAAAAGCGCTCAACAAATATTTCAAATAGGTGTCGCCTTTTAACATTAAATCGGCCTGTTTGGCATAAATCCACGCCATTTCTTTGTTGTTTTCCTGTTCATAAGCCACCGCGTTATGAACCAAAAGTTGCAAATTATCGGCATCGTTTACCGCGACCGAGCGCATATTGTATTTTATGGCCGCCATAGTTTGCCGATAGCCGTTTTTATGCCACCAACCTTTGAGCCAGTTGGCGAGTGAAGTAGCCAAAACCATATTTCCGGCCTCGCGAATATTGCAAATATCTTTAGTTTCACTCACACCTTTTGCGGTAGAATGATGTTGTTTTAAAACTCGCAGAGCTTTATCATCTTTTTCAGCCTGATTTTTATATATTTTCAGAGAGCCCATAACCGGAAATTTTTTTGCGCCGTACACTCCAGAAAGCAAAGTATATATCAGGCGACTGTGCGAATCCTGCAAAACACTGTATGCCACCGAAACCTTTTGAAACATATCCTGCGCATTCGGCAAATTATTATGGTCCGGATGCCAATATTTGGCCCGTTCATAATATTGGCGTTTAATCACGGCGATATCCTCGGTTGGTGTTACGCCCAAAACTTCATAATATCCTAAAGCATCAAATTCCATTTAGGCTTCTCCTTTTTGTAACAGCTTATGCGCAATTTGCATTATGTCATCTGCCGCTTCCGAATTGGGATAGCGTGTCAGCAACAGCGTATGGTTGCGAATGGCATCGCGCACTCGCGTATCACGGCGCACCACACCAAGCAAAGACGGTGTTTTGCTGATATATTTTTCGCAAGCGCGGCGCAGAGTATTAAAAGTTTGCAACCCTTCTTCATAAGAATTAACATAATTGACAATAATTTGCATATTTTTGTATTTGTCGTTGCCGACACATTCTTGCAAAAACTTGTAGGTGGATACAATATTCGACGGTTCATTGGTACACACCAAAATCAGCTCGCTGCCAAACGGCAATATGTTGTCAGATATTTTATCCGAGGCCGGCAAATCTATGAGCAAATGCTGATAATTTCGCGCCACCAGCAACAGTTCTTCACGCAATATGTGCAACCGGCCCAGCGGGGTACTTTCCAAAATATTGCTGCCGGCAGTTCCCGATATTATCTCGAACTTGCGACGATTTAGCGAGATTATGGCCTGATTGAGCGTTATTTCGCCGCTTAATACCTTGTTGAGCGAATTTTCATTATCCACTCCGAGCTGAGCTTCAACGTTTAACAAGCCGTTGTCGGCATCAAACAACAACACCGACTCGTGCAAAATATTCAAAGCGTGCGCCAAGGTGGTTGCCAGCCAAGTTTTACCCATACTGCCAACACCGGAGGTTATGGCAATTATGTTGTGCGCCTGTTGCAAAAATAAGTTTTTATCTATATTTATCATCTTGTACTTTTTATTTTTATCTTGTATTATGTTACAGTATTATTGCTTTTATGCAATCGGTTAAAATCTTTTTAACACAATTTATTTATGCTGAATACGGCAGAATTTGTTGTGTTTGAGTTATTTTTGACGGATTTGGAAAATGAAAAATTTGTGGTTGATTATATTTTTTATATTGTTTTGCGCACCGCAAGCCAAAGCAGTCAATATGGTGCAAGAAGAAAGTTATTTCGATGTTCCTCTGGAAACAACCGGATTACCGAACTATCCTCCGTTTTCGCAATACATACAGGTCGGTGCAGATTCGGCTGTATTGGAAAGTGCCTTTTTGCAGCCGATGCTTGATGTTATGGAAAAGCATCAAATGAAGATAATTCCGACCAATGTTTCCGATGCTAACATCGGTGCCGATATGTTGCTGTTAAATGTGCGCAGCGGAAAATTAAAGTTGTTTATCGGCGCATATACCGATACCCAAATGTATAAAGGCCTGCAAATGATTTTTCCGGCCAGCATTTCCAATCCGATACACTTGATTACCATGCCGGACGAACAAGAAAAAATTAAAACTTTGGAAGATTTGAAATCTTTGCGCGGAGTTGCTTCCAAAACCGAATATTTCAGCGATTTTGTAAATCGCAAATTGGCCGAATTGGGCGTGCAATTTACCGACAATTCGTTTGAAGCCTATCGCATGGTTATTACCGGCGAGGCCGATTATATGATAGGCAGCCAATATTATAACCGCATAATGCTCAGTCACTACGGTTTGAGCAACTTTTTGACCTATTCCAAAAATCCGCTGTTTAAAATTCCGGTATTTATTGCCATTTCAAAAGTTACGCCGCGTTTGTCACAATATCTTAACGCCTTCAGAGAAGAATTTTCCAAGCCGGAATTCGCCCAGGCGGTAAAGCAGGAAATTATCCGGATGATTAACGCAGAAATCGAAAAATATGACGGCACGGTACCGCCGTCTTTTGCCAAGCATGATATTGAAGGCGACGAAGATGATGTTTTGGAGGCCGATCAGGTGGAAAAGAAGCCGGAAGGTCATATTGTTGAACAAAAAGTGGAAGAAAAATCCATAGACGATGTTTTAGAGGGGATTTAGGAGGAAATAAATGGTTCTTTTGGTACATAGCAATATTTTACCGCATTGCCGCAAAATTCGTATTTTGATGGCGGAAAAGAAAATGCTGTACGTCTTGAAAGAAGAAACGCCTTGGGCTTTATCCAAAGATATTAAGAAAATCAATCCGGCAGGAGAGCTTCCGGTGTTTATTTTTGACGGCAATATTATTGCCGGAAATTATGCTATTACCGAATTTTTAGAAGAAACATACACACAAAATCGCTTGATTATCGGCAACAATAAAGAGCGAGCCGAAGCCCGTCGCCTGATTGACTGGTTTGATAACAAATTTTATCGCGAGGTTTATCAATATATTGCCGGAGAAAAAATTTATAAGCGATTTGCCATGCATCAACCGCCGGAATCCAAAAAAATCCAAGTCGGCATCAACAATTTGCGATTTCATTTGGAATATATAGATTGGATTGTCGAGCGCAACAATTATTTGGTGGGCAACGAGTTTTCTTTGGCCGATATCAGCGCGGCGGCTCAACTTTCCATCATTGATTATTTGGGAGATGTGCCGTGGGAAGAATACGGCAACGCCAAACTTTGGTATTCTAAAATAAAATCACGTCCCAGCTTTAAGGAAATTTTGAACGACAGAATTAAAAATATTTATCCGTCAACCCATTACACAAATTTGGATTTTTAACATGAGATATTTTTTGATTGTTCTTTTTTTGGTTCTGAGTGCCTGCTCTTCGGGCGGCAAAGGTCAGGTTATTTATCATTGGGAACGCGAAAAAACCGGCGTTCCGAAATTTTCACGCGACCACTCCGAGTGTTTGAAAGAAGCCGAGGGTTGGTTTCATTGGCCGGATATCGCCAGCTGGTTTTACACCGAAGAATATCGCTACAATATTCATGTGAATTGGCATAAAGAAAAGGGTATTTGGTCAAGTTATGTTCCTTATCGGGGCGCTTCACCGCTGTTGGTAAATTCAATTCGCGATTCAGCAGATTCAGACCCGCGTGAATATCGCTTGTGTATGGAAAAGAAGGGTTACTGGCACCGCAAATACGATATTCCGACGGTTACCAACGTTTATGTATATCGTCCGCAAAAGCCTGCGGATCATATTCCGCTGGAAGAGCTTAATTACTACTAATCGGAGCGGCTACGGCCTTATAATAAGCTATCAGATTTTGCCATTCGTCCGCCCGACCGGCAACGTAATTTTCTTGAGCCGAAATCAGATTTTGCTGAGTGCTTAAAACATCGGAAAATTCTATCAATCCGTTGTTGTATTTGTCTTGCGCCAAACGCACGGTTTTTTGCATATTGTGCAAGGCGCTCAGTTTGTGTTTGTTGCTCGCCAGCGTTTCCAAATAAGCATACGAGGCGTTTTTAATTTCGCTTAAGGCATTCAGAACGGTTTGCTTATAATTAAGCAAAGCCTCATCGCGAATGTATTTTTGTAACCTTACGTTATTTTGCAAACGATTCCAATCCAGCAAAGGCAAAGTGACCAACGGCTCGTAACCGTATTGTTTATTGCTCGAATTAAAAAGGTTGTCTGTTTTTTGGGCGGCAAATCCCCACAAACCGCTGATGCTGACGTCGGGATACAATTCCGCCACCGCCTTGCCCACCAAAGCATTTTGCGCAATTAAATTTTCTTCCGCCGCGGCCACGTCCGGTCTTAAACGCACGATATTTGCCGGCAAATGCAATATCTGCTGACGATAATCAGCCGAATTTGCGGCAAACAACGGCGAGCGTCGGCTTTCGTCGATATCTATTTTTGACGGCAACACCCCGATAAGAACTGCCAAGGCATTTTTATAATTTTCAATTTGGGTTTGATAGGCTGAAATTTGCGCTTTGGTATTTTCCAGCAAAAAAGCAGACTGCTCATAAGCCATCTCGTCGCTTAGGCCGTTTTTGTATTTGGAATTAACCGAATCGAATATTTCTTGCTGCAATTTTTGATTATGGCGGGCAAAGCGCAAATTCTCGACGTTTTGCAACAGACTGATATAATCGGACGCGATTTCCGCGGCCACGGATAAGCGTGCATCTTCAAGATTATATTGCATTGCGCTCAAGGTTGCCGCATCGGCTTCGGTTTGTCGCCGTCCTTTGCCCCACAAATCAAGTTCCCACGAAGCATCAAATCCTGCTTTGTAATAGCGCGCGGTCACGGCCGTTCCGACGTTATTATCGGCCTTTTGATAATTATAACTTCCCTGCCCGTTTATTTGCGGCAAATACGCCGCCCTATCCGTCTGCAAAGTGGCACGCGCCTGTTCTATGCGCGATAATGCCGTTTTTATATCCGTGTTATAGCGTAAACCGGCGGCAATCAGCTGTTCCAACCGCTCGTCATTCAGCTTTTTATACCAGTTTTGCGGCACCGAATGCGCCAATTTTATATTTAACTCGGCGTCGACCGTTTGCGGCGAATAAACGGCGGAAGATTTATAATCCGGACCGACATTGCAAGCCGCACAACACAAGCACACTACGCCGCAATAAGGCCATTTACGCATTTTTTTGCTCCTTTCGAAAACTGCGTTGGGCAAACTTTTCTTTTAAGGTTTCAAAAACGGCAAACAGCGGCGGAATAAAAATAATACCGACCGCGGTAGCAAAAATCATGCCGAAAAACACCGCCGAGCCGATGGCTATTTGCGAGCCGGCACCTGCACCTTTGGCCACAATCATCGGAAACACGCCCAAAATAAAGGTAAAAGCCGTCATCAACACCGCGCGATAACGTTCTTCAGCGCCCTTTTTTGCCGCTTCGGCAATGCTCAGCCCCTGCTCACGATACATTTTGGTAAATTCCACAATCAAAATGGCGTTTTTGGCCGCCAAACCAATGAGCATAACCAAGCCCAATTGCGCATAAATGCTCAGCGATTGTCCCATAACAAACAACCCGATTAGCGCTCCGATAATGGCAAAAACCGTAGAAAAAATAACCGACAACGCCAACATCCAACTTTCGTAAAGTGCCACCAAAAACAAATAGCAAAAAACTGCGGCCAAACCAATGAGAATCGCGGCAACTCCTTGGTTTTCAACTTCTTGCAAGCTCAATCCGGTCCACGAAATTCCGTATTTCGGCACCACTTCTTTTTGCAACTTTTGCAATGTATTCAGCGCCGTGCCGCTGCTGACTTTGCTGTTTGACAATGCCGTAACGCTTGCCGTTGTGTATTGGTTAAAGCGATAAATGGTTTTCGGCGCGAGCTCGGTTTTAATTTCGGCAAACGAATCCAGGCGAATCATTTTCCCTTCTTGCGATTTAACATACAACTTGCCGATGTCGGCAACGTTGCCGCGATGAGCATAATCAGCCTGCAAAATCACTTTGTTTACCTGTCCGCTTAAGGTTATGTTGTTGATGTAGCGCGAGCCTAAATTATCTTGCAAAACCGTAAATAAATCGGCGATTGAAACTTTGTAATATTCGGCCTTTTTGCGGTCGATATCCAAATAAACGTGCGGCGTATCCGCTGTAAAGGTAGAAAAGGCGTAGCTGAAATCTGCCGATTGGTTAACCGCGGCCAGATATTTGTTTAATTCTTTGGCCAATTGCGAAGGCGAAACCTCATTATCCGCGGTTAAAAACTGAAAAGAAATGCCGTTGCTTTGTCCCACTCCGACAATTGCCGGCGGGGCAAAAAAGTTGATTTTTGCCTGTTTGAAACCGGCAAATTCGCGGCTCAAAGTATTGCGTATGCCGTCGGCCGATAATTTTTTTGACTTGCGGCTGTCCCAGGGCTCAAGCCCCACCACCCCGAACGCCACATTTTCGCCACCACCGCCCAACATGCTGTAACCGGCAACGGTCATAAAATATTTTACGCCGTCCGTATTCAGCACTTTTTTATTCATTTGCGCGAGCACTTCGTTGGTCATATTTATACCGGAAATATCTTCAAGCTGAACATCGACAAACAATATGCCCTGATCTTCTTCCGGCAAAAAAGAGGTCGGAGTTTTGCCGAAAATCAGCACAATCAGCACAATAGTCAAGGCAACCAGCGCCACCGAAAGCTTGAGGTGTTCGGTAAAATAACCCACAAACTGCAAATATTTGTCGCGTGAATAATCCAACAGCCGGTCAAATTGGGCAAAAAAGCGATTTTTGGTATTTTGCGCTTGCGGATTTTGTAAAAAAATCGCACACAAAGACGGGCTTAAAGTTAAGGCATTGAGAGAAGAAAAAGAAACGGCCGTGGCAATGGTTACCGCAAATTGTTGATAAATTTTGCCGGTGATTCCGGCCATTAAGCCCACCGGAATAAAGATAGCCAACAAAACAAATGTGGTGGCAATCACCGCGCTGCCGATTTGCTGCATGGCCAAAACCGAGGCGTCGTGTGCGTTTTTATGGTCATAAACCATTAAATATTCTACCCGCTCCACCACAATAATCGCGTCATCAACCACCAGTCCGATGGCCAAAATCATGGCAAACAAAGTTAAAATATTGATGTTGAAGCCCAAAAGATAAATAACGGCAAACGTGGCAATCAGCGAAACCGGAATGGTTAAAAGCGGAATAAGCGTAGTGGTCAATTTTTGCAAAAACAAATAGGTTACCGCCACCACCAACATAAAGGTTATCACCAGCGTTTCAATAATGCCTTTTATGGAAGCACGCACATAATCGGTGGAATCATAAATAACCTGAAATTCCAAATCTTCGGGAAGTTTCTGCGATAACTGCGCCATTTCTTTGCGAATGTTTTTCATAATCTGCAACGAGTTGGAATTTGGCATTTGATTGATACCGATAATCAGCGCCGGTGCATTGTTATACGATGACTTCAAATTATATATATCCGCTCCCAACTCTATGTGGGCTACGTCTTTCAAATATACCGCCGCCCCGTTGTCGGCCGTGGCAACGGTAATGTTTTCAAAATCTTCTACCGTGCTTAATAAACCTTTGGCGGTCAGCGAAAGAACGATTTTGTTATTTTTGTCGCTCGGAGCAGCGCCGATGCTGCCTACAGAGGCCTGCACATTTTGAGTTTTGACGGCATTCATCACATCTGCCGAAGTCAAACCAAGTGCCGTCAATTTGTCGCTGTTGAGCCAAATGCGCATACTGTATTGCGGGCCGAAAATCTGCACATCGCCGATACCTTTTACCCGCGAGAGGGCATTTTTTAAGTTGGTGTAGGCATAGTTACTCAAGAACAAATCATTATAGGTATGGTTTGGCGAACGCAAAACCAACATTGCCAACATATTGGAATTTTGAATTTTAACATTCAAACCGTATTGCGTAACTTCCGGCGGCAAATCAGATGTTGCCTGTTGCAGGCGGTTTTGCACCTTTACTTGAGCAATATCGGCGTCGGTACCCACTTCAAAAGTTACCGTCAATTTATAAGCTCCGTTGTCATCGGAAGATGACGACATATACAGCATATTATCCACTCCGTTGACTTCGTTTTCCAACGGAATCGCCACCGTGTCAGCCAAAACCTCGGCATTGGCACCGATATAATTGGTAGAAACAACAATTTGCGGCGGGGTAATTTCGGGATATTGTGCCACCGGCAACACCGCAATCGCCAACAAACCGACGAGCACCATAACAATGGAAATAACCATCGCGAATCGGGGGTGGTTGATAAAAAAGGCTGAGAACATTTTATTTCTCCACCTGCGAATCCTTGATTTTTACCGTTTGCCCCAACAGCGAAGGTTCGATATTTTCTTCAATCAAAAACATCTCAGGAGGAAAATCATTTTTGATAACATATTGATTGTTGTAATCGCCCAAAACGGTAACTTTGTGTTCTATAACCACATTGTTATCCGTAACATAAACAAAATCGCCCTCCGGCTTTAAGACAATGCGATTTTTATCCAGCAAAAACACATTATCATAAGTCCGTTCCAGTAACAATTCCGCGTAAGCATTCGGCATCAATGTTTTATCCGGATTGGCAAATTCGGCATAAACCGCCAGCGAATCGGTTTGCTTATCTATCACGTTGGCCGCATAGACAATTTTGCCTTCATAATCATAAATTTCGCCGTTGGCCAGTTTTAAGCCGATTTTTAAATTTTTATCTACTGCTTGCAGATGATTTAAGTATTCTTTATCCGTTACAGAAAAAACCACGCGAATCGGATTATATTGCACTAATTCCATTATATTGGTGCTTTGCGGCGACACATATTCGCCCACCGATACGCCTATATTACCCAAAACGCCGTCAAACGGCGCTTTGAGATAGGTATACTCCAAGTCTGTACGCGCTGAGAGTTCACCGGCACGCGATTTTTGTAAATCAGCCTCCGCCGTTAAATATGCCGCTTTGGCATTATCCAAGTCCAACGGCGAAACCGCACGCGGTCCGGCTTTTTGCATTCGATTGTAAGTAGTTAAGGCATTGTCATAATCGGCCTCGGCCGCCGCCACCGCCGCCGTGGCCTCGGCAAGCGCCGCAATATATTCTTCTTGTTTGAGAATCGCCAGGACATCGCCTTTTTTAACCGTTTGACCGCCTTGCGCTTTTATTTCCGTAATATATCCGCTGATATACGGCACAATTTCGATTTGGTTAATGGCCTCCACCTGCCCGATATAGCGATTGGTAACGGTAACTCTCTGATTTTCCGGTTTAAGCGCGGCAATTTCCGCCGCCTCACCTCGATACATCGCCGATATCGGAGAATGAATATGGTGATAGGCCCAATATCCGATGTTCAACACGGCAATAAACAAAATCATGCCCGCCACGCGCCCGACAACTCTTTTATTTTTGATTTTCATTTTCCCCTCCGGATTGTCATGGCAAATACATAAGCTTTCAAAAACATTTTTCAATGCCGGTTATTTTATTGCATGGCCTCAATGGCTTTGGTGATTTTGCGAATGGAATTGAGCTCGATTTGCCGCACCCGCTCCTTAGAAATGTTGTAAACGCGGCTCAAATCGTCCAGAGTAATGTTTTGCTCGCTCAGTCGGCGTTTGTATAAAATATCCTTTTCGCGCGGGTTTAAAACCGTAATCGCTTTGCTAAACAATTTGCGGCGATAAGCCATGGTTTCACGATAAGCGAGCTGTTCTTCCTGATTGGGTTTGTTGTCATAAATAAAATCTATCCATTCGGCGCCTCCCTCAGAGCTTTGACTGTCTATCGTAATATTCAGAGAACCGTCGTGGGCTTTTAAGCGCGTATTCATTTCCGTTACTTCCTGCACACTCACGTCAAGCGATTGCGCAATATCGGCCAATATGTTGCCGGAAAGTTCCCTGTCGTCGGTTAAATTAAGATTGTTTTTGATTTTGCGCAAATTGAAAAACAGCTTTTTTTGCGCCGCAGTCGTACCCAACTTTACAAGCGACCACGAATTGAGAATATATTTTTGCACCGCAGCTTTTATCCACCACAAAGCATAGGTGGAAAAGCGAAAGCCCCTGTCCGGCTCAAATTTGTTGATGGCATACAACAGCCCGATGTTGCCTTCGGCAATCATTTCGTTAATCGGCAAGCCGTAACCTTTGTATTTGGAAACAACTTTAATCACCAAGCGCAAATGCGAGGTAATCAGTTTGTAGGCAATTGTTTTATCTTTGCTGTCTTTATATTTTACCGCCAATTCGTATTCTTCTTCTTGCGATAACAGCGGATATTTTCTGATGCTTTGTAAATAACGCGCCAAATTCACATCAGGCGAAAAGTCAAGTCCGGTAAGAGCATTATCCATAATTGTTCTCCTTTCATTTGACCGCTCAAATGATAAGAATGAACAAGCGGCAAAACAACCCGAACTTTGGTTTAAAAAACATATATACGATTATAAAAAATCAACTTTACGTCGACAATCTGTGGATAAGATTCGATATATCATCCGGCAATTCGGAATCAAACTGCATAAATTTTTCCGTGCGCGGATGAACAAAGCCCAAACTCTTGGCGTGCAGGGCTTGGCGCTCAAAATTATTGACATAATTTTTTAAATCTGCCGGTAACGATAGCGACGATTTTTTGTTTTGAACATAAACTTTGTCGCCCACCAAAGCATGTCCCAAACTGCTTAAGTGTACACGAATTTGATGCGTGCGTCCGGTTTCTAAATTGCATTGCACCAAAGAAACGGCATTTTTGTAAATTTGCAAAGTTTTATAATTAGTTGCCGCGTATTTGCCGCCCGAATCGACAATTGCCATTTTTTTGCGGTCTGATTTACTCCGACCGATATTGCCCTCAATTTTGCCTTCCAGCGGATTTAAAACGCCGTAAACCACCGCAAAATACGTTCTTTCGATGGAATGTTCGGCAAACTGTGCGCTCAAAAAATTATGCGCAAAATCATTTTTGGCCGCCACCAGCAAACCGCTGGTATCTTTATCTATGCGATGCACAATCCCCGGTCTTTTGACGCCGCCGATTCCGGACAAATTATCCCGACAATGAAACAGCAATGCATTCACCAAAGTTCCGTGATAGGCTCCTGCCGCGGGATGCACCGTCATTCCCGCCGGCTTGTTAACCACAATCAAATCGCTATCTTCGTAAACAACATTCAGCGGAATATCCTCGGCCACAGGCTCGGCCTCCTCCGGCGGCGGAAGCATAATTTGATACGAATCGCCGAGACGCACCTTGAACGAATTGTCGATGATGGTTACATCTTCGCAACTCACCTGTCCGCTTTGTATCAGCTTTTGAATGCGCGAACGCGACATCTGCGGCAACGCCAAAGCCAAATACTTATCCAGCCGCATTTTGGCTTCCGTCGGTCCGATATCCGGGGTTATGATTAAATTTTCCGCTTCCATGTTAAATATATTTTACGATTTTGCTTTTATTCTATGATAAGGTTTTGTATAATGAAATGCAAGTAAAGTTTATAAGGAGTTTATTTTTATGAGCGATGAAGAAATTTTCAGCGAAGGCGACGATTTTGAAAAACTCTTGAACAGCTTTATCAATACCAAGCTGGACGATGAAGAAGAAGAAAACGATGATTCAGCCGATGCAACCGCTAAATACAGTCCGGAAGCACAAGCCGAAAACGAAGAAGCCGATAAACTATTTGAACAAGAATTAACTTCTACTTTTAATGAAGCGCGCACGGTTATTCAAGACGAAGAAAGCAAGCCGGAGCTGAAAAGCGAAGAATCCGAGTTGGCGCAAGCGTTTATCAATTATCAAACTTCCATCAACAAATTGTGCACCGACCGCAATATGCAAACTCCGCTATGGAACTTTGTGATAGAAGATTTATACCCGAACTATAAGCCGAGCGTGGGGGTTGTGTTGGCCAACGACCTTGTTTCCGGCTGGACTTTGCTGTGCAATCTTTTTCCGGACAACGTCGGCAAGTTTTCGGTTAATTCTTCCGACGAGGAATTTTTAAATTTTGCCGAAACTTTGCGCGATCAGGATTTGCAGTTGGCGGTTATTTCTTATGTTGAAATATTGATTGATATGGAAAGCTGCGAACTGACGTATCAGGCAAAATTGCTCAAATATCAGGAAAAACACATCAAAAAAATTATGTACGAAGAATATTTGGCCCGCAAAGAACGCCAAAACAAATTTATTGAAGCGCTGAAAACCAAAGATTTTCCGATTGATGCCGAGCGCTTGGTCAGCAATTATTTTCGGGTGGCGCAAAAAGATATCGATGGCGCATACAAGGCTCTGACTACCAATCCGGCGATTTTTGCCCCGATAGATTTCAAAAAAATCAAGCCGCGCTTTTTCGGTTTGGTCAAAGTTACACCCAAAGACGGTATTCGCGTGAATTTGGAAATCGGTAATTTTATGAAAAAACTTAAGGTTTAGGCAAAAAAAATAATTATGGACAAAAAAGTTTTTTTATGTTATATTACAGTTAACAAAAATATGTATTTTCGGGAGATACTCTGATGGATGATAAAGATTTTACGGCTTTTTGCAGCGAATTGAAAAAAGAAACTCCGGATATGTCCGTTATTTTGAACGGCGTGCAAAAATACGGTTTGGGCGAACTTTCCGCCGCCCAAAAGGCTGAGTTTTTGAAAAATATGTTTCCGTCTAAATCAATCAACAACAAAGATCGCGGATTTCAAGACACCACTGGTATTCGCAACGCCCTCAAGGCCATGCAACAACTTCAGGCCGACGGCAAAGTTAACGCCGAACAGATGAAAGCCTTTTTGCTGGAAACCAATCCGAAAGGCGGAGCCAATGTGGTGACAACCTTGGCGCTGAACATTAAGTCTGCCGAAACCAAGCTGGGCGCCAAACAGAAAGGCAAACCGGTAATCAGCAAGCCGGAAATGCGTCAGGGTTTGGAACAGAATCTTAAGGCTATGACCGAAACTTTGGGAATTTTGGCCGAAACGGACGCGCAAGTTTTGCAAGAAGTTTTGAGCACTCCGGATAAAACCGCCAAACAGGGCAGTTTTAAGGAATATGCCGAAAAATCCGCAATTTTATCCGAATTTAAGCCAAAGGCGCAAACCGTGGCGGCACCGAGCAAAGCCAAAGACGGCAAAGACACTTCGGCTGCCGATGATGCCGCTAGCGCTCCGAAAACAACCGAATCCGACAAATTGACTTTTGAGGCAATGCCTGAAGAAGCGCCGGTCAGATTGGGCGGAATGGAAGAGGATAAGAGTAAAACCTTGAATATTTCGGCTAAACCGAAAGATTTGAACGTTCAAGCCAAGCCTACTCCGGAAGAGCAAGAAGAGGAAGAAAAGAAGAAAGTTGCCAAACTTCAAGACAGCAAAGGCGATCCGGCAGAAGGAAAGAGACCTTTTGACTTTGAGGCAGTAAAGGAACAAGATATTATTCAATATATGTTCAACGCTTGGTTCCTCGGTAGTATCAACGGAGTTATGAAATGGGCATTCCAAAAGGCCGACCGCGGTGTTGACCGCTTGATTAACCGCTTTGATGCGCTTCCGTCGGCAAGTGCGACGGCCACCAATCAGGTGCCGACACAAGCACCGCAAGCCGCTTTGCCGGCAAATACCGGTAATACAACGCCGCAACCGCAAGAAAGAACCCAAGGCGATACAGCGACTTCCGATACGTTTTTGCGCCAAATCGACGGATTGGCCAAGACTGCGTCAAATTACTATCTGAACAATTTACACATCGGAAGTTTGGGCGCTGATGCCGCTTCGCAAAAATATATCAACAGTTTAATTAATGACATTCAATTCAACCTTCACAAAAGACCGGAAGAGTGGAACGCCAAAGTTTTGGTGGCTTCGGCAGATGCGCCGTTTATGGAACAAATGGCAAAAATTCATGATGCCAACCCGAAAGAATTTGCCAGCAATTTGGAAGCTTTGGCCCAAAATCCGCAAGTTCTTGATGCTGAATATATGACCAAATTGGTTATGGTGAGCGCTCACTTGGCGGCTATCGACTATGCTGTCAGAAATCCGGAAAAAGAATTAGTCGGAAATGCTGAAGCAGACAAATTTGTAATGAGAAAAACTTTTGAAAAAATGGTAGATATTCAAAAGTCCGCCCAAGTGTTGCAAAATCAGGCAGAAGTTGATTTCCGTCACGAAAAGGGAATGGCTCCGGACGCTCCGATTCCGAGCAAAGACAAAGTAAAAATTGAGCAAAAAGTCGGTGAAGAATTCGGTGATTATTACTTTAAGCTTACCAATGACAGCGCTGACCTTGAAGAGCTGATGAACAGACGTCATCAGGAAGTAAGCCCTAAGCAGAAAAAGAATTTGGACCGCGATATCCAGCAAAAGCATCAGGAATTGACGGCACTTCAGGGTATGTATCTGCCGGGCAAAGACGAGCGTGCGCCGACGGCAGAATTGCCGACCAAACCGGCAAAAGACACCGCTAAAAAGATGGATATCAAAGAGGCCGCACACGCCGATGTTCAAGGCCAAAAAGCCGAAAAACAATGGATGGGTTCGGTAGAAGCCAACCGCGAACAGTTGGCGGCAAAAACAGCCGAACACGATAAGCGTCACGAGGCCTTTAACCGTGGCAAAGAAGCTGTACTCAATTCTTCTACAAGATTGCGTCAAATGGGTAAAATCGCCAAGCGCAGTCGCAGCGGAAAAGGTGAGTATTCATAATGATTAAAAAATTTTTCCATCTTGTGTGTGTTATTATTGCGTGTTGCGGTTGGTGCGCCTTGCTGATTGGCATTGTTCAGGCGGTGATTATGTTGGCGTATCACACCACACCGCTGGCGTTTTATCATAGTTTTACCCGATTTTGGAACAACGGAAACGCCTTGCACGGCAAAGATTTAGGAATTGTTCTTATGGTGATTGCCTTTGTGCCGCTTTGCATATACGGGTGGTACAAGCTGTATTATTTCAAGTATCTGAAATTATTAACCGTTCCGCTCAACAAGTTTTTCAACAGCGGATACAACAATTACGTTGCACCCGAAGTTAATATCAAAAACTTGAAAATTGAGGAAAAAAAGACCTTGGAACAAATTGTTCAGGAACGCTTGGATAAAGAAAAAAAGAAAACTCAGTCGCAATCTTCGACAGATTTTCGCAAACAAATTATTGAAAAAATAAACGAATCGAAAAATAAATAAAATATATTCACTTTTTTAACAAAATGATGTTATAAAGTATAGTGAGTTTATTTATAAGCAAACGGAGTTGTGCAGTTGAAATCCTTTTTGGTATTTCTTAGAATTTTGATTGTCGGATGTCTGTGGGGCATTGTCTTCACCGAGGGCATCCGCGTGATTATGCTGTGCAACTGGCATTTTGATATTTTTTGGCCGGACCATTGGCGTCAATTCGGCACCATGTGGAAGGCCGGTTGGGCTCCGCACGCGGCAAAAGAATGGGCCTTTATCATTTTAATCGTTACGTTTTTCCCGATGTTGATTACCGGTTGGTGGACCTTAAGCTTGGTGGCTTGGGAAGAAATTATCTGGAATATTATCAAATTCCCTTACACGCTTTATCAAAAGCTTACCGGAAAAGCCTCCGCTCCGGCCATGCCGGTTAACAACCGCTACGGAGTGGTTAAGCGCAAATCTTATAAACAAATCCGTCCGGCGGGCATAAATACCTTGCGTGTACCTATTTCGGATTACGGCAACACCGCAACCTCGGCTCCGTTATCGGCTTCGTCGTTTGCCGCCAATTCCGCACCGTTTGCCGGCACCAGAGCCGCCGCGGCCGCAGCAACAGCACCGGTTAAGAAAACTACCGATGTGGCGGCCACAATCGACCACGCATTGTTCAAATTTGACGATGACGAAGATGATTTCGATTTGGATATCGATTCTTTTGAAAAAACCAGTATCAGCAAAAAGAAGCCGGAAACCGAAAGCAAAGTCAGAAAACGCGTGGATTTTGACGATGATGAAGACGATTTTGAAAGAACGGAATTCCGTCATCGCAAATCTGTTGATGACGATGAAGACAACGATGAAGAGGAGGCTCGCCCTAAATCTCGCGACCGAGAAAGAGAACACGACCGAGATAGAGATAAAGACAGAGATACCCGCAAAAATCGTCGTGACGAAAGAGAACAACGCGGAACAAAAACTTCCCGCAATGAAGAAACCTCGGATAAACCGAAGAAAAATCGCGCCACCGATGATAAAGCTCAAAGCAAGTCATCTGCCGAATCGACTGCACACAGTCCGGTGTATGACGCTCTGGTTCAGAAGAATTATGACGTTATCAGCAATGTCAGAGTCGGCGATACCGTGATAGATTACGTCGGTGTTTCCGAAAGCGACATATATCTGTGTTTGGTGGATAAAGAATCCGGCGATTGGTTGGCCGACGAAGAAATGTTCAACGGCGAAGAGCCGCTGTGGTTCTCGGAAAGCAGTCACCGCGTTTCACCGGTTTGCAAACTGCACAATGCTTATCCGAAAATTAAGGACGCTTTGGAAGACGAAGGCTTTGAACAAGATGTTTCCGCTTTGGTGGTTATTCAGATGGCAAACATTATCAACGCCGACGACATGTTTGATATTTGGAGTGATTTGAATATTGAAGTTACGCGAATTAACCGCGGTGCTCCGAAAGAAATCAAGTTGCTTTCCAAACGCTTGCCGGAAGCTGAGGGACGGGTTTCTAAAAAAGATTTGGACGCCTTGAAAAAATTGTTGAAAAACTTAAAATAATAAACAGAGGAAAAAATGGCAAACGATCGCGGTGAAGAATGGAAAGAATATGACAAAGCCGTCAGGTGGATGACGGTAACTTTCTTGATTTGCCTTGTGTTAAGCATAATTTTATTTATTTTCGCCCTACCGCTTTCTTATTTGGTGGGACACGGCGTTTCTAAGTCCTCAACCGATGTCATTCAGAAGTTTTTGGCGCTTATTGCCAGAGATCCTAATCACTTGTTTACCATGTATGGAAAATGGGGACATCAGCTGTGGAATCACCAAGGCGGGTTTTCGCTCAGTTTGTGGATTCCGCTGTTGCCGTTTATTACCATTCCGCTCGGTTTGATTGTCAGCGCCATTTTCAGTCCGTATAAGTTTCAGGTTAACTATCAAGGTCAGGCCAAAATTGCCGATTTGCGCGACATTAAGAAAATGTCGCTGTTGGGTTTTGACGGTTTCTGCCAGGTTGTCGGCAAGTTTGACGGCAAATTTTTAATGTTAAAAGAAACCTTGGCCACGCTGTGCTGCGCACCTCCTGGTACCGGTAAAACCGCCGGCGTGGTGATTCCGACGATTTTCAATTCCGACAAGCTCAGTTTGGTGATTAACGACCCGAAACCGGAGCTTTGTTATAACACTTCGGGTGCTCGCGCCAAAGTGGGGCCGGTGTTTATCATTAACTGGGGTGCAGAAGATAATCCGAGTGAAGGCATTTATTATCCGAGTTGGAACCCGCTGTCGCCGAGCTGTATTCCGGAACAAGGTCCGGACCGCGATATGTATGTGGATTCCATGTGTAACATTTTGGTTGAAGATCCGAAAGGCGGCGCCGATCCGCACTGGTCACAAACCGGTCGTGCAGCCTTAACCGGATTTATTCAATTTGTGGTTTCCAAATGTGAGCGTGCCCGTGCCAACGATTATTTTATCGGCCGCATTTATGAAGGCAAGCTTGATGAAAAAGATAAGGAAGTTCTCGAAGGTTATTATATGGATATGCGTGATCCGGGAGTTCAACGTGCTTTACAAAATTTGAAAAACGGCACACTGACCATGGAAAATTATCTACCTATCGGAACGTGGAATTTGCTGCCATCGCGTTGGATGGGACGTGAGGCTTGCATTGCCATGATTATGGAATGGATTACGGAGGCGCAAATCAACGCCGCTCACGAAATTCAACGTCGTTTGGACGAAGGCGATCAGATGGCGGCCATGGCCGACCCGACTAAAGATATGCTTGAAGAAGCAATTAAGGAAGCCCGTAATTATGGTTATGCTCAGCGTTGCATTACGGAATTGAGCACCTTGAGCAACACTCCGGATAAAGAGCGCGGTTCCATTCTTTCTACTGCATTTGCCGGCATTAACGTATTCAAGAACCAAGCGGTTAAAGCGCGGACAAGTTTTTCGGATTTGTTGTTTAAGGATTTGCGCGGTATGAAAGATCCGGTTACCGGAGAATGGAAGCCGATTTCCGTATATCTGTCGGTTAACCAGGTTGATGCGCGTGCGTTGGGCGTTATCAGCTCTACCTTTATTGAGTTGATGTCGTCTTATTTGATTTCCAATCCGCCGAATCACGTTAACCGTACCGACGGCAAAATGGGACCTTTCCCTGCGTTGTTCGTGCTCGACGAGTTTCCGCAAATGCCTAAGATGAAAGCTATTATCGACGGACCGGCCGTAGGTCGTGGTCAAAAAGTGTCTTAT
This sequence comes from Alphaproteobacteria bacterium, assembly GCA_017528205.1. Taxonomy (GTDB): domain Bacteria; phylum Pseudomonadota; class Alphaproteobacteria; order RF32; family CAG-239; genus RUG410. The sequence continues at coordinate 162,131 of JAFXPE010000032.1, read as the reverse complement.
TTGCTAATCGGACAAGACTTGGGCCAAATCTCCGGCAAATACGGAAAAGATGATTTGGAAACGGTGATTTCTACCACCGCCTGCAAAGTTATTCTTTCGCAAAACAACGAAGTTACGGCACAACGTTTCTCTAAGATGATTGGTAACAAAACCGTGCGTATTTCGTCATTTTCACGAACAGAGGGTAGCTTGGGTAAAGACTTTAACCCGCTGGCGAAAAACGTTAACTATCAGTTGCAAGGCATTCCGGTTATCAGCTCGACACAGCTGTTGAGTTTGCCGATGTTAAAGCAAGTGGTGTTGATGCAAAGCCATATCGACCGCCCGATTATTGCCGACTCTCCGCGTTGGTATTTGGATAAAAGAATGAGCAAATTGGCGAAGTTGCCTGCTTGCCCGAATGTTCCGGATTGGATTGTGGCACAGCGTGAAGATATTAATGACGATATGCTGGCCAAATTGGGCATTGAATACAACGCCGAAGAGGATGACAGCGCCGGATTTGAAATGGACGCTCCTTTGAGCTAAAAAGTGCCTTATTAACGATAAAAGCCCCGCCGATAAGCGAGGCTTTTCTTTTATTCAAAAACAATCCGCATCTTTTTACCGTAGAACGCTATTAAACAGCGTAATGGTGCATATTTAATAAACTTACCGATTTCCATACCTTCTATTACTCTTTCGGGAATTCGGGTTTGAAAAGATACCGTATGCAGATACATTCTGCGTTCTTGACGCATTTGCCATAGTTGATGACCGATTTCTTGTATGGTTTGTTTATCCATACAACAACTCTTTATTCTCATTTTCGTAACTCCTCTTTTGTTAATATCACAACAAAAAACCACCCTAAATTCCTTTAAGGTGGGGAGTTAACGACTGTTATACTAGCAGTCCGGTTTATTCAATATATTCAACCGGCTCCCCATTGCAGAGGAGTCAATACAGTATAAGGAGCCGTTACACTCCGCCGACGACCTCTCGCCGACGGACTTATATTAGCGTATCAACGCTAAATTGCAAGCAAAAATGTTATTCAGCACATTTGGAAATGTTTTCTACAATCATGGTCAGGTTGGAAGTAAACAGTTTTACCGAAATAGAAAGCAATATAATGCCGAAAGCCTTTTGGAAAATGCAAATAATTCCCGGTGACAATATTTTTTCGAGCTTTTTAGAAGATTTGAGCGCAAAATAAACAATGAGCACATTGGCCAAAACCGCCAATAAAATGTTGAAATCGGAATATTGCGAACGAATGGACAGCAAAGTGGTAAACGAACCGGCACCGGCTATCAGCGGAAATACCACCGGCGTGAATGTGGCATCGTTGCCGGTACTGCTGTTGGAGCGGAAAATTTCCAAATCCAGCACCATTTCCATGGCAATAATGAAAATGATAATCGAACCGGCCACCGCAAAGGAAGAAATATCCAAGCTGAACAACCCTAAAAACGCCTCTCCCATATACATAAAGCCGACAAACAATATCAGCGAAATGATGCTGGCGCGCGACGCGCTGACAATACGGCCGTTGCGTTGCAAATTCATCACTATCGGCAAGGTACCGATAATGTCGATAATGGCGAACAAAACGATAAATGCACCGGTAAATTGCGTTATATTAAAAGTTTTTATAAATTCAAGCACGGAATTAAGCATGACAAACTCCTTTAACAAAAAGAACGACGACATTTTAACAATGCCGCCGTTCTAGCAAACTAAAGTCGATTAGTCAATAACTAATCCATTTTTTTAGCCTCAATGCGCATAGCGTAGAAAGAACGCCATACAAACACCAAACCGATAGCCAAGAATGCACAGGCAATTCCAAAGGCCAAATTCGGGTTCTTTTCGGACACTTTGGCCGACATTTCTGCCGCCAACAGGCCGAACAAAGTGGTGAATTTGATAATCGGGTTCAAGGCCACCGACGCCGTATCTTTATACGGATCGCCGACCGTATCGCCGACTACCGATGCGTCATGCAACGGAGTGCCCTTTTCTTCCAAATCAACTTCTACTACCTTTTTGGCATTATCCCACGCACCGCCGGCATTTGCCATATACAGAGCCTGATATAAGCCGAATACGGCAATAGAAATCAGGTAGCTGGCGAACAATTCCGGTCCGAAAAAGGCAAAGGCAATGGCAAACGAGAAAATGGTGATAAAGATATTGAACATTCCTCTTTGTGCATATTGAGTGCAAATTTTAACCACCGTCTTGGAATCTTCAACCGATGCCGCCTTTTTGGTATCCAGTTTAATGTGTTCCTTAATGTAGTTTACGGCACGATAAGCACCGGTAGAAACGGCTTGAATTGCCGCACCGGAGAACCAATAAATGACCGCACCGCCCAAAATCAGACCGATTAACACGCGAGCATCAATTAAGTTCAATTCCAGATGCAACAACAATATAATCGAGAAAATCATCGTGGTTGCACCGATTACCGCCGTACCGATTAACACCGGTTTAGAAGTGGCCTTAAAGGTATTTCCGGCCGAATCGTTAGCCTCGAGCAAATGTTTGCCGTGTTCGAAATCCGGCTCAAAACCGTAGTCGCTCTTGATTTCTTTTTTGATGCCTTTAAGGCTTTCAATTTGCGAAAGTTCAAACACCGACTGCGCGTTATCCGTAACCGGACCGTAGCTGTCAACGGCAATGGTAACCGGCCCCATACCGAGCATTCCGAACGCCACCAAACCAAAGGCAAATACCGTCGGATAAATCATAATGGCGCCGATGTGGGTATCACCCGACATGCCGTAACCGAGCAGGCCGTAAATCAAATCTGCCAAGTGGCCGGAAGCGGTAGCATAAGCCAAGCCCATCAAACCGGCAATTACCAAACCCTGCCAAAAACCGGAGAAGTTACCGGAAACAATACCGGATAAAATGTTCAAAGAAGCACCGGCTTCACGGCTGGCGTTAACCACTTCCTGAACGTGTTTGGATTTTGACGAAGTAAATATTTTGGTAAATTCCGGAATAATCGCCGCAGCCAAAGTTCCGCAGCTGATGATTACCGACATTTCCCACCAAATATTCGGGCCGAAATTCGCTTGCGGCAACATAAAGTAAGATGCGGCAAAAGTAACGGCAATGGATATCAAAGAGGTAATCCAAATCAGGCTGGTCAGCGGCTTTTCAAAATCAAATTCCTTGGACTTGCCGTAAATCAGCTTGGAGAAAAAGCCGTTGATGGCATAAGAGAATATTGAAGTTATAATCATCAAAATTCTCATCACGAAAATCCAAGTAATCAGGCGCGCTTGCAATTCCGGCGCGTGAATATCCGCGGCCAAAGCGCCTTCCGAAGTGAAATAGTAACCGGCGGCCAAAACAATAAAGCTGATTAAAGCCACACCGGTAACGCCGTAAGTTTCAAAACCGTCAGCCGTCGGACCGCAGGAATCGCCGGCGTTATCACCGGTACAATCGGCAATAACTCCCGGGTTGCGGGCATCGTCTTCGTCAATTTTGAAAATAATCTTCATCAAATCGGCGCCGATGTCGGCAATTTTGGTGAAAATACCGCCGCAAATACGCAAAGCCGAAGCACCGAGCGATTCACCGATGGCAAAACCGATAAAGCAAGCGCCGGCAGTTTCACGCGGAACAAACACCAAAATAAACATCATCATAATCAATTCAACGCAAATCAGCAATACGCCGATGGACATTCCGGAACGAAGCGGTAAGTGCATAACCGGATAAGCGTTACCTTTCAGCGAAGCAAAAGAAGTGCGGGAATTGGCGTAGGTGTTAATTCGCATACCGAACCAAGCCACTGTAAACGAGCCGAGAATACCCAAAAGCGACCACAATAAAATATAGGCCACTTGCGGCAACGGAGTACCGTTTAAGCCGGCAAAATAATAAACAATGCAACCGCCGATAAACAGCTCTAACACAAACAACAACTTAGCCTGTTGTTTCATATAAGTGGTGCAGGTGGCGTAAATTGTTTCCGAAACCTGTAACATTGCTTTGTGGGCCGGCATTCTTTTAATGCTTAAAAATTCCCACAAACCGAAAATCATACCCAGCAAACAAATGCCCATTCCGCATAACAACAAGAAATTACCCGTAATCGGCTGACCAAATATGCTTTCGTGACCGAAAATGCTGTAAGTGGCGCTACCCAAGTTCGGAATGACCAAATCCAATTCCGAAGCCGATGCGACGCTTACGGCAGAAAATAGTATAGTCAAAGCTGCCATAGCAACTTTACAAATTTTTGCTTTGCTAAACATCATATCTTCCTTTTATTAAAATTAAACTCCGATCCGAGCAATTTCTCCCTTGCCGACCGTTTAGAGTATACTAAATCAGAAAAACAAACTTTTCATCATATTTTTGTAAAATTTTACATATCGTGGATAATTTACGATTTGAGCATATCTTCTTTTTCTATTTCCAGATAAGTTTTGCCGTTTATGTCTTTTATTTCCGGATCGGCATCCGCGGCCAAAAGTTGCATTACCGTTTCGTTATCGGCAAAGACCACGGCATAAAACAAAGCGCTGCGTCCGTTGCGGTCACATATATTTATGTCGGCACCGGATTTAAGCAAAAACTCTATAATTTCAGCGTTCCACGGATTTTTGGCGGCGTTCATCAGCGCCGTTCCAAACGGAGTTTGTTGATTGACATTTGCCCCGTTTTCAACCAAAAATCTGATGACTTTGGCGGCATAACGCATATTTTTTGCGGCTTTTGCTTTCAGTCCGGCGGCAATATTTTGTTTTTCTTCGCCGGAATAGCGCGACAGTTTTTGCAAAATTATCCGTTGCGTTCTGTCGGCGGTCATCGTCATATAAACCAGCGGTGTCATTCCGCTTTCTGACGACGGAGCGTTTACATCGGCACCACTTTCAATCAAAATGCGCAAAATTTCCACCGGAGCTTTGTGTTTTACGGCATAATAAAGCAGAGTATCGCCATTTTCGTTGCGCTCATTCGGATTTGCGCCCTCTTTTATGAGGGTTGTCAGCTTTTGGGCATCCCGCTCGGCCACGGCTTGCCAAGCCTCACCGCTGTCTGGCGCCGCGTAGGCAATCGTCGGCACCAATAAAAACAACGCTATATATTGTTTCAGCTTATTCATCTTTTTTTCCTTTTTTTGATTTGGAGCCCGAGGACGCGTTTTGCGCTTTGCGCTTGTTTTTCTTTTTGCTCGCGGCTTTAGCACTTTTCGCCGGTTTAACTTCATCGTCGTTTGCCGGCATTTCAATTTCCGGCTCCGCAATTTTATCATCTTCCGCCGGCAACATTTTTTCCATGGTCAGATATTGTGCCTGAAAGAAGAGCAAAAACAAGGCTAAACACGCTAATTTCAACACGTTATCCGCAAAATCCGTCAACAACACCACCGCAAAGCCTTCGTAGCGGAAGGTCAGATAATTAAAGTATCCCAGAGAGCGCATATGCACGCTCAACATCAAAATCACCAAAAGCAAAAACAGCAACAACGGAATAAAGCTTCGTCCGACGGTGATGTTAAAAATTTTGCGCACCGGAATATAACCTTTGTTCAAAAAATAAGCAATTCCGGCAGAAAGGCGAATTTGCAGCAGCGGCACCAGAAACATTAAAAACATTACGGTAAAATAGCAAAATTCAATGCGATAATCCGGATTGGCCGGCTTGTTGATTATGGCCATGGCAATCAGCACCGGAACAATAAAACCGGCGATAACCCCCAAAACAAATAGAGCCGATTTCATTTTCGACTTCGATATTCTGCAAGCATCTCGGAGTTTAAATACACTGTTCTGATTCACGTTTTGCTGAAAATCATACACAAAAAACGCCACAATCAAACACATCAAAATAAAGAATGTCAGCAAAAAGGCGACAATAACCGCAAAATTGTTGCTCGGAACATAACACCACGGGCCGGTGTTGCCTTCTTGGCAGGAAAAAGACCAGCGTCCGAAAGCCGCGCTGAGTGCGGTTACCGCAACACCATAGGTTAAAATTGCGCCCCATTGTTTGATAACTTGCGGCAACAAATTTATCCATGTGCCGATTACGCTGAAAAAAGTGTATTTATTCTCGTTTTGCATATTACAATTCCTTCACCAACGTTACTCCCGGAATGGCGCGAATATCGGTCATTATGCGGCCGTTATCCAACGCATAACTGTTTTTAAGTTGAATGCGGACATTCCAATCTTCAAGATCCGGTTTCAAATATATTTTATACGGGCCGAAGTGTTCGTGCGAGAGCATTTCTCTAATCGGGCGCACCGCGGAAACGTCGGCAATTTCAATAATCAAACCTTTGGAATTTTGCGTGATTTCCTCATCAAGCGTGCGCACGGTGTTAAAAATAATTCGCGGCGGTGCGTCATCTCCGTTTTTTTCGATGCGTGCTTGCAAAAACAGCGGTACTCCGGCGGCAATTGCGGCCTGTGCCTGCGGTAATTCTCGCTCAAACACAAAACCGTCATAGGCTGATGTTGTGTCTGATACGCGCAATATGGCATACATTCCCTTTTTGCCCTGACGCTTGCTGAAGGATTGTACGCAACCGGCCAAATTTGCCAGAATTTTATCACCGTCTTTCATCCCGGATATTGCCTCATTAAAAGTTTTGATGCCCAAACGCTCTACGCTGTCGGCATAAACATCAAGCGGGTGCGCCGATAAATAAAAGCCGATGGCTTCCGCTTCATATTGCAACTGTTCCAAATCGGCCCAGCTGGCCTTACCGTCCAACTTAATGTCCGCGCTCAATTCCTGTGTTCCAAACAGCGAAGTTTGCGCACTGTTTTTCATTTCGCAATCAGCGGCAATATGGCGCAAAATACTGTCTATGTTGGCATATAATTTGGCACGATTTTTATCCAAACAATCAAATGCACCGGATTTTATCAACTGTTCAAGCTGACGGCGATTTATTTGTTTAATGTCAACCCGATGAATAAAGTCCGAAAGGCTTTTAAATACACCGTTCTTTTCACGTTCTTCAACAATCGCGTTCATATTGGCTTCGCCCACGCCCTTAACCCCGGACAAGGCAAAACGAATGTTGCCGTTTTCGACCTTGAAAAGTGCGTTGGAATAATTAATATCCGGCGGCAAAACTTTAAAGCCCATTTTGTGCACTTCGTCGGTATAAAGCGCGATTTTGTCGGTGTTGATAATATCAAAATCCATCACCGCGCACATAAATTCCACCGGATAATGCGCTTTTAAATACGCTGTTTGGTACGAAATCAGCGAGTATGCGGCGGCGTGCGATTTGTTAAATCCGTACGAAGCAAATTTTTCCATTTGGTCAAAAATAGTTTTGGCCGTGTCTTCGGCAATGCCGTTTTTGAGGGCGCCGTTGACGAACATTTCGCGTTGGTGCGGAATTTCATCGCGCAATTTTTTACCCATAACCTTACGCAGTTTATCGGCCTGCCCGAGCGTATATCCGCCCAGCACTTGAGCAATTTTCATTACTTGCTCTTGATAAACCATAATACCGTAAGTTTCATTCAATATCGGCGCCAAATCGGGGTGCTCATACTTTATTTCTTCACGCCCGTGCTTGCGATTGATAAAGGTCGGAATATTATCCATCGGCCCCGGACGATAAAGTGCGATGATAGCGATTAGGTCTTCAAAGCGGTCCGGCTTAATTTGTTTCATCACGTCGCGCATACCGGACGATTCAAATTGGAATACCGCACCGGTATTGCCCTCTTGCATCAATTTATATGTCGGCTCGTCATCCAAAGGAACTTCCGCCATATTCAGCTCTATGCCGTGAACTTTTTGCACCCAATCTACCGCGCGCTTGATAACGGTTAAAGTTTTCAAGCCCAAAAAGTCGAACTTAATCAGGCCGGTTTCTTCTACAAACTTCATATCGTATTGGGTAACCGGCATATCCGCTCGCGGATCTTTATACAGCGGCACCAGCTCGTCAAGAGGACGGTCGCCGATAACCACACCGGCGGCGTGCATTCCGGAGTTGCGGTATAAGCCTTCCAGCTGAATGGCAATTTCAAACAATTTATTTACCTGAGGATCTTTATCACGCATTTCGCGAAGCTCGGCCACCTGTTCCAACGCTTCCGGCAAGGTCGGATTTTTACCGCCGGAACCGGCCGGTATCATTTTAGAAATAGCGTCAGCCTGACTGTACGGCATTTGCAAAACGCGTGCCACATCACGAATCACCGCCTTTGATTGCAACTTGCCGTAAGTGATGATTTGCGCTACCTTGTCATAGCCGTATTTCTCCTGCACGTACTCAATGGTTTTATGGCGATTTTCCTGACACAAATCAACGTCGAAATCCGGCATATTGACACGTTCCGGATTTAAGAAACGCTCAAACAGCAAATCCAGACGTATCGGGTCCAAGTCGGTAATTTTCAGCGCCCAGGCAACTATCGATCCGGCACCGGAACCACGCCCCGGACCAATCGGCACACCGTGAGTTTTCGACCAGCGGATAAAATCGGACACGATAAGAAAATAGCCCGGAAAGCCCATTTTCTTTATTACACCGAGCTCATATTCCAAACGCGCATAATATTCTTCGTCTATGGCCAGCCGCTCCTCCGGAGTGGTTTGCGGGGTGTAAACCTGCGCTACCATACGCTCGTGTAAACCCTTGTAGGCTTCTTCGGTAATGAATTCATCTTGAGTTTTGCCGTCCGGACAAATGAATATCGGCAACAGCGGGTCGATTTTTTTAGATAAAAAGTTACATCTTTCGGCAATTAATACCGTATTTTCAACAGCTTCCGGAATATCGGAAAACAGCTCACACATTTCATCTTCGCTACGCCAACGGTTCGTCGGCAGATATTTACGCCGCGTGTCATCAGCCACATATTCGCCGGCGGCAATACAAATCAGCGCATCGTGCGCCTCATACATTTCTTCGTTAAAAAAGAATACATCATTGGTAGCCACCAGCGGAATATCATGTTTGAAAGCCATTTCCAAAAACGCACCCTCGGTTGCCTGCTCCTCATCATAGCCGACGCGCGAAATTTCCATATACAACCGATTGCCGAATATTTCCTTTAAGGCCAAAACTTTTTTTTCGGCGTCTTCTTTGCGATTTTGCAAAATCAATTTGCCGATCGGCCCGTCATATCCGCCGGTAAAGCAAATCAGTCCTTCGTTAAACCGGCGTAAATCTTCCATATTTATCTGCGGATATATGCTGTTTTCCATATTATCCATATAATAGCGCCGAAAGAGCTTCATCAGAGACTTATAGCCCTGCTCGTTTTGCACCAGCAAAATGATGCGGTTCGGCTCCAATTCCACGCCCTTGGAAATGGATAAATTTTCCGAATCGTCATTGTGCAAGCATAATTCCGAGCCGAGAATCGGCTTAATTCCCTCGTCGGAGGCATATTTGGAAAAGGCCTTGCCGCCAAACAGATTACCGCGGTCGGTTATGGCACAGGCCGGCACATTCAAATCGTGTAGCTTATGTGCCAAAGTCGGAACCGGAATAGCGCCTAAAGACAAAGAATAGGCGGTGTGCACTCGCAAATTTATAAATTTCGGATTGCGCATTTATCCCGTTTGGCCTCAACGAAAATTATTTGCTGTCCGGACTTGCTTTTTGATAGCAACGACAATGACAAATTCCGTCGCGTTCGATATCGCTGCGACAAAGCTCGGAAATACAATATCTTTCTTCATTTTGACCGTCACACGGACAACGGCGCCATTCGCCCTCACCGAACATCATGTTTTTGGCGCGAGCGATTTTTTCTATGTTTTGTGTCGGGTAATAACCGGCTTTTTTGCAATTTTCTAGCATCATCTCTAATATGGTTGGCATTTTAGTCTCCAGTTTGTTTTTAGCGTTGTTCCAAAATATCCAGAATAGAACTAAGTTCCGCCGGATTATTGTATTTTAATGTTACACTACCTTTTCCGTTTTGACCAGCATTTATTTTGACTTTAAGCTGCAATTTTTGTTCTAGATCAGCAATAATTTTGTTCAGGTCGGCATCCATAATTTTTTCGGCCAATTTGCGTGTTTTTTTGTTTTTCAAATCAGCAATTAACTGTTCGGTTTGACGTACACTCAAACCTTTAGCAATAATTCGCTTTGCCAATTCTACGGCATTCGGCAATCCAACCAACGCTCTGGCATGTCCGGCAGATAACTTATTTTCCGCAATCATACGTCGCACTTCTTCCGGCAAGCTTAGCAAACGCAGGCTGTTGGCAATGTAACTGCGTGACTTGCCGATAACCTTACCCAAAACATCTTGCGTGTATTCATATTCATGCATCAGGCGATTCAAGCCTTCGGCTTCTTCGATGGCCGACAGATTTTCGCGCTGCAAATTTTCAATTAAGGCAATTTCCAGAGTTTCTTGGTCTGACAATTCTTTAATGATTACCGGCACTCTCTCCAAGCCGGCCATTTGCGCAGCCCGCCAACGGCGTTCGCCGGCAATCAATTCGTATTTACCGTTCTTGGAACGCACCAAAAGCGGTTGTAAAATTCCCTTTTCTTTAATGGAATCGCACAGCGACTGCAAAGCCTCGCCGTCAAAATTGGTTCGCGGCTGAAAAGCACAAGGGCGAATATCCGTAACCTTAACCTCGTTACTGTTTTCAGTTTTAAATACAGTGTTATTTACAAAATTTTCCACATCTTTCACGTCATCAAGATTAAGTTCGTCATCACCTAACAAAGCCTCTAATCCGCGGCCCATTTTGTTAATAGCGTTCATTTACATCTCCTTTTCTCGTTTTAAAAATTCTTTCGCCAATTCAATATATGCCTGTGCTCCGGTACTCTTAAAATCGTACACCAGTATCGGCTTGCCGAAGGATGGAGCTTCGGCAATGCGCACACATCTCGGAATTACGGTTCTGTATACCTTATCACCGAAATATTTACGCACATCGGCCTCAATCAACTTACTTAAGTTATTTTGCTTACTGAACATAGTCAGGATAATTCCTTGTAAAGCCAATGCCGAATTAAAGTTACGCTTGATGGCATTGATATTTTTTATCAAATCGGCCAAGCCCTCTAGGGCCAAAAATTCGCATTGCAACGGCACAATCACCGAATTGGAGCTGACCAAGGCGTTGATGGTTATCAAATTAAGCGATGGCGGACAATCTATCAGAATATAATCATACAGATTATCCAACCGACTTAAGGCATTTTTCAACACAAATTCGCGGTTTTCCAAGTTAACCAGTTCGACTTCGGCTGCCGCCAAATCCGGCGATGACGGGATAAGGTCAAAGCGCGGCATATCCGTATGGATAATAGCCTCCGCAACCGAGCAACTCTGTGTCAGCACGTTATAAGATGAAAATTGTCCCTTTTTCTTGGCAATTCCCAACGAGGTTGTCGCATTGCCCTGCGGATCAAAGTCGATAACCAAAACTTTTTTATTGATTGCCGACAAAGCAGTTGCAATGTTTATGGTTGTGGTGGTTTTGCCCACGCCCCCTTTACGGTTGGCAATTGAAATTATTTTCATTTGATTTTCCTTAAATTGCTTAATTCCAAAACAACACCATCCGAACTGTATAAATTCGGATATACCTGAAGATTAAATTTCCACTTTTGCTCGGCAGCTGTAACCTCATCAGTGTATGAACGCCCTTTCAAAAACAGCATACGTGTATTTTTTGTTGCCAAATCAAAAGCATACAAACACAGCATATCCAACGCGGCCACGGCACGAGCGGTAATTACATCAACATTTTTAATGGAAATATTTTCGATTCGGCTATTTTCAACCGTGGTGTTAGTTAAACCTAATTTAGTGCACACATCTTTTAAATACACCGTTTTTTTAGTAATGCTTTCCACTAAAATCACTTTAGCTTCCGGAAACTTCTCTTGTAAGACGATAGCCAGTACGATTCCCGGAAATCCGGCGCCACTACCGATATCGACCAAACACCGCGGATTTTGCGGCAAATATTTCACAAGTTGTATAGAATCTAAAACGTGCCGTTGCCAAACATCTTCCAGCGACTTTTTGCTGACTAAATTCATTTTGGCATTCCATTCTTGCAGCAACGCAACAAAATCTTGCAATTTTTGCAATGTTTCACGTGAAACATTATATTGTTGTAATTCATTTTCTATATTCATATTTTCCTCTTGAGGATAGTATGAAAGATTCTTTTTATTTTGCAACAAAATATAACGGTTATTAACTACAATCTAAAATTTCAAAATTTTTGTGATATGGTGTTTAGCCAACACGGCTTCCGCCTTGTCAAAGTCGGCACCAAGTTCTTCTGTTTTATGGGCATCGTCGCTGACTATAAAAGTTACACCCTTGTCGGCCGCTTTGGTTATAAGTTTGTCGTCCGGATAAAAATCTCCGATTTTACGCAATCCTTTGGTGCTAATTTCCATCGCCGTACCGGTACGCAACAAGGCATCGATAATTCTATCTTTTTCCGCCGCAAAGTCATCAATATCATAGACTTCGGGACCGTATTTGCGCACATAATCAATATGTGCCAAAAATTTAAACATTCCGGTTTCTACCGCCTGACGCATAACCTCAAAATGGCGGCGGACATATTCCTTATATAAAGAAGTGTCCGGACAAACTTTTTTGAAGAAAGTCATATTAATTATGTCGGTGCAATTTTCTTCACAAAAAAAGTGGTTGCCGGTTTGCAGATAATCATAATCAAGTTGCGAAACAAACCACTTAAATTCTTCCAACCAACCGTCATAAGGAAAATAGTCAACCTCAAACCCGACATACAATTTAAAATTTTCTTTTCGGGCGACGCGGCGGATATGTTCGCAATGATATTTATAAGCATCAAGAATGGATTTAAAATCATCGTTATATACGTGCGGCGCATCACAACCGCGTAACATCGGCCAACTTACGTCGCGCTTCATATTTTTATGCACAATCAAGTGGTCGCTGACACCCATTTCGGTAAAGCCGATTTTTTTGGCTGCCGCCACCATTTCCTCCAACGTATTATGACCATCGGAAAAAACTGTATGGTTATGATATGAATACGGCTGAATTTTAAGCATTTTTAATATACCCCAATAAAGCGGTTACCGCCGCCGGTGTCACTCCGGTTATGCGCGAGGCCTCACCGATGGTTTTCGGTCTGACGGTTGAAAAGCGCTGCACCATTTCAGTAGAAAGACCGCCGATTTTAGCATAATCTATGTCATCACGAATTTTAAGATTCTCGTCTTTTTTAAACACGGCAATATCCTCGTACTCGCGCTTTAAATAGCCGGAATACTTAGCATCAATCTCAACCTGTTCATAAATTTGCGAATCTACCTCATTGATTTTAGAGTCTATTTTCAGCATTGTTTCACGTGAAACATTCGGATAACTCATCACATCTTTTAAACATTTTTTGCCGTTGTGTTTAACACTCAAGCCCTGTTTTTCAATCTCTGCAAACGGTACGATTTTATGGCGACAATATTCATCAAAATCGGCTATTGCGGCCTGTTTGCGTTTAAATACACTGTATCTGTCGGCGCTGACACAGCCGATTTCGTGTCCCAGCTCGGTTAGGCGCATATCCGCATTGTCGGCACGCAACAACAGACGATATTCCGAGCGCGAAGTAAACATACGATACGGCTCGTCGATGCCTTTGGTAATCAAATCATCAATCATCACGCCGATATAGCCTTGACTACGGTCAATGTAAAACTCCCTGCCCTCACCTTGAGCAAACAACGCGGCATTAACACCGGCTACCAAACCTTGCGCCGCCGCTTCTTCATATCCGGTGGTACCGTTGATTTGTCCGGCCAAATAAAGTCCTTTTACTTTTTTAACCGCCAAACAATGGTCCAACTCGCGCGGATCAACATAATCGTATTCTATGGCATAAGCATAGCGCAAAATTTCCACATCTTCCAACCCTTTCATGGTATGGATAAACGCATCTTGCACATCGGCCGGCAACGAGGTAGAAATTCCGTTCGGATAAACCACGTTGGTGTTATATCCTTCCGGCTCCAAAAAGATTTGATGTGAAGTACGGTCGGCAAAACGCACCAATTTATCTTCAATACTCGGGCAATAACGCGGCCCGCGGCCGGTAATCAAACCGGAAAAAAGTGCGCATTTTGAAAAGTTTTCGCGAATAATTTTATGTGTTGATTCATTTGTATAGCTAATTCCGCATTCGATTTGCGGATTTTCAATTTCTTGGGTTAAAAACGAAAACGGTTGCGGATATTCATCTCCGGCCTGGCGCTCTAAAATATCCCAGTTGATTGTATCGCCGTTCAACCTAGCCGGAGTTCCGGTTTTCAGGCGCCCCAACGTCAGCCCCACTTGTTTAAGATACGGGGTAATTCCTTTGCAAGCCTCATCGCCGACACGTCCGCCTTCACTGGTAACGTGACCGGTAAACATTATGCCGTTCAAAAAAGTTCCGGTTGTCAGCACCACCGCCGAAGCATAAAGTTCCGTGCCATCAGCCAAAATCACTCCGCTGATAACGTTATTATCCAAAAGCAAGCCCTCAACCGCGGCTTCTTTGATGGTTAAATCGGGCGTTTTCGACAGCGCCTCCAACATATATTTACGATACAAATCGCGGTCGGCCTGTGCACGCGGCCCTCTTACGGCCGGACCTTTGGAAAGATTGAGCATTCTGAATTGTATGCCGGCTTTATCAATAACCCGCGCCATCAATCCGTCCAGCGCATCGATTTCACGCACCAGATGGCCTTTTCCCAAACCGCCGATGGCCGGATTGCACGACATTTCGCCGATTTTATCAATTTTATGGGTTACCAAAACCGTGTGCGCGCCCATTCGCGCAGCCGCCGCGGCCGCCTCGCATCCGGCATGACCGCCGCCGACCACTATTACATCCGTTTTCTGTATCATATAAGCCTCTTTTGTTTGCAGACAATAAACCACAACTTAAAGTAAAATGCAATTAAAAAGCTAACCTAAAACATTTAAATACACTGTTCAGAGCGAAAAAATTTAATGAGTCGATTCAGAATCTTAGCCGACGATGTTAAAAAATTGATTCAATTTATTTAAATACAGTGTTATTTTCCAATACAAAAACTACTGAAAATCTTATCCAGAATTTCCTCAACTTCAACTCTGCCGGTGATTTTACCGATTGCTCGTGCCGCCAAACGGATATCTTCGGCAGCCAATTCAATCTCTTTTTGCAAATTAAAGCGTTTGAGGTTATCGAGGCACTCATTTAAGGCTTCTTTGTAGCGATGCCGTGTAATTAAATGGCTTGAGCTGTCGGCGAATAATTCGCTGAAATATTTATACAAAGCGTCGGTTATTTGGCTGACATTCTCATTGTTTTTGGCCGAAATCAGGACACATCCCTTATTTATCAACTCCGCCTTTTGCGCCTCGGATATTTTATCGGCTTTATTAGCCACCAGCAAACTGTTTTTTTCAGCCGTCAAACGACTGTCAAAAATTTCCGGTGAAGTGGTTGAAGCATCAAAAATAAAAATATTAAAGTCGGCCGCGGCGATTTTTTCTCGTGCCAGATTTATGCCCAAAAGTTCGATACTGTCTTCAGTTTCACGCAAACCGGCCGTATCGGAAAAAATTACCGGAAAACCATTAATATCGACATAAGCATCTATAACATCGCGAGTTGTGCCGGCAATATCGGAAACAATCGCCACATTACGGTTGACAATGGCGTTAATCAGACTGGACTTGCCGGCATTAACCGGTCCGGAAATAACCACATTGAAGCCGTCGCGCAAACGTTCTTCAATTTTATTATCGTTGATATGCCGCGAAATTTCTTCAGCAATTTTAAAAACGCTGTTTTCGATTTTAAAAACAGTGTCTTGCGGGATATCCTCGTCCGGAAAATCAATGTAGGCCTCAACATAAGCCAACAAAGAAACAAGCTGTTCACGCCACGAATCATACAGCGTGAGCAGTGTTCCACCCATTTGGCGTAACGCTGTTTTTTGCTGCATCGAGGTTTCGGCATCAATCAAATCTGCCAAGCCGTCAGCCGCAGTTAAGTCCATTTTGCCGTTATAAAATGCGCGTTTGGAATATTCACCCGGCTCGGCGGTGCGAAAGTTCGTTAGTGTACTTAAGCTATTGATAATACTACGAATTACAGCCTTTGAGCCGTGGCAGTTAATTTCTACCGTATCTTCGCCGGTAAACGAGTTCGGGCCGCGAAAAGCGACAACCAGACACTCGTCAAGTGTTTCATGTGAAACATTGTCATAAATTTTGGTATAATACATTCGGCGCGGCGTCACTTTTTGAGCCGGCAAATCCGTCATGGCATCAAAAAATGCAAAAGCCCGACTTCCGGAAATGCGAATAACGGCAATTCCCGAACGCCCGAACGTGGTTGACAACGCATATATTGTTTTTGTATCCATTTTTTATTCCAAAAGCACAAATCAAAAATAAGGCCGTTTTTTGACTCGCTGAGAAACAATCGTCGTTTTTGTGAGTGTTCTATCATATTTTTATAAATCAAGCACTCAGGGACGCTCTGACGGGTTGTTTGTTGTTACCTTTGCTGTGCCTGATTTTGACGGTATCTGCCCGCATAATTGACTAGTGCGGGTTCCGCTTGTTGCGTTTGTCGAGGCGAACCGGCCGGCGTATTTTGCATACGATGGCGAAAACGGTTCAACTCTGCCGGCGGAATACCTTGCAAGTTTTCGATGCCGGACAAATCGGTCGGCACAGCACCTATCGGCCTGCGACCATAATTAATACAAGCGATATATAATGTCAATGCCTGTTCTTTGCTCAGCGTCTTTAAAAATTCTATCGGGGCGTTGCGCGTGCTTGGCTCGTTCAGCAATTTAACATACAAATCAAAGTCGGCGTTGCGACTGACATCAATTTCGCGGTCTTTGGTATAGCGCACGGTTGCTTCTTTAATTTTGAAGCGGTATTCGTCATTGTTTTTAGCAATTTCCTTATAGCCGTCAACGCGTTTCCAATAGTTCTTTAAGCCGTCACTCCATTGTGCCTTGTCATTCGGAATCGGAGCCGGTGCCGGAGCAGGGGAAGGTCGCGGAGTAGGAGTTGGTGTCGGAGCAGGCGTTGGTGCAGAGCTCGGAGTCGAAACCGGAGCAGGGGTTGGAGCGGGAGTCGGAACCGGCAGATTTTCCGGTTCGTATAAGGTTGAAATCCGCACATTATCAACCTGATTGACAAAGGCGCTGTTTTGCAGCCCGTTG
The DNA here is from genome assembly GCA_017528205.1 of Alphaproteobacteria bacterium. GTDB lineage: Bacteria > Pseudomonadota > Alphaproteobacteria > RF32 > CAG-239 > RUG410. The sequence continues at coordinate 144,928 of JAFXPE010000032.1, read as the reverse complement.
CGCATCAAAAGTTTGGCCGGCTCTATCAAAGACGGATTGAGTCTGCCTAAGGCCAATTCTCCCTTAAATTTGATTAAGCGCGCCTGAAGAGCGGCTTTTTGCGGCTCTATGGTATCCTCCATAATTTTGGCGCCGAGGGTAACTTCCATATCGGGGCGAATGTAACGGGCCAGATTGACCGATTCCATTTTGCCGCTGTACGGATTGAAAATTTGAAAATTATAAAACAGCGAGCGCAATTTCTTAAACTCGGTACCGTCGTCCAAAGGCGCGGTTAACGGTGCGTTGTGTATCAATTCAGCCAAATTTTGCTTAAACTGTGATTTATCGTAGTGCTTGCGGTGCGCCGTTTCAAAATATTGCAAATCTTCGGCAACCAAACGCGGCCAATCGGTAGCGTATGCCAAACGTTCCTGCTTGGTTTCCATTTGTTTTAAGCGGTTGGCAAAGCTTTCGGTTTCGCCGTCAAACATACTGAAATCGTTAAAATCTCCGCGTTTGAGATATTCGTTGATGCTGAAAACCAACTGCTCCAAATAAGCACTGCGCTCATCTTCCACCGCCACGCGATAATAGTTTTCAACACTCAAACGCTTGTTTTTCTTTTTCAGGCTCAAACTGTCAAAAAACACCGAGTTTTTAATATGTTTCAACTCGTGGGCAACAATATGCCCGATATGGTCGATTGTTCGCGCCTCGCGGGCATAAAATCGGAACAAACTTTGTTCGCGCGGATTGTTTAAATAATGTTGGCGAAAATAATGTTCGTCAAGGTTGGGGTTAATCTGTTTGGCCGCCTTATAGCGCGAAATCAAAGATTGAAGAGTGGTGAAATCGTCCGGCTCAAAATGATAGTGATTGCGGACAATCTCCATTTTTTTATCACCGTGATACACCACCGCTATTCTGGACTGTAAAGGCGGATTTTCCTTATAAGTATTGGTCGAGGGATCGAATCTGACATCATAAATTTGGTCATCCGGCTCTATTTTATAGCCGATATTGCGAATCATTTCCGAAAACGAGCTGTCCGGCATACTGTAATCAAAATGCAAGGTGTTCGACTGCATAACCGACGTGCTGAAATCGTTTGTAGCCATGCCGTTAACAAATTCATCGGCATTTTTGCGATAGTGAAAACCGATAATCTCCCTGTTGATAAAATCCGTATTAGGCTTATCAAAAACAATTTGCGGCGAATGTAACATACTGCTGTTGAAATCGTAATAATTTATGTTTTCGCATAAACGCTCACACTCCATTTTCAGGCGGCGCTGTTCGGCCGGATTGGCGTAATTCAGCGTAAAAGCGATTACATGATTATCTTTAGTTTTGGCCAGTAAAGTTTCGGTTGCCATAATTCGTTCTCCTATGAATTGTGGTCATTATACACCATTTTGACAAAAAATCAACAAATTTTATAGGCGTTGATTGATATTTGAATATTGTTGCTGTTCGCGCTGAACGGTGAGTTGATGTTCTTTAAACTGTTCATCCAATTCGCGGCGGAAATTGCGAAGCAAATCCTCATTTTTCGGGGCGCGGTCAATGGCTTCAATCAACTTATCGCCGTTACGGCCGTTCAACACAGCCATCATCATACTGCGCTCGGTAGCATCCAGCACCATATAAAGGTTGATAATCAGGTTATTCAAAAAGGTATTGCCTTCAAGCGGCGGACGCGAACCGAACTTATCTTCCAAAAATGCGGCAAATTTCTTGCGGATTCCTTCTTCTTCGCGCTTTTTACCGAGCTCGATTTCGTTATATTTCAAGATGGCTTTCTGCCAAATTTCGGCACGCCCGTCAAGGCTGAGCCCCAGCGCTTTATACGAGCTTTTGCGTTGCTCCGGATTTTTGCATTCCTCGCACTTCATCGGCAAACCGTGGTTGGCTTGCAAAGTGCGCCGAAACAACTCGCAAAACGTGTTATTTGCCTTCAAAAACGGACAATATTCCGGACATTTTTTTAATCTGCTATCTTCTACCATTGTTCAATCCTCGGTGGAGCAGTATACAGCAAAATTGATTAAGTTTCAACAAATAAAATCCGCGGCAAATTTAAATTAGTGAGCGTCGTTCCAATTGGTTCCTACACCAACCTCCGCCTCAAGTTTCACCGAAGTTTCGGCGGCATTTTCCATAATTTGCTTTAACAACTCCGCAACTTTTGGCACATCACAGTCCTTTGCTTCCACCACCAATTCGTCGTGAACTTGCAACAACAAGCGGGCATCAAGCTTTTGTTCTTGTAAAGCCGCATCAATCCGCTGCATCGCCAACTTGACGATATCTGCCGCACCGCCTTGAATCGGCGCATTTATGGCCGCCCTTTCAGCAAAAGAGACAATACGTTGATTTTGGTCATTTATTCCGGCCAGCGCGCATTTGCGGCCGAACGGAGTTTCAACATAACCGTGCTGATGCGCAAAAACCATTGTTTTATCCATATAAGCCTTAACTTCCGGCATAATGGCAAAATACGAATCGATGTATTGTTTGGCCATTTCACGTGAAACATTTATCTGCTTAGCCAAGCCAAACTGCGATATTCCGTAAATTATGCCAAAGTTGATGGCTTTGGCGCGACTGCGATGCTCGCGGTCAACATTATCCGGATCTAAACCGAACACCCGCGCCGCCGTGGCCGCGTGAATATCTTTGCCTTGAGCAAAAGCTTCTTTTAAGGCCTTAACATCGGCAACTGAAGCCATCAAACGTAATTCCATCTGGCTATAATCGGCGGCCACCAGCTTGTAGCCGGCTTTGGCCTCAAAACAGCGGCGAATTTTGCGGCCGATGTCAGTGCGGTTCGGAATATTTTGTAAATTCGGGTTAGATGAGGCCAAACGACCGGTGTTAACCACCGTTTGCGAAAAAGTGGTATGCACCCGACTTTCTTTGTCGCGCACCTCAAGCAACGCCGTGGTATAGGTTGATTTGAGCTTGGCATAACTGCGCCATTCCAAAATTTTGGCGGCAATTTCGTATTCTTCCGCCAACTGTTCCAAAACCTCGGCGCTGGTATTATATTTTCCCGACGGAGTTTTCTTGCCTTTCAAGCCCATTTTGCCGAACAAAAGCTGGCCTATCTGCGCCGGTGAATTGATATTAAATTCCTCGCCGGCAAGGGCATAAATTTCTTGCGCCGTTTCTTGCATTTTAGCCTCAAATTCGGCATCTAAAAGTGCCAATGCCTTGTCGTTTACCACAATTCCGGCTTGTTCCATTTTCATCAAAACACCGGCCAAACGGCGGTCTAAGGCTTCGTAAACATAGTTTTTGTGCTCGGAAAACAGGCGTTCTTTTAAGATTAAATGCAGACGCGATATGCAATCTGCGGCGGCATAAACGTAATTGCCGTATTCTTCAGCCTCAAAGTCGATTGTCGTTTTTTTGCCCACAACTTTAGGCTCCGGCAACTCAATATCCAAAAACATTGCAGCCAGAGTTGTTAAATTATGTTCATGCTCCGAGCTGTCCAAGTCATAAGACATAATTGCCAAGTCGTCGTACGGCCACAAATTAAGCGTTTCTTCGCACAGGGCATTCAGCTGATGCCATTGGGTTTTGATATCGGCGGCAATTTTCAGCACGTCGCCGTCATTTAATATGGCCAGCAAAAACTTACGCACCGTAGCAAATTCCAGCTCCTTATCCGAATTATTTTCAAAAGAAAATAAATCTCCGCCGGAAAATTGTTGCGGCAACGGCAAGTAATAAGCTTCAAAAGGCTTCGGGCTCAAGCTGATACCGACAACCTTGCCGTCGGTAAACATGGTTTGCAACGCCACTTGCGCTGATGATTTTATGCTTTTATACAGCGCTTCCAACTGCTGACGATTGCCGATTTTGGCATATACCGGATCGGGCAGGGGTGCTTTAGCGCTCTCGGCTTCGGCAGTTTCACCCACTTCGACACACCGCTCGGCAATCCACTTTTCCATTTTAGGACGAATACTTTTGAAACCGTATTTATCGATAAAGGCCATTAAATCGGTGCTTTGCGGGGCTTTACACTTAAACTCGTCCAACTGATGCAATACCGGAACATCATCTTTCAGCGTTACCAGTTTCAACGAAATTTCTGCCGCTTCTTTGTTGGCGGCAAGCACTTCGCGACGCTTTTGTTGCTTGATTTTATCGACATTGGCCAAAACTCCCTGCAATGAGCCGTATTCGTTTACCAACTCGGCCGCAGTTTTCGGACCAATACCGGGAACACCCGGAACATTGTCGATTTTATCGCCGGAAAGCGCTTGCACATCAATCACTTTATCCGGATAAACCCCGAATTTTTCCTTTACATCTTCCGGAGTGTAATATTTATCCTTCATCCCGTCATAATATTGCACACCGTCCTGTATCAACTGCATCAAGTCCTTATCCGCCGAAACCACCACGGTTTCCAAGCCGCGCTCTTTGGCCTGACGCGCATAGGTGGCAATTAAATCATCGGCCTCATAGCCCTCCTGCATAATATACGGCAGGCCCATAACCTCAACCGCCTGATGAATCAAGTCAAACTGCGGAATCAAAAGCTCCGGCGTTTCAGCGCGATTGGCCTTGTATTCGGCAAAAAATTCATTGCGGAAATTCTGGCGTTTGGCATCAAATAAAACCACGCAATAATCACACGGAATATTTTTCAAAAGCCGCATAAACATCGTTACAAAGCCATACACCGCATTTACCGGCGTGCCGTCCGGCGCAGTCATGGTCGGCAAAGCGTAAAAGGCGCGGAAAATATATCCGGAGCCGTCAATCAGGCAAACTTTACTCATTTTTTTCTCCTTAAAGCCAATATACACACGATTTTCGCTTTCGCCAAGTATTTTAAAATTTGCTCCCAAACTTTATAAATTCTTTAACCTCTGCGGCGTTATAATGTGCGGAATTCAGGAGTAAAGACGATTATGGCACAAACTACGAAAAAAACACCGACCAACACAAGAACTTCAACCGCACCACGGCGCCCGACTTCCGCGCGACGCACTTCTGCCCCAGCGCAGGCAAAGCCGAGCGCGAATCGCCGCACTGCAACAACGCAACAGCGCCGACCGCTTAAAGCCAAACCTGCGGTGCGTCACAAAAAAAGCGCCAAGCGAACCTCTTGGAAGTGGCGGCTGTTCAAGTTTGCGCTTATCAGCGGAATCGCGGTATTTCTGGCACTTTGCGGCTATGTTTTTTATTGTTATCTGACTATGCCGAACATTCAAAAAGCGGTTTCGCGCACTCGTCAGCCGTCAACGGTGATTATGGCCGAAAACGGCAACGATATCGCTAAGTTCGGCAATATTTATGCCCAAGTCATTTATCCCGATAAATTGCCGAAAAATCTGACCAACGCCGTAATTGCCATTGAAGACCACCGCTTTTATAAACATTTCGGATTTGATATTTTCGGATTTACGCGCGCCGTGTTCACCAATGTTTTTCGCAAGCGCTACGCTCAGGGCGCCTCAACCATTACCCAGCAGGTGGCGAAAAACATCTTTTTAACCCCAAACAAAACGGTTAAGCGTAAAGTTCAAGAGCTGATTTTGGCGCTGTGGCTGGAACGGAAATTTTCTAAAAATCAAATTATGGCGCTATATCTAAACCGCGTGTATTTCGGCTCAGGAAATTACGGTGCCGAAGCCGCCGCCAACTGGTATTTCAACAAGGGCGTTCATAGCTTGAATCTGCGTGAGGCCGCCATTTTGGCCGGAATGCTCAAGGCGCCGAATCGCTATAATCCGATTTTACAGAAAAAAGCGGCATTGGAACGCGCCAATATAGTTTTGGAGGCGATGAAAAAATATAAACTCATCAGCGAAAAAGAATATGCGCAAGCTCGTGATTTGGCCATCGGCAACGGCCAACAATATCGGGTTACGGGCGGCAAACATTTTGCCCAGTATGTGTATGACAGAGTTAATAACACCATCGGCGAACGCAACGAAGATGTGGTGGTTATGACCACACTTGACCAAAAATTACAGGAAACCGCCGAAAGAATCCTGCGCGAAAAAATTGCCGCGGCCAAAGATAAAAACGTTAGCGAGGGTGCAGTGATTATTTTGGATAAGACCGGTGCCATTAAGGCTATGGTGGGAGGTGTCGATTATAACCGCAGTCAATTCAATCGTGCCGTGCAATCTAAACGGCAGGCCGGCTCGGCGTTTAAGCCTTTTGTGTATTTAACCGCTCTGCAGGTGGGCTTTACGCCGGAAAGTATTATCCGCGACGAGCCGGTTTCGGTGGGTAAGTGGAAGCCGGAAAATTACACCAAACGCTATTACGGCGATGTAACGCTGACGTATGCTTTGGCGCAATCTCTTAATGCGGCAACCGTGGTGCTTTCTAAAGAATTGTACCTCAAAGATATTGCCGCAAACGCGCATAAAATGGGCATCACCACCGATTTAACGCTGACGCCGTCTATGGTTTTGGGCACCAACGGGGTGCGGGTTATGGATATGGCCGCCGCCTATGCTGCGCTGGCCAACGGCGGATACCAAATTGTTCCGCACGCCATCAACGAAGTGGCCACGCATGACGGACGGCAGATTTATGTTCGCCAAGCCGATAAAGCAAATCGCATTTTAGATGCAAACGATGTGCTTAATTTAACCAAAATGCTGGAGGCAGTTATCAATCAGGGTACAGGGCATAATGCCCGACTGCCGATATTTGCCGCCGGAAAAACCGGAACCACCCAAAATTATCGCGATGCGTGGTTTATCGGCTGGACCAACAAATATATTGCCGCCGTGTGGGTAGGAAACGATAACGACAAGCCGATGAAAAAGGTTGGGGGAGGGAGTTTGCCGGCCGAAATTTGGCACGATATTATGCTGACCACCGTTAAAGATACGCCGGCCGGTGCCCCAAAATATTTGCCGTTGCAGCTGCCGAAAGAAGATATCGGCTCGCTGATAGACACCTTGGGCGACGACGATGATGACGACGCCATCGGCGCCTTAATTGATGCCACGGATTAGCTTACAAACCGGCATTGTTTATTATTTAAACAAGTCGGCGACTTTATCGAAAAAGCCCTTGATTTCCGGCTGACAGGAATCGTCTTTGCTTTCGGCACGGAATGCTTCCATCAGTTCCTTTTGTTTGGCGTTCAGCTTGGTCGGAATCACCACTTTAACATTAACGTATAAATCGCCGCGCTTTTCCGTATCGTACAACCGCATTCCTTCGCCTTTAACTTTAATCAGAGTGTCGTTTTGCGTTCCGGCCGGAACTTCCACCGTTACTTTTTCGCCGTCAATCCCCGGAATATCCACCTTTCCGCCCAAAATAGCGCAACTTACCGAAATCGGAACTGCCGTATATAAATCAGCACCGTTACGCTCGTATAATTTATGTGGCTCAACAATTATGCCCACATACAAATCACCGTTTTCGCCGCCGTGAATACCGGCCATGCCTTCGCCGGCAACGCGAATGCGCATATTGGTTTCAACCCCAGGTTTGATTTTGATTTTGAGCTTTTTATTGATTTTTTTCTGGCCGGTACCATGACATTCAGGACACGGGTCGGTTACGGCATAACCGCTGCCGCCGCAAGTAGGGCAAACGGTTTCAAACACAAAAAATCCGCCTTGTTGACGACGCACTTTTCCGCTACCGTGGCAAGTTGGGCATTCTCCAGGTTTTTCGCCGTTTTTGGTGCCGTGTCCGTGGCACTTTTCGCAATTTTCGGTAGTCGGATAATTTATTTCTTCTTCACAGCCGGAAAACGCTTTTTCCAGCGATATATTCAAATTATAGCGCAAATCACTGCCACGCTGTTCGTATGCCGCTTTACCGCCTCGGCCGCGTCCGCCGCCCATAAATTCGGAAAATATGTCGTTAAACACATCGGCAAATCCGCCGCCGAAATCAAATCCGCCGGCGCCCATGCCGCCCATGCCGTTCACGCCCGCTTTGCCGTAATGATCGTAGGCGGCACGCTTTTGATCGTCTTTTAATACATCATATGCTTCGTTGATTTGCTTAAACTTTTGCTCAGCCTCTTTATCGCCCGGATTGCGGTCCGGATGGTATTTCATCGCCTGCTTGCGATAGGCACGCTTAATCTCATCTTGCGACGCGTCCTTGCTTACTTCCAGTAAATCGTAATATTCCGTATCTGCCATTTTTATACTCTTAATTTTTCTTCACAAAAGTTATTTAGAGTTTTTATTTTGCAAATGCAAGAGCAACGCCGATTATTCTTGTTCGCCGGCAGCAATTTTCGCACGCTTACGAGCAATAGGGTCCAAAATACGCTTGCGCAAACGCAAAGATTTCGGCGTAACTTCCAGCAATTCATCAGCTTGAATGTACGAGAGTGCCTGCTCCAAGCTCAACTTTCTCGGCGGAATCAAATCGATAGCTTCATCTTTGCCGGCCGCACGAATATTGGTCAACTGCTTAGACTTAGTCGGGTTAACATCAATGTCGTTATATTTATTGTGCTCGCCGATAATCATACCCACATAAACCGGACTGTTGTGCTCGACAAACATTGGGCCGCGGTCTTGCAATTTCCACAGCGAATAAGCAATCGCCTGTCCATCTTCGCTGGAAATCATCACGCCGTTGCGGCGGTCTTCAATTTCACCTTTATACGGCTCAAAACCGTAGAAAATACGGTTCATTACACCGGTACCGCGCGTATCGGTCAAAAATTCGGAATGATAGCCGATTAAACCGCGCGACGGAGCATGGAAAATCAGGCGTACTTTGTTACCCACCTGCGACGGAATCATATCGGTCATTTCCGCCCGACGCTGGCCGAGCTTTTCTACAACCGTGCCGGAAAATTCTTCATCAACGTCAACCACCACTTCTTCAATCGGCTCTAAAAGTTGGCCGTTTTCGTCGCGTTTCATAATCACACGCGGACGTGAAATGGAAAGTTCAAAGCCTTCGCGGCGCATGGTTTCAATCAATACGCCGAGTTGCAATTCACCGCGCCCTGCTACTTCAAAACTGTCGGTGTTCTCGGTGCGCGAAATTTTCAAGGCAATATTGCCCTCAGCCTCTTTTTCCAAACGCGCCCAAATCACGCGAGAAGTAACCTTGTCGCCTTCACGACCGGCCAACGGAGAATCGTTGACCGAAAATGTCATCACAAGTGTCGGCGGATCAATCGGCTGAGCGTGAATATAATCGGTTACCGGAACATCAAGCGCACAAATCGTATCAGCTACCGTGCCTTTTACAATACCGGCCACCGCCACGATATCTCCGGCGTGAGCTTCTTGCAGTGCCACACGGTCAAGGCCTTGATAAGCCATAATCTTGGTAATTTTGGTACGTTCAACTTCACCGTGTTCGTTAATTACTTTTACGGTATCATTTACTTTTACGCTGCCACTCTGGATTTTGCCGGTTAAAATGCGACCTACAAACTTATCGGCTTCCAAAGTAGTTGCCAACATTCTGAACGGTTTATCCGGTTCGCATACCGGCTCGCTGACATAAGATAAAATGGTTTCAAACAGCGGCGTCAAATCTTTGTGTTCATCGGCCAAATCACGCACTGCCCAGCCGTTACGGCCGGAAGCGTAAAGGGTAGGGAAATCCAGCTGTTCGTCGTTGGCATCAAGGCTCACGAACAAATCAAAAATTTCATTCAAAACTTCGTCAGGACGAGCATCGGCTTTATCGGCTTTGTTGATTACCACTATCGGTTTTAAGCCGATTTTCAGCGCTTTGCCCAACACAAACTTGGTTTGCGGCATCGGGCCTTCGGAAGCATCTACCAACAACACCACGCCGTCAACCATGGATAAAATGCGCTCTACCTCACCGCCGAAATCAGCGTGTCCCGGAGTATCAACAATGTTAATGTGTGTGCCGTTCCAATCTACCGAAGTGCATTTGGAAAGTATGGTAATACCGCGCTCACGCTCCAAATCATTGCTATCCATAACGCAATCGACAACTTTTTGATTGTCGCGAAAAGTTCCGCTTTGTCTCAACAAACCGTCCACCAATGTTGTTTTTCCGTGGTCAACGTGGGCGATAATGGCAATATTTCTCATACTCATCTTTTATCTGTTCCTTCTATTCCTGATACCCAAAATAAACGAACACAACAATGCCCGTTAAAAAATTCGCCTTACAATAACGCATTTTTTATTAAATTCAAGTATTTTCGTTATATATGTGCTTAAAAAAACGAGCTTATTCGCGCGGCTCATAACCGGATAAAAGTGTTTTGAGGCTGAACATTTGTTTCATCTCGGCGGCTTCGACTGATTTTTCGGCCGCAATGAAAGGTTGTTCCTTTTGTTTTTCCGCCGGTTTTGTTTCTTGCAATTTCTGTTCCAACTTATGCGATTTGGCCAGCATTTTTTGCTTTTCCGCCGCCTGAAATGCTGCCAACTCATCGGCAGACATGGCCGGAGAAGACGGTGAACGCCCGATGTTGCGGTCTACAAAGAATTTCATATATTCTTCTTTGGCCTTTTCGTCCCGCAAATCATAACGCGCCATGGTAGCGAATTTATCTCCATCGTCTTTGCCCAAATCCAAAGCCTGATCAATTTGCAAATCGCGCACGTCTTCAATGTTATGCGTAATGTAAATTATGGTTTTGTTGTGTTTAATTTTGTTCAAATACTGCGCAATGTTTTCTTCCATGGTGGCATCAACTCCGGCCGTCGGCTCGTCCAAAATCAAAATCGGCGAATCTTTAATAAGAGCTTGTGCCAAATTCAGGCGGTTGGCTTGTCCGCCGGACAAACCTTTTCCGTTGCCGCGTATAATTTTGCGCGGAGATATACATTCCGGACTGCCCGGATCATCTCTGATACCCACCACGTCCATAACCTCTTGCACTAACTCTTCCGGCGCATTCGGATTGGAAAGGCGAATAAACTCGTCCACCGTCATTTCAACAAACTCCGGCTTTTGCATAGATATGGCAATATGACGTGAAGGTTCGGCAAACGCCAGTTTATCGTATTCCGTACCTTTAAATACACCGTTCTCGTCGATTGAGCCGATTTTTATGGTACCGCCGTCAACATCATGGCTATGCATCAATAAATTGATTAAGGTGCTTTTGCCGGCACCGCTAGCTCCGCTCAAAAGAGTTATACCCGTGCCGATATATTGCTTTTCCGGAACGGAAAACAAAACTTCTTTTCCGGTTTTGGTTGAATCATTGGGATCTTTGCGGCGCACTAAAACATTATCCAATTCAATAACATTGGCGTTTTGCGGAATTTTTTCCGTACCGTATTTTACCTTTTGCTTAGGCAGAAAGCTCTTATAAGCATTGGCAAAATTGCCGATATGTTCTTTCAGCGCAAAAAATGAATTTACGCAACGGTCAACCGCGCCATAGGTGCCGAGCGTTGCCGCCACGCTGACCAGCGCATTTACCGGATTACTGATGGTGGCGGCCACAACGCCGGCCACTACAACGCTTTTCAACGCTGTGCCGATTATTGCGTATTTACTCAAAATATCCGATAATTTGTGATATTCTTTTTCCGAAGCGCGTCTTTTTTCGTTGAAAATTTCTTTAGATTTGCCGGTAGCATCCGAAGTTTCGGTTTTATAACTGGCAATATAAGCCTGTCTGTCAGCGGCATTAAAACTGGCATTTGCTTTGCGAATACGATTACGGCTGGCGATTTTTTCCGCATTCATTTTACGATTGATAAAAAACGAACTAACTCCCGAAGCGACAATCACCGCACCCATTATCGGTAAACTGGCCAAACCGCCGCTGATAAGCGTTGTGCCGACCAAGGCGGCGGAAGAAATACAGCCGCTGATTAAACCGCTTTTAGCACCTAAATATCCGGCAGCAGACTTCTTCATGCTATGAATATCACTCATGGTTTTATCAATGTCTTCCACACGTGAACGCCGTTCATCAATGGAAAAAGTGTCAAACATTTGATGTGTTTTTTCCGCAATGCTGCTTTCAATGGAAATCTGCCGCTTTTTCATATAATTGTTCAACAGCTCAACACTGGCGCCGGAGAGCAAGTTAGAAGTGATATAACTGTAAAACCATCCCGGCTTGAAGTTGCCTTCGTTATCGCGACAAAGCTTATCGGCAACCGTGGATAAAACCTTCAAAATTGCCGTTGCGCCGGAGCCGCCCAACAACAATTTATTACCGCTGGTAAACTCCAGAATTTTTTTCTTGGCCGTAGCTAAATCTTCTTTAGTCAATGCTTCTTTGGCGTTGGTTTTACTCATCAATAGTCCCTCCAGATTTTACCGCTCTTCTTTACGGTTGGGCGGCACAATCTCTTCAACCGCCCGCTTACCTTTAATTATGCTTCCAAATCCGTCCTTAGTCAAGCCGTATTTCCATATCTGAACGGCAGTCCAAACGCTTAAAACCAAATCGGTAACGGCCGAAGGGTAGGCTTGTACATAAATATCGTGCACCAACCATAATATCAAATTAGAAACCAGCGCCCAGCGCATTTGCTGTTCGTTTTCGGTAATGAACATAAAAATCGTATAACTGGCCGAAGCAATAATCGGAAACAACCCGATTATCCCTCGATTGTTGGCCCAAAGCCCGACAACCACGCATAAAACACACAAAATCCAGGTCAGATTTTTAGTCAGCTTGTTTTTATAGGCCAAAATGTTGCGAATTAACGCCACGGAGTTGGTGGTCATGGCGGCATAGGTGTATAATGCGATATTGGATAAAATGCAGAATATCACATCAATAATTTGCCACCATATCAAATCGTTTTTATTTTTTTTGATAACCGAAACGGCGATACAAACCGCCGACAGAAATGAAAAAATGTTGCCGATAATCAAATAGGTGTGCATTATCTTTTGTTTATTCTTTGGAGTTATCTTTTATGGCAGAAAGAAGCATGCTTGCCATCATGCCGATTTTAGCAAATTTCGATTTTCCGTTTTTTGAGACTCTATCTCTGAGTTTGGAAAGCGTGCTTTTGTTTTTAAGCTCCGTATCTTCTGCTTTGAATGTTTTTTCGAGGTCACCGAATTTTGCTTCCAGCGAATTTCGCAGCAACGCATTTTCGTAACTTGGAAGCTCGGATAAAGCAAGCTTCTTATGATTACAATATATTACCAAATTTTCGTCTGAGGTATAGTGAGAATCCTCTTGGGTTTTCTTTTCAACAAAAGTGCGATTTTCCTGATTGGCCTCTAAGCAACCGTATATTTTCATTATCTGGTCAATCGTCAACTGGCACGAGCTGAATTGGTGTCCTTTATTGATTCTGACGTCTTTGGTTATCTCGCCGTTTTCAGTATCTCTGATTAACAAAATATGATCACCGTCGGTTTGATATCCCGAAGCCTCCAGCACAACAAATTTTTTTTGGGGTTTATCTGCCGTTTTTTGCTCACCGATTTCCACTCCCATCGCCGCCATCAATTCCGGATTTTCGGCATTTGGCAACTCGGCCAAAGATACGGACGCTTTATGGCCGTTTTTATCAGAAAAAGATACGCTGAAATCAGCATCCGGACCTTCATAACCGGAGCCGTTTTTATGAACGTAAGTTGATTTAATATTCGAGTTTTTCTGCAAATAATCATACAACTTAACAATTTGCTTTTCATTCAAAAAGCAGTTATTTTGAGTTATCTTAACGTTTTTGGATTCATCGGCCTCGCAAATAACCTGAACCGAGCCGTCGCCGTCGTTATAATATCCCGGTCTTTCTCTGATTACCTTAAATTTATTCATCATAAATCCCCTTTCTGCTTAATCCTTATCTTTGCCCAAGACGGCATTGGAAACTATGCGTTCCAATACTTTCAAGTCTGTTCCAATCGGTGTTTTTTCAATATCTTTCCCCACCAACTTACCCAAAAGTTTGGCCGGTTTGGATTGAGACATTTTATGGCGAAGTTTGGCCAATTTGTTGCTCGGAAAATTGCCGTTGGTAAAGTTGATAACAAAATCTTCCGCCATGCGCAAATCTCTTTTCAGCTCTCTTTGTTCCGCTTGCAGGTGTTTTTGCTTTTTTTGCTCTATAACCTGCACCGTTTCTTCGGAATGGAACCAATCGAGAAACAGCTTTTCCGTCAGCGGAGAATAGGCACTGTATTTTTCTTGCGGATAAGCGCCGTTAACGATTTTGGCCAGCTCGGCAACGTTGGCGGTGTCAATATACGCATCGGAAACCGCAAAATGTGCAACCAGCGCTTTACCGTCAAAAATTTTCATTTCCGTATTTTGATGGGTTTTATTTTTTTCGCCCTCCGAATGAACGGTCATTTTGGTATCTTTGCCGGTTTCAGGGTCCAAAATATAATACGTTGCCGAATTGTGCTCATAAGGCACTTGGTCAGGGCCCATTTTGAAATCTTCGCTTCCGCTGCTTTGCAAGGCAACCAAATATTTGCCGTTTTGTTTTACCTCGGCAAAAGAAATTTTTTCGCCGTAAGTTTGCGCATATTTTTCCTCTAGCGTTTTCTTAAGCTGTTTTTTATCTTCTGTTTGCGCCATAATTATTCTCCTTGTATTGCCGACTATGGATTTATTCTACTCGCCGATTAGACAAAAGTCAAGATTTTTGCAAATTGCTTAAACCTTGCGTTCCAAAACATAATGCGGATAATAAATGCCGGAGGCGTCGTATTGTTCTTCCTTGATTATTTCAAACCCGAATTTGGTATAAATATGCATGGCAATATCGTTGCCGGCTTTTACCCCGATGGTCATCGGCTCATTGTAATTATTTATCACATATTTAATCAGCTTTTGCCCGATACCCTGATTGATATATTCCGGCAAAACATACAGCATTTTAATCAGCTTTTTCTCCTTCCAATAGCTGATGTAAGCAACACTTTTGCCGTTTTTAACGTAAATGTATGTATCAAAATTGGGGTAAGAGTAGGTTATCACCCGCTCATAAAGCTTTTTCCAATCATCGTCGGATAAATCGTCGGTTGAGCGCAACGAGCGGTCAAAAATCATCATTAAATCAGGCCAATCGGCAACCTCGGCTTTTTTTATGTAATCTTCCATTTTATCCTCCTTTTTATAACTTTTTTATAAAAAATTCCGCGTGCGACGTCAATTATTAAAAATTTACAAAATAATAATTTTTGTTGCTTTATGATGCAATAAGAAAACCCAAACGGAGAAAGTTGCAATGTTAAAATATATGGAAAATCTGTATGAAGTGAGAACACAAAGAAAAAACGCCTGCAAAATCAAAGATGGCGTTATGTATTTTAAGTGGGCGTTTCCGACCGCCAAAGGCGGATTTAATCTGACTTATGCCGAAAAATTCAATAAAACCGTGTTTAAAAACATTGTTCACGAAACGCAAAACTATAAAACCGTATTGACCACGCCGTTGGAAAATTTACATAAAAAATATCCCGACATTTTGGAGTTTTCTGAAAAAGATATTGTTTACGGATTGGAGCAAAAACTGCCGTTTAAAACCGGCGGCAAATTGACTTTCAAAACCGTAAAAAGCAAAGAAGATTTAATTTTGTGGGGCCAAGTTGCCGCTCAGATATATGATAAATATGACGCCGATTTTATTTATGAATCGTTCAAAGCAGATTTAAGAAAAAAATATGCCGACTATTTTATCTTTTATAAAGGCAAAACTCCGGTCGGAGTATCTCAAGTTATTCGCGGCGCCGGATATTCCGCCGTTTATTGGGTAGGGGTTTTGCCAGAATACCGAAAACTGGGTTACGGAACGGAAGTAACGGTGCTGACATTGAATCACGAAATCAGTCACAAGCACCATAAATTCCTTCTTACCGCCTCCGACTTAGGGCTTATTATTTATAAAAAGCTGGGCTTTAAGCCGCTGGAAACTTTTTATGAATATAATCTGAAAATCAGCTAGATTCAGCATAAAAAAACTGCGGCTCATTATATGCACTTTTCTTTATTTGTGCTTTTTTGATAAGCAATCGGATTATTTTTTCGGTTCCTTTGCTTTCAAGTCTTGCAATTTGCTCATGTAAATTTTGTTATAAAGCATATCGTTAGCCGCATCGCCATTTATTTGGTCGGCTTTAATCGGTCTTTTACCGCTGTCCGGTGCTTCTTTTTTATGGAAAACCTCGTTGGCTTTATTTTCCGCTTCTTTGGCAATTTTACGCCGCAGTTGCGCAAATTTTTCGTTTGAACGAAGTAATTTTTCCGCCATAATTTTTTCCGTCAATTCTAAAATGTGCAACATTCCGGCGGCGCTTTTTTCGGACTTAAATGCCAGCGTCGGTACAATTTCAGTCAGTGGTCTGCCGAAAATTTCCGCTTCCGACAAATTTTCTTTTTCCGCCAGTTTTTGCAGATATTTGAGATTTTCCGGCTCTCTTAAAATATCGGCCAAATACTCGGCTCTGACTTTTGGCGTTTTGCTTTTTTCTGCATCGAATTTCATATTAAGAAGCCGCGCATCGTCATCGGTTGCAGTTCTGAAAAATTTAACCTTTTTAAAATCTAAAGCGGCCGGATTCAGTTTGGCAAATTCTTCGCCGTATTTCCACGTTGTTGCCAATATCGCGGGTATGCTACCGCTTCCCCAACCGTCATAATAAGAATTCCACTCATACATCAGGCTTTCGGTGCCGTCGATTATTCGTTTGGTTAACTTATGGTCGGGAGAATTTTTTATTTCTTCTTCCATATAAGCTCCCCAAAGTTGAGCCGTATCCCAAATTTTTTCTTTCAAATAGTCGCCGTCGTGGCATATGTCGTCCCAAACAGCAAATTCTTTGGCGTGGTCAACGGTATACCCCGATTTTATGGCTTGGGCCGGACTTATCTCTCTTCGAACCATCTCCGGACCGTGGTCAAAATCAAGTTCTTCCACGTATTCGTACTTTCTGAATTCATCATATTCGGACATTTCGGCCTCCTTGCTGAGAAATATTTTATAATCTTACTCTACCCTCAAAATAGACAAAAGTCAATATTTTTTGCAAATTACTCAAACCTTGCGTTCCAAAACATAATGCGGATAACAAAGTCCGGTGACGGCGGTGTGAAAATATTTGTTGTATAAAACGATAAAAAATGTTAAAATATCCTTCAATAAATGGAAAGCTGAAATGAATATAAAACAAAAAATAAAAGCTATGGGGCTGACAATTCTGTTTGGGGCGTCCTCCCTGACGGCGAATGCTCAGGCACAAGAGACTGCCGATTCCCCCAAAGTGACCGATGTTGAGCTTAAACATGACGCTCCGCAGGTTCAGCGTGATGATATGTCATTATCTTTCGCTAGGGCAATGCCTTTTTCGGATGATGCTCAAATGCAAAACCGCGAATATACATACATTCCTAAATCTTCCGCCGACTTTCATTTAACGGCAGAAAAGGCCATCAAAATATTGGAAAAGACGCCGCATGATGCAAATGATTTTTATGGTAAACTCATATCTTTTTATGAGCAAAATAAGGATAAAGAGGTTGATTTAAATAATCCGCTGGTGCGCAAAACTTTTTTGGCGTTTAAGAAAATAGTCAAACATAACGGAGTTTTGCCCACTTCCGAAGGTTTGGGAAAATACAACGAACAATCATATTTATTGGGGATAGACGCAGCGGCTTTCCTGCAACTTACGCAAGAAGCTAACCCTAATACCTTGGCTTTTTGTCGGCAGTTGTATAATAACGAAAATCGGTTCAAAATGCTTGATGCTAAAGATGCACCACAAGCCGAAAAAATTGCCGAACAACTCTTAAAAGATAAGCTTGATGCCTATCATATTACCGAAAAAGATACGACTTTTCAATATAGTAACGATTTTCGCACGGCCGTATTTGTAAATGATGTGGATAATGAATGGAATAACTGGGGTTTGAATTTATACGTAGATCCGGGAAAATTAAACGGAAAAGACGGAAAATACTGCCCGTTGGCCATTCAAAAAGCGCACGAATTGGGGCATATTATGCAAAGAATGCCCGGAGATAAAGACGAAAGAAACGATTTATATGAACTGGCCCCAACCATAGAGCTGATCGTTATGCAAGATATCGTTTATAAGCAGATGAACGGTATTTCGCTGGAGCAGGAAGTTCAGTATCCGTCATCCTCGGATAACGAAGTAAATATGGGGAAGGTTGCCAATACCTTTCGGACAATTAAGGAAAAACACGGACTTAACAGTTATGAGGATGTTTTGTTAACTCAAGAAGCCAAACGGGAAATTAACCGGTTTATGACACAAAATTCCAGCATGGCCATGATGAGAAACAACAACCAAACAAAGATTTAAATTCTCTGTTATACTTTTTTAATCGTTTGCCCTTATAATTGCCTCATAGGGGGAAAAATAAGATGATTTGGCTGGGATATTTTTTTACGGTTTTTAATTATGCGTGCTTTTGTTTAAGCCGCTTTATGAAGCATAAAAAAATGATGCTTCTGCTGGACTTGCTGGCCAAAATTTTTACCGCCGTCGGGCTGTATTTTTTGAATTCGCTGAGCGGAGCCTATATTTTTATGGCAGTTTTCGTTATGCTGATAGTTGCCAACATCAAAGAGCGCTTACATAAACGCTGGCTGCTCGGATATATCTTTTTTCAAAGCATATATCTTGCCATTTTGTTTTATACTTACGCCGGAATTTCCTCAATTTTGGTGTTTATGACAGTATCGATAACGCTGTTCTGTATTTGGTGGCTGCCGCCGCAACAAATGCGCGTGGTCGGCGGGCTGAATTGTTTTACTTATCTGGCGTATCAGATAAGCATAAAAAACTGGGCCGGACTGCTGGAAATATTCGTAATTTTAAGCAATCTGTTTTCGTTTTTGAAATATCGAAAGGCCGAAACCGAGGATAATAACCAACCACAAAAATAAAAGTTTGACTTTGCAAAAAATCAAAATAAACTGCTCATAGGTGTTATTTTAGGGGGAAAATATGGCAAATAATCAAAAAAACATTTCTAAAGGAAAAATTTTGTTGCTTATCGCTTTGCTGGGCGTCGGTGCTTTCTGGGGTTTGGGCAAAATTAAGCAGCATAATCAAATTGCGAGTTTGAAGGCTCAAATTTCCGATTTGGGCAAAACCGTGGCAAAACAACACAACAATTTGCCGGCCATAACCGGTAATTATAAGCAAAACTACCTGTTGTTTTTGCATAAATCCGGTGGTTTGCCGAGTAATCTTGCTTATGTTAACGATGCCGTTTCGGCCGCTTATAATGCCAAAATCAAAGCATATACTGATAATTTCGGAGTAGTAATTTTTGAAGTTTCCAATATTGATAAAAAGGCCTGTGTCGCGCTTGCCACCAATAATTGGGGTGACCTTCGCAGCACACGATTTGCCGGTTTCGGGATAGGCGTGGCACCGAATTTTTCGTGCTTGGCTCAAAACAGTTGTCGGTTTGATTATGTTACGACTTTTCCGGGAACGCCGGACTATCCGTTTTCTGAAGAAAGAGCCGGATATCCGTGCTCGCTGTTTGAACAGGAAAAGCAACCGGCAACGGTTTATTTGGGATATAAACTGCAATAGTTGATTATCTTCATTATTGCTTATTTTAGCGCCAATTCAAATCTATGTTTTGAATATTTTTTTCCCGAATCAGTTTTTTGACGATGCCGGCTTTTTTAACTATATCCGGAATTACATCATCATGTTTTTCAACTAAGATCGTTTTAACTTTTTTATATGTACCCTGTGTTATCATCTTATAAAGAATATCAAATTCGGCACCCTCAACATCCATTTTCAGCAAATCTACCGGTTCTTTCAAATTATCGATAAATTCACATAAGTCTATGCATTCGATTTCCGTATAATTGTCTGCAACGACGTTACTCTTATTTGCATATATCGAACTGCTTCTGGAAAAAATTTCCTTATCATATTTCGTAAATTCACTATGATACAGCTTACATTTGGTATTTTGTGCCGCCACACCCTTTTTTATAAGTTCGATATTTTTATATTTTTCACAGATTTTCTCTAACCGACCAAACACAAAGGATTAGGCTCAAAGGCATAAACTTTTGCCCCGGTTTTGGCCATAATCTCCGATATATCTCCGACATTGGCGCCGCAGTCAATACAAGTACTTTTGGCATTCAGAGCTTTTATATAATCGGTTTCGGCAACTTTTCTCCGATAAAACTCATCAAATCTTCTTTGTCACTCGGCTATTATTTTGGGAGATATCAGAGTATAAACCGCACCAGTATCACCGTCACTTATTGCATAATATCTGATAGTGACTTTTTTCCATTGCGTATTAACCAAATTCCATCTGATTCTGTATCTTGGCAGAGATTTTCCCATATTTGCTGAGCCTTCATGTGTAAAATAATGTGAATCATAACACACAAAACAATGAAGTCAATACCTTGAAAATAAAATACCGGCACAAAATTAAACAAAATTTGCGTTTATTTGCTTATCGATGATGCTTTCCCGTGTCTTTGATTAAAATAACTTTCAGTTGCTTATCATTCATCATTATCGGATATTCTTCCAGCTTTTTGAAGTCTTCCAATTTATAATGACTAAACCAAGTCAGCAAAGAAATTTGCTCGTTTAATTTCAAACTTTTTATAAACGGGTAATATTCTCCGGCAAATGAAATTGCCAACACTTTGCCGGAAAAAGACACATCTTCGGTCAATTTTTTTGCATCTGCTATTTGCTCGGCGCTCATTTCCTCAAAGTTATAATAAGGAACATAATAGCTGGTTCTCCAGCCTTTCTGCGTAAAATATTCCAGCGCGTTATAATTATGACTTTCAACCCAAACATTATTTTTGTTAACGTGATATTTTTTTATCAATTTGGACAATTTCTGCTCGGCTTTAACTTTGTTTTCATCACTCAGATTTTTGAAATCAAACCAAATTGCCTGCCGGTTAAACATATGATAATACATCTTCAGAGTTTTATTCAAAGAATACTTTTGCAAACTTTCGGCATTGTGCGAATTTTCAAAGGCATCTTCCTTAGGATAATAAATTATATCCATTTCCAAACCTACATATTTATGGCCCAATTCTTTCAGCTTTTCCGGCGAATTAACGCGATGCAAATAAATTTTTTTATTTAACTTATCTGCCTTATTTTCGGCCGAAATGCGTTGTTTTCCGTGCAAAGTCGATAAATCCTTGACTGAATGACGATATTTTTTGCTGGATAAATCATCTGTCGGCACATAAAAACGTTTGTCGTTGACACCTAAAATTCCCAAAAAAGTATCAAAAAACATATCATTGGTAAAAGGCGTGTGCAAATGCGCCTTCAGTGCGCGCCATTTTTGCGGATTTTTATGGATATACTTGTCGGAAAAATAAGCATAAAACGGGATTTTGGTCATTTCCCAAGTAAATCTTGACGAATCATGGCATTTGCATCTGACATCATCAGCATGGTCCGAAAAATAAATAAAGCCCATAAAATCTTTCATAGAGGAAAAGTGTTCAAATATTTTTTGAACAATATGGTCATTATACAACACAGAATTATCGTAAGTATCCCGCCATTTGCCATATTTTTTAGGATATCTGCTTTTATAAGAACCGTGATTGCCCATCAGATGAATGAAAACAACGGAATTATCCTTTAATTTCTTTTCTTTCGGCAGTTCTTTTAAGATTACCTCATCGTAGGGATCTTTTTTAATAAATGATTTATTGGTAAAAACAGAAGTGTGAGCCTTTAACCCCATTTCCGTGATTTGGTCGCCGTAATACCCGATTGCTTTTTGGTTGCTTATCCAATAAGTGTTAAATTCGTGCAGTACCTCCAACAGATTATAGGCATCTTTCAGTTGTATTTTGTTGTTTATGTTTTTCTGCGTTAAAGCATAAGTCAAGGTCGGAACGGTATGCGTGTGGCAAGAATATGCGTTATCGAAAAAAATCCAATTTTTATTATGTTTGACTTTGGAAAGATAGGGCGTCGTAAGGTGGGTTTTATAGCCGTAAACAGACATACGGTGGCGATTTTGGCTTTCGCCGATAACCACAACGTAAATGCCTTTTAAAGTGTTTTTCTGCACGGAATCCAACGGTTTTTTGTTTTTCAAATTATCATAAAAGCTATAATATTCTTTTATTTTCGGCGCCGCCTCGTATAACGGAGCGGTGAGGGTGTTGTCGCGATTGAAATAAAGCAAAATTCCGCCCGCAATAAGAAAGGCTATTGCCCACTTCTGTCCGGAAATTATGCTGTTTTTGCCGGCGTTTTGCTTAATAGCCAAGTAAACAAAAAGCAATAATGCAACAAACCACAGTAAAAAGAAAAATACCCTTAAATCATCTTTCAAATAATCAAATGTTTCGGGAACATTCGTTTGCAAAACCGCCATAATATCATCAGCGGTTACGCTACGCGAGTGCAACGATATCGGCATTAAATAAATTATAAAAAACAAAAGAACCGGAAAAATTAAAAAAATCGCCCGCACTACGGAAAATCTGTTCATATTTTTCAAAACGGAAAAAGCCGATATCGAACACAAGAAAATCGCCGCCACAAAAAGAAGCGAATGGTAGTCAAATTTAACAAAAAACAGCGGAACTGCCAAAACGGCCACAAATAAGAAGATAAACAGCTTTGACAGCATGGTTTCTTTCATTTGATTGTTTCCTTTCTTTTTGTAAAAAAGCAGACTCTCTTTAATATAAAATTTTATGTATGATATATAATATTTTATATATTACAACAAAAAATTCAGGCAACGACAATTTAAAATTCTGTCGCCTTGTGCGGAAACTTTGTTTACAGCGGAAATTTCAGATTTAATTTATATCGTCGGCAATCTGGATATAATAACCGTTAGTATTTATCAAAATCGTTTTTCAAAAAACTGTTTGAACTCATCAACGGTCAGCATTTTATCCTGATTGAGGTCAATGATGAGGAAAAGCTCGCTACTGCTGGAGGGCAGGGAGGTAAAGTCGAAATTTGTATATTCGTCTTGCGATATTCGCCCATCGCCGTCTGCATCTATGGCTTGAGCATATTTTTTGCCGAATGTTGAAATGTATGCACCGGTAAAAGTTTTTTGATATTCTTCGGTGGAGATATAACCGTCGCGATCATCATCGAGATATTGGAAATAATCTACCAAATCTTTTTTATATTCGTCCGGATGCGTCGCTTCGATAAACCAATATCTTTGTTTTGAAAAATCTTTTTTTCGGTCGTCGCTGATGATTTGATAAACATTCGACACATGGGCGCGATATCCGCTTTCGCCGTCGCCGATGATGAATTCTTTTTCGGTTACCTGATCGTCGTTGTCAAAATCGTATTGCATCATCATCGAATTGGCGGAAGTGCGCGAATTATTCAATTTCTCCAAGCTCGGCTGTGTGCTTTGAGCGTACGCATTCGCCGAAATCAGAGCAATAAACAACATAAAATACCAAAATAAAGTTTTCATAAAAATCTCTTAAAAAGTGTTTAGACCAACCTTAGCGTTCAATTTTATTATCTTTGGAAGATTCCGGAGCTTTATCCAAATAATTGGCATTCACGTTTTTGCGCATTTCGGTAAAAGTTTTGTCATCAATTCCCATTGCTTTGGCCAAATCTTTTCCGTATTCCCAAGTGTTGAGCAAAGTTTTAACCGTTGCCGATAAACCTCTGAAAAAGGCTTCCGTATCGCAATAGCCTTCACCATATCTTTTGCCCATCAAAACCGCCTTTTCCAGCATTTTATTTGTCGGCTTATCCTTATTTTTTTCTTTCATTTCGTGTTGCATATATTTGCCCAAAACTGTTGCGGCCTTCATAAGCAAAGGCTCAAATCCGTCATGAGCCTTCAATTTAGCGACCAGATTGGGATTATCGGTTTTAAATTCTTCGGTTTCCTGTATTTGCTTAAACTTATCCCCATCGCTTTCGTACTTGTTTTTCATCACTTTTTTATACAATTTTTCTTTGGTGTCATTATAAAGATATCCGGCATAACCAAACATTTCTTCTGTGATTTGTCCCATTTTTCGTCTCCTTATTTGCGAATTTTTTCAATTAAAAAACTAAACTTTGCGTTCTGAAGATAAAAGCGACGCTATAATAGAGGCGTTCATTTTATCGCTATTTTGAGCTTCCTTAACCGTTCTGTGGCGATAAGTTCCGTCTTCTTTTCTAAACAAATCGGCGCCCGAATTAGGAATTATATTTTCTTGATTATCAACTTTATAAATCGAGACTTTATCCGGATTGGCTTCGGCCACCTTTCTTTCGACGTTGCTTAGATTGCGCTCTTCCAAATCGCCGATATGCCATGTATTAATCCTAACGTTGCCGCTAAGATCGACATCGGCCGGAACGCCCTTAATAACCGTATGTTTATCATTATATTGTGCTTTCAAAGAAAGCGTTTGCGTTTCTCCCTCAAAACGGGAACTTTCCAATACATACGCCTCTGTTAATGAAAATACCGGCATTTTTTATCTCCTTGTATTGTTTATTTTGCAAAAAACGCAAAATAATAGTTAAATTATGCTTTAATCTACCACGCTTTTGATAATTTGTCCAGTTTTTTTAAAAAGCCGAATAAATAACATCGAGAATCACGGTTATGGGCGATTATCTGCTCCTTAGTTATTTCCGAAGTTCTGTTTTCTATTCTGTTTCGCAAATTTTTAATTTTATTGATTGAAGACATGACTTTACTCCTGTTTTTATAAATCATATGTCTAGAATAATTTTTTCTGTCTAAAAGTCAAGTTTTTTTCACAGAGCGTTTAAATTTTTCAGCTGACACGGCAAGGTTTAGGTTTATGATAACTTTAAGGTCAAAAAAACAGCGCATAAAAAAGTAGTTGGATAACTTGGTACCTTAGAGTTGACATTCAGGTATATCTTCCCTAAAACTATAATCAGAAACCCAATCAGAGCACAAATTCCCAGTAAAATAACGGAATCGGCTCAATATTTTATGAGAGGACTGCACATGAAAAAGATTTTAATTTGTATCGGGCTTGCGTTAACGCTTTCTGCTTGCGGAAGTGACCACATTGTTCGTTTTAATTTTGCTCCGCAACAAAATGTAAAAACCGAACCGGCATATGAAGGCAGAAGCCATTTCTTCTTCTGGGGAATGTGGCAAGAAAAGAATTATAACATGCTGAATGTATGCCGAACAACCGGTGTTCATTCCATAGAAAACCATTGGACACTTTATGATTCCCTGATGGGTGGCTTAACCATGGGAATTTATGCGCCGGAAAGCTATTCTATTTATTGCAATTAATTCCGAAGTTTTTGCTTAAGGGCATAGCAATAATGTTGCTATGCCTTTTTTTCGACTTCTTTTACGTTTTTATTTTCAGTTTTTAATGCTCTTAAATCGGAGCGGAATTCAATGATGAGAATAATCTGCCAAAACAGGAATATAATCGTTACAATATCATCACACATACGGCTCTCGATAATGTCCGTAAGCGCAAAAATATAGCCTTGCTCGGTTGTAACAAAAAGCATTGCCGTTTCCCACGCAAACATAGAAAATCGCTTATCTATAATCGGAATCAAGTTATTGTTTTCATCATAAACAATGTTATGAACACGCTTTGTTTTGTAGGAAAGACGTTTGATGATAAAAACTAAAGCACAAATAACTATTTGCAACAAAATATTGGCCCAAATCCATTCTTTTTCGCAAATATTATTCGGTGTGCCGGAAAAATCATAATCATATTTTATCATGTTGGGAATAGAATCCCAATACATGTAATATATTGCAACTTCTATTATGAGAACGGAAAAAGTTAAAATAATGGACAAGTTGGTTCTAAAATTAATCCCTTTCAACGTAATTCCGGATATAAGCAACTTTAAAAATTGAATAAGCGATGACATATTTTCTCCTGTTTCATAAAATTTGTGTCCATACTATTTCAGAAAAAATAAAAAGCAAGTACCTTTCATAAAAAAGGCCGGCGTTAACCGGACTTTTTGTGATTCAACCCCACCAAAGCAAAAAGGCACTCAAACGAGTGCCTTTTCAAAAATGGTGCGCGATAGTTTGCGATTATCGGACTGAAAATTACGATGAATATAAGCAGTTAGGAGATAAATTGACGATGGTTTTTGTATATCTGTATAAATGTCCATATACATAATACGATACAGGCTACAGCCGAAGGATATGCCTGCACATAAAAATTATGAATAAACCACAACAACTGGTTAACAACCAATGCCCAACGCATTTGTTGTTCGTTTTTTGTAAGATAAATGCACACTGTATAACCGGCAGAAGCCAAAATCACCATCAATCCGATACCGCCGAGATTATTAACATAAAGCCCGATAGCCACGTTTATAATTAGCAGAATATAGGTGATATTTTTGGTTAGTTTATTTTTATAAGATAAAATATTACGAATAAGGCAAACCACGCTGATAACAAGCGCCGCATAAGCCGAAAGCACAATGCATGTTGCAATTCCAAAAAGAGGATCGCCAATCTGCCAATACATAAAATCTTTTTTGCTTTTTTTGATAACCGAAACGGCAAGGCAAATTGCTGACAATAAAGAAAATATATTTCCGATGATTAAAGTGTTTAACATAAAATCAGCTCCTTTGCAGTTCTTATAACTTAATCAGTTTAATAATTCAATACTTGTTATTAAAAGTCTGATGATTGATGGAAAAAATAATAAAGTCATCGCTCGATTGTGCAACAATCGTCAAGCGATCTACCGCTTAAAAAACAATTTGAAAATTCCTTGATTTTTGCTTTCGCAATCTTGTCGAAAGTCCTTTTCTTCCGACAATACAAATTAATAAAAAAAGACACCCACTCGGGTGCCTTTTTTTATTAATGGTGCGCGATACTTTGCAATTATCGGACTGAAAAATACGATGATTACAAGCAGCTAGAATATAAGCTGGAGGTGCTTTTAGACCAAAAAGACCAACAAGAAACAAATAACTTGCAACTTCTACTTGCATAATTTTTAGATAAAATATAAATAATCTTCCTTGCTTTTTCTATAGCTTTAATCTAGTATCACATTTAGAAATTTAATTATAATGTATTTATTTAATTTTTAAGCTTATGTTCAAAAGTCAACTTGACAGGGAAAGCCTCAAACAGCTTGGGGTACCTGAAAAATTTAAACATCTTGCTTGGAGCAAAAATATTTGTGAAGGTGAAGATGGTAATATTTATGCTATAAATGGTAACAAGATGCATTTGCTTGCGCAAAAAGCTTTTGCTTATCCAATCTCTCGTGGTACAAATGAATTGCCAAAGGATATGGCAGAAATCAAAAACAGACTAAGTGCCTTTGGTGTTGCAAACCGACGAATGCAACTAGTTAATCAGTTTATTAAAAGGATTCAGGCTGAATCAGGCAATATGGAATATGCTTTTATTACGGAAAGCAAGGATACAACACACCGACAAGAGATTTTTGCCAATACTCCCAACGGTTATGAAAGACTATCGGAACCGTTTTTCATCGGTGGTACTGCCAAAGCTCTTATCGCCCAGGGAAATTTGTTGATCTTTCGTGAGAATAAGTATGAAATAACAGATTTTATACCTATTTTTGCCGATTTATATCGAATTGCCTTTTGGGGCGGTGAACAGGAGATTTTTGCAATAAGCATGCTATTTTCACGGTTTGATTTTATGAGATTTGAACGTATCGGTCGCATAGAAGAATTGATACAAACCGAGGTCAATACCTTGTTGAAAATCAAGGAAGATGAAAATAAAATTGCACTTTTTAATCTCGAACACGATGGGTTTACGCCTGTGTGTCATTTGAAACCCAAACAGGAATTTAAGGTTGATAAAATGACTGGCGCAATACGTTTGTGTGATTTTTCAATCAACTACCACGGGTGGCTGATGCATGATAATTTTGTATACAGAAGTGGTGCATATGAAAGAATCTGAATTAAAAAGCTACTCTCTTTGACCCTTTGTGACTTAACCGTCGCAAAGGGTTTTTTGTGTCGATTTTTATAGTAAAAGTCCGATAATTTTGGCGGGATTGGATTTCTGAGGAAGCAAACAATCGGACTTTGTGGAAATCTTGATATACATAACAAAAAACCTCCGTAAAGGAGGCTTTCAAAAAAATGGTGCCGCTGAACGAATGTCCCTCGCTGACGCTCGTGACTTCTCCGCCGCCTCGCTCATTTGCGCTCGGCGATGTCGATTCCGCACTTTCGGATTGCTGGCGCAATCTTGTCGAAAGTCCGATACTCTCGTCAGTACAATTTAAAAAACAAAAAGGCCGGTATTAACCGGTCTTTTGTTTTTTAATGGTGCCGCTGAAAAGAATCGGACTTTCGACCCCGTCATTACCAATGACGTGCTCTACCACTGAGCTACAACGGCGTAATACCATCTCATCATTTGCACAACAATTACAAAATACATAGAACTTTTTAAAAATCAATCTATTTTTTTATTATTTTGCAAAATTTATGTAAAATTTTTACCATTTGCGGCGTAAAATGGCTCAAAAGGTATGTTTTTTATGTAATGAGGTCCGCCATGTCGACGAAAAATTTTGATAAAAATAGAAAAAATAAACCAAATAACACCATTATTATGGTTGATGACGAGCAGGAAAGCTGGTTTGCCAACGGTTTGCACCGCTTTATCATCGTGTTCAGCGTAATGTGGTTCGCTGTGGTGGCTGTTTATATTTCAAAGTTTTTCGGCTGGGACAAGCTATTTTCCATGCTGCCTAACGAGTTTAGCGGCTTTATGGCCGGCATAACCTTGCCGCTTGCCATTGTGTGGGTAATTATGGCGTATATCGACCGCGGCAGCAGCTTTAAAAACGAAACCCGAATGCTCCGCGATTCGCTCAATCAGGTGATTTTTCCGGATTCTAACGGCAGCGAAGCAACCAAAATGATTGCCGAAGCCATCAAATTACAAGTGGCGGAATTAAAAGAAGCAACCCGCGATGTGTGCGCTCAAAGCGATGTTATCAAGCGCGAACTCACCGACCGAGTCGCCGATTTGAAAGATTTGGCCGAAGCGCTCGATAAATATTCTTCCCAAACTATGCTCGAACTCAATGACGAAATCAATAAGCTGATTGAAAACTTTACCGCTGTGGCCGATAAAGCATCCAACACTACCGCCGATTTTAGAGTGAACACTTTGCAAATGCGCGAAGACAGCGAAAAATTGGCTTCTATTTTGACACCGATGGTGAACGAAATGGTGACGGCGGCGGAACACGTTAAAGAGGTGGTTAACGTTAACAATGAAAATATCGAAAAAGCACAAGCACAGCTCAATCAATATTCCGAAAGCAGTCAGCTGGCTATCGGCAAAATGATTGAAACTTGGGCAGTTAAGGGCGAAAATCTCGAAAAAACTTATTTGCGTGCTTCCGAAAATTGCGAAGAACTCTTCCGGCGCTTAGACTCCGGCATTTCGCATATCGAAAACAGCATTCGCGAGCAAAAACAGGTGGTGGAAACCCAATCCGGCCTGATTGATAAAAACTCGGCTTATTTGGATAACAAACTCGGCGAATACGGCCGGTTGATAAGCCTTGAGGTGGAGGCAATGGTAGAACGCTCCAACACTTTGGAACGCAACATTCAGGCACAAATTAAGGGTATTCGCGATACTTCGGCGCAAGTTTCCGAGGCTTTCGGTTTGCTGGGTGATGAAGTTATTTCTAAGCGCAAATTGCTTGAAAATGAAAGTCTGCAAATTGTCAACAATATTAACTCCACGGTTAATCAACTGGGGCAGGAAATCAAAAAATTGCATGAATTTTACAGCTCCGCACAAAACAAAAACAGCGAATTTTCGAATGTGTTTACCAATGTTTCGGAAAATTTACGCCTTATCGAAGACGGGCTGGCGCAAAATGTTAACGATTTCAGCAACAAAACTTCCGGCATTTTTGAAAAGTTTTCGGATATTAACAATCAAGTCGGCAATAATATCGCCAAATTGCTCGAAAGTGCTAGCAATATTTCGGAACAAAGTAAAACCAATACCGATTTGCTGATGGCACAAGACGATTTTGTTAATAAAACCATGACCGGATTAAAGCAATTGACCGGCAATATTTCCAGCTTAAATCAAGAATTAAGCAAAACCGGCAACGAAATCGGCGAAACTTTGAACAAATACGAATCCAAAATGTCCGGTTTCGAGCAGCTGGTTAACGGCCACTTGGCAAACTTGCAGAGCGGCTATCAAAAAACCGAAAAACGCGTTGATGAACTGAATAAAAAGTTTAAGGCCGCCAGTTTGGATACGTTTATGCGCAATTCGGCCAGCCTAATCAATGAGTTGGAAACCATTTCCATTGATATTAACGCGATTTTCCACAAAGACGATGAGGATTTATGGAAAAAGTATTACGAGGGCGATCATGGCGTGTTTGTGCGACATCTGACCAAGAATATGACCAAAAAGCAAATTATGGCCATTCAAAATGATTATGCCAACAAAAGCGATTTTCGCCTGATTGCCGACAAATATATCGAAGACTTTAATCGCATGGTGGTTGCCGCCAAAGAAAGCGAGCACGCCGGAACTTTGCTGGCGCTGATTTCCGGCTCCGATGTGGGCAAAGTTTATTATGTGTTGGCAAAGGCTTTGGGTAAAGTGAACTGATGGCGTTTGCAGATTTTGACAGCACCGTTTTTATGGCACCGATGGCCGGCATTACCGATAGGCCGATGCGAACCATATTAGCCGCGTGCGGTGCCGGAAACCTGATTTCGGAAATGGCGGCGGTAAACGCCATTCAGCGGAAAAATCCCAAAAGTTATCAAATAGCCGACGTAAAAGACGAGCCGTATCCGGTGGTGGTGCAACTGGTGGGCAACAATCCTGAGCTGTTTGCCGATGCCGCAAAACTGGTGACAGAGCTGGGCGCACGCTCAATTGATATCAATATGGGGTGTCCGGTAAAGAAAATTGTTAATAATAACTCCGGTTCGGCGTTGATGCGTGATTTGCCGCTGGCCGCGAAAATTATTGAGGCAACGGTGAATGCCACACCGCTCAAAGTGAGCGTTAAATTCCGCAAAGGCTGGGATAACGAGCATATTAATGCCGTGCAATTTGCCCAAATGTGCGAACAAAGCGGCGCCGCATACATTACCGTGCACGGACGCACCAGGGCGCAAGGATACAGCGGTGTCGCCGATTGGAACATCATCGGCGAAGTGAAGGCGGCGGTTAATATTCCGGTTATCGGCAACGGCGATGTCGATTCACCGCAAAAGGCCGAGCAAATGCTTAAACAATGCGGCGTTGACGGAGTTATGATAGGGCGCGCCATGTTGGGAAACCCTTGGCTGTTAAATCGCACGCATCATTATTTGCAAAGCGGTGAAATGTTGCAGGAACCAACGCTGAAAGAACAAAAGGAAATGATGCTCCGACATTTGCGTTTGCTGGTCGATTATTACGGCGAGCGCGGCGGAATCGCTATTTCTCGCAAGCATATAAGCTGGTATGTGAAAAGTTTGTACGAAGCTAAAAAATTTCGCGAGCAATACACCAAATTAAACACCTTGACCGAGGCGGAAAAGTTGATAAATGAATATTTTTTGAGGATTGAGCCATGAAAATAGTAGTCGGCGGCGCAACCGGCGTCGGAAAAAGCATTGTCGGATATTTGAGTTTGGGCAACAACGACATTATTGTTGTTGATGAAAATGCCGATAATTTAAATGAAATTGCCAAAGAATACGACGTTCAGCCGGTTTTGGGTTCTATTTCGCATCCGGACGTGCAAGAAAGCATCGGAATGAAAAATATGGATATGCTGATTGCCGTGACCGACAGCGATGAAATAAATATGATTGCCTGTCAGGTGGCATACACTTTGTTTAACGTGCCGAAAAAAATTGCCCGAGTTGATTCCGAATACTTTCTCAACCCGCTGTGGAACACGTTGTATAATGAAAAGAGTCTGCCGATTGATTTGGTGATTACGCCGGATATAGAAATTGCAAAATTTATCGACAATTTACTGAATTTGCCGGGGAGTACGGCAGTTTTTCCGTTTTTGAACGATACCGTTAATATTTTTGCGTTTCGACATACGGCAACGGAAATTCCGTTTATGAAATTTTCACTTAATCACATCAATTCAAAGCTTAAAGAGCTTTCGGCACGAATTGTATTAATTATACGCGGAAGTCGCAGAATCGTGCCTGTTATAGATGAAGACACACATTTGCAACGCAATGATTTAATCTATATCAGTTGTTTTCCGGAGCAAAATACGGAGGTTATGCGCCTGTTTGGGGTTGACCACAATCCGTACGAAAAAATCATTATTTTCGGCGGCAACACCGTATCTTATTACTTGGCGACGCAAATCGAAAAAAATGAAAACGTTTCCAGTTGTCGCATTATTGAAGATGATGCCAAGAAAGCAGCAAAATTGGCCGAAAAATTAAATTCAACCGCCATTATAACCGGCGAAATGATGAGTGACGTTATCTTGCGCGATTCCGGATTTAACACCGCCGACGTGAGTATAGCGGTAACGGATAAGGATAAAGACAATATGCTGTTGGCACTTTTGGCTTCACGCAATAAAGACACGCAAGCCCTTTCTTTGGTTAATTCCAAAGACTATAATCTGCTTGCCGCCAACATTCGCAACAATGTAATTATCGACCGCTCGGTCATAACCATTTCGGCTATGCTAAAATATCTGCGCAAAGCCCGTATTCGCGAGGCGTATTCGGTAGGGCGCGGACAGGGCGAAATTTGGGAAATCCGCTTGGGTGCCGACAGCGTTAATTTGGGGCGTACCGTTGCTGATTTAGGCATTCCGGAAAGCAGTTCGGTAATGCTTATTGCCCGCGATGAAGAATTGCTTTACGACACCGCTAAAATCCGTTTGCAGGCAGAAGATAAGATTTTGATTTATGTAGCGCCGGCCAACATTCGCAAAATTGAAAGCATTTTCTATTTATAGTTTTCAAAAAAAAGTTTTAAATACACTGTTCACAAATAAAAAACAACGTGTTTTTAAATTTCAACTTCGGCAATTAAAAACGGGTGGTCGGAATAAAGCATTTTTTCGTGCGCAGCCAGCAATTTAATATCCGGCGTGGCCAAAATGTATTCGATTTGCGTATTGTACGGATATTGCGGCTGATATTTTTTGCCGTCGTAAGCAACCAAAGAATGTAGTTTTTCGCCGATTTGCAATTCCGGAAAGGCCTGCTCTATGGCAATATCAACCGTATTAAAATCGCCGGTGATGAAAGATAAATTCGGCTCCGGTATCAGCATCTTGGCCCATTGTTCGCGATATGCGGCAAATTCGCTATCCCAAAAATGCCTGTTAAAATGCTGAAAAGGAAACATGTGGGTATTGATTAAACAAACGTTTTTATCGGCGCTGATTTGCAAATTGGCCTTTTGAATATATTTATCGTGCATAAACCAATGTTCGCCGTTGGGACGCACTGTTTCAATTTGCGGATTGGCTAATTTAAGGGTTTGGTATTCCGTAATCGGAAACTTGGTGCAAATGGAGAGGCCGTAAAATTTGTCGGCAACAAAAAACGCCTTTTCGCCTTTGAGATTTTTATAATAAGGCAACTGACAAGCCTGAGAAATTTTTTCTACAAATTCGCTCGTGCCGTCTGGCTTATCCATTAAACATTCGGCCAAACACAAAATATCCGGTTCTTCATCGGCAAAAAAATCCACGTATTTTTCCGGATGAAAACCGGCAAAAATATTTTCTTTGCGGTCGTTATAACCAAGATGAATCATGCCTTGAATAACATTGGCAAAAATTATTTTGATGCGCACTGTTATGCCTTTTTTATGTATTAAGAGTACATACTGCGACCGGCAACCCGAACCAACGGCTCGTGGTGGCGGAACAATCTGTAACGATGCTCCTGCTCGATTTGCGAAAGGTCTTTGATAAAGCCTTGAGCATATTTTTCCGGAATGTGCATTTTATCCAGCTGAATTTGCCAATAATTTGACATCGCCGACATATCGCCGCGCAAATATCCGCCAACATCATTGATTTTGTTGCGTTGTGCGCCGCTGACAATTTTATGCACAATTTCCGTACGATAATCAATCAGCGTCGGATATTTAGAATGTTCCTCTGCATAACCATAGGCTCCCGGAATCAGTCCGCGCGCCAAAAACAGCGGCGTATTGAAGCCTTTGGTATGATTTTGCGGAATACCGACACGATTGCGGATAAACGGTTGAATATCGATAATGCGAAATTCTTTGCTGACCGCCGAATACAAGATGTTTCCGGTGTTAGAAAACAAACCGCAGTTGCCCACGTCTATGGAATATTCACGCGAAGAAAGAAAATGTAAATCGTCATAAATTTGATCTATGGCCGAATCCGGCATATTCAACACCGCCTTGGAAAGCGTCAGTGTTTTCATCATTGCTTCTTCACTTGACGGCATTTTGCGTCCCGGCTTATGAATTTCCATGGAAAAGCCCGGAGAATATAAATTGATGGTTACCAAAGCATTGGTCGGGTCGTCTTTGTCTGTTCCCCAATAAGCCACCGATTGAGCATAATTGCGGCCGGCAAAAATGTCTTTTTGCGGAGTGAATTTTTCGTCATAGAGTTTTTGCGACAACTCTTCCAAATCCGGCGCGACGTTGCTTACGCGAACCGTATAATTCGGGTTGGTGTGAATTTTAAAAACCTTTGCTTCTTCGCCCATGCCCAACGGCTCTTCGCTCATGGCAAACAAAACTTCATCAATGCTGGGTAAAACTCTTTCTTTCATTGAATATTCTCCGCTTATAAAGACAACTAAAGGGGAATATAACAAATTTTTTACTTATTGTCAAGGTTTTGTCAATAAAAAACATTTTTCATAATTAAAGGCTCTGCCAGATAGCTTTACAGATATCAATCCGCTGTCATCTTGAGGCGCGTCAGTCGCCGTCAAGATCTCATAATACAAGAACGACCTCAAAAATATATTCTTAAGCCTCAACACGGTAATCCGAGATCTTTACGCCCACAAGGGGCTCAAGATGACGATTTTGAGCCATCTTTTTGTTTTAATGTTTGCGATTTTTTCCGGTGTGGGCCGACATTTGCCAATATTCCGGCTCGTCGTAGATGTTATCTTCATAAAAGTCGGTTTCGGCAAACTCCACTTCTTCGCGCATTTTGCGTTGATGATGTAACATTCTCTCCCTGATGTTATCAAGAGAATGTTCGGAGCTGGACCAAACATTTTTTGCCGATGTCGGTGTTTTGCTATTTGTATTCGTTTCCGTCATTATTGCCTCCCGTGGTTTATTAAACACTTAATAAATAAACCTCAAAAGGCAATTTTCAAGCAAGCGAAAGTATCTATCAATATAATTCCGAGGCGTGTTTGGCACCGATTTCAAGTAAATACCTAATCGCGTCTGCGTCCAAATTTCGCTGCTCGGCAAAATCCAAAACCGTAAACGTTTGATCTCCCGGAGTTATGCCCAGCATATTAATATCAGCGCCGTTTTTGAGCAATACTTCAATAACTTTGTGCGCCGCTTCTTCATTTAAGAGCGCATACATTAAAACGTGGTTGCCGTTGTCGTCCAAATCAAGAACATTCGCGCCTTTTTCAATTAAATACTCGATAATTTTCGGGTCATGAGTGCGAGCGGAAAAGTGCATCAACAGGCTCATACCCATATCGCCGTAAACGTTAACCGAAGCACCTTTTTCTACCAGCATTTTAACAATATCCATATTGCAACCGGCGGCAGAATAAAGAGCCGAGGTTGCCAAAGCGGCTTCCGGATTATCCGTCGGCGGATAAAGTTTTACATCTTTGCCGTTTTTAATGAGCGTTTCCAAAATTTCCGGTCTGGCACATTCGGCCGCGGCACTCATCAGTGGGGTGTCACCCCTATAGTCGTACTCGTCCAACTTTATTTTTTCTTCCTTTAACAACTCTTCGACTTGCTTGACCGTGATTTTGCGCCAATCAATTCCTTCTTCGTCTTTGTTTTCGTCTGCTTTTGCGTCAGATGCGACTTTTGCATCTTTAATTATTGCTTGTGCCGGAGCGGTTTTTGCCGTTTGTGCCGCGGCAGTTTGAGCCATAAACAGCGCACCGAGCAACATAATTAAAACTTTATACATAGAAAATCTCCTTAAATATCGCCTGAATATATATTACAAATATTTATCAAACATTCAAGGTATAAGTCAAAACATTCACAATCGCGCCGCAATTATGCGTTTTTGTGATATCAGCTATTGCCAGTCGAAAATTTTTTATGTTATAATGCTCGAAAAGGAGTAGTTTATGGAAAATTTAGTTCTGTTTAATAACCCGCATTTTATTATCGACATGATGTACGCGCGCAGCAACAATATGTCGGGGCAGCCTGTGTATGAACAAATCGGATACGGCAACCATGCTTATATGCATAAAGATATGGCGGCGGCGCTGGAGAAAATTGTGCCGATTTTGGCCGAGAAAAAGCTTAAAATGCGCATTTGTGATGCTTATCGACCACCGCTGGCACACCAAAAGCTTTTGGAAATTATTCCATTCAACGGCTTTTTCGCTGCCACTCCGGAGCGCTCGAATCATTGTCACGGAACCGCTATCGATATTTGCTTAACCGATGAAAACGGCAATAATCTACTGTATCCGACGGAAATCGACGCTTATGAAAAACGCTTTCAAGAACAGGTTTGTCGCGGTGATTTTTCCGAATTTCAAAAACATCTGATTAAGGCTCGTCACGATTATATGGAAGCCTCGGCTGAAGCTATCGAAAATCGCAATTTTTTAAAATCTCTGATGGAAAGCCACGGTTTCGAATCGATTATGCACGAATGGTGGCATTACAACTTGACGGGTTGGCAGGGATATCCGCTTATTGAATGGAAGAAATAAATGCCCAAACGTAATTATGAACTGGCAAGTCTGCAACAAAATTTCAAGAGTTTTTACGATGCCAATTTGCGCCGTAAATATGAGCAGCTTGAACCGGCGCGACAAAAATATTTAGGCATATTTAAGACGCGGTTTATCATTTGCGCCGCCATTGTTTTGGGCGTTGTTTTTTTGTGTATGAACGGCACCATTTGCAAACAAACTTATACCGCAGAGTGGTTTTTTAAGCTTTCTATTCTGGTTATTGTCGGTATGTTTTATTTGTGCTCTTTACCGTTTAAAGACTATCGTATCGATACCAAATCCTTGGTAATGGATAAAATTCTCTCTTTTTGGGGAACGTTTAAATACAGTGTTCTTTCAACCATAGATGACGAAGATATTAAAAATTCCGAGCTGTTTGCCCGTTATGATAAAGATAAAACCGATGATTCCTTTTCCGGTATGTATAACGATACGCGCATTTGCGTTTCGGAAAAAAATTTGCTGGTTAAGGGCAATAAAAATGATTACAGCGTTTTCCGAGGTGTGCTTATTTTGCTGGAATTTGAAAAGTCTTTTGACTGCAAAACCGTGGTAAAACACCGCTGGAATCTCGGCTCGTTGTGGAAAAACAATTTTCAGTTGGTATTGGCGTTATTAATGATAGTTATCGCTGCCGTAGCGCTCATTCAAATATTTGTAATGGCCGAAGATGCTTTTGAAACAGCCTTGTTTATTTATATGTTTTTGTTTTTTGCCATTATTTCCGTTATCTGCCTGCTAGGCTTTCACAAACAGCGTAAAAAAGCTACACAACAGGTTAAACTGGAAGAAATATCGTTTAATAAAAACTGGAATGTGCTGACCGATAATCAGGTTGAGGCCCGCTATATTTTGACGCCGGTTTTTATGGAAAAAAT
Organism: Alphaproteobacteria bacterium; assembly: GCA_017528205.1. Classification (GTDB taxonomy): domain Bacteria; phylum Pseudomonadota; class Alphaproteobacteria; order RF32; family CAG-239; genus RUG410. The sequence goes on along the minus strand of JAFXPE010000032.1, from coordinate 107,204 downwards.
TAACGAGGTTAAAAAACTTTTTTATGGCAAACACATTGATTTCAGTTTTTTTGACAATAAGCTGTTGTTGGCGGTGCATACGCGTAAAAATATGTTTGAAACCACTACCTTGCTTACTCCGGCGTTGGATTATCACAAGGTGCGCGAGGTGGTAAGCCAGCTCCACAGCATTTTTTCGGTAATAGATGTTTTAAATTCGGCGCGAAAATAATTTGATTTGACTTTTGTTGAAATTTGTCTATAATGAGGACAACAAATTACACTTTATATACAATTGTGCTTATGAAACAGAAGTATTACAATGCCAACGGTGACACCGCGTTTCACCTTTGGATGTTCGCCACTTTGCTCGACGAACTCAAGAACAGCCCTAAAAAAGGGGAAAAGTTGTCTATCGTGCTGAACCAGGTTACCAACTATCTTCGTGGTAATTGGGTGAAGTACAACGCCTCCGAAGAGGAAAAGCGTGATCTTGAAACCATTCGTGAAGAACTTCTCGCACTCTGACTAAATTTGTATCGTATGCTTACAATCAAAGATGTGCGTGATATTCTGACTGCACAAGGTAACGAACTGGTCGAATATCTCTCGGATGACAACTTGGCAAACGCCAGCTTTGGAGATGAATTGGAAATGGACAGTCTCGATTTTGAAAATTTGAAAGCCGATATCGAGTACAAAAAAGAAATCCAAATCCCCGAAGAGGTAAGTACAAACGATACCGTCAGAGAATTTATTGACCGTATCAACGAATCAAACTTCTGAATGATGCTCCCGAAAATGTCCGTGCGACTTTCGGGAGCGTTGTTTTTTATATATGAAACCAAGCGCGAATCATATTAAACAGCACAAACGCCAGCGCAAAAACAAAAACAAAACCCACCACATAAATCGAAACATACAGCACTCCGAGTGCCACAATAACCGCAAAAATAAAGGCTAAAAACGCCATCAGCCAATTGAGCCACGAATTTCGGTAAACATAGGTGCCAAAACCATATTGCTCCATACTGTTTTCCAGCTTCATAAAATGTCCGCATTTTAAGCACTTTTGGGCATCGGCAGGCAAATTTGCTCCGCAATTATCGCATACCCTATAGAATCCCTCGCCGTTATCGGTAATAAAATGCTTGCACTTAGGGCAAAACAGAACTTTCCAAAACCCGACCGGCTCCGTATTTTCCTGACAATGAAAACAAAAATACTTTTTCATCTGGCTCTCCTTTGCCTAAACTTAGGTAAATTTTTTGCAAAAAGCAAGTTTTATATTCAAATTGTTAAAATTGATTATTTTTTAACCGTTTAGCCTTTATGATGGCAAAAAAAAGGGGGCAGATATGAAGAAAGTTATCGTCATCGGTGCAGGTCCGGCCGGAATTACGGCAGCTTTTGAACTTTTGAAACATTCGAAAAATTATGAGGTTACCGTTTTGGAAGAAACCGGTGCCATCGGTGGTATATCGCGCACGGTGCAACACAACGGCAATCGAATGGATATCGGCGGCCACCGCTTTTTTTCTAAAGACGAGGAAGTTACCGAGTGGTGGAATAACTTGATGCCGCTGCAAGGCAAACCTTCGTTTGACGATATTTTGTTGCAACGCGATATCGAGCTCAATCCCAAAGGTCCAAATCCGGAAACCGAAGATACAGTTATGCTCAGACGGCGGCGCGTTTCGCGAATTTATTACAAGCACAAATTTTTTGATTATCCGGTAAAGATGAATCTCAACACCATTCTCAATATGGGAATTTTTACAACCATGCGCGCCGGCTTCAGCTATTTGTGGTCGGTGGTGCGCAAATTGCCGGAAAATTCGCTGGAAAACTTTTATATTAACCGCTTCGGGCGCAAACTTTATAATATGTTTTTTGAAGGCTATACCGAAAAATTGTGGGGACGGCATCCGCGCGATATTTCCGCCGATTGGGGCTCGCAAAGAGTTAAAGGCCTATCCATTGTGGCCATTATCAAAGATATTTTTTCCAAACTGATGCCGTGGAAGCCGAAACACGTTGAAACTTCACTAATTGAAGAATTCAGCTATCCGAAATTCGGTCCGGGACAATTATGGGAAACCGCGGCCGAAAAAATTGAAGAAATGGGCGGAAATATTATTAAAAATGCCAAAGTTGTCGGCTTTGAGGTTGAAGACGATAAAATTACCGCCGTAACTTATAAAAACAACGGCAAAACAAAAACTTTGGAAGCGGATATCGTTATCTCGTCAATGCCACTCAAAGATCTGATTGCCGGCTTAAAATCCGTACCTCAGGAGATTGCCGATATTGCCGAAGGTCTGCCGTATCGGGATTTTGTGACGGTGGGACTGTTGTTGAACGAATTGAATTTGAAAAACAAAACCAAGTTAAAAACCTTAAACGACATTGTGCCGGATTGCTGGATTTATGTTCAGGATACCGGCGTTAAACTTGGACGAATTCAAATATTTAACAACTGGTCGCCATATTTGGTGGCAAAACCCGAGCAAAATGTTTGGATAGGTTTGGAATATTTTTGCAAAGAGGGCGATAAATATTGGAATATGAGTGACGAAGAATGGCAAAAATTCGGCATTAACGAATTGCTCAAAATGCAGGTCATTTCCAAAGAAGAAAATGTTGTAGATTATCACGTCGAGCGTGTGAAAAAGGCCTATCCGGCGTATTTTGACACCTATAAGGATATTGATAAACTTATCGCCTTTTTGAAAAAGTTTGACAATCTTTATTGCGTGGGACGCAACGGTCAGCATCGCTATAACAATATGGATCATTCCATGGCCACTTCTTTTGTTGCCGTTAAACATATTTTGGGCACCGCAAAAGATAAAGACGCCATTTGGCAGGTTAATACCGAAAAGTCTTATCACGAAAGCAAACAAAAGTAACTTTTGGTTTTATTATCCGAACAGTCATCTTTGATTTTGGCACGGCATATTTATTTTTTATGGCGTGAAAACAAATGTTTTTACGTTAATATAACAATCAAAGGAGAAAAGTTATGAAAATAAATAAGAAAGTATCTTCGGGATGCACTAAAAATACGGATAAAAACGGCGGTTGCGGTTGCGGCACAAAACACGGTTCCGCCGACGAGTATGAAATGGAAGAAACCGAAATCAAAGTCAGCAAGTAGAGGTGAAAATGAAGAGTATTGTTTCTTGTGGCGGTAGAGCGCATAATTCGGATATAACACCGCTCAGCCGCTCTAACGAATTTAACCGACTGATGAATTATTTTTGGAACTATTTTGACGGCGCTAACACAACTTCGGAAGCCGGAAACGAATGGGAGCCACACTTGCAAATTGCCGAAAACAAAGACTCGGTTACGGTTACGGCGGAATTGCCGGGGGTTGATGAAAAAGATTTGGATTTGCAAATTTCTGCCGACGGTTATCTCTCGATTTCGGGTGAAAAGAAAAATATGAGCGAAGTTTCGGATAAAGACGCATATTTTTCGGAAATCACTTACGGTACGTTTAAGCGAACTATTCCTTTGCCGTGGGATTTGGATTATGAAAATGCGGCGGCACACTATAACAACGGGGTATTAACCGTTTCAATCCCAAAATCACCGGACGAAAAGCAAAAGTTCAAAAAAATCGCCATTCAGTCGGCAAACAACTAAAAGAAAAGTCCGCTTTGCAATAAAAGCGGATTTTTTATTGCTTATTTACCAAAACTTAAATTTTAACACCTATACTTCTTTTGTAGTACTACAAGAGAGGGTTTTTACGTGTTTAAAAACGCACTATTTACAAAAACTGTATGTTTAACCACCCTTTACGCCTTTGCCTTTGCTATTATGCCAAGGCCTTCTTCGGCGCAAACTCGTTTGGTGCCGCTGTCTTTCAGCGAAATGTACAGTCAGGCGGAAGACGGCGAGGTTGAAGCTTTGCGCGCCGCAGTTCATCGCGGAATGAACATTGACGTGATGGACTCAAACGGCGATACCGGCCTTTGCATTGCCGCCAAACGGCGTGATGTATACACTTATAACTCTTTTCGCGCTGCGGGAGCTAACCCTCGGCATCCATGCACGCAAAATATTTCCGGTTATGCCGACTTTTTGGAAAGAAGCGATGTTGTCGGTATGAACGACACCTCTCGTACGGCCTATGCCGCAATGGGCGATAAAGAAAAATATCGGGTTTCGCCAAAAGTTTGGTGGTGGGTAGGCGGTGCGGCAGTTGCCGGCGGCGTGGCGCTCTATTTCTTGCTAAAACATAAACACGGTGGCAAAAAAGACGACAACGGTGGCGGAGGAGATACTCCGGTAGATCCTGATGATAAGGAAGATTATTTCAGTTTGGGTGCCAATATTGCCACCAAAGGCAAAGCTTTGCAAAAAACTTCCGGAAACGCCGAAAACACTAAACTTTTGCGCCTTAGCAACGACAATGTCGAAAAAATAAAAGATATCGATTTGCGCAAAAAAGCTTTGAGCAATACCCAATATATGAATGCCATTTTATATGCGCAAGACGGCGGTTCTTATATTAATGCCGCCGATACCTTGCTTGACACCGGTCTCGGTACGGCCGCGATGACCGCTGTTAAAAAGAGCTCAGTTACCAATAACGGCTATATCAAAGTAGACAGTTACAACGCCAGCGTGGGCATGGTGGCCAGCGAAGGCTCAACCGCTTACAACTATGGCAAGGGAATTTACAAAAAGGCGAGTTCGGAAAATATCGAAACAGATGATGGTATCAGCACAAATTCCAACGGTATCAGTTTGAATTTTTCGGGATATGCGGAAAACGACACCATTGTCGGTATGTATGCCGATACCAAGTCAACCATTGAGAATCACGGCGATATTCAGGGAACCGCCATTCAGGCTTCGGAAAGTTCGCAGAACACCAGCTCGAGCAGCGGCGGCACGGAATCCGTATTATCCGACGGCAATATGGGAGCAACCGACGAGAGCTCCGAAAGCACTCAATCTACCGCCAATACCGGTACCATTATCGGTATGGAAGCTATGATTTTAAATGTCGGCACCACACTCAATAAAGATGTTATCCATGTGCTGAATGGCAAGGAAGGTATTATCAATTTGACGGCCGGCGACAACGGTGACGGCCAAGGTCAGATAAAATTAAGCCTTGTCGGCATGGGAAGCTTTTTGGATAATGCCTTTTTGAACGGTTCGCATATTGTCAGCCGCGCCGAAAATGTGGAATTGAAAAACGAAGGCACCATCAATCTGAGCTATACCGGAAACTACACTGCAACCTCAAGCACCGCTTTGCGTAAAGGTTTGGGCGGAATCGTCGGCATTCGCTCGGATGCCAATACAACCGCACAAAACAGCGGAAGCATAAACATTGTTTTGCACGATGAATTTCAAGATGAAGGCATTGATGTTGCCGCCGGAATGCAATCGTTGCACGGCGGAGACATAATCAACAGCGGAACTATTAAAATTGCTACTCCGACCGAAAATAAGCGCGTTAATTACGGAATGTTGGCGGTAGAAGGTTCGGGAGCAAATTCCAGCCTTTATACCGAAATGAAACCGAATGTCGATAACAGCGGAAATATTCACATTTTGCTCAGCAACAGCTTCGGTATGGCCTCTTTTGTGGGCGGTACCGTACATAACAGCGGAAATATTACCCTCGGCTCGGAAGAAACCAGATTTTATGACAATATCGCCATGTACGGCTTTGGCGACACCCAAAAAACCGATTTGAAAAATACCGGAACCATTGATATTTACACCCACAAATCCATCGCGATGCAAAATGACTATGCCGGCGGCACCGATATTATCAACGACGGTATTATAAACATTCACGAAAGTGCAATGGATTCCTATGTTTTCGGTGGTGCATACAGTCGAATTTACAACGATAACACCATTAACTATGACGCCACTTCAAGCAAACAGGATAATCCGTCTTATAACGGCGTAAAATTCAATCCGTTTGCCAATTACAGCGTTTCTTTCGGCACTTCCATAATCAGCACCAAAGCACGTTCCATAAAAACCGACAAAGTTGATTTTTCATCATCTTCAACCGAGGGTATTTATAACAACAAAAATGCAGTTATAAATATGAACGGCTCGTCTTTTGTGGCGGCTATGACGGTTGAAAAGAATGACAATGCGGAAAGCACGCAGGCTAAGGCTTATAACTACGGCGTAATCGAAATAAAAGACCGAAAAACTCAAAATGCAACCAACAGCATCGGTTTGTATATGGACGAATATGCCTTGAACAATGCCGGAATCTTCAACCACGGAACCATCAAAACCAGCTCACGCTTTTCGGCGGCTATGGTCAGCGAATCGTTGAAAAACTCTGATGTTATCAACAAAGGCACCATTGAAACGGCCGAAGAATACTCGCTCGGTATTTACGCTTCCGATTACAGCAACATTCACAATTACGGCAAAATCAACATAAAAGACAGTAACAGCACCGCTATTCATGTGGGCAAGAATGACAGCAGCGAATCCGATACGGACTATCTGTATTTTCCGGAAATCACCAATGAGAAAAACTCCGTAATTACCGTGGGGAGCAAGAGTTCTCCGGCAGAAAACAGTTACGGTATATACGTTGGCAGAAAAACCGTAAGAAACGCTCTTATTGACGCCACAATAACCAACAAAGGCAAAATCGACCTGTATACAAAAGTTGCCGGCGCGGCAATTTATTCCAGCAGTGCTTCCAAAATCATCAATTCGAGTTTGATTAATGTTTACGGCGACAACTCTTACGGTATTTTTAATGAAGGAACCTCCGATATTGTTAACGGCATCGGAGCCATAATCAATGTCGGCACCGAAGATAATGATGTTAAAGACAGCTATGCGATTTATAATACCGGCAGCGGTTCTATCAGCAATAAAGGCACCATCAATCTTTATAATGATGATTATGCTTACGCCATTTATTCGAGCGGCAATGCGGAAATTGTCAACGAGGGTTTAATAAATCTTCAGCGCGAAAAGGGTACGGCGGTTTATGCGGCATACGGAAGATTTATCAATAAGAAACCGATAAACATTCTCAAAGACGGGGGAGTTGCCGCTGAAATTTCTTTTGAAGCCAATATGTTAAACGATACCGACGTGGTTATCAATGTCGGTTCGGAAGAAAATCCGGTGAGCGGTGCCAACGCCATTATTGCCACCGCAGATGCCGTAGGCACGATAATCAACCGAGGCACTATCAATTTATATAACGGCGGCGGTAGTCACGCCGTTACACTCGGCGGAAAATCCACCTTTATCAACGATACGGATAACGGTCTGATTTATTCTTATAATGATTATACCGATGTTATAATGGTAACCGGAAACGTTAATGTTTATAACAACACTTTAATAAGTGCCATCGGCAACAGCGTCACAGCCGTTCGCGGCGGTAGTGTTGACAGCGTTTTGAGCTTAAACAACAACGGCTCCATTATTGTGGGTGATGAAAACACCAATAATCTGTATAACAGCGGCGTTGTTTCATCAAAAATCGGCACCGTGAACAACTACGGCGAAATTTTGGTTTACAGCGAAAACGGCTACGGAATTTATGCCGATGAAAGCAGCGATGAGGTTGAAAACAGCGGAATAGAAAACTCCGGAACCATTAAAGTTTTCGCCAGAGACAGCGTCGGTATTTACGGCGGCGGTGTATATGAGGTTACCAACAACGGCACAATCCAAATGGGTGACGAAAGCAGTAAAGCGATTGAAACCAATCTTACCGACACCGAGACAAGTCAAACCATCAGCAACAACGGTTCTCTTATTTTGCTGAGCGGAAATAACACTTACGGCATTTATTCCCGCGGAGCAGTCGATATTAACAACTCGGGCAACGGCAGAATCAACGTCGGTACGGTAAGAAGCATCGGTTACGGTGCATACGGCATTCACGCGCAAGACGCAAACAGCATTATCAATAATTCAAAAATTGTGGTTTTTTCCAGATCGGCCGGCGGAATTTATGGCGGAAAATCCATTAAAAATACCGGAGATATTTCAGTTACCGGCGGTAGCAGTGTCGGTATTTACGGTTCTTCGATAAATACATCAATAGAAAACGCCGCACATATATCCATTGACATCGCACAAGGTAGTAGCGGTATTGCTTCTGCCGGACAAACCTCGATTATCAATCACAGCGAAAACGGCTTTATCTATATGGGTTCGGAAGAGGCTGATGCCAGCCAAGCCAACGGAATTTATGCCCCGAATGCTTTAAGTATTGCCAATGACGCCAACATCTTTGTTTATGCAAGTTCATCCAACGGAATATCCGGCGGCGAAGTGATAAGCAATAGCGGACGTATTTATGTTCACGGCCGCAACAGCAACGGCATCTACGGCAATACCAACAATACTTCGATTACCAATAGCAACGACATAAAGGTTAACAACGCCAACGGCAGCGCGGGTATTTATTCTTCCGGCCAGGCCAACATAAAAAATACCGGAGAAACCAGAAGCATTACCATCGGTTGCAATTGTGAAGATATTTCCGCGACAGATGCTTACGGTATTTACGGCTTGAACTCAAATTACATTCTCAATCAGCAGGATATTTATGTTTACGCCAAGTCGTCAAGCGGTATTTCCGGCGGCATTGAAGTTGATAACAGCGGCGAGATTTATGTTTCGGGTGATGAAAGTATAGGTATTTTTGCTTCGGAGGATAACCGCGGCATTACTAACTCCGCTTCAATTACCATACCGCACGCAGCCTCAAGTTCGGGCATTTACACCAACGGCGCGACCACGATTTCCAGCTCGGAAGGCAATTCGATTATTTTGGGAAGCGGAGATATAACTTTAGCTTCAAATGTTAATGGTATTTATGCTCCTAATTCCAACAAAATAACCAATTCATCCGTTATAACCATTTTCGGCGAAGGCAGTACGGCAATTGTCGGACATGATTATGTGACAAACAACGCTACGTTGTCCTTGCTTAAAGGTTCGAACAACAAAGGTATTTCTGCCGACGGCAGTTCTTCGGTTTTGAATAAAGGTATAATTAACATTCCGGTTGCCGATGGAAGCTATGGTATTTATACCACCGGAACTTCCAATGTTGACAATCAGGCAACCATAAGCATCGGAGCCTTGGAAACTCCGGCTAACGGTGCTTACGGCATTTATACAGAAAAAGCCTCACAAATCGATAACAGCGGACAAATCAGTATACTCGCATCTTCAAGTACCGGTATTTATACAGAAAATTCCGGCACCATAAACAATGGCGGTGTCATTAATATTTCAGGTGATAATTCCACCGGTATTTATTCCGCCGGTGCCACCAAAATAAACAATAATGCCTCTATCACATTAGATAAAGCCATAAACTCTTACGGTATTCGTTCAACCGGAACGGGAGCCGTAATCAGCAACAACAGTAAAGGTATAATAACTATCGGCAAGAGAGGCAGTTTGGCGAATTTTGCTTACGGTATCCATGCCACCGGAGCAACAAAAATTGAAAATTCCGCCAATATCAGTATATATGCATCAGACAGTTACGGTATTTATGCCAATTCTGTTCCTTCTATTACCAATCTTAACGGAATAATTTATGTTTCCGAATCCGGAGCTCGCGGTATTTATTCCGACAAAGCCAATGTTTCGGTTTCGCTTTCCGACGGCGGCATAGAGTTGCCTTCGGCGTCAAATTCTGCCGGTATTTATATCACCAATGGTACCGGTGCGGTAGAAATCGGCAACGGAAGCATTATTATCGGTTCGGGTTCGGTTCCTGGCGGTTCGGGAAATTACGGCGTTTACGTTGAACAAGGTTCGGTTAAAAACTACGGTAGTATCACCCTTTACGGCAACGGTATGGGAATTGAGGGCAACAATCACACTTCGGTAATTGCCAAAAACATAAATATTGCCGGCACCGGAACGGCTATTAATCAAGCCACAACCGTAGATATAGTTGAAAACGGAAACATCAATGTTGCCAATGGCGATGCCATTATTGCTCTCGGAAATGTAACCAATGACGGTACGATAAGTGTTGCAAACGGACGAGGCATAACCACCATCGGAACGGTTACAAACACACAAACCGGTATTATCAATGTTTCCGGAATTGCCGTGCAAAATGCCGTTTCTTTGACAAACTCCGGCTCAATCAGAGGAAATACCACGGGAAATGCCGCTATTTACAATGTTGATTCGGTGAGAAACCTGACTAAAGACAGTATAATTCGAAACGACAACGGTAAAGCTATTTACAAATTCAATATCGGCCCGTTGACGGTGGTTAATGAAGGAACCATCAGAAGTAGCGGTACGGCCATTCAAAACAACACCGGCCAATTAAATGTTACAAACTCCGGTTCGATTTTGGTTACCGGCGACGGTCACGGTATTTACAACCGCGGTCCGACAAGCGTAACCAATTCAGGTTTAATCTCTATTTCGGGCGAAGGTGACGGTATTCATATTTATGTTCCGGATCCAAATACTCCGGTTTCGGTTACCAATACCGGCGTTATTCGGGTTACCGACGGATATGGTATTTATATTTATAAAAACTATCACTTTGTGAAAAACGAAGACGACAGCTACACTCCGGCAGGAGACCAAGTTAACGTTCCTGACCTCGATTCCGGAACAAAAATCGAATGTAACGGCTCAATTTGCGTTATTCCGGAAACAAGGTCGCGCAGTTTGGGAACACGAAGAATTACAATTGCATCCGTTGATGAAAATGACGATTCTTCGCTTATCGGAACCGACAGCGAGGAATTACTCGGAAACGTTAAAATTTTGAATTTGGGCTCAATCCAAACCGCAGGAGCGGTCAACTTCGGTTCTGCCGATGATGAAAACAAAGCGCAAGTTTCCATCGGTGATGGCGGTTCTTATGAAGCCGAATCTTTCAGCGGTCAAATCAGCGCCGACACCAGCATCGTTGAAGGCGGATTTGAAACAACCTATGTTAATGAAAATTCATTTGTCGGTGAAAACAAAGGCATTGAAGTGGTTTCCGAATCTTATATGTTTGATGCCGATACTCAAGAAAATACCGAAAGCGGCAATACCGATGTAGTTATGACCATGAAGGCATTTGATGAGGTGGTTGAAGATGACGATATTTCCGAATTTTTGGAACAAAACTATGAAGAACAGCACGGCGAAGAAATTTTCGACACCTTAAAAACGGCTCAAACTCAGGAACAGTTTGACGATTATTTAAACAAACAGCTCGGTTTCAGTATGTTGCCTAATTTGGCCAAGCAAAGTTTGGACGTTGAAAAAACGATATCGGCCAGCGTAAATGACGAGTTGCTCAATATCAACGGCGAGCCGACAAGATATGCAGTTAACACGCTTGTTTATAAAAATAATGTAAAAGCAAAGGGACAAACCAGCGGTTATAAAGATAAAGTCGTAGCCGTTCACGGCTTTGGCGACAAAGAGGTTGCCGGCGGATTAAGAATGGGATTGGGTGTACAGATTTCCCGTCTGGACAGCGATTTTGACGACAAGTCGACAAGATATAACAATATGGCGGAAATTTTTGCCCCGATTATTTTCCATAAAAACAATCTGGCATTTATGACAAAACCGAAAGCCGGATTTGCGCACGGACATTATCGTCGTGTTGCCGTGGATAATACTCATAAAGCAACAACTAAAGAATACTACTACGGGCTTGATAACATTATTCGGCAAAATATCGATTTGAATTTGTTGGAAATCGAGCCTGACGCCGAGTTTAATCTTACGGGAATGTATATGGATGACATAGAAGAAAGCGCCAACGGACTTAAGATTAAAGATAAAAACGTATTATCGGCGCAATCTGTTCTCGGCATAACCGCCAGAAAAAGATTTGAAATTAACAGCAAATCAGCTCTTGGTTTGGCGGTTAATGCCAAGTATTTCCACGAGTTCGGTAAAAAATACAAAAACCGGGCTACGGTGGGTGATATGGTGGGTTATTATGATATTATCAGCAATCGCTTAAAGCGCGATTTCGGTTTAATCGGCTTGAAAGCACAATACGACTATCAGCAATTTACGCTCGACGCGTCGGCCAACCTTCCGTTGGAAGAAAAGCACGAGCCGTATTATATGCTGAATGTTAAATACAAATTTTAGTTTATCTCCAAAATAAAATATACCCTAAAATATTTTTGTTATATAATCCCAAAAAAAAGCTCCTTCAAACGAAGGAGCTTTTTTATTGGTGCGCTAGGCCAGACTTGAACTGGCACGGGATAAATCCCAACAGATTTTAAGTGTGTTTTTATTGTCTTTTGATTAACTTATATTTACCTTGATTTACTTTACAAAATGCTTGACTTATAAGGCGTTACACAGTATTATGTGTTTATATTAACATTGATTAAGACGGATTAACTTTGAGTAAAAATTGGTGACAAATTGGTGATAAAATGAAAACACTCAAAACGAAATACAAAGGCGTTTATTACCGCGAACATGATACACGCAAAAACGGCATACGCAAAGATCGGTATTTTATTTTGCGCTATACCGATAATGGCATAAGAAAGCAAGAGGGTTATGGGTGGGAAAGTGCCGGTTATACTGAAACAAAAGCCGCAGCTGAAATTGAGATCTTGCGTGAGAACATTAAAAAAGGCACCGGCTATCGTTCGCTCAAAGAGAAGTATGAGCAGCAAGCTGCCGTCACCACCGCGCGCGAATCCGCAAATATGACTGTTGATGAGTTTTATAATCAGTATGAGGTCACACAAAAAGGCGTTAAATCTGATAAAGGAGTGATTAACGAACGGCAAAATTATGATAACCATATAAAAAAACATATTGGTTATTTGCCGCTAAATTGCGTCAGAATTGATGAAGTTGAAAAAATAAAGCAGACTATGCTTGAAACAAAAAAAGCCTCTGGAGAGTCAAAATATGCGCCTGCAACAATAAATCATGTTTTGAAGTTAATCCGCCACCTTTTCAATATGGCTATTGCCAGAGGTAAGATAAGCACAAATCCTATGGATAATATTGACCTTTTGCCGGTAGATAATGAAAGGCTGCGTTTTTTAAGTCATGACGAGGCCGCACTGCTGCTGCAAGAGTTAAATAAAATTAAAGTTACCGGACAACATACATTCGGCTATGAATATTATAAACGCCACCAAACAAATCAAACGTATGAAATCGCAGTTATTGCGTTAAATTGTGGCTGCCGTGAGGGAGAACTTTTTAACCTGCGCGCGGCTGATGTAAATTTTAGCACCGGTTTTCTCACAATACGCAAAACAAAAAATCATAAGAGCCGCAACCTGCCGCTCACAAATGACATGATTGAAATATTAAAACGCCGGATCGTAGAGTTGCAGCTCACCGGAGAACAACATATTTTTCAGAGTTATACCGGATCACCTATTTATGAGTTGTCAGACCAATATCAGGAAATTGCCGACCGGCTGTTTAATCAAAATATAACAGACCGGCAGCTGCGCGTGGTATTCCATACGTTGCGGCACACATTTGCGTCTTGGCTTGTCATGGCCGGCGTTGATCTTTACACCGTTAAAGAATTACTTGGCCATAAAACTCTTGCAATGACAATGCGTTATGCTCACCTTGCACCCAACAAATTCACGGCAGCCACCGCTGTCTTAAATAATCATTCGGCTGCAAGTAAAGGTGCAGCGTCATGAGCCTCCATACCGGCAATCGCTTTGCTTTCACAAAAACATTTGCGGCTGTAATATTCGCTTTTTTTACCTTTGTTAAATTCCGACACCGGCCGATGATACCCCATGACGCGTGTCCAAATCTCACATTTTTGACGTTCTTCGTCTTTTAATTCAACATTATCGCTCATTGTTTTGCCCTCCGTTAAAATTGATTGTTAATTGTTTATACCGTTTTTTACGCATTATCTCTGGCCGACGATCACGCAAATAATTTTCAAGCCCCTCATTCATAATGACACGCGGCTGATGATCGGGAAATTTACGCTTTAACTTGGCGCAGACTTCCGGCAGTTTCAGATCCTCATAATAGTCAATATCCTCACCGCCTTGCCCGATAATAAAATGCGCCCATTCGCCGGATATTCTCATTAAATACGCGTGCCGGATCAGTTTAAGACGTTTTGCGCGTGCGGCGTCACGTTCCTGCTCTTTCGGCGGATAATCAGAGAAAGGGATCCTTAATTGTGTCATCGCCAATAATCCTCCACAAAATGCTTGTGTGGCCGACATGCAGCCTCAAGTTTCTTTTTCAGCTGTTCCACCTTGTATTGATAAGCCTCTTCTTGATCACGCTGCCACTCATGAAAAGATTGCCCTTGCGGCGTATAACATAAATCAGGATCAACTTTTTGCCTTCTGTTCGGCCAATAAATCCACACATTTACTTTTTGCATATTTCAAGCTCCTGCCTTAACTTATCAATTCGGCCGATCCATTCCCATGTCGCCGGATAATCCTCAATACTGGCGTTCTCCAATTCGGCTGCCACCGCTGCACCGGCCACCGGATAGACCGGACAAAAGTCATAACTCACCGTTACGCATTGCGTTGAGCAAGCTGTCACGGTTAGCGTTAGGACGGCTATGAATAACTGCTTTAGCCTTTGCCACATTTTCAACCTCCTTTTGTTTTGCCTCTGTCGTAATAACCACCTGCTGCGCCACTTTCAATTCACATTCGGCCTTGACACGTTTTGCAACTTGGTGATTGCTCCAATAGAAAAATGCGCAGACCGCTAACGCAATCAGCGCACATCTCAAAATTAAATCAACTATCTTGGCCTTTGTCATGACGCCCCCCTCTGATTATTTCAACCAGTTGCTTAATTGTGTTCAGCGGCTTGTCGGCCAAAAGTTTCAACAGGTTTGTGCAAACGTCAAAAAATTCTCGTGCAAAACTGCAGCCGCCGCCAATAATAGCAAAAGTCAGGTATTCATTGACGCCGATCCCCATACAAATACTGCCGATAATCAAGCTCAATGTAATTGAGGCCACAACCTTTTTGATTTTATCAGCCGTTGACAATGGCTCTTTTGACCAGACCACCGACAATGTGCCGAAAATAAACCCGATCAATCCGAACTCTAAAATTAAATCTTTGATTGCTTTCAACATACCATCGCCCTCTTAGTCTATATTGTTAAAGAAAAGGTGATGGCCAAGCACTACGCACGGCGTTTTGCCTTTTGCCCACTTTGGCTGATTGCAAGCCTTTGGATTATAATAGTGCGTTGCGCCCTTTGTAATATCCTCAAGCTCACCGTTAGCGGCCATTGTTGCAATTTCATAGCATTCCGCAAAGCGTTTGTTTGCCAAATCAACATTTTGAATTATTTTTTTATTCGGATCGTTGTCATTCCAACAAGAAAATTGCCACGGTTTCAGGCAGGTTGCGTCAATCGTCGGCACTTTCACGCCGCCAATAATCCGATAACCGGCCATAATCCGCTTTTTTACCCTATTTAAAACAACGCAGGCAACAGCTATTTTGCCCTGCCTGTCCTCTCCTCTGGCCTCACCATACAAAGTGCGCGCCAGTGTATCAATATCTCTTTCCTTAGTCATTGCTCATATTTCCTTTAATATGAACAATAACCCCACTTTTATTAAGCTCTTTCAAAATAATAATACGCCGGATTTTCTAAAATTGCAATTTGCAAATCAAAAATTTCCGATGATTTCATTATAATCAGCTAAATCAATTAACCGGCCAACACAAGCAGCAAGCTCCACACCGCTTATGTCGCCGGATTGATAAAGCCGCGTAAGGCTTGCTTTAATATCGGTATTGTCGCCGCGCACTAAAGCAAGCACCACCGCGTCAATATTATTCTGTTGCATTGTCAAGCAGCTCTCTCAATTCATCAATACGCAAGCGTAGCTGTTTAGCCTCTGCCTCCATGTCTTTGTATTTTTCATACACCGGCATTTCAAGATCAGGGTGCAACTCTTTCAATTTTTCAGCACACTCAAACGCTACTTTGCGCGCAGCATAATCGTGTTGCTCCAAAATGTTGTTGCAAATATTGATTTCATTTAAGATCTCATCTTTAGTCATGACATTATACTCCATAAAAACCGGCGCATATTCCACACGGACAAGCGCGCATTGCGCCGTTTCATGCTGCCTGCCCAACTCTCAAAAGATTGCGTAAGCTCTGCTTTGCCTAAAGCATTGCCGCGCAAAAGGTTAATTTGTTTCTTTAGTTTTCGCCGCTCCCTAACCACACTCTTATGCTCCGGCTTTTTTATAATCTTGCCGGTGGCCGTCAGGTAAAAGATTGTTTTGAGCCACTTCAAACCGTCTTTAATACGGACAATCATTGTTTTCTTTGGTGACAGCGTGATCCGCAGCCGCCTGCACCAGTCACGGATCTTGTCAAGCATTCTGATTGCCGTCTTTTTCTCTCTTGTCAAAATGTAGCTGTCGTCCATATACCGGCCAAACATAACTTTATCATGGCCATGCGTTTCAACTATCGCATGATCGATCTTATTCGGATAGTAAATTGCGTGCATTTGACTTGTTTCTGATCCAAGTCCCAAACCTTTAACACCATAAGCGTCAATAAAGTCATCAATCAATTTCAGCAATCGCTTATCCTTAAACTTTTGCCGATATATCTCTTTGGCTACATCGTGATCGATATTCTCAAAATATCCTTTGAAGTCCACAAGCACCGCATAGCCGGCTTGGCCATACCGATTAAAATGCCGGCTTAAGTGCCGGATCATTCTGTCGGCGGCAAACTTTGTGCCTTTACCTTTTTGACTGGCAGCATTATCAAACAATACCGATTTTGTATATACCGGATATAACACATATTTACACAAAGCCTTTTGCACAACACGCTCATAAAAGCGCACTGCCGATATATTGCGCGTTTTACCGCGTTCACATACCTTAAACTTTGCAAATCCTCTGCGCACATCTTTGCCGGCCTTTAAGTCGCGATATAGCTTTTCAGTATTCAAAAGCTGCTCAATACTCCATCGCTGCACCGTGCCTTTCCACATCACATGCTTTTTAGCCATATCTGCTGCAGCAAAAAGATTATTCCGGTCACATACCAAATCATAATTGTCATACTTAGCCAGAAAAGCAGCGCGCTTGGCCTCACGCGCTGCTTTGCGGCGTTCATATCTTCTTTTTCTTCGTGTCATCAAATACCCCTTTTAAGTCTTGCATGGCTCTTGACGGATTTATACCACATACTGCACCTGCATAAAATGAGCGTTCCGTCACGATAGCTCACTATGCAACTTCAATTTTTCAGAGGCGTCCGCAGGTCAGCGTCAAAACTCTTATTTGCCAATTCGGCGAGGTTTAATATTCCTTTCATTTAATCGCATTGTTTTCAGCCGGATCGGCCTACTAAGACAAGCATAAAACGAAATCAGAGCGGCGCGCGTATGTTCGTGTTCGACGTGTTGTTGCAGTTCGCATTGCCGTTGCCGTTGACATTGCAAGCGTTAGACGAGCCTCCACCGCTAACAGAGGAGAGCCAAAAGTTAGTGCGCCCATGATACAACATTAAACCTCTTGCTGCCCAACAATATGAGAGTTTTTATGCGTTTTGCGTAAAAGTTCAATTTCATCGAGCAGCAAACTTGAAATTTCCTTAAGGCTGTTTGCGTCAACGGTATCAATCACACGTATCATAAGCTGTAGATGATTACCCAGTTGATAACAATTAACCACCGCCTTATCAAGATAATCCTTGCGCAGCTTGAGCTTATCCTCATTGCTTGGGTAAGTTTTATTTGAGGCGATCACATTATCAACCAATTCACAAACCTTTTTAATAGCTGCATGCGCTAACAGATAACGCCATTTTTTAGGCACGCGCTTTTCATTCATCATATAACGCAAAACCTTTTCCTGTAAATTTTGCGCCGTAATAATGTATTGTGTAGCTGTTTCTTTTCTGTCTTTTGCATAGACAACCATTTTATAACCTCAAGAAAAATAATGTTTCACCAATGCGGCCGGCTTTATCAACCGGCCGCTGTTATTTTTAAGCGTTCGCTCCGCTATGCGATATGAAAGCAGAGCGGCGCGCGTATGAGCGTGTTCGACGTGTTGATGCAGTTCGCATTGCCGTGGCCGGTGACAATGCAAGCGTTAGACGAGCCTCCACCGCCAACAGAGGAGAGCCAAAAGTAAGTGCGCCCATTCATCAAACGGCCACGCTGTCCGGCAGTCTTAAAGATCGGCCAGTGGCAATATGGACCAAAACCCTCCGGATTTTGTTGCGTCATACTTGGCTTGTTTGAGTGAATTAAGCAGCCATAAGCCTCTATTTCAGACGGTGCAAAGAGCATTCCGCGTCCTTGCCAATTCCAACCGGTATGATCAGTTAAAGCAGCACTCGCACTGTATCTCTCCGGCAAGAAACATCTTTGTTCAACCATTCTGTTACGCAGTGCGCTTGAAAATGTATTAAGATAGCAGCCGCCGGTGCCGTTAAAACCAACCGCACCGATTTTGTTTGTGGTGCTGTTATTAACACCGTTTAATACCGCATAGAGTTTTGAGGCCTTAAACGGATTAGCATTGTAGCTTGAGCCGTTATTGTTATTTGTTGTATTAAATACCACGTTTGCCGCCGAAAAACCGGCAAAAATTGTCAGGTGGTGCGGCATAGCCGTATCACCGGCATTATAATACATATCAATACCGGCAATCACACATTTTCTGTTTTGGTTAGCAGCAACAGATGTGCCGTCAACAGTTTGAGCCACTGTCTTATCGTAGAAATAATCCCCCGGATATATTCCCTTAAAATTTCCGGCTGAGCAACGAGCATGCAGCCAGTCAGCTACATTGCCGTATTCAGCAATTTCATCAGCAAATTTTTCCTGTAAGTTAGTGCCCTCATAAATACCTTGTGCAATCTGTTCGGCAATTTCAGCCTCCGAGCGAATACCTAAGAGCTTGCGGTAAGTTGTTGAGCCGTCACCGATCTTAAAATCACCGGTATCAGTTTCAAAGGCCGGCTCACCCTCACGCAAAACCTCATTATTGCTGCGTGCGCTTGCCTTATCATTGCGTCGTATTCTTATACGTCTTTCAATAGTATCTGTCATTTTACTTTTTCCTTAAAAAGAAAGGACGATGTTGCCACCGCCCTTTATGGTTAAAACAAGTTTGTTATAATGTGCCGCCGTCGATCTCATTATCAAGGCTATCCCCGATAATACCGCCGTCAATATCTGCACCGGCAGAAATTTGTATTGCTGCCAAAGCGTCAATAATCTCATTGATTTTATTGACTTGCTGCAACGGCGTCACCGGCGTTGTAATTTTTTCGACTTCTATTGTCGTGTTTTCATTTTCTCCGGCCATATCACACCTCCTTAACCAACAATAACGGCCTTATATGTTCCGGCCGCCACGTTGCTTGCGCTGTTAAATTGAATTGTTAAAGCAGTGTTACCTGTGGCTGTCTTATCCATAATCACATCTTGGCCGGTGCTCACATCATAAATACGCACCGTATAATCTTTTGTTGCAAGATCGTGCGTAATATTCCAAGTGCAAACGCCACTTGACGGCGTAAGTGCCGGATTCGTGAAAGTGCGTTTTTTGATTTCAGAAACCGGCGCTTTCCATGTCGGCGTGCCGCCGTCCATAGTTAAGACTTGACCGTTTGTGCCGGCGGTTAATTCAACTAAAGTGCCACCGCTGCCACCGCGAACAAGACTGTTTTCAGCCAATGCAATAAATGGGTGATCAACCGTTACCGTGCCGTTATCTTCCGACAAACCGGTGCCGAAAGTAAGGCTTGTTTGATAATCAGCCAAAGCAGCATAAACGGCTGCGGCTGTGACCAATTTTTCAACATTGCCAAGAGTGGTGACAATTTCACCATTCTTAAACATATTCATTGTCAAATTAGATAATGCGTTGTTATTACCGTTAATTGTCTTATTTGTCAGTGTTTGCGTTACATTAAGACGGACAAGATCATCACTTTCAGTATTATCTGTCTTTGCAATCATCTCACTTGTGATTGTTGTGCCGGCAGCGACATTCTGCCTAAATGTAATACTATCACCTTTTTTGTATTCAATACCGTCAATCGTGCAGCCAGTGCCGTCAACATCAAAATACCAACCGGCTTTAATCGGCCTATAACTGTTAAGGCCTGAAAAATCCGTTTGATCTGTGGTATTCCACACGCCTTTATAAATCTTTGCGTTAAGCACTTCGGCAGCGATTGCTGAAAGCACAAATGCTGTTGTTGCAATCTGTGTGGTATTGGTGCCGACTGCCGCCGTCGGAGCTGTCGGCGTGCCGGTAAATGCCGGTGACGCAATCGGTGCTTTTGTGGCCAACTGTTTTGGATTAACCGCAACATTTTCGGCCGTTCCTGCCGCAACCTGTGCGTCTGTTGCTAAGCACAAACCGGTATCAATCCACGCCGAGCCGTTATAAAATTTAAATGAGCCGTCAAAATAGGCAAATTGGCCTGCTTTTGGCGAGTTCGGAGCAGTGACGGTATTGTGCGCCACTGGATTTAAGAGTTGATTTTGGTTAAAATCAACATCTGTTTTTACTGGAGTTGCCATTTATTTTTTCCTTTTTTTAGCTAAGCACGGCAATACCGCTCAAATCTTCCGTGAAATCAATGTGCAGATTGTTCATGCTGTTATGTTTAACCGTGCCGACCATAACAACGCCGTCATCTCTAAGGCATTGCACTGTCGGATATTTGCCTAAATCATGCTGTATCACCCACCGACTGCTTGCGCTGCGTTGATGATATACAAATTGAGCATTCTGCGCGTCTGCAATCAGGCAATAACCTGCAAACGGCTGCTGTGCAACAAGCGTGACACCTGTGCCATTATCCTGTATATCCACATTTGCCATACGCTCTGCGCCCGACAAGGTTGTGCGATATACTGCCGAGATAATCCCGACGTCAGGAAAAAAGATTTTATAAACGTCACCGGCGGCTTGCCAGTCACCGGCAGCAATAGCCTCACGATGAAAACCGAATTTAACACTTTCAGCATAATTGTATGCCTCTAAAGCCGACGCACTTGCGTTATCTGCAGAGGCTTGCGCTGCTGCAATCGCTGCATTTGCCGAAGTTATCAACTCCGCCATTTGATCCTGAAATCGTTGAAAAACATCGTTAGGTTGTTCATTTGATGATATTGGCACTTGAATACACCGGCCTAAAACCTCATAAAGCTGCTTTAAGATCGCTGTCACCTTATCAAATGCTTTTTCAATACTTTCGCTTGGCAAGCGGCCGAACTCTTCCCAGTCAACCAGTTGCTCAATCGGTATATTGTAGGCTATCGTTAATTTATAATTTGCCGGCGGTGCTACATTCATTGTCAGTGTTCCGTTTGTGCCACCTGCTGCCGTAATAGTAAAATCCGTGTTTTCTACTTTAACCACTTCATTTTCACCGTTTGCGTCAGCAAGCACAACTTTTATTTGTTTTGTGCCGTCGGTATTTGCAAAATACATAAACGGCACCGGAAAGTTGACTGTTACCCCATCGCCAATGTAGGCAACTTTTGCCGGCATACTTGCAGGAATAGTCATATTTTTACCTCTCTATAAAAAAGGGCAGCGTTGCCGCCGCCCAGTTGTTCAACACAAAACATAATAATAGCAAGGAGAAATCCTTATTTTTTATCTTTAGGCTTGCCGTCTTTACCACGCCAAACACCCCAGATAACATTCATTGGACTTTCAATTTTAATATTACCGGCAGCCACATCTGTCAGCCATTGTGTCCAGTCTGCGAGCTGTCCGCCAACCGGCAAATTAAATCCGAAAGTGCCGGCTATTTGCGCGCTTGCGTTCATTACCGCATTAACACGCTTGCCGGCCGTCCATTTATCGCTTGTCACCACTTTTGGCAAATCAGCGATCGCCTTAAACGTATCACCGAAAAAGCCTTGTGCGCGGCCATATTCAAAATAGCTTGCTAAATCTCTTGAGATCGGCATTGTTGACGCCCAAAACATAATCGGCCGCAGCAAGAAGAATTTAAGCCATTCGGCCAAATCATCATCACTGTCCGGCTGATCACCGTCAACCAACGCCTCAAGAAACGCCGGCAAGCACATCGCCACCGCCAAATCAGCCAACGCTGCGGATCGTTCTTTACCGTCGCGTATATCTCTGATGACAGACGTCCAAAGGCCATACATTCCGCTAAACGGCGAATAAAACATTAAAAACATTTTTTCCCATTCGTTTTTGCGTTGCATGGCCGGCTTATCTTTAAGATTGCCGCTGCCTTGACTTTCAATCATCACTCTGTCGGCATAAAATACCGCGTCCTGATGTTTGTAACCAAAGTCATTTGTCGCCTGCAAATATGCAGCATACCAAGTGCTCTCTGCCGTGAAAACATCAACTTTACCGATTGCCCAAAACGCTGCATTGTAGATATTTTCATCAATCTTTTGCAGCTTTGATTGTTTTGTAGCCACACCTTTCATGGCCTCTGCAATGTTTGCGTCCATGTTATTCAAGCGTGTTCTAAGCTCACCGGAGTTAGCCAAACACCATTCACGCGTCGTCTTATCGGAGGCAAACGCCTTTGTGCCTTTTATAAGCCAATAGCTTGCACTATGTTTGCCTTTGTTTTTATGGCCGTAACGTTTCATAATAGCCACCGATTGAGCAAAGCCTGTCAGTTGTTTAACTGCCGTCTTAACTCTAAAACCTAAGCCGATCGTCGTTCTGGCCACACGCATATTGCGCGCCATGCGTTCAGCAAAAGTCATCTCTCTGGCCTCTCTGTTTGTTGAGTTAGCCAGATCTTTGATTAACTTCATAAGCTGCTGCCTATAGCTTTCATGCAAATAGCCGTCCATTGTGGCCATAAATGTCGGATTATTAGCCATATTCCACATCTGTCGGATATTTCCGCGCCAAGCCAGATCATGAATTGCGCTTGCCAAGTGTCTGTGTATCAGGCCAAGATCAAACTTAATTGCCTCATTAACGATATTTTGACGTTGCTTTGTGTAGCCGGTGCTTGTCGTTGCGCGGCCGTAATCACTCTCAAGCAATGCTTGCTCAAGGCTGTTATTGCGGCGCGCCTCCATTTCCGCCGATCTATCATAAAAGAGCGGAAAATATCCACCTTTATAAACACCGTAAGGCGTTACCACCGGCGCGGCCAAAACATGATCCATGTCCAAGCCGCTCATTTTCTTATGGTGCTCTGCAAGCATAGGATACATACTTTCAAGCGTATCCCATACGCCCTGAATATAATCCCATTCTTCGTGGCTAAGCGTGCCGGAAACCCAAGCAAGCTGTTCGTCAGAAAATCCGTTGCCGTCATGTAAACGCTGCAAGTTGCTTAAGTTACCCATATTTAAGGCAATACTTATCAATTCGCCGCGCGTATAGTCTGCGCCAAGCACCTCTTTTGCACCGGTAACGTTATCAAAAAGTTGTTTCTTTACCCATTCCGGTAAAGCCTCTTGCAGTTGTTTCATCTTGCCACCATATAGACGCAGCAACTCGTTTTCTCTGTTTTGGCTCTCCGTCATCGGCCGTAAAAATAACCGGTGAAAAATGCCGTTTGTATCATAGCCGTCAATCCGGTTAGAAAAATCACCAAAACCAACCACCGCAGCGTCAGCCGGTGCAAGCAATTCAGATATACCTCTAAACTTCTTTTTACCGGTGCGCTGAATATCGCGGCCTTTATAAGTCTTGCGCAGCTGCGCAGCAAACTCTTGCAGCAGTTTTTCGCGCTCAATCAGTTCGCCCTCAATTTCAAATTGACGGATTGCGCGGCCATTAGTCACTAAACTCTTAACACTCTCACCAAGTGTCAAAAATTCATCAACCGTCAGCTCTGTATAGCTTGTGCCGTTGTTTTTTTCCAAAAGATCAGCCGGCACAACAATATCATAGCCGTTGCTGCGCTGCTCTAAGATCCAAGCACTCAAATTGCCAAGACGTTCTTTAGCCTTTTGCGTTAATGCTCTTGAGAGTGTAAAACGGCTCAAGAGTGCACGCACTGCGTCTTGATAGACTTGATCAACATCGTGGTTGACTTCCTGCTTGCCGATCTGTTTCAACCGGCGCAATGTGCTTTCAACTTCCGCCTGTCTGGCCGACGCCTCACGATATAACACAAAATTGCGTATTTGCTGTATTTTCATTCTATACGCTAAGCCGCGCTGTCCGTGATTGAGTGCAGCCATTGCCTTATCACCGGCAAATTGCATGGCTCTTGAGTATTGATCCGGCCGCAAGTCTTTAATTGCAATGCGACTGATTGTGTCGGCAGCCCACTGCTTAAAGCCTTGCGTGGATATTGCTTGCTTTTTCGCGTCATCACCGGCCAAACTTTTCAGATCCAAGTCTAAAAGTTGAGCGCGTTTGTCGTTATAATAAGAGGCAATAACCTGTTTTTGCACATCGTCATAGGTTACCGGATCGCCAAGCTCTTCATGCGTGCGCTGCTGTAAGGCTTGCTTAAAGTTGCGCATACGCTGTCTGGCTGTCAAAAGTGCTGCCTTTACCTGCTTTTCGGTTAAGCCGGTAAATTCCTGCAAATCTACAAGGCTTATTCCGTCGTCAGCAAAAATCGGTTTGCCGCCAAAAATAGCGTAACGTTCGTAATTATCGCCGAGCAACGTCTTGAGATCGTCCGTTTTTATCTTAATATCCAAGTGGCCATGCGGCACTTCGCCTGTCACCAAGATATAAACGGCCTTATTCAAATTGTCCTTGCTCCACTCTTCCAACACTTGAGCCTTGAGCTGCGCTTGCTTTTCTTTATAGGCCTCTGTTTCTTCTTTAAGGATTAAAGCAACTTTGTCCGTCAGGTGCTTATCTTTAGCCATTGTCATTGCCTGTTCGGTTAATTCGGCATACTTGGCCAGATCTGCATTGCTTAAGCCTTTAGTGCTTTTCTCCAACATATCCGCAAATTGCTGCGCTTGCGCATACTCTTCAATTTCACTTTCACTAGCAAGCATGTGGTCAAACACGCGTGCAACATCGTCGTTCAAATCAACGTCAAGCTCTTTTACATCTTTATACACCGAAACAAGCCACCGCCGGAAAGTGTCAAAAATTTTGGCCAGAGTAGAAGAGGGCGCTTTGCGCGTCAAAAAATACTTTTCAACGCCACGCGCAAACTTTTCATGTTGCTCTGTCGTGATAACATTATCCTCACCAACGCCGAGCCAATCCTTTACCACTGCCCAATCATTGCGTAGTTTTTCGCTTGCGTTCGGCATTTGAGCGAACTGCTGCAGCATATCAAGCCAATAGTGGCCGCTTTCATGTATCAGAGTTGAAAGATTGTTGTTGCGAAACAGAGTGATTTTACGCTCAAGCGGCGTATAAGCACCCAACGCCTCCGCGTCAATCTTTTGATTTTGGAAAAACGTTGTTTCTGCATTCGCTTGAATATTCATCAAAGCACGTTCATAATCGGCTGCGTCACCTTTTTTAGCGCGCTCAACAGTTATATACTCATGTTCAAGCTGCTTGGCCACCGCGTCATATTCTTGGCCTACCGGTATAATAACACCGGAAAACTCGCTGAAATTAACAACGCGGCGAGGTTTAACCTCAAAATAATCAGTCAACACGTTCTTGAGTTGATTACTAAACTCTTTCACTTTGGCAATCGCTGCGTCTGATGTGTCTAAATGGTAGCTTTTCAACCGATCTTTAATTGTATCGTCACCATTTTCAGCATTAACCACCGCAACGGCTAAACCATACCGATCATCACCATACATATAATCATAATCGTCAACTTTCAGCTCTTCGGCTAAATCCCAAAATTGGCTGTCAAGTTTCTGTATATAATCCGCCTGTTCCTCCGCAGATACAAGTTTATGCTTTTCTTTACGCACTTCATCAAGGTTTTTGTATTTCTTGGCCATAAAATTCAAGAGGTTTCTAACACTCCAAACATGCTCACCCAAAAAGCCGCCGCCACTACGCTCTTGTTTTTTCAAGATCTTCATAATGTTATCAAGCGTAAATTTCTTGGCCACCATATCCGTATTACTGGCATTTTCAGTCCACAAATACGGCTCTGAATTGCCCATAATATTTTCGTCATACCAGTCAAGATATTCCGCGCTGTGTAGTGTTTCATACGGATCCAACTCAATACCTTTGTCAAGTGCATAGAGTTCTAACGCCATATCGTTGCTCTTCGGCGTATCAAGATTTTCACTGATATTATACACAAACATTGATAAATCGCGCTCTCTGCCTGCTTTGGCTAACACATTTTTTATGAATGTATTACCACTTGGCAAGAGAGTGTAACGCATAGAATTTGCTATGCTTGGCGTCCATGCGTCACGATCAAATACATCTGTTGTGCGGCTTGGCTCAACCATTTTTTCATTAGCCACAAATACAATGTCGCCAAATTGATTTATATTGCCTTGCGACACTTTACGCAATGCAAGTGACGGCATGGCAAGGCCGCCAAGACTTAACGCACCTTTTACACCGGCTAAACTCATATTATGTGTAGCGTATAGCTTATCACCAACCGGAACACTGGCCTTTTCTTGCTCTTTTTTAATATCACGCTTAAATTGAGCAATCTTGCGCTTAGCATTCTTGCGGTTATCTTCTAACGCGTCTTTATACCAGTTATATTTATTCGGTTCAATAACTTCGGCCAAATACTTTTCCCATTGCTGCAAACTCTCTTGTAGCTTGGCAATTTTAGCATTTGTTACTGACATTTTCTGATAATAGCGCGTTATTTCACGCACACCGTCACCTTTATAAAAAGCATTTATATCACGCTTTACTTGATTAAATGACGCATTTACATACTCATTATAAAAGTCATTTTTATTCATTCCCCAACGGTTTGCGTCGCCCATTAACTCAATCGTGATATTGCCGCCGGTTTTATTGATAATATTTTCAATAACCTTAAGCTGCTTAGCTGTCGGCATATTGCTCATAAGCAATTTATCACCCTCTGGCAAATACCGAATATTGCCGGAGTTAATAAATTCCTCCATTTTAGCATTCCACCGATCTAACGGCTTTACAACATCTCTATGATCAAGTGATCTTATGTTCGGAGATCCGCCAAAATTCTTGCCGCTTAAATCCAAAAGGCTGCCGTCAGTCAAAATATATCCAGTTTCAGACAGTTTATTTGTTAGGCCAAAATAAGAAATTGCTGCCTTGTTATATTCAGTATTATGCTTTTTCTGTTCTGCCACTGCTGCTAAATCACCGGTGGCTTTCTTAACATCTGCCGGCACTTGTTCTGTCGTTTCAGTAACTTCATTCTGCTCTTGGCCGTCATAAACCGTCAAGCCTTTATATTGTATCTGTGTATCAAGCATAAGCATAGAGTGCAGCCGATCATTGATCTTGATTGTCCGATTTTCACTGTTAATCTCTTGCACATCGCCGATTGCAGTCTTATCACCAACTCTTAAATCAAATACGCTATGCACCTTATGGCTCTTTCTTGGCAGCTGATAAAAAGATCTCTTGACAATATCCTCTTTTTGTAGTATATTATTATTTAAAGAGCCGGTTAGTGTAATAGGGAAAGATTGGATTTCACCAGCACTGACAAGGCTCTTTTCTTTTATATACTTAATATTACCCAGTTCGTTTGCTGCATTTACCATATTTTGCAAAGTTTTTTTACCGTAAAAACTTGTAATAAAATGATAACCTCCCTCTTTTTTCGTCGGTGAGATTGCAGCAATCATCTGCAAGCCTTTTTTATCTTTAGCGTCCAAGACTGCAATATAGGCATTCGGATCTGTTGACGACGGCAAAGCCTTAAATACCACTATCGGATCAGCCAGTAAATCCGGCAAATTCTCAACCGCCTGCAAAGACACGTCGTGCTTTTCAATAGTGTCCTTAATGATCACCTTTTTGCTTGTATTCACTTTTGCCGCCGGTATTCCGATCGCCTTATAAACGGCCGGCAATTCACCGAGCCTGATGATCTTTTTCTCATTACCGGTAGATTGCTCTGCTGCGCGCAGATCTGCAATATAGTTGCTTTTTTCAATCCGTGTCGGCTGAAATATTTGCGCAATATTGCGCTGCAGCAAACTCTCTTGTCTGGCCAACTGATCCAACAACTCCGCTTTGCTCACCGGTTGCAAACCAAACATATTATCTTGGCTCATATCACCTTGTTCACCTGCCTGCCGGATATAGCTGCGGATCTTATTAAGAAAATCGGCTGCACCACTTGATTTTTCAAAGAGTTGCACCATATTTTGAGTGCTTGAGGAAATCGGTGCCTCAAACATATCGCGCATAGCAATAAATTCGGCAGCCGTAACCCCTCTATCTTTGGCGCGCTTAAGCAAATCAACCGCACCCGACACATCTGCAGCAATAGAATAGTCAGCATTGATCCGATCGGCGGCAATATCATTTTCAAACGAAATGATTGCCGGTGCGGCTTTTGCTAATTCTTTTGTTACTTTACGGATATTATTGTCAGGATTTTCAACCAAAATTGAGAGCATTCTTGCGTCAGGTAACAACTTGGCCACAATAGCATTTTCAACACGTTCAACACCTTTGCGCGTAATCTTATCGTCCTTATCCAAATAAGCATTGCGTTCGGCTGTCGGCACAACTTCGGCAAAAAATGCGTTCAAAAAACGTCTGTTTGCAGCACTGTCTATGTCCGCCTCCATATCAAGCAGATCCAACAAATTACCGCTCATTTTATCAGCGTCACGCAGCGCATTTTCGCTGTCCGAATATTGCATGGTGCCGGCTGTATTTGCGTCATCAACTAAAGCCTTTAACTGCTCATTGTTCATGTCAATAGCGAGCTTGCGCACCAATACCGGCTGCTCAAATCCATTCAGATCATAACCTTTAGAGGCAAGATAATCTTTATATGCTTGCGCTTTTTCGGCATTTTTATACACTTGGCGGATAGCCATTGCGCGGCCATTACCGACGGCAACAAACCCCTCCGGCGTCACAATCGGCGCGCCCTCTGTTGCAATCTCTGCCTGTCCGACACGTTCCGGCGCAAAGTTATTGACAATCGCAGCAATTTGCGTGTCGCTTGCTGCTCTGGATCTGTCACGAGGCTGCAGCTCTTGCGGATAATTTTCATTAACCGCGCCGGCGTCATCGTGAGATGTAACCATATCGTTAAGCTCAACAATATGGTATTGCACCGGTATTCTACCACCGCCAACCACAACATAATCGCTGTCTTGGCCGTTTGCCTGTATATCGCTCAAAGCCTTTTCACTGGCCGAGAAAATACCGCTTTTTACTCTGTCGGCGTCGTCGCGTGTAATATTCAGTTGCACATCGCCGGATTTTGTGTAGCTGTCCAAGCTGTTTGCAATATCTTCGTCAGTCATTGCCTCAATATTGAGTTTCATATCACCGATTGCATTAACAACACGCATAAATTGCTGCACATCTCCGGCGGCTGCATTATCTAAATGTTTGCCTAAGATTTTTGCAATCTTGCGTGCGTCACGCTTGCCGAGTTCTCCGGCGCGTTTCATAAGGTTTTGCACTTCCTTATCTTGCGCTGATTTTCTGATTGTGCTGATAATATCTTGCACCGTCTGGCCACCACCGACGCTGCCGTCAAAAGAGCGTTCAAATGTCGGTGCATACTTAGCCACAACTTCCGTGATCGGCGTTTGCGTTTCTTTAGCCATATAAGTCAGGATCTTAGCCAAAAATTCTGCCGTATAACCTCTGCGCTGCTGATCAATACCACCGGCAGCCTCTTGCTCCACAATATACTGATAAGCATATTCATAATCACTGGCATTGTCTTTGGCGGCCTGCTCAATATTATTGCGCACCTGCTGCTGCTTTTCAGCCTCCAAGCGCAATTCTTGCATGGTAATACCATTTTCATAAGTTTTAATAACGTCTTTAAATGCTGCATAAAGCTCTTGACTAGCCATAATTTCCGAGCCAAAAGTTTCAAACGCAATGCGCACCGGCGTGCCAAGCTGATCAGCCTGCTCAATTTGTCGTTCAATATCATCATATAAACCGCTTTCCTGCAATGCAGCCTTGTTTTTCTGCACCGCCTCTGAAATCATAACGGCGCGCGCGTCATCGGCCGACATATAAATATCTTGATAAACGCTGCTATTCTTGGCTTGCTGCATATATTTTTTAAGCGTAGCGCGTTCGGCACTTGGTTTTTGCATATAAGATTGAGCTGCGGCGGCCACTTCGTCCATACGCTGCGCGTCATATTGCGCTTTCGCTTCTTGACCGCGTTTGAGTTCTTTGGTTTCTTGATCACGCTGCCATGCTTTTAATTCAGGCTTTATGCGTGTTGCGCTGCTTGCACCGGCCATAATTACCGTTGCTTTACCGGCCTGTATTGCAGCGTCAGCACTTTCAGCCAAATCTTTTGCAAATGATTGTTGCTTAAAGTCTGTATCATACAAAGCATTCATTAAAGCCTTTGCGCCACGCGTAAATTCGGCTTGTGTAAATTGTTGCGCTGCCTCTTCCGCACTTTCGCCGGCAACTGCTAAGCCGTAGTCTTTGATAATCTGCATAATGACTTGGCGTTTCGTTTTATCCTTAACTGCCTCTTTAAGTGCCTGCTTAATACCAACCTTTGTGATGTTTTTCATTCCGGGAATCGTATTTGTTACTGCTTTCATCGGCACAAGCTCAATCATAGCAGCGATTGCACCATAAGCATACGAAGCACCGTCAACAACCCAATCCTCAAGCGGCTTGCCGTCGCTGTCCGTCACGTCTAAAAGACTTTCAGTCATGCTGTTAGCCTCAATCTGATAGCTTTCATAAGCAGCCAACGCATTACCGGCAACCCAACCGGCTTTTGCACCGGCAACGCCGCCGGCGGCTGTTCCGACAACCGGCAACGCCGAGCCAACACCGGCACCGGCTGCAGCACCGGTGACTGTTCCGCCGACCACTGCACCTGTTGTTCTAGCCATAATCGGCAACTGATCGGCTGCTGCTAAAACAAAATCCTCAACACCATAGCCGGAGGTATCAATTTCAGGCATTCTCACCAGTTGATCATGCTCTTTGCGCCAAGCCTCAATCGCTGCAGCGCGTTCATCACCGCGTTTGCCGCGTATATTACCGGCCAATTTTCCGGTTTGTATGCTTTTCTCACTTCTTCCGGTTTGATAAGCAACCCTCTGGCCAAACGCCCACACGGCATTCGGCTCATTCGGCTGCCCATAAACTGCCAAATTAAAATTGATGTCATACAAATCTTTGGCTGTCTTATCATCAATAGTGTTCAAGAAATTTTTATCAGTTATGCACATATTTTTAATTGCGTCACAATTATCATAATAGCGGCGCAACTCTTTTTCTTTCCACTGCTTTTGATATTCCGGTAAATCATCATAAACTAAGTCATAGCTTTTCTCGTCATAACCCAAGCCTTTTGCGGTTTCTATGGCCGACTTCCAACGCACCGGATCTGCGTCCTCTCTCTTGATAAAACCGGCATTGATTTCCTGCGTCAAATCATCATCGCTTTGCTGCCGATAAGCCAAAGAAAATGATTGTATTTGATTATCTTTAATTGTTTCGGTATCAGCTGCCACCGGTGCAAATACATTCTCACGCAGCACTTGATCTTGAGCTTGATCTTTTACTTGATCAATAGCTTGATCAGTAGTGTTCAAGTTCTCATTTTCAGGCTGTTTAATTTCATCAAATACACCCATTTTATTTTCTCCTGCTTGCAATATCCAAATATCTGTTTATGACGGCTCTTGTAGCGTCATTCCATTGCTCTTTCGGCCGTTCATATACGCCGGCCATTTCTTCAACCATTTGATCCTGCTCTTCGTCATTAAGCTTTTTCAAAGTATTAAAGTTTTTATCGTTTGCGATAATGTTCAAAATTGCCTTTTTTGTATTCGGCGCAATGTCTTTCATTTCAACATAAGGCCGGTCATCATCGTCCAAAGCGCGTGCCTCTTTATCGCCGTCAAACCACCAGTCGCGCCGTGTGGCCACTGATTTACGCAGCCTCTTGATAATATCGTCCTGCTCTGTTTGTGTCGGCATACGCCCCTTTTCTTGCATTAAAGCGCGCACTTCGCCGTCATAAAGCCGGTCAAAATCATAGGCCTCTTGACTATTTTGCTTATAGCCTAAGTTTTCATGTGCCACTTTCAACACTTGATCATTGTGTTTAATTGTCGGATTAACCTTTGCTTTACCGTCCAAATCAATCACAATCGCTTGCTGCGCGTATCTCAAGGCCTGCAAATCCTCACCGCTTAAAGATCCGGCATAATCATACAAATTTAAGTTCTTAAATCTGGCCGGATAGTTTTGCCGCATTTCGTTCAAAAAGCCATAAGTTTGTATATCCGTCGGCACATCATCACCGGTCACGGCATAAAACTGCACTTTTTGCATAGCCTCTCTTGTCTTTTCCGGTAGCTGATCAAGCAGCGTTTGTGGTGGTTGCTGCTTGTTTTTTATCATATCCATAGCCTGCAAAGCCTGCACCTCAATCTGATTGTTTTCGGCGGTTTTGTTTGTCAGGTCATTGATTTTCAGCTCATGCTCAACCTTTGACTTCCAACTCTTCAAATCCTTTGCGTTCAAGCCATAGGTATTTTTATTCAAATCTAAGGCCAACCCCTCCGGATCTCTGATTAACCGGTCAGAAAGTGCATTATATGTCTTGCTTTCACCATAGTTGCGCATGGCTTTATCATATTGTAAACGACTAATCTGGCCGCGACTTAACGCCGCTTTCAAGCTGTTCTCCGTGTCAGCGTCAAGCATAGCCATTGTGCCGGCGTCAGCACCGATTGCATTTTTCGCGTTGCGCTCAACCCTATCAAACAACAATTCGCGGTTAATTTCCTGTGTCTTTTTTGTTTGAGCAAAGCGCAGATCCATAATATTGCGGCTGTCATTCAGCTCATTCCACCGATTAAATTCGTCAGTATATCTCTCTGGCACTTGGCTTTTATATTCTTCGCTGATTTCATCATACCGCTGCTTATAGTTTTCTTCCCATGTGGACGGATCCTGATTGAGCTGCACCTCACGCATGGCGTTTTTAAGTTTTTCGTTGCGTTCATCAACAAGCAATTTTGTTGTTTCGCGCTCATTGTCATCGCGTGCTTTAGCATAAGCATTGACAATGTTCTGGCCGGTAGCAACCGCATTTTGCACCAGTTCACTCATAGCGTCATATTGCTTAACATAATTCTGATGTGCGTTCAAATCTGTCGGTGCTGCCTGCACTTGCCGCGTATATGTGTTATTCATTCCCATTGCTTATTCTCCCTTATCTGGCCGGTTTAGCTGCCGGTGCAGATATTGACGGATTCCAACCCTCTGATTGCCCGCTCATATCTTCAACGCCTCCGGTAGTGTTATTACCAAACATGTATTGACTTGTTGCTGTTGAAAGGCTGCTGTTTGCACCGGCCAAAATAGCGTTAAACCACCGGTTTTTCTTCAAACTCTTAGCATTGGCCAAAAGCTGCTGCGCCTCTGTTCTTGATTTTTGTGCCTCATACATTGTGGCCACATATTTTGTATGATTGTTATAGCGTGTCATCATATCGTCAAGTTCAGCCTCCTGCTCACTCTGCATTTGTATTTCAAGCAAAGTGCCTCCGGTAACGCCGCTTTGTGCTTGTGCCACACGCAGCCGTGACAGTGTTTGATTGCGTTCGTTTCTGGCTACACTTTCATTATAGCTGTCGGCCTCCGCCTGCATGTGCGCATTTCTCTCATAAATGTCGCCCTCAAGATTTTTGATAGCGGCTTGCTGTTTCAATTCTTTGACCTGCTGCTTATTCTGCGCAAGCGAGCCGATCGCGCCCAACGCTGCATTTGCGGCGACGGCGGCAATAATAGGTGCTACCATATTTTTACTCCCTTAAGAAATTTCAAACTCAAAAACGATTGCCTGCAGCATAAACGGCAGTGGATAAGGCTGAATAAATATCAACTGTTCCGCTTCCTCATAGTCACCGGAAAACATTGCAAGCGGCACATCACCAGAAAAAAGCGGTATCGGATTATTGAGATTATCCTTGCCGGATCTGCTCAAAATATCCTTTAAGTTTTCCATGCGATCACCAGCTTGGCCGCCCATAGAGTTACACACTCTAAAACCGACGGCGTTAATCCGTTTAATCCGGCCGCGTGCAGATGTTTCACCGTCACCCTCCATGCTTGTCGGTATCAAAACGCCCTTATAAGGCAGGCCGACAATAGCAATTTTTGACGGCCATTTTAATTTTACCGTCCACCGGTTATTGATTTTTTGCACCGTCTGGCTTGGCTCAATACCACCCTCTGATACAATACTCACCGTGCGGCCGGCCAAATGATCCAAATTTGTGCTAATCTCACTAAACGCCGTGTCGCTGCTCACAATAATTGCAGCGTCCAAATAACAAGCCTCTTTTTGCACTTCCAAAAGGCTATCAATACAATACTGTTGATATTCCTTTTGGCTGTCAAAATCAGCTATTGTCTTAGAGAAAAAGCCTTGAAAAGGATTTTGCAAAAACTCAACACCAAAACCATTGACTTCTTGATTGTTGATGATTTTCTTGCGGCATACGCACATGGCTAGATTATTGCCGTCTTTGCTAATACTGATCACATCGCCGTCAGTCTTAATTCTATACCAAGCTAAACCCTCTTGCGTCGGCGAATAAAGGCTGCAGCTTAATTCGCCGTTGCTCTTCAAGCAATAAATCACATCAAACGGCTCACGGATCCGCACAATATCAATCACGCCCTCAACATTTATATGCTTAGCGTATGTTTGTATTGTATCGCTGTTGTATTGATAAGTGTTTGCGTCATAAGCCAAAGTGTCCATATTTTTGCCGGTTATATCCATAAATACAAATCGGCTACCGATCCGCACCGGTTGAATAGCTGCACACCCCTCACGCGTTTGTTCATAGCTGCGGCAGTTGCTTGAATAAAATAAAGCGTCGCTTGAGCTTTCGCCGACACCTACCACATTAACGTCAGTGCCCAACAGTAAATCGCGGCCGCTCTGCATCCACGCAATATTGCCTACCGTAATACCGGAAGAAACACCAAAACCCCAACCGCACTCACTTGTGATCTGGCCACCGTCTTTTTCAGCAAAACTCTCAAAATCGTCGTTCCAACTAAACCACATTCTTGATTTTCTGGCCACACATAAACGCTCACGATGAAAGCAACCTGTTGTCGGGTAGCCATATTCAGTGCACCAACTGCCAAATTTCCACTTCCACGTCTTGCGCGTATCACCTACACAAGCATACGGAAACGGCAGCAACACCTTTGCCGTGCAGCTTTTACCGTCGTTACTTATTGTCAAAATCTTAGCTATTCCATATCCACAATCTTCATACACCCAACGCACCGCGCCGTCGGTAGCTGTTCCCTCTTGATGTTTCGGCGTTGAATATCCGGTTGTGCCGGCTGCCTCTGCCGTATATGTTTTATAGTTTGAGATAATTCTTTGGCCGGCGGTAACACTTTTACCCTCCGCCCATGTGTAAATACCGTCAAAATTGATCGGCTCAACATAGAAAATGTCACCAATATGGCCGCTCTTAAAGATTGCGTGCGTTGATGTAATTGTGATATTGTCACCGGTGCGCGCGCTCACGTGGACACGTTTTGATTTATCCATGTTAATATCTTCAAATCCGCCGTCCTCTGCGTAATCAACGGCCTGCAGGCTAAAGCTGCCGTTTGCGTTACGCACCAAACGCTGCACCGGATATTTACCCTCACTCTGAAATAAATAAATTAAATCAGCTGATTGTGCCTTTGATATTGCCGGCCGGCCGTCAGCGTCAAACAAATCCGAGAGTGCGTAAGGCGTTTCTAACTCTATCGGATTATTATTGCCGTCAACCATAAGCTGCTGATTGCGATAAAAGCGCACATAATGATTGCCAAATTCCATTGTATAACAATCATTGTCATTATAACTGAAATCACGCAGCAAAACTCCGGTATTGTTTTTTGTGGCGTGGGCATACTTCATACCGCCGCGATAATAGGCAGATCCTTGTATTGTTAGGATCATATTTTCACATACTTTCATACCGCCGTTGACCTTTGGTATGTCGTCACGGCCATATAAGTCAGGACTAACCTCACCGGCGTTAAAAGATCTTAAAACTCTCTTTTGCACCATTTTCTAAAACTCCGTATCTTTAACAAGCAAAAAGTTAGATTGTCTTTGTCTTGCTTTGAGCCAGTTGCCGGTAACTTTCGGCCGTGCCGGTATCTCTAAAGCGTTTGAGCGCAAAGCGTCATTTAAGGCCTCGCGGCGTTGTCTTTCCAAAGATTGCAATTTGCTTTCGCTGTTTGTTGCTCTGTCGCATACGGCAATGGCCAAATCCAGAGCTAAAACTTTACAAAAACAAGCGTCATAGCTTGTAATATCCTCATTCCTAAAGCTATATTCCACATTAAGCGGAGCTTTGAGCTTTGTATATAATTTATGGCCGCGTATCTTATAAAGCGGATCATCTCTCTCCACGCGTTCAACCCCAGAATAGCCGGTTTGTATTCCGTTTAAGCTGATAATCTGTAAGCTGTCGCTTGGTAACTGATACACATACGGCCGTTCGGTGCCCTCTTTTACCTCAACAAGGGCAAAAGTGTCCTCTTTAATGCAGCAACCCCAATTATAAGATCTGATTAAATTATCGCGTGTTAATCTGAAAGCGGCCTGCATTTCCTCTGCAATGTTCGTCTTATCGTTCGTTGATATACTTCTCTTTGCGCCCAATGCTAAAGCGGCCATATTAAAAATGTCTAATTCTGTTGAGCAAGTTGCTACCATTTTTTTATTCTCCATAAAAAAGAGGAGGCCGTTTCAGCCTCCTCAATATCATTAAGCTGCCGGATCTTTGTCAACGCTATCGCCATTGACTTCACCGTCACCTTTTACATCATCAGCTGTCGGCGCCGCTGTTTCTGCCTCTGCTTTAGCAATAGCCTCAAGCAATTCAGGCTTTTTCATGCGGTTTGCGCCGGCAATATTCAGAGTTTGTGCATACTTCACAAGATCATTATAAGTTGCCGGTTTAGCTGCCGGTGCTGCCGGCGGCGTATTTTCGCCGCCGTTATCTCCAGTCGCCGGAGCTGCAGCCTTTTTGCTTTCATCGCCGATCAGTTCAAAGTTTTCATTTGCTTTGAGATCATCGCCGCCATAAATAACTTTGCCTTTGCGAACATATTGAAAGTTATAAAAGGTATCGTTTTTTGCTCTAAATTGTGCCATGTCAGATTATCCCATAGCATTCGGCACAATTTTGATCGCGCCAGTTGCACCGCTGTCGTTAGTAGCAAAATCAACTTTACCGTATTCTTTTGCGTAAGACGGAAAGTGAATTTCAGCAATAACATCGCCCTCTGCAAAAGTTTCTGCAGCAGCAAATGTGCGAACAACAGTCACACCGTTAGCAGCATAAGTGCCGGTAGCGGTATCGCATTCTTTACCGGTTAATGTAACCGCTTTACCGGCGGCAATAGAAAATCCGCCGGATCCGGCAATACATTGAGCATAAACGTGGCCTAATGCACCACCAACACGCAAGCCGCGTGTGCCGGAAATACTTGCAGCGGCCTCTGATTCATCGGTAAAGTTTTCTTTATAAAAACCAAAATTTTTTACCATGTTTTTATCCTTTACAAATTATTGAAAATTATTGAAAAGAAAGAGCCGGCCATTAAGACGGCTCTTTTATCCTTAGTAAGGCAATATAACCTTGCTTTCAGTTCCTTTGAGCATGGTATTTGTGCCGATCATTTCAATACCGTTCCAAGTCATAACTTTGGTATTGACATTTTCTTCACGAGTTTCAAGCTCAACTTTATCCCACTTCAAGGCACCGAGTTTGCTCTTCATGGTGCGTGCCATAACAAGAACAGTATCGGAGGTATCAGCCTCAATCATATCAAGCAAGTCATCAATCATTGCAGCTGTAACACCGTGATTGTTTGCCGGATCAATATTGAAAATACCGCCTAAATATTCAGGACAAGCTAACTGATAACCTAAAAAGGCTTTCCATGTAGCCTCATAGCCGATCTTGCCGTCATCTTTACCGCCGACAATACGGTGACGTTCGCCACCGTTCAGCCATTCCATATACATGGTTTCATCTTTGTTTTTGCCGCAAGGAGAGAATAAACCGCAGTTTAATTCCGGTGCTTGACGGATTGCAAAGATTGAATAGTTAGTATTACCGGTGCCGCCGGCGTTGATCATTGTGTGCTTTGTGGCGTCACTTGCGACCTTAGCATTATATTTTCTCATTTCACCATACAAAATGTTGTAAATAAAATGCAATTCGGTATTTTTACCGGATTTATTCAAGATCTGCGGAGTTTGTTTTGCAAAGTATCTTGCGGCTGCCTCTGCGCTGTCGGTGGTTGATCCGATAGCCATATTTAAAGCTGCCTCTTCACCCACGCTCATTTCACCACCGATAACGCCGAGCTTGACTTGACGAGCAGCGGTATCTGCATGAATTTGAACAGACGGCGCGTCAAATTCTCTGAACTCACCGCCCTCTACGTTTGACCACTCTTCATACTGATTTTGAAAGCCGTGACTTGATACAATAAAAGGCACTCTTTTCAAAAATTCTGTAGGTCTTGTAAAGTGATCAACGACTTTTTGCTGCATTTTAGATTGATTTAATGCAATGCGTTGTAAAGTATCGTTTAACATTTATCATTTTCCTATTAAAAAAGGAGGCAAACGCCTCCGGTTAAAACAAAGCTTTATACATTCCGTTACATTCCGCGACGTGAATATATAAAACTATCCAAGCTCTCTTCACCGCCACTGCCGCTGCCACCGGTTATGCCTGCATGATCAGACTTAACACGGCCAAGCGTCAGCATAAGATTGAGGGCTGCCTCCACTCCGATAATACCGGAGATCTCCTGCAGTTGTTGCTCCGACAATCCGATTGCCTTAACACCGCGCTGCAGTAAGCTTTCATTGCCTTGTGCATTTTCACCCCAGTTGCTTTTTATCTTAGCAACTTCGGCGTCATATTGCTTTTTATCTTCGGCGTCCTCTGCCTTAATATTTGCAATAATTTGATTATAAACGGCTTTGGCCGCCCATTTATCAAGTTGACATTTGTGCACAAAGTCAGCAATTCCTTTTTCTTCTTCCGTTTCAGCCTTAAATCCGTAACCGTCAGCGGTTTCAGGATAACCGCAGGCTTTACGGAAGTTGAGCAAGCTGTCTTGATCGTTATCTTTTGGCAGCTCAAGAGCATTTTTGCCCTTTGTGGCCAAAGCAACTAAATCCGACATATTGCTTAAATTGTTCTCTTTTAAGAAATTGACGTTTGCCTCTCCATAGCTTGAGGCGTCAGTATTCTCAAACAAAAAAGCCGGATCTGCTCCGGCGTTTTCCCCTGCGTTAGTTCCTACCTGATCGGTAGTATTTGCATTTTCTTCGCTCATGCTTTATGCTCCCATTTATTCAAAGTGTCTGTTTCAATTTGTTCAACCGGCGTGTTCAGCCAATATTCTATCCGCTGAAACACACTTGCGCGGCCGGTTTTTACCAAAACTTTGCTCACGTCAATATTACCCATTGCCGGATTCATGTCCGTCGGCACATTAACATCGCAAAAGCTGCGCAAATCCTGTATAATCACCTGATTACCTTTAAAGGCCTTTTCATAAGCCTCTTTAATAAGCCTAACATTCAGGCGGATTTTTTCTTTTTCTTCCTTAGTCAAAGCCATATCAATACCTCATGCTTGCAAGTTGTTGCTGATAACGGTCAGCTGTATTTCCGGCTGTTTCAGCGGCGCGCGGATCTATCGCTGCAGCAGCGGCTTGTTGTTGAGCCGCCTGCTGTGTCTTTAAATCATCTGTGACTTTCTTATATTCCTTTTGCGTAAGTAGATGATCCATAGGCATACCGTTTGCTCTGCCGAGTGTAGATAAACAGTCATAGCCTTTAATAGCTAAACCAATCGTCGGCTCATACTGGCTAAGCGAGGCTGCGCCCTCTAAAGTCACCATAATACCGTTAGCCTTGATAATTTCCTGCGCCTTATGCTGCTCACCCTCATACTGGATCGCATAATACGGCACATCTTTATTCATCAAAGCAGCCAAATCTTTCGGCATATTCGGCGGTAAAACTTCAAGGCGTTCCATAATATCAAGTTCTCTGGCCACCATAGGAGAAAGCAGCTCATTTTCAACCGGAAAGACATTGATAGACATTAACATTGCTCTTTCCATTGCGCGCTGATTGATCTCTGTTGCCGTCATCTTACCCTCTTGATAATACATCATATACAAAGGCACAAGGTAAAAATCCTCAATTCCTTTAGTGATCAGCTCTTCCAAGTCAACACCGAGCGCAGCTGATCCGGTAACCTGCAAGGCTTTCATTGTTTCCTTGCCTTGATCGTCCAAACCTCCCGGAATAATCGCACCGGCCACCGGTTCAATACCGCCCATTGCTGCGTCTTGCTTAGCCAAGATTGTCGGATCAACCGCTTTTTCACCGGCCTCAATCATAGATTTACGCATACGCTGCAGCATTTGTATATCTGGCAAACCCTGCATTGACGGAGAGTTTGAATAAATATCATAATCAAGCTCTTTGAAACGCGCAAACATATACGGACAAGTAAAGAAAAAGCCGGAGTGTAAAACTACCGGCCGGCCACCGTCAGCTAACACCAAATAATGCGCATAGCGGCGTTTTATTTTTTCAACGCCGCCGTCAACCTTTGGTATATCAATCGCAAAAGCACTCACTTCTTTATTGCTTAACTTTTTCACCGCATGAATAAGATTAAGCTCCGAGTTCGGAGATAATTTGCAACGATTATATATTTCAACCGGTATCACCTCTTGCGGATTAACACCTTTATCCTCTAAATCCTCACAAAGCTCCCAAAAGCTTTTCTTGAGTTTGCGATAACACTTCTTAATCTGGCCATTATCATACAAGCTAACATAAAAATCTTTCATGTTGACGCAGGTATATTCTGCACCAGTGCCGTCGCTTGCCTCATCAATAAACATACAACCGACGCCGATTTTAGCCATACTATACCAAATTTTGATAATAGCCTTATTAAAACCTGCAGCCGGCCGGTATCTGCGTTCAAATAAATCCTCTGCCAATTCTTCAAGCCAAGAAATACATGTTTGATCTTTTTTGAGCTTGCGTGTCGGCGGTATTAAACGGTGCCACTGTTCATTCGGCGGCGTAACGGTAGATTGCAAAGCAGCCACAAACTTCGGTATCGCGCGCAGGGCAGAAGTTGAATAAAGATCTTCCTTAAACATATTTTCTGCCGAGTATTCGCGATTGATGAAAGCGTTTGCCGGATCCACCATTTCCATAATACTCTGCCAAACATTCTCAAGAGGCTTACGCTTGCTTTCAAGTTCGCCAAGCTCCTTGACAATTCTTTTGGCCAAATCGTTTTCCGTGTTATCCATATTAAACCCCCAATGTGGCTGTTTGTCCTAATAACGCAGCCACATCTGGCAGCTGCGCTCCTCTTTTACGCCGATTGCGCATTGTATTGATATAAAGATCAAGGCTGTCATTATCCTGATCAACCGGCGTGCCGGTAGTTTGCACCGGTATTGCCGTTGTTTGCACCGGTGGCTGCGTGGCCACCGCCTGCGTTGCTGCGG
This sequence comes from Alphaproteobacteria bacterium, assembly GCA_017528205.1. Classification (GTDB taxonomy): domain Bacteria; phylum Pseudomonadota; class Alphaproteobacteria; order RF32; family CAG-239; genus RUG410. The sequence goes on along the minus strand of JAFXPE010000032.1, from coordinate 65,528 downwards.
CAGTTTCGGCAGCTTTTGCTTGCTCTGCCGCTTTCGCTTGTTCAGCAGCTTGAGCTGTGGCTTTAGCTTTTTTAATAACGTATTTGCGCAGTTTCCTAAATACTCTACTGAAAGACATATCATTACACTCCTAAAGCAGTTGTGCCGGACAATCTATTGCCGTCAACTTTTGTGTTTCCGTTAGTGTTGTTTGTGCTTTGGCGATTGCGCTTTGCTCTGCGATTGCGTTGATCTGTCACATAAGCAAGCAAACCGTCATACGGCTGCTCTGTTTGTGTCGGTGGTGCCTCAACTTGCTGCTCCACTCCTAAGCCTGCATTTAGCAAACCTTTATCTTTTAGCGATATTGTGCCGGCCGATGACATGCGCACTGCAGCGTCAGCTAAACCGGTTAAATCACCTTTGCTAACTGCTTTGATTGCGTCCGTGCCGCTTGTTACAACACTCTTAACCGTTTTTGTAACGGCTTTTGTTGCTTTCTTAAAGGCTTTTTTCAAACTTTTACCTAATCCCATAGTTTTACCCTTTCTTGTTATAGAAAATTGTTTGATAAGCTGCGCCGCTTTGTGGAAAGATAGCGTTTATATCAAACAACCGAGCCAAGCAGTCAATCATATCGTCGTGATTGCAGGCCGGATATTTCAAATATTCGTCGTCCAAAAAGAGCTTGGTAAAATCCTGATAGCCGTTGTCCACCGTTAAAAACGGCAGCCTTGTCGGAAACCAGATTTTGCCTTGCTCAAATAAAGGCTGCAAACGTTCAATCCTTGCTTTTTTAGCCATTGTGCCGCCAAGCCGATTGATCGCAAACCGAAAATGTCGCACATTCATTTCAGATTGAATATGCTCATTATCAGCCTGCTGCCCATAACTTTCATACCACACCGCTTTTGGCCGGTATTGCTCAACAAGCCTGAATAACATGTTTGTTCGTTCAGACAAATTAAGCCGATCGCGCACACCGTCAACAACATAATAGTTGCCGTCCTTGCCTAAACCCAAGACAAGCATGACAGTGTAGTCGCTGCGTTTCTCCTTGCTTGAGGCCGGATCCACAATGATGTATTTAATCATTGTTTCATGGCCATTGCCGTCATAGTATTTTACCCATTCCGGCAGAAAATATCTGTTGTTTGCAATAGACGGATCCAGTAACATCTGTGTGCCAAATGTTGCTGCGCCCATTTCAATACGTTTTTGTTTTAACTCTTCCGGCGGTAAAAAGACAGAAGTGTTAAAATCCTTCGGATCTGTCATTGCCGGATATATCCGAGGGATAACGCCGCCCTCATCAATAATCACGTTATATGTATCATTAAACGCATAAAATGTGCCGATCATGGCGCGCTTTGCTGTTGCGCTGCCCAAGTTAAGGCTCATTTTATACGCCGCCGTTGTCTTGAGGATCTGCTCCGGCGTGTTCACACTCTCCAAAGTCACCAAGTCATCATACACCAAAATATCAAAGTGCATTCCTGTCGGCTGCCCCTCAACAACACCGCAGGCCTCAACCGTCATCTCTTTGCGTGATGATTGTCTTTTCACGCAAATTTTATCCTCTGTCCACTTTGGACTTTCCCTTGCCGGCTTGGCATAAAGTATGTCAGGAAACAAGAGCTTTAGCAGTTCATTGCTCTCCAACGTGTTTTTAATCTGGATCACAAAGGATTTTGCGATCGGCAGTTTATGGCTGAAAATTCCGATCGTAACCTCCGGATTGTTCAATATTTCAAATATCGTGTGCGCGTATGTAATAATTGTGCTCTTAAAGTGGCCGCGTGCCCACAAATCCAAAAAGCCGTAAGGATCTTCTTGGTATTCTCTGCACCGGTCAAGCGCCCATTGATTATTCGCAAAGCTAACGCCGAGCACATACACCAGAAGAAAAAACAAATCATTTTTCGCCAGTGTCCTCCAAGCCTGTATCTTTTCTTTCCCCGATAGCTCTGCTAACGATTTCATCAAGTCGCGATATTGCCATATCTGTCGGGGTAAATTCAACTGTTCCGTCATGCGTCACCTTTGTTTCACCGCTCATGTCAACATTAACCCTGTCACTGTATTTTTTGGGATTCATTCTGCCTATGATCCACTTGCGCGTATCAATTCTTAACTTGGCTGCAGCCACTTCCTCCTTATCAGCCGGACAACTGTCAGCGATCTCAAGTATTTCCTCAAAGTAATAATCCGCGCGCCGCTCCTGCGCTTGCGTGTATTGGTCAGAAAACTCACCATTCAACCAAGCAAGCACCGTGCTGTGTGGCCAACCGTTCTCTCTGCAGATCTGTCGCAAGCTCTTGCCGTCTTGCATGGCCGCAAAAATCCTGTCAGCGTTTGCCTTGCTCTTCCATTTCACTTTCGGCCGGCCAACCGACTTTTTTGCCTTTGTTGTTTTCTTTTCCTTTGTCATTTCATTCACCATACAAGAAAGCCACGCGCCGGTTGAATAGCGCGTGGCCTTTGGAGCTTAACCCGTCGCAGGGTTATTGTTCAGTGTTACACCAAACAAAAAGGCCGCTCAAATGAGTGGCCTCTACCGGATAAAGTCTAAAAACCCTATCCTACAATTTTTATACTTTGATTAACGTGATTATGTAAAGTCATTTTTTGTAAATTGATGTAAAGTGTTTGTAAAGTGATGTAAATTATCATTATAAGTGCTTGATTTATCATATTATTTAATCTTTTTGTATCTCTTAATAACTCATTTTGTGTCTAAAAATTAACTTTTCATGTGGACAAAAAGGCGTTGCAAGGCTTTATCCATGTAGAATTTAAGCCATTGCCGTGAGTAATTTGTTTCATGTTCAATCACTTTCCACGGCAGCGGCTTATCACGCAGCCGGCGGCTAAGCAATTTATATTCAAACTTAGTCAGCAGCGGTATAAAATTGGCGTCCATATACCAACAATCTGCTATATCCACCGTTGTCGGCTGAAATCTTTTGCCGGCTGCCTCTTTGTCATCGTCATTCGGCTCACTTGGCAGCAGTTGCCAGAGGTAATTCTTGGCATAATCCGGCCGTTCCGGTGCCGGTAAGGCGCGCAATGTTTCAAAATACCGCGTCAATTCAAACTTAACATCTTCAATCGTTCTGATTTTTGATAACATTCTTAACCTCCCATACAACACTTGCAACCAAAAAATAGACAGAAATTGCTGCACAAAGCCAAAAACGCGCTCCTTTTCCTTGCCGAGCCTGCGCCGATAGGCGCAATAAGCAAGTTTTAACTTGCGCACTAATGATTGCAGCTTTGCCTGCAATCATCTCCAAAATGCTTGTATAACGCAGTCTTTGCGAGGGTAAGCCGGCAGGCTTGTCCGCAAAGGCGCGTTTATGTGACAAGCATTTATCCACAAAACGTGTGGATCTATCCACAAGTTTTGCAACCTTTTCCTTTCTCCCTGTAACCCTCTTAACCTTTTCCCTGTAACCCATAACTTAAACCTTTAACCCTTAAACCGACTACCTTTTAACCAACAACCAAAATAATTTTTTATTTATTTTCTTTTTGCTTCTTTTTCTTTTCTTTTTTTTCACCAAACCTCACCAACCGCTACCAAATTTTTAACTAAAAATCATTTTACTGCGTTTGCGGCCGGTTTTGGCTGCCTTTATTCGTTTTTCGTCACCACTGGTAACTTTTGGTAAAATTTTGCGTGTTTTTTTACCACTGGTAACTTTTGGTAAAAATTTTTATTCTCCTCTTTTCTTGCGCGGTTTTCGGCTCTTGGCTGTTTCCTGATTGCGTTTTTTTATAGCCTCATAGCGGCGCATATTGCCGTCAATCGTTTCCTTAAACAAACTAAACAACACACGCGCTGCAGGCGTCATGGCCGTCATATCAACATCACCGTTCATATTATAGTCATGCATGGCTAAAAATGCCTCCTTAAACAGTTCAGCGTCCTCCGATCGCAACGCCTCAACCGCTGCCACCGGCACAACCCAACCCTTTTTCTTTTCTGTTTCTTCAACCATTATTTTCAACCCTTTGATAAATTAAGCTCTTATATTGTAATATCGTAATAATACCGGTGCAGGCGGTGGTATTTCACCACCGCCTTTAATCACATTATCTGCCTGATGGCAAATCTCCGTAGAATACCGGCAAGCCGATCTTATCTTTAATCTCGTTCAATTCTTCATCAATCGCGGCAGCGATGGCCTTATCAAGATCAATCACTTCATACCACCATATAATCTGTCCATTCTTTAAGCGGTGGCGCAGCCGACATGGCAACTGATACGATTTACCGCCCTTAAGAATAGGTATAACAATCAAAAACATATTCGGCACTTTTACCTTTTCACCGGCGGCGTCGGTATGCTCACTTGAAAAATCAACCGTGCTTTCACCGGTATTCGGATCATATTTAACCGTAGCGCGTTCATCACTATGGATTGAAATGCCTCTGGAGAGTTCCACCATTTTGCTAACGGCAGCAAAATGGCCGCCAATGCGTAGCCGGATCTCTTTTAAGGCCTCACTTTCGGCTGTCTTATCAGGATCAGCTAAATCCAAAACATTCTTTTCAATAAAGAAAGCAAAATCAATTTGCGTCATAATATCACCGTTATGCTCTTTCCACTCTTTCAATTCGTCACTGAAAGGGAAAGCATAATCAGCCTTATGACGTTCAAAACTTGTCACGTCCTTTGTTGCGCAATCAAATATGCAAGTAATTTTTTGCTTATCCTGATCATAGAAAATTGCCGAAGTATCATATTTATAGCGATTTACAAAATCAATAAAGCTCTTGCAATTATGTAGCGTCGTGCTGCCTTTTAACACTTCCGGTGCTTGACGCTCATCATCAATAAACCGTTTGACGTGCGCAACGCTCATGCCCTCCGGTGCAACAAGCAAGCCTTTTGTGCCCTCAACCTGCACAACACGCGGCTCAAAATATTTTTCAACAATATCCCTAACCGCAACAACGGTATTTTCATTATTCTCCATTTATATCTTTCCTTTCGTTATCATAGTTGACTACTTCACGCTTGCCGGCGATGACATCAAACGGCAGGCGAGGCTGTTTAGGATTTTCGCGGCAAATCCCTTTGCCGTCCTCTGAAAGCCAGAAGATTGAGCGGTTGCGCGGTTTAGCCGGCAGTTTGCTTGAAACATCGGCGTTCACCTCAATATTACCACTCACAAAACTGATTTTCAAATTGACAGCTATTGTGGCCGTAGCCGATTTTGCACCATCAATCTCACAACGTTCCTTAACGGACTGCAACGCCTTTTCAAACTGCTGCGAGCAGTCAGCATTAAATTGACCGTCCTCTAATTCGCCGATCATTCGACTGAAATCTTTAATATCGTTACTCACAATTTTTCTCCTGTAATAAGTGAATACTGTCCGATCAAAGGCCAAATTTGTGCCTCAATCTTTTTGTTACAAACAATCACGCCGTTGTCATAATCTGCGTTTGCCGGATCAACCGGAAAAGCACACACAACATCGGCGTGGATCTTGCCGTTCGGATATTCAAAGCAATATTCGGCAATCATGCCGGCCTTAAACGTTGCAGATCTGTAATTAACCCTAACGCGTTCGGCCATAATGCGCTGAACATCTTCCGGCGTGTATTTGATAATGTTATCAGTTGACACTGTTAAGCTCCTTTTCTTCTTCTGTGTTAATGTTATAAAAATCGTTCGGCTCAACTTGGCCGTCCGTGTATGCAAAGATTTTTTGCATATTCTCTCTTGACGGTATGCGCGCACCGTTTGCCCACCGCAAAGCCACTGTGTGCTTTACTTCACAAGCTCTGGCTAAATCAGCCACCGTCTTTTTGTTGTTATCTAAATATTCTTGAAGTTTCATCATAGTGGTAATACCTCCTAAATGACAGAATAAACATATATGGTTTATTAAGTCAAGATAAAAAATAAACATATATGGTTTATGTTGAAAACTGACCTTTATTTCTATTGAATTAAATAAACCTTTCTGGTATAATTTATTTAAAATCAAAGAGGTATAAAATGACTGATACGATTATTAAGAATAATATCAGGCAACTGCGGAAAAAAGCCGGATTAACGCAAGAGCAGCTTGCCGAAAAAATAGGTATAAGCCAAGTCCATCTTGGCCGGTTAGAGAATAATGCACGCTCTATGGATCTTGAGCAGGTTGAAAAAATTGCCACCGCACTCGGTTGCAAGCCTCTTGATGTGTTACCAACGGCATGGCAACCGGAAGAAATTACACCAGAAGAGCGTGAGATCCTACGCATGATCCGCAAAACGGCCACACCTCAAAGCGGTAATAATCAAAACATATCAACACAAACAGACAGTCTTGAACATTCTGGCCAACCGCTCACACCACCGCAAAAATCAAATGGGAGATAGCACATGAAAAAAATCATATTTTTAGTCCCATTGCTATTAACTGGCTGCTTTATGTATGATAATATTAAACAAGGTATAAATTGCTCTTTTGATGACGCAGCGTGTCATGAATATGAAAGCGAGGAAGATAAACAACAGCAACGACTTATTGATATGGACGCAAAGGCCGAGGCTATGATTGAAAAACGTTGTATTCAAGTTCATGGTGCAAAAAAAGGCACTATGCAATACATGCATTGCCAAGAACGGATAGGCGCAATATATCGTATCGATCGTGAATATGACGGTATAGATGAGGCTTTTCGCAAGTTAAGAAATTCTTTTGCTGATCAAGAAATGACTTGCGAAGATTATGGCATGAAATCCGGAACAAAAAACTATACTGATTGTGTGCGCGAACTTGAAAATAAATATATACGCCTACGTGCTGCTCAAACACAAAGTGAGGCTCAACGGCTTAGTCGTCGTGTAAATTGCACCACTCAAAGAATATTCGGTAATTTATACACTACTTGCGAATAAAGCAAATCACGCTAAATTAACATAAATCTAAAAAAATTTTTACCCTCTGAAAGCCTTATTTTTAGAGGGTTTTACACATGCTATGTATATTTTATAAACATATATGGTTTATTTTTCTCTTGACATCTTAAACATATATGGTTTATTTTATCCTTAAATCACGGTTAATCACAATTTAAGGAGAAAATAAATGCTTAATACAGTCCAACTTAAAAAAGATCTGCAAAAGTTTGCAAAAGATATTCGCACTGCCGGCGGCTACTACGCAACACCAAAGGCAATGATGACCGAGCGGCAAATCAAAAATCACACCGCTACACTCAACTGCGACAAATGGAAACCGGAAGAAATTAAAGCCAGAGTAATTGATACACCGGCCTTTGCTGCACTTGTTCAAAAATACAATCTCACATTTTTAACTTTTACCGACAGTTATGGCGTCAACCATATCCGTCTTAACTATTCTTTGGAGGCTTAACTCATGACTGATTTACTCAACAAATATAAAGATTGCTCACCATCGCCAAAAGGCCAAATGACGATTGATCATTTTGAGCGACTGCGCTTGATGGCAGATAAAGAAAGAGAAAGACGTATAACAAAAGATACTATATGTGGCTTTTTGGCTGCGGTTTGCATTGTGCTTGGTATTCTTGCCACCGCTTTCACCTTTTATAACATCTATGAATATAATCAATCTTTTGACCGCTGCGAGGCATTGCTTGAACAAATCCACGCCAACACGGCAATTTTAGATCAAGAGATTAACGAGCTGCGCTCTTCTATGGGTGAGGTTGATTATGAATAACTGGCAACCATACCCACAGACAAAACCGGACAACACACTTAAAGCGCAAGAGGCTGATTATGTTGTGTTGATTGCTAACCCCTTTTACGTCAACAAGCAGGGCGTAGTGCATAACATACCGCGCCACCGCGTTGAGCTTGCTATATGGTGCGGCAACCACTGGCTGCCGGTTGACGCTGATTATATCGGCGAACATACCTTTGACGTCAAATACTTTATTCAACTTCCATCACACAATTAAGGAGATTAAACGCATGGTAAATTTAGAAGAACTGCGCGCCAACTTTGAGGCTGCTTGGCCTGAACTGATTGCGCGTGATAAAATTGAACACTACACCGGCGGTTTATATACCGCTGCAACAATGGCCTCTTATGACCATCGCGGCACCGGCGTGCCAAACAAAGTGCGCAACGGCCGCAAAGTCGCCTATCCTAAAAAAGAACTCATTAACTGGATCATGGCCAGAATGGAGGCTGTCAATGCTAAATACAGACAGTAACGAACTCACAAAGGCCTATCACGCCGGCGAACTTCCGGCAGGGTGGTATCACATATATTGCGGTGCCCATCATATCTGCAAATGGACTTATCCGACCACTGCTGAAATCAAACAACGCGAGGCGGCCGGCTTGCCTAAGCCACAGCCTAAATTCACCGGTGACGGCGTATTTATCGGCACCAAACTTAACACACTCACGGTGCTTTCACCTGTGCCGTCTTATCATCAACTCATGAAAATTATGGAGAAAATAAATGCAGCTTAAAGTTAAATATCTATTCCCGGAAACAGAAGAACTACGCACACGTGCCGGTGACAGTGGCTATGATCTGCGTGCCGCAATCAAAGAGCCTCTTGTTATAGATCCGCACGGCCGCACCACTGTCGGCACCGGCATTGCGGTAGAAGTCGCAACCGAAATGAACATAGACCTTGAGCTGCAAGTCAGACCACGCTCCGGCCATACCGTTAAGGGCATTGTTGCTCAATTCGGCACAATAGACGCCTCTTATCGCGGCGAAATCCAAATCACACTGTTTAATTTCAGTAGTCAACCGGTAACCATTGAGCCAAACGAGCGTATTGCGCAGCTTGTCGTTTGCCCGATTTTCAAACCGGAAATCGTCACCGCCAAAGAACTCACACCAACCGAGCGCGGCACACGCGGCTTTGGCAGCACCGGAAAGGATTGAGCATGAAATTTAAAGAGCTTAACCCATTCAAACGCAAAATTGCGGTTGATCCGAAAATTATTGAGCGTATTGCTGATCTGGCTACCGAAAGCTATGGCAACCCATTCGGCGAGCTTGCGCGCGTCAAAATCGCTGCGCGCGAACTCTTAAAAGAACTCAAACCCATCAAAGGACAGAAAAAATGAATATCAACGCAATCATTATTGCTGCAGGCGTGGCTATTATTATCGGCGCGTTTGTTTTAACAAAATTTATGGAGAACCATTATGATAAAAAATAGACTTATTCACTGGCTTAAAAGCCATCGGCCGGTATTAACTACCGCCGGCACAATAGAGGCTGTTTATCAGCTTGGCTGTATGGATAGTAGAGCTATTGAAAGACGCAGCGCACGTGCGGCCATCAATCCGGTTATTCACGATCTTGAACGCCTGCGCGCTAACACTTGGGATCAAGACAAAATCACTTATCTGCAGAACTGGCTGCGTGATAATTTTATAGATCAAGAAAAAAACACTGTCACTTATCTGCAGAACTGGCTGCGTGATAATTTTATGGAGGACACTGATTATGGCCAAACTCAACAAGACTGAAATTTTAGAACTCACCCACCGCGCGCTGCAAGACTGGACACGCGGCACACGTTCTCAAGAGTTTCGCAATGTGGAAAGCCGGCAGCGTGTGCTTAAACTTTTCACCACCTACTGCATAGCCAGATCAACCAAAACAAAGGAGAAAACCGATGACGCAAAATCAGAATAAACTGCTTGCATATATCCGGCAATATATACAGCGCACCGGCGTTGCACCGTCTTATGACGATATGCGCACCGCACTTGGCTTAAAATCAAAATCCGGCATTCACGTTCTTTTGACTGCACTTGAAGATCGCGGCTATATTCGCCGACTTAAAGGCAAAACACGCGCCATTGAAGTTATTAAGGCAACAGCCAAGCGTAAAGATACAACGCTGCTCAACTTTGTGTCGGCTGCCGCGCTGCAGGAAGAGCTTGAAATATTAAGATACAGCCTGCGCAGCATACTGTCAGCCGAAAACATTGAGCCGCAAATCCGCATAGAAAAAGCACTGGCCAGATTAAAGGAGAAAACTCATGACTGATTTTATTTGCCACCGCTGCGGCCGTTGTTGCGGCTTTGTGCCGTTCACGGCTAAAGAATACCGCGCCATTAAACGCGAGGCCAAAGAGCTGCATATATCTTTTGTAAAAGCCACGCTTAATGATCAGCTTGTCTTTTATCCAAAGAGCCTGCTGCGCAAAATGGAGAGCATAAACCCACAAATGCCGGACGATAAACTTAAGGCCACTGTTGAAAGTCTTGTTTGTCCGTTCTTGGAGCGTAACGCTGTCGGTATTTGCTCATGCAAAATCTATGACAAGAGGCCGGAAGTTTGCCGCCTCTTTGGCCAAAGTGACCACCCATATTTAACTTGCCCATATACGAAAGCTAAAAAATGAAAGTCACTATGTGCCAAAATTGTAAATATTGCCAGTATTTAGAAAACTGGCCAAATAAATATGCGCAGCGTCACCGGTATCACTTTTGCGCCAAATGGCAAATAGACGTCATAAAAGTCAAAAGATCACAATACCACCGCTGCGCCGGTAAATACATTAAGGAGAAAGAAAATGCCTAAAGAGCAAAAAGTTTATGGCCGCTATATACTTGAACTTGTCGCCGATGACATAAACGGCCAAGCGGCAGTCGGTATGCATGTAAAGAGTGAGATTGATGAACGTGCACCAAAAGAAATACAAATCGCAGTCAAAAGGGTATTAGACGCCATGAGAGCAAATACACTTGCAATTATGATGAAAATAAGTGACGAAGAGAAAGGCCGACCGCAATGAGAAATATCTACGAATATCTAAAAGAGATAAATTTTGAGCAAAGGGTAAAGCAAAAAGTGGCTCTCATTCGGCGCGTCAGAAACCATGAAAATTTTAATCACATAGTGTGTGATTTTGTAATGTTGCAATTTGCTTTCAGCCTTTGTCGCGATCTTTTTGAAAAAATTGCGGAGGATCTAAACCATGCCGATCAGACCGGAAAATAAAAAACTCTATCCTAAAAACTGGAAAGAGATCCGGCAGGCTATACTTGAACGTGCCGGCAATCGTTGTGAGTTTTGTGGCGTAGAAAACTATGCAGAGGGCTATCGCGAGGCCGACGGCCATTTTATAGAGAGTTACGGTATGCAGCAGGAGGCCGACGCCTTTGACGGCCTCCACATCATCAAGATTGTCTTAACCATTGCCCACTTGGATCATAACCCACAAAATAACGATCCGGCCAACCTGCGCGCCCTCTGTCAAAAATGTCATCTAAATTATGACATTGAGCAGCACCGAGAGAATCGGCGCAAACACAAGAAATTACCACTTTTTGAGGAGAAATAATATGCCAGAAAAAGCAAAAACCTTAAAACTTGTTTTAACAAATCACTGGTTTGATGAAATAAAATCAGGCCGTAAAACCCACGAATATCGCAAGTGGACGCAGTTTTTTATGTGGAGAATGTGCATAGAAAAACCGGACGGCAGCTATGGCCACCCAGATTTTGTGCAATTTCAACGTGCTTATTACAAAAACCCAGAACGCATGACCTTTGCAATCAAAAGTGTTCGGGTAATAAAAGGAACTGATACAGATCTACATTGCGACGATTATGTTTATGATATTGAGTTAGGAGAACGCCAAGTTTAATTTGCTAAACATAAATCTATCATCATGATACATAAGTTTAGTTTGTGTATCATTTTTGAACTTAAATGACGCGCAGGATCCTGCGCGTTTTTTGATTAACTATGATTAACTTATATATAAAATTGGTGACAAATTGGTGATAAACTTCTCCACCGGCAAAAATAAAAGCTCTCACTAAAAATCGTGAAAGCCTTTATTTTCATATTGGTGCGCTAGGCCAGACTTGAACTGGCACGGGATAAATCCCAACAGATTTTAAGTCTGCAGCGTCTACCGATTCCGCCACAAGCGCATTGCTGTTAGATTTTATACATAAAAATTTTTCATTTTGCAACATAAAACTTGTCTTTTTCTGTAAAATATGCTTAATTAATTTCGGAAAGAGAGAACACATCTCTTTAGTTTAACATCGGAATACGACAGAAACAGCGTTTCGGTATTCAAGGGGAGTAATAAAATGAAATCGGTCGATACTTCGTTTCATCAATATTTTTTTCCGAATATAAATGATGACGGATGGAAGTTTATCAGCGCTATGGCGGCGATTTCGCTGATTTTGGCGCTTATTTGGCTTCCGCTCGGCGGCATTTCGTTTTTGTTGACAATTTGGTGTTTTTATTGTTTCAGAGATCCGGTACGCATAACTCCGGTTTTGTCGGGCGCAATCATCGCACCGGCCGACGGTCATGTTGTGGCCATAAGCAAAGAAAACGGTCCGGACGCCCTGGGATTGCAAAACAAAAAATTCACCAGAGTTTCTATTTACAGCAGCCTTTTTGATGTGCATATCAACCGCATTCCCATAAAATCTAAAGTTAACAAACTTTTTTATGATTGCGGAAAAAATTATACGGGCACAACCGATAAAAACTTTATCGGCAACGAAAAAATGCTCGTTTCCTTAAAACAAAGCGAAGGTTTTGAATTTGTGTTGCAACAAACCGCTGTTTTTTGCAACAAACGCATTGTTTATAACCTTAAAAAAGGCGACGAATTTAACGCCGGACAGCGTTTCGGGTTTATTCGTTTCGGCGGTTATGTGGATATTTTCCTGCCGGAAAAAGTTGAACCTCAGGTGTGCGTCGGCCAAATAATGATTGGCGGCGAAACCATTATTGCCGACATAAAATCAGATGCTCCCCGCATTGAAGGAGAAATCAGATAATGATAAAAAAAGTAAAAGATATTAAAGCACCTAATGGTGCGGAAATTAAAAAGAAAGCCATAAAGAAACTCAAAGAAGTTCCTTTTCGCAAAATGGCTCCCAACATTGTAACTTTAATGGCTCTGTGCGCCGGAATTACCACTATTCGTTTTGCCATTATGGGCAAGTGGACTTCCGCCATTTTGTGCATTTTCTTTGCCTGCATATTTGACGGTTTGGACGGGCGAGTGGCACGCAAATTGAAAGCATCGTCAAAATTTGGAGCAGAGTTGGATTCCCTTTCCGACTTTGTCAGTTTCGGTGTGGCACCGGCAATTTTGATGTATCAATGGTCATTAAGCGCCATTCCGCATTGGGGTTGGATTTTTACACTAATGTTTGCCGCGGCTATGTCTATGCGTTTGGCTAGATTTAACACCATGCTTGAAGATTCCGCGGTTCCGGAATATTGGTCGCATTATTTTGTCGGCGTTCCGGCTCCGATGGCGGCGGCAATGGGGGTTATGCCGTTGTTGATTTGGTTTGATTTCAAAGAGTTGGAATTTATTTTGCGCAATCCGTATTTTTGTAGCTTTATGATGATTTTGGTTGCCTTTTTGATGGTAAGCAGAATCCCGACGCTTTCTTTGAAAAAAACAAAGGTCAGCAGTGATTGGTTTGTGCCGCTGATGATTTTGCTTGCTTTGTTTGTCAGCTGTCTTATCACTAAACCATGGCTGACTTTGGGGATATTCACCTTGTGTTATATTCTAACCATTCCGATTACGATATGGCAATTTATGAAAGATAAAAAACAGGCAGAAAAAGCCGAATAATTTAATCCCGATAAGTGCATTGCTTATCGGGATTTTTTTTAGGCTATTCCTCCGGTATGCAAACAATAATTCTGATGTTTGAGATTATAGGTTTTGAACACTTCGCAAGAAGCGCATAAACAACCGTTGGCCTCAAAAATACAATCGCTTTTTTCATAGGCGCAGAACATTTTTTCATAATGTTCCGTGTCGTTAAAATTACGCATCAGCTTTATAAAGTTATCCGGAGCGTTTTTAAGTTTGCAATGGTTGCTGTATGACGGGCATTTCATACAAAGGCATTTTTTTAAATTATCTAAACTTTTTTCAACAATCATTTTATTCTCCTCGCCAAAAAAATAACACTTTATTGTCGCATTTAAACTCTACTTTGGTTTAAATACAGCGTTTTTTTTATTTCGATAACCAAAGTCGATTTAAAAAAATGATTTGAAAAAGGCAAAAAGAGAAAAATATTTTTCACAAGCGTTTAAATACACCGTTTTCTATCGGTGGAAAATATGATTTTAATTCCGGCACAAAGTCGATTTTATCAACTCGCGAAAAGAGCGGACCGCGATATAAATTGAGCAACATTTGGTCCAAAGCTTCTTTTTCGCCGCGCATAAAAACCAACACCTCACCTTGCGGCAAGTTGCAAACATAACCGGAAATATTGCCGATGCTTTTGGCCATACGCACCGCCCAAAATCTAAACCCGACGCCCTGCACGCGTCCGCTGATTTTAATACACGCTTCCATCAAGAATTTAAATATCCTTCCACTTCCGACAACGATTTGCGGGTGGTATTGCGTGCATTTGCGGCGGCAACATCTTCACCCCAAAACTTATTTTGATAAAGTTCTTCCAAAAAAGACGCCTCAAACGCCTCTGCGGCACTGATTTCTTTTTTTGCCAGCAACAATCCCAACAACACCGATTTAAGCTCTGAGGCGGCTAAAAAACACCCCGTAAGCTCTTTATCAGGCATCTCGGTCAATATTTTTTCAAAGATAATTTCCGCTGTTTTATTTTTTGGGGGCAACAAGGTTGTTGTTTTTTGCAAATCGAGTTTAAATACGCTGTTCAATTTATTCAAAAGCGGCTGCCAATGCTGATTTTGATATGCGAACAAATCCGGCTTGTCGCTCCAAAAAAGCAACACATCCGTATCCAAAAACCGACAAAAATTCTGTATCGTTTCGCGGCGATGTGTTGCTATGTATTTTTCAGCTTCCGAGAAGTTCATTTTATTTAAATAAACCTTTTAACTGTGTTCCTATTTCCTTTACTTGATTTTTAACGCCTTTGGCTTGCTCCTTTATATCTTTACCAAGTCCCTTAATGGCATCTTTGGTGTTGGTATATCCTTTGGAAACCGCGCCTTTTGCCGACTTATCCGCCGGAAAATAATCGGCATAAGTCGTGCCGCTTAACGCGGTGTGGCAAGGTGCACTGTCGGCCGAAAGCATCATATCGCCAACGTTATAAGCACCGGCTGAAGCTAAAATACCCACAACGTTTTTAGCCGTCGCGGTTTCATTTATGCCGAGTTTCGGATTTTTAATTGTGCCGCTGATTTTTACCAATCCGCCCAAAACGGAAGATATATTCACATCGGTAATTTTACCGGAAAACGGTTGCAAATCCAAGTTTAACTTGTCATTTTGCAAATTTACTTTTCCGTCGGCAACCAAATAAAAATCGCTGGCATCAAAGGCTATACCTTTAGGAAATTTCACCGTTCCGCCAGTAATATCGCCACGCACCACCGCACATTTCATATTTAAGTTTTTGTTGTTGACGTTGATTTTTATCATATTCAGCAACTGCACCAGAATATTGCCTTGCAACTTTTCCAAACTCTTTACGTTTAAAACCGATTTATCTACCAAACCGATGATTTGACCGCTCATATTTGCCAAATATTGGTCGGTATTGTCGCCGGAAGTGTTGATTTTCAGCAACAAATTGGTTTTTCCGCCTTCCTTAAAATAAACTTCATTGCCGGAATTGTTAAGCGGTTTATACAACTGTTGCAAAATAATATTTTTTCCTGAAATATTCGTTGCCATATTCTTTTTAGCGGCGTTTAAGGTAACCGTACCGCTGATGGCTCCGGTTCCGGCCGTAATGTTTTGAATATTGACGTTCAATACGCTGTTTTTGAGCGCGGCCGTTGCTTTTACATCTGACAAGGCAACATCTTTATTGATGGTCAGATTGCGTAAATTCAGGTTTACGTCGGCATTAACCATTTTCAAATATTGATAAGGTATCGGCGTGTTGGCAACCAACTCGGAGGCATTCGCCGAGCTTATAAACAAGTCCATCAAATCGGCTTTTTTCTTGGTACTGGTTTTCTTTATTTCATTTTTTTTTTGAAAATCTTGCAGATTAAAACCTTCACCCTTAATATTTACTTTCACATAAGGCAAAGCTTTCGGCGAAGTTACTTCCGCACTTCCGGAAATAGTGTTTCCATTAAACCCAACATTTTGAATATTGGCTTTAAATACACCGTTTTTAACTGAAGCATCACCCTTAACGTTGGTTAAAACAATATCTTTATCAACCACAATTTTTTTGACATCAATCGTAACATCAGCATTTACCATTTTCAAATAATCATAAGGTATTTGCGTATTTGGTATATAATCCGCCGCCGCGGCCGATTTAATAAACCAATTACCGCTTAAACCAGCCTGTTGCTTAGAGGTAAAGTCGGCAACGTTGATGGCGTCGCTGCCGGCGCTTAATTGCACATAAGGAACCTCGTTTTCCATATCGGCTTTGATATTGCCTTTAATTTGATTGCTTTTATAAGCCACGACATAATCTCCGACAGCTTTGATTTTTTCTTTTAAGCCGTCGATATTTCCTTTATAATTCAGCTCATATCCCATGGCTTTGATTACGGTATCCAGGTCAATCTGATTATATCCCGAAGCCTTTATCTGATTGAGGGAAGAAACCGTGCCTTTGCCGACAATATCAATGTTGGCAACCGTAGTATCAAAATCAAAATTAATCGGCGCGTCGGCACTTTCCATTCCGGCGTTTAATTCGTTGATTAAAACGCTGTCTTTTTCGCCGTAAAAAATCTCCGTATTATCGGTTTCTACGCGGTCAACAACTATTTCTTTATGCAACAGCGGCATAATCGAAATTTGCACCAAGGCGTTGCCGATGCGAGCCAGTTTTTTATCTTCCTGATTTATGGTAACATCGCTCAATTCTATGCTCGGCTTTAACGATACACCGATATCCAAATCACCGTTTATTTTAACGTCCAAACCGGCATATTTTTGCGCCATTTCTTCTATTTGCGGCTTGTATTTATTCAAGTCGGCAAACTTCAAAAATCCAATGGCTCCGCCGATTATAAACACCGGAATCAATATTATTATCAGCAATATCACAAACAGTTTTTTCATTTGTTTACCTCCAATCCGAAAAATTTACAGGCCTCCGCAAAATGTTTCGGCAATTCTGCTTTTATTATCGTTTTTTTGCCGTAAACGGCGCTTAAATCTATTTTATAAGCGTGCAAATAAAGTTTATCCGCAACCTCTTTCAAACGCAGTCTTTCGGCTCCGAAATACTTATTATCGCCCAAAATCGGCGTACCGATGCTCTCTAAATGCACCCTGATTTGATGTGTGCGTCCGGTTAAAGGTTTGGCCTCAACCAAAGCATACTTTTTACCGACATTATCCAATACTTTGATTTCCGTCAATGCTTTTTGCCCATCATCAACAACTTCCATACGTTCACCGACTTTTTCTAAAGGAAATTTTATTGTTCCCTCTTTGGGTTCCGGACAGCCGCGAACAAGTGCCAAATATGTTTTTTGCAAAGCGTGTTCGCGAAACGCCTTAGTTAAAATATCGGCATATTGCCTATTGCGAGCCAGCAGCAAAATTCCGCTGGTGTCTTTATCTATGCGGTGAACCAACTTCGGACGTTCGGAATTTTCAAACTTTAAGGCATCCAACATTCCGTCAATGTGTCGTTCGGTTTTGGTGCCGCCTTGAACAGCCAAACCCGACGGCTTGTTAAGTACGATTATGTTTTTATCCTTAAAAATAATCATAGAGTTTATAAATTCAACGTCTTTGGTGCTCAATTCTTTTTCAACAATTACGGCTTTTTCGTTGTCAAGCGGCGGCAAACGTAATTCCTGACCGGCACAAAGACGAGTTGAAGTTTCGGCCTTTTTGCCGTCTACCTTTATTTGTTTGGTGCGCAACAATTTTTGTAATCGGCTCAAACTGAGTGACGGATATTCGCGCAAAAACCACCTGTTTAAGCGGATTCCGTCATCTTCCGGTTTTATTTTTACCACACTTACTCCGGCCATTTCAGCGACCTCCTTTTCTTTTGCTGTTAACCACACCCATTTTCAGCGGTACCATACGCTTTAAGCGTTGGCGCTCGGCTCTTTTTTCGTACTTGGATTGTTTTTCGGTATCAATCAATACCGGCATTTCCTTTGGAACAGGGAACATTTCTTGGGGCGAAAAAGTTCTGATTTTAAGCGGCTCGACATGAGTTATTTTGAAACCTTCCAGTTGTTCTCTTTCTTCTGCGCTTAGCAAATTCTCTTTTTCACGCGGAATATACACACGCCATTCCACACGCTCTTCCGCAAGCATTTTTCGGCGTTTTTCTTCCGGTATTTTAACAAAATCACTATATTCCAAAATTATGGCAAATATTTTATCAGCGGTCATTTTCAAGCATCCGTTTTTTCTTTTTTCATTTGTTTTTGCTTTTCGGCACGCAGTTTGTCAAAATATTCTATGCGCTTTTTGATTTCGCGCTCAAAACCGCGGTCTACCGGATAATAAAACTTGCGCCGCGACATACCTTCCGGAAAATAATTTTGCCCCGAAAAACCGTCGTCTAAATCCTGATCATAGATATATCCGTCGTGATATCCCAACTCTTTCATCAGTTTTGTAGGTGCATTCAATATATGCTTTGGCGGCATTAAAGAACCGGTTTGCTTTGCCGCATCAAAAACTTTATACATTGCTTTATAAACTTCAGCCGATTTCGGTGCCGTAGCTAAGTATGCCGTCAGTTGCAAAATAGCCAAATCTCCTTCCGGAGAACCCAAGCGCTCATAAGTTTCACAGCAAGCTATTGCCTGAGCCACGGCATTCGGATCAGCCAAAGAAACATCTTCTATTGAAAAACGCAATAAACGCCGCAAAATATAGCGCGGATCTTCACCGGCCACAAGCATCCGCCCCACCCAATACATTGCCGCGTCAACATCCGAGCCGCGCAAAGACTTGTGTACGGCGGATATCAGGTTGTAGTGACCGTCGTTGCCTTTATCATAAATCGGCGCCCGTGAACGAATTATGTTTATAATTTGCTCTTTGGTAAAAATTTCGCCCTTTTGGGCATAAGACCAGATATTTTCGGCAATATTCAATATGTAGCGACCATCGCCATCGGCAATATTTTTGATAAATTCCCGCGCTTCTTCATCTATCGGGAGTTTTTCGCCTTCTTCTTTTTCGGCGCGTTGCAAAAGTTCTTCAAAATTATCCGGAGTTAAGCGATTCAACACAAAAACCTGACAACGCGAAAGCAAAGCCGAATTAAGTTCAAAAGAAGGATTTTCGGTGGTGGCACCCACCAGAATCACTGTTCCGTCTTCCACATAAGGCAAAAATCCGTCTTGTTGCGATTTATTGAATCTGTGAATTTCATCTACAAACAACAGAGTACCTTTACCTTGTCCGCGGCGACGTTCTTTGGCATATTGAAAAACTTTTTTTAAGTCGGCAACTCCGGAAAATACCGCTGATATTTGTTCAAAATACAGGTTGGTATATTCGGCAATCAAGCGAGCAATGGTAGTTTTGCCGCATCCTGGCGGTCCCCACAAAATAAACGAGGTTATTTTGCCCGATTTAAGCATTCTGCCGATTGGCGCATCATCGCCTGTAAGGTGGGTTTGTCCAACAACTTCTTCTAATTTTTTAGGGCGTAATCTGTCGGCTAAAGGGCGCTTTACATCGCCGGAAAAAAGCGTATCTTCCATTTTATCTCTCGTTTGATTTATGTGAATTTATCATCGCTTTGGTTTCAGCAATTTTTTCTTTTATTTCTTCCATATTCTTTTCTTTGTTTATTCGCTGTTCTTTGCGCTGTTCCAAAACTTCTTTTTTGTATTGTTCGATAGATTTTCGCAATTCTTCATTATTATTTTCTTTAGGCTCAATATTATGTTCCGCCTTGTGTTCGTTAAATTTATTGATTATATCTTCGTCAGAATCTTCTTTTTTTAATTTAGCAAGCAATTCCTTGCCCGATTTAACCAAAGAAGTTACGTCGGTTCCGCCCTTGGTGGCGTCCCAATCAAAACTGCCGCCCTCGTTGAACAAACTACCGAAATCTATGCCGTTCATTTTGGATTTAGCTTTATTTTTCTTTTTAGGCGCCAATATTTTTTTCAGCTCTTCCGGCGTTGGTTGATGACCGATTGCTTGCTCTATTTGCGCCGGAGAAATAATACATTCGCTTAAATCCAATTCATAAATATTAACGCCGAAAAAATTGCAACCGGTAAAATCAACACCGCGTAAATTGACTTTTCTTAAATCAATACGTCGCAAATCCAACATTGTTAAATTAAGGCGGGTTAAATTAAGCTTGTGCGGATAATAAAGCGCCAAATATTCTATAAGTTCCTGTAATTCTTCAATAGAAAGACTGTCTAAATCGGCATCAAGCAATATAGCGTCTTGTAAATCGGCATCTTTGAACGAAACACCGTGCATATGCGCACCGGTAAAGTTTGTTCCAATCAATTTTGCACCATCAAATACAGCACCATCTAAATTTGCTTCGCTTAAATCGGCACCGCTCAAGTCGGCACCGGTAAAATCGGCATTTTCCAAATTGGCTTTGCTTAAATTTATTTCCTGCATATTACTGCCGGTAAAATCGGCGTTTTTTAAATTTTCTCCGCTGAAATCTCCGCCTTGCAAAACTTTTCCGACAAAAACAATCGGCTTTTCAGAAGGTTCTTCTTCTTCTGTTATTTTAGCCACAGCTTTCCAAGACTCGCTTTTTTCCAAAATTTCTATGGTCGAGTTTTCTACTTGCTTTGTTTTGCTATGCTTTGTACCGTATTTAGTCATTATAAAGCACTCTTTCCCAATACGGCTATTCTATATTAATTTTTTTTATTTGACAATTATTTATTTTTCGTTTTTCAAACAGAATAAAATTATAAATATGCTCGGTAAACTCATTAAACCGGAGATTATGAAAAATATTATCCAACCACAACCCGGAAAAGCATTTTCGGCTTGTTGATACAATACTCCGCTGGTGGCGGAAAATAAATCTCTGGAAAGGCTCATTACCGAAGAAAGCAGAGCATATTGCGTTGCCGTATAAAGTTTATTACACAAAGAGGAAATATAAGCCACAAACGCTGTGGTTGCCAATCCTGATGATAAATATTCCAGAGCAACGACAACCATAAATAAAGGCATATTATGTCCGAAGTAAGCTTGCAAAGAAAATAATGTTGTGGTTATACACTGCGTAAATCCGAATAATAATAAACTTTTACGCATACCTATTTTCAACACAATTATTCCGCCGAGCAATCCGCCGATTATTGTCATTACTATACTGTAAATTTTGGTAACAAAGGCTATTTCTTCTTTACTGAAACCCATATCATCATAAAAAGGATTACTCATCGGTCCAAAGTAGGAATCGCTCAATCGGTAGGTAAAAATAAAGGCTAAAATCCAAAACCAATTATTGTTTTTTATAAAACATCTGAAAGGATCGATAAGTGAATTATTGAAAAAATCTTTTATATTTTTTACATCTAAATTCAATATTTTATATTCATATTTAACTGCTTCTTTTGAAAATATAATCGCAATTAAGCCTATTAAAACACCCAAAGACATTATTATATAAACGTTTGACCACGAAATTTTTGCTGCCAAATAAATAGCACCGGCTCCGGAAAATATCAGTCCGAAACGATATCCCAAAACAAAAATAGCCACACCGGAAGAAAGTTTTTCCGGCTCATCATTAAAAGATTCCACTCGATAAGCATCTAATATAATATCTTGCGTTGCCGATAAAAAACTGGTTATTAAAGCAAATACGGCCAATAAATACAGATTTTGCTGCGGATTTACCGTTGACATCAATAAAATTGATATACCCAGTAAAATCATCGTTATCAAAGCCCAAGATCTTCTTCTGCCCATCTTGTATAAATAAGGTATTTTTACATTATCTACAATCGGCGACCATAACCATTTTAAAGAATATGGTATTTTAACCAAAGATATTGCCCCGATAGCGGCATATTCAATACCGTAATCCTTTAATAAAAAACTTAATGTTCCAAACACTAAAGGAAGAGGAAAACCGCTTGAAAAACCTAATAATAACATATCTATCATACGTTTATTAAAATAGATTTCTTTGATGTTTTTCAAATATTCAAGCATTTTCTTTTATCTCATCACTAAGCCATAGCGGATTTTTTATATTTTTTTCCAAAAAATCACGATGCTCGGCCAATTCTGCCTCAGAAAGAGTAAATTTACGGTTTATTATTTGCACTTTTTGAGTATTTATAGCTTTATTTATCTTAAAATTGCTTTCATTTAATAAAAAACCTTGATTTCCGTCACCGTAAATCAGTTTATAATACACTTCGGCCAATAATTGCGCATCAAGCAACGCACCGTGAAAAGTACGCGCCGAAGCATCAACACTAAATCTTTCACAAAGTGCATCCAAACTGTTATGTTTTCCCGGAAATTTTTTGCGTGCTATAACCAGAGTATCTATAACTCTGTCGTTGTCATAAGTATTAAATCCGCAATTTTTAAGCTCAAAATTTAAAAAACTCATATCAAACGGAGCATTATGCGCCACAAACACACCGTCATCACCCACAAAATCTATCCAACTTTGTGCAATTTCATAAAATTTAGGTTTATCAGCCAAAAATTCATTAGTTAAACCGTGTACCGCCACAACTTCATCGGGAACATCGCGTTCCGGATTTATGTATTCATGAAAAGTTTTACCGGTCGGAACATGGTCTATTAATTCCAACGCACCTATTTCGACAATTCGATCACCAAAATCAACTGATTTTCCGGTAGTTTCCGTATCAAAGCATATTTCTCTCATTTAATATCCAATCAATTATTCTTATTATTTCCGTTTTAATTACATTTTCCGCTAAACCGGTATTTATTATAAAATCAGCGTGCTCGCATTTTTCCGATTGAGGAATTTGCACTTTTATAATTTTGTAAAAATCGGCGGCAGTTACATTATCTCTTTTCATAACTCTTTGTTTTTGCGTTTCTTCATCTATATCAGCAACAATTATATAATCGCAATAAATATTCCAATTTTTTTCCAATAATAAAGCGGCATCAAAAAATATTATATCTGATTTACTGCTGAACTTATGGATAATTGATTTTATTTTTTGTTTTAAAAACGGATGAATTAAATTTTCCAATTTGTTAAGCTGTTGTTTATCGTTAAAAACTATATTTCGGAGGCTTCTTTTATTAAAAACACCGTTCTCAAAAGAGGTTGGAAAATTTTTTGCTATTATATTTAAAAATTGCGGTTTTTTATATAAACCGGCCACCCATTTATCGGGATTATAAACCCCATAACCCAAACTGCGAATAATGTTTGCCAAATATGTTTTTCCGCAGCCGATAGAACCGGTTATACCTACTGTTATCATTTTTTATCCTAAAACAAAAAGTTATGATTTTTATACACAAGTTTGTATTGAAATGTGTATAAAACAAAGCTTATTTAGTTTTTTAACAAAATATGTACTCATTGTAAAAATATTAGACTCAGTTATTAACATGTTAGTAAAATTTTGCACAGGCTGTTAATTGTGATAATAAAAAAATTAACTATTTTTTAATATATTGAATATCAATCAAATTATTATTAACTTTTAACAGTCGGTTGTTGATTAAAAGATGTACTCATTTTTTATTAACAATAAGCACAAGGGTATATAACAATAATAATCTATTTTTAAATATTTTATAAAGTGATTTTTTTGTGCAAAAAAGATTGACTTTGTTCTTTTTATTTAATATAAGGATGGCAACGAAAATAAAGTTCGTTTCTTTAATTTAACAATCATAAAAAGGTTATCATGCATTTAAGAGAATTGAAAGATAAGTCTCCGACTGAGCTTTTGACTCAAGCTGAAGATATGGGGATTGAAGACGCATCTTCTATGCGCGTTCAAGATTTGGTTTTTGCCATTATGAAAAAACTGGCCGAAGATGACACTGTTATATGCGGTGACGGCGTTATTGAAGTTATGCAAGACGGTTTTGGCTTTTTGCGCTCGGCAAAATCTAATTTTTTAGCCAGTGCCGATGATATTTATGTTTCGCCGCAACAAGTTAAAAAGTTTGCATTGCGCACCGGTGATTCGGTAGAAGGTGAAATTCGTGCCCCAAAAGAAAATGAACGTTATTTTGCTTTAACCAAAATTAATACCATAAATTTTGATGATCCGGAAAAGTCTAAAATGCGGGTTAATTTTGATAACCTGACGCCGCTTTATCCGACTGAGAAGCTTAATTTTGATATTATTTGCGGCGATAAAGATTATACTACCAGAGTTATTGATTTGATTTCTCCGCAAGGTAAAGGTCAGCGCGGACTGATTGTGGCTCCGCCGCGTACCGGAAAAACGGTTATGTTGCAAAATATTGCACATGCAATTGCCGAAAATCATCCGGAAGTATATTTAATGGTGCTTTTGATTGATGAACGTCCGGAAGAAGTTACGGATATGACACGCTCGGTAAAAGGTGAAGTTATTTCTTCTACTTTTGATGAGCCTGCCACCAGACACGTTCAAGTGGCGGAAATGTGTATTGAAAAAGCCAAGCGCTTGGTTGAAACCAAAAAAGATGTGGTTATTCTTTTAGATTCCATAACTCGTTTAGGTCGTGCTTATAATGCGGTTGTACCATCTTCCGGTAAGGTTTTGACCGGCGGTGTTGATGCTAATGCCCTGCAACGTCCGAAGCGTTTATTGGGTGCGGCGCGTAATGTTGAGGAGGGTGGTTCTTTAACTATTATTGCCACAGCTCTCATTGATACCGGTTCACGCATGGATGAAGTTATTTTTGAAGAATTTAAAGGTACCGGTAATTCGGAAATTATATTGGATAGAAAATTAACCGATAAACGCTTATTCCCGACAATTGATATAACACGTTCCGGCACGCGTAAAGAGGAATTACTGGTGGATAAAGCTACACTTACCAAAATGTGGGTTTTACGTCGCGTGCTGATGCAAATGGGTATGACCGACGGTATGGAGTTTTTATTGGATAAGCTCAGAAATTCGAAAGATAATAATGACTTTTTCCAAAATATGAACTCGTAAAAAATTCATTTAATGGTATTCTAATCAAAGTTTTTTCCCTCATGTACTACTGTTGTACACTACGGGAAAAAAACTTTTTCTATTATACACATTAAATGAATTTTTTAGTAGGATGGAAATATTAAGCTAATAGAAATAATTTTTAGAAGTTTATTGCACGGCGGAAAAGTGTTCCGGCGTATTTACCTTATTCTATATTTTATCTAATAAATTTTTATTGCGTTTTAATAGAATATACAAGGCGCCTTTGCCGCCAAGGCGTTCTGATGGATTTTTAAACACTAAAATCATCGAACGAATACGCGGCATATTAAGCCATTGCGGAGTTTGTCTTTTTAAAATTCCGGTCGGAGTATAAATATCTTCATTTTGGTGCAGATGTCCTTTGCCGGTGACAATTATGACGCAACGCTTGCCTTTATTATAGCAACGAGTAATAAAATCTTCCACTTTTTCAAAAGCATCGTCTTCTTTATAACCGTGCAAGTCAAGCACGGCCTCAATTTTAAATTCTTCTTTTTTGAATTTATTAAGTGTGGATTTATCGATACCGCCGTTTTCCATATCTTCCAAATTTTTGGAATAAGTCGTAAAGTCTTGCTTTACGGCGTATTGTCGGTGTTCTTTTATTTCTAACGGAGGTAATTCTTTATTATTTTCGATAAGGTTGGTTTGCGGAAATTTATCTATATCTTTGGTTACTTCCTGCCAAAATAACTCGTCTTCTTCATCGGGAAACATTTTAATCTACCTTTATTACGGTTTCTTTAGGAACCAAAAGATAATATTTTCCGGCGGAATTCATACTTCCGGCATATTTTAGAGCTTCTTCGCCGTATCCCCAAAAGTAATCGCCGCGAACCACGCCCTTTATGGCACTGCCGATATCTTGAGCAAAAACAATTTTATGAATACCTCTTTTATCCGGACTGATTGTATCAAGCCACAGCATTGTGCCGAGCGGAATATAACGCGTGTCTACGGCCAAACTGCGACCGGCGGTTAAAGATATTCCGTAAGCGCCGACCGGACCGTCGGAATTGTTAATTTTTTGAAAAATAAATCTTTCGTTTTCAGCCATTAAATCCTGCGCTTTTTCCGGATTTTTACGGAGCCATTCACGAATTTTCGGCATAGAAGAATCTTCAGGTTTGATAAGTCCTTTAGATATTAAAATACTGCCGATTCCCTTGAATTTATGGCCGTTGTTGTCGGCATAACCTATTCTGACCTGAGTTCCGTCATCCATATTTGCTACGGCCGAGCCTTGAATTTGCATAAAATGAATGTCGACTAAGTCATCGCCCCACATAATAACCGGTGCGGAAATACCGTTGTTTTCAATGTCGCGACGGTTGTAATAAGGAACAAACTTGTTGTTTTCTACGCGTCCGACCAAGCGGGTGTTAGGTAAATCTTTATCAAAATCGTGTAAATTTAACTCAATTAAATCATTTGGTTTGCCGTAAATCGGGTATTTATATTTGGCGCTTTTTTTATAAGATGCATTGATAACCGCTTCATAATAAGAAGTGAATTTTCCCTCAGCTTTACCGTTGTCGGTAACGGCATAAGGTTTAAATTCGCTTTCCATAAATTTTTTAAATTCGGCTCCGGTTTTAATGTCAGAAGCAGAAAATTTGCGGCATACTTCCTGTAAATCTGCAGTTTTTATATTTAGAGAATCCGATTTGATATAAGTGTTTTTATTTTTTTGAATTTGCACGCAATTTTTTGCAAAAACGGGAATAACTTCGGCAAAATTTTCGTTTTGCCAGCCGGAAAGTTCTTCAAAATTAACAGCTTTAAGTTCAATATTACCCGAAACGGAGGCGGAAGGTATATCTTTATGACATCCGCTTAAAGAAGTTAACAATAAACATAAAACGGTGCTAAGCGCCTTTTTTGGTTGATACCAAAGTCCAATTTTTGTTTTTTGCATTGAATAATCTTTCAAAAGTCCACACATCCGTAATTTTTTGCACAAAATTTTCATCACCCTCGATGATGTGTCCGGCGGCATCTTTTAAGAGGTTAATTTGCTCGCTTTCAAATTCTACGGTTATTTTAACGCTGTTTTTTAAGAGTTTAACATCTTTTATTTCGCTTTTTTTGAAGCAAATAAAATCAACTTCCGAAGTTATATTGTTTTCTTTTCGGAAATTCAAAACCTGATTAAAGGTGTTCCAAATTTTTTTGCTGACCAAACCTTTTATATTTTCGATATTGCCGGAATTAAAGGCTTGCAAAACCATTTCAAATACACGACAAGCGCTGTGTAAAAAGTTTTCTTTGTTAAAACCGTTCATTTTATGCAATATTTTATCTTGTTCGGATAAATTTTCAAAATCTGCGATATTGTCGATATCGTTTTCTTTATTGCTTTCGCGAATAATTTGGGTTAAATCTTCCACAATTTTAGCTTCGGTGTCTTTATCTACCTGTTTTATGATGACTTTTACCTTTTTTTCCGGCTGTGAACCGAAAGCACCGTACAGTCTGGATATTACAAAAACAGCCAAAATAGCTAAAAAAATTATATCAACAAAAGATACCATTTCAAAAATTCCTCAGTTTCGTATATTTGAGTTAAATATAATAACAAATAAAAATTTTATCAATATAAAATATTTGACGTATTCGTTTTTTAGTATTATTTCTATAAAAAAATCAAAAAAAGGAGAAAAAAATGGCAGAAAATGAAAACAAAATTGATGTTGAACAACCGGAAGGCGTGATGATTCACAGCCAATATATTAAAGATTTGTCTTTGGAATTGCCTTTGGCACCGGAAGTTTTCGCTGAATTGGGCCAAAGCAAAAACCCGAATGTTAATATTGACATCAGCATCAAAACCAGAACACTCGATAAAGACGTTTATGAAGTGGCTTTAACCGCTAAAATGGACGCCGATATTAACGCTAAAAAGTTGTTTATTCTGGAATTGACTTATGCTTGTGCGGCAACCGTGAGAATTCCGGAAGAGCATGTTGAACCGGTATTGTATATTGAATTGCCGCGTATGCTTTTCCCGTTTGTTCGCAGCATTATTGCCAACAATCTGTCGTCGGCCGGTTTGCCGCCGCTGCTTATCAGCCCGATTGACTTTGCCGCTTTATACAGCGCAAGAAAAGCAAAAGAAGAAAAGAAAGAAGAAAAATAAGGAATATTCGGTAATGCGTTTAGCTTTATATCAACCGGATATACCGCAAAATACGGGCACGCTCCTACGTTTGGGAGCGTGCTTAAATTTGCCGATAGATATAATTGAGCCGTGCGGTTTTTTGTTTAATGAAAAGGCAATGCGTCGCGCCGGCATGGATTATTTAGAATTTTCCGATTACAGACGGCATAATTCGTGGGAGGATTTTTTAAAATTCAGAGATGCGAATCCTCAGGAATACGGCCGAATAGTTTTATTGACCACACACGGAAAACAATCTTTTTTAGACTTTGAATTTAAGCCTAACGACATTATCTTGATGGGGCGTGAAAGCGCCGGAGTTCCCGAAAATGTGCATGAACTGGCCGATGCGCAGTTGCTTATTCCGATGAATCCGCAGGCTCGCTCGATAAATATGGCGGTATCGGCGGCTATGGCCATAACCGAAGGATTGCGCCAAACCGGTGGTTTTCCTACAATAAGTAAATAGCAATTGTTATAAAAAAATATTAGACAAAATAAAATAAAAGTGTTATATTCGTTCATGAGGTGAGGATGAACGAAAAAGAATACATATGGCTGACCAGAAACACTACCATTGACAATCAATGCGAAAAATTTGAAGATTGTTACCATGAAAAAGTGGTGTTTAAATTGTTCAGAAAACATCATTTGGCCGAGATTAAGAAAATTTTTGCCGATCATGAGGTGCAGGCTTATAAAGATGGCAAGGATTATGCATATTTGGAAGTTAAAGATTTGACAATTGCCGATTTTTGCAAAACGGCAATGGATTATAATTCGGATATTATATACAACGACCCGACCGGACGTTGTTATTATGATCCGGCGAATCGGAAAATATATGAACATATTTTGCGTTTATCGACACCGCAACAGCTGTCGCAATTAAGTCCGAGAAAAAAATTGGATATTTTGATGTCGATAGATAAAGATTGTTATTTTTCTTTGCGCCACAAACAAAAGCACGAACACGCACTTGAAAGAAAGGCAGAAAAAATAAACGCTTTGCTGCAATTTCCGATTTCTCCCGAATTTTGGGAAAGAGAACAGCGAAAAGTTCGTCTTATTGCCGCCGAAATTGCTCGAATGCGCAATATAAAGAAAAGGCTGGAGAATTTTCAAAGCCTTGAAGATAAAGAACAAAAAAAGCTTTTTGCCAGAATTTGTAAAATAACCGCCAAATATAACGGCATAAAAACGCCGAGTATTCAGTATTTGGGCGAAGAAGAAATAAAAAATTATATTAAAAATGCTTCTGATGACGAAGAGATGAATGTGGAGGGGTTTGCCTCGGAAAAAACCGTGTTTGTAAATAATGAATCTTTCAAAAAATTAAGCGGAGCACAAGTTTTGTCCGTGGCATGGCACGAAACCAATCATATAGCAATGTCTCACGGAGATTATTCGCAATTTCCGCTGATGGAAGATATTTTAAATCCGCGCTTGGATTATATAAACGGATTGAAGGAATGTTATATTTTGCATCCGCAGGAAAAAATTAATTATGCGTTGGAAAAACAGTTTATTGAAGAAGTTGTAAACCGTACCGGCATTATTGCCGACGATAAAACCATGGAAATTTACTCGGAATATGCGGTTGCCATGCAATATATGGCCAAAGCGTTACAAAAAAACGGTCGATAATTTTTTTCAAAATTTGTGTATTTTTTACTGGATTTAAGTCTAAAAATGTGATATATTCAACTTTGTTTCACACTTAACAATTTTTATTTTAGGAGCAATTATGAGTATTAAGAAATTACCATCATTGACGTTTAACGCCGGCGAATATGTTGTTTATCCGACACACGGTGTCGGTAAGGTATCCGATATTACCAAACAAAACATTGCCGGTACGGAATTAGAAATGTTGGTCGTTAATTTTGATAAAGACAAAATGACGCTGCGGATTCCGACGGCGAAACTTTCTAATGTCGGTTTGAGAAAGATTTCTGATGAAAAAACCATGGAAGAGGCTTTTAATACTCTTAAAGGCAAGGCCAGAGTTCGCAAAATTATGTGGTCACGTCGTGCTCAGGAATATGAAAATAAAATTAATTCCGGAAATCCGGTGGCAATTGCCGAGGTTATTCGCGATTTGTATCGCAACGAAAATATAGCCGAGCAATCGTACAGCGAGCGCCAAATTTATGAGCAAGCCGTAGATCGTTTGGCCAGCGAAGTTTCTGTTTACAGCAATTGCTCGATAGAAGATGCCAATAAAAAATTAAACGATATATTGTCAAAAGAAAAAATTCTTTAGGTTGTTATCCTAACATTTTATCATGAAAGACGAATCGATTTTTTCGGTTCGTTTTTTCTTATCGGCAAAAATTAACCATTTTTTTACTTCCCAAGCGAAGATTTTGCTTGAACATTGAAATTTTGTGTTATAAATTCGAGGCAAATTCAAATTTATTTGATTTTAGTTTCGGCTTGTAAAAGCCAAGACTTTGTTTTAACAAACAGCTAACAGGAGCTAAACATATTATGAGTAAATGGGTTTATACATTTGGAAACGGCAAAGCTGAAGGCGATGCCAATATGCGTAACCTCCTCGGCGGTAAAGGTGCCAACCTGGCAGAAATGAATAAGGTTGGTTTGCCGGTTCCTCCGGGATTTACGGTTACAACAGAAGTTTGTACATACTACTATGCCAACAATAACACTTATCCGTCTGATTTGAAAGATCAGGTTAGAGTAGCAGTTGCCGGCGTTGAAGCAATTATGGGCAAGAAGTTCGGCGATAACAGCAATCCGTTGTTGTTCTCGGTTCGTTCCGGCGCCAGAATTTCCATGCCGGGCATGATGGATACCGTTTTGAACCTCGGTTTGAATGATGAAAGCGTTAAAGGTTTGGCTCAAACTTCGGGCAACGAAAGATTTGCTTATGACTCTTATCGTCGTTTCATTCAAATGTTCTCCGATGTTGTTTTGGGCGCTGACTTAGATGAATATGAAGGCGCTTTGGAAGCAATGAAAAAATCTAAGGGTTATAAATCGGATACTGATTTGACCACCGAAGATTTGAAGGAATTGGTTTCTCAATATAAAGAAATCGGTAAAAAATTGGGTAAAGTAGTTCCACAAGATCCGTGGGAACAATTATGGCTCGGTATCGGTGCCGTATTCGGTTCTTGGAATGTGGCTCGTGCTATTACCTATCGTAAGTTAAACAACATTCCGGGTGACTGGGGCACGGCTTGTAACGTACAAACCATGGTGTTCGGAAACGCCGGAAATGATTCGGCTACCGGTGTTTGCTTCTCTCGTGACCCGGCTACCGGTGAAAACAAATATTACGGTGAATATCTTGTAAATGCTCAAGGTGAAGACGTTGTGGCCGGTATTCGTACTCCGCAACCGATGAGCTCTAAGGGTGAAGGCAACTCTTTGGAAGAATTGTGGCCGAATCTTTATAAGCAATTGGTAGATGTTCGCAACGCTTTGGAAGCACACTACAAAGACATGCAAGATATGGAATTTACCATTGAACACGGTAAATTGTGGATGTTGCAATGCCGTAACGGCAAGAGAACAGCTGCCGCTGCCGTAAGAATGGCGGTTGAAATGTTCGATGAAGGCTTGATTACCAAAGAAGAAGCTATTATGCGCGTTGGTGCCGATCAGTTAGATCAATTGTTGCACCCGATGTTGGATCCGAAGGCAGAAAAGAAAGTTATTGCTAACGGTTTGCCGGCTTCTCCGGGTGCGGCTGTGGGCCGTGCGGTATTCTGCGCTGAAGATGCTGAAGCTTGGGCTGCCAAAGGTGAAAAAGTTATCTTAATCCGTAACGAAACTTCTCCGGAAGATATCGGCGGTATGCACGCTTCTCAAGGTGTTATTACCGCTCGCGGCGGTATGACTTCTCACGCTGCGGTTGTGGCCAGAGGTATGGGTACTCCTTGCGTTTCCGGTTCTACCGACATTACAATCGATTATGGCACAAAAACCATGACCACCAAGTCCGGTTCTTGCATTAAAGAAGGCGACTGGGTATCTTTGGACGGTGCTAAAGGTCAGATTATCGAAGGTAAAATTCCGACCGTTAAGGCTGATACCAACTCCGGCAATTTCGGCCGCTTTATGAAGTGGGTTGATGAAATTCGCACCATGCATGTTCGCGCTAATGCCGAAACACCGGCTGATGCAAGACAGGCTGTTGAATTTGGTGCCGAAGGTATCGGTTTGGCTCGTACGGAACACATGTTCTTTGATGCTAAGCGTATTTCTGATATGCGTATGATGATTTTGTCTGACAATGAAGAAGGCCGCAGAGCTGCTTTGGCTCGTTTGTTGCCGTATCAAAAGGAAGACTTCAAAGAATTGTATCGCACCATGAACGGTTATCCGGTAGTTATCCGCTTATTGGATCCGCCGCTCCATGAATTTTTGCCGCATACCGATGCTGAAATGCAGGAATTGGCTGATAAAATGGGTAAAACTTTGGCCGAAGTAAAGAATCGTTCTAATTCTTTGCACGAAATGAACCCGATGCTTGGTCACCGTGGTTGCCGTTTGGCCGTTACATATCCGGAAATTTGCGAAATGCAAACCCGCGCTATTCTTGAGGCCGCTATGGAATGCCGCGAAGAAGGCGTAAAAGTTACGCCGGAAATCGAAGTTCCGTTAATCGGTTCCAAGAAAGAATTGGATATCGTTAAGAACATTATTGATACCACAGCTCAAAAGATTTTTGCCGAAAAAGGCAAATCTATTGAATACGAAGTAGGTACCATGATTGAATTGCCGCGTGCCGCTTTGATGGCTGAAGAAATTGCCGCTTCTGCAGCGTTCTTCGGTTTCGGCACCAACGACTTAACTCAAACAACCTTGGGTATGAGCCGTGATGATACCGGCGCTATTTTGGATTGCTATCGTTCGAAAGGCATTTATGTTGCCGATCCGTTTGCTTCCATTGATACCGAAGGCGTAGGCAAGCTCGTTCGTCGCGCTTGCGAATACGGTCGTCAAACAAATCCGGAATTGCTTTTGGGCGTTTGCGGTGAACACGGTGGAGATCCGAAGTCTATCGAATTCTTCCAACAGTGCGGATTAGATTATGTTTCTTGTTCGCCGTTCCGTGTACCGGTTGCTCGTTTGGCCGCAGCTCAAGCTGCTGTTAAATACGGCAAAACCCAAAAGGAACACAAGGTAAATAAGGCTGCTTAATAAAAGCTTGTATAACCTTAGTGTTATGCAGTTTGAAAAAGGAGAATTTCCCCGCGGAGATTCTCCTTTTTTGTTGCTTTGATTAAAAATGTGCAAATAGGGCTTGACTTTTGTTTTTTTATAGAACTAAAATAGAACAAATTTTATAAGGAGATGCCCATGCTGACGGAAAAACAATATAATTTACTGATGTTTATTAACAAGGTTAACAAAGAAACCGGTCAATGTCCGTCTTTTGATGAAATGAAAGATGCAATAGGTTTAAAGTCAAAATCGGGTATCCACGCTTTGATAACTTCGTTGGAGGAGCGCAATTTTATTCGCCGGCTGCCGCATAAAGCGCGGGCAATGGAAGTTGTCAGAATGCCGCGTTTTAAGCCGCAGGCCATTATAGAAGAAGAAAAAAAGCGTGAGCAAGCTATTCAGAACGGTTCGGTGCAAATTCCGCTTTACGGCAAAATAGCGGCAGGAACGCCGATTGAGGCTATTGCTGATGAAACAGAAACCATTGCCGTTCCGTTCAATATGGTTTCCACCGGTCAGTTTTATGCCCTTAAAATTGAGGGAGATTCTATGATTGAGGCCGGTATAATGGATGGCGATACAGCTATTATTCGCAAACAAAATCAGGCGGATAACGGCAAAATTGTAGTGGCACTGGTGGATAATCAGGAAGCAACGCTTAAGGTTTTGAAAAAAGATGGAATGTATGTACAGTTAATTCCGTGCAATAAAGATTATAAAACCAGAATTATCGAAGCAGAACGCGTAAAAATACAAGGCGTTTTATCAGGTATAATTCGCAAATATTAACATACAAAATAAAGAAGGTTGCAAAATAAGAAAATAATGTTATCCTCAAATTTGAGTAATAAGGAGGTTTCCTATGGGCAAGCTGGGTTTATTTTTAAAAAAAGTGTTAAAATTCCTTTTTTACGCTATGCCGGTGATATTCTTGTTTTTGATTTTATATATTTTTTGTTTGCGAGTTACCAAAAACAGAGTTTATCAAACTCAAAAAGATATTGTTTTCTTTGTAAATAAAGTAAAAAGCAATTACGAAAATATGAAATATAAGGATTTTAACGCCGACTATGTAAGCTATAGTGAATTCTTTCCTATGGATGTTAAAATAAAGCAAACCGAAAACGGTAACGAAATGTATAGTCGTTTCGGCGGAAAAATGATGTTTTTGGAATCTCCGCGTACGTTGGAAGAGCGTCGCAATTATTTCTTTATTAAGCGCGAAGAAAAAATGTTTAATGCCAGATATGACGGACTTGGCGCCTATATTGTGGTGTTTACGGAATTACGGCGTGAAGAGTGTATTGATTTAGCGATAGTCAATTGGAAAGCAATTGCACCTAACTTTATGGGTATTGAGGCTTCGTATATTTCCAGGCACGAACCTTATAACGGAGTAGAGAATATTAACTATTATCTGTTGGAAGATAATCCGGGAGAAACTTTCAAATCTAAGGATAATGGCGAAATTCATCGTCAAACAATGACGAAATGGCAGGCGATGAATGCTTGTGATTGCTTGAGAAAAACTTGCACTGTTGCTTTGAAATTTTATTAAGGAAGATCTATGGATTTTATCGGAGAGTTATTGGGTTATGTTGCCGGAATTTGCACGGCAATAGTGTTTTTGCCGCAGTCGGTTCAAACCATTAAAACCAAAGATGTCAGCGGTTTGTCTTTCGGCACCTATGTTATTTATTGTATAGGAATGCTGTGTTGGATTGCCTACGGAATTTATTTGCATTCAATTCAAATGATGTTATTCAACACGATTTCTTTGGTGTTTGCGGCAATTATTTTATACATCATAATAAAAAATAAATACGGTAGGGAATAAAGAAAATTTATTCGGGATTTTCTTCGATTTCACTGATTTCATCTTCACCGTTTAAATTATCTAAAAAGCGACTTTCGATTTTTATATATTGGTTGAGTAGCCATTTAGAGCGCATAATCATCCAAATTGTCGCCAACAGAAGCAAAAATATTACTTTTGGATTTTCGGTTAAAAACAGGTGCACGGTGGTGACAATGAAAAATGAAACTATTAGCATTCGAAAGCTGGTAAAAATAAGCAAAGCTAGGCGGTTGGTTTTGTTGGCAAACCACAGGTCGGTATAAATGCGGGATATTCGGTCTTTGGATATAATGTTTTTAACCGAGTCAGTGTTTTCCTTAATAACTGTTTTTAAGTGTTGCGGCATCATAAAAACGTGTTTTTTAACTATATTTCCGCTATTCGGTGTCTGATTATTCCGTAATAACTTGATTTTGGGTTGCAATTCTTTGATTTTTTCCGGAATGGTGATTTTATCAAAAAAAGTTTTGATTTTGCCCGATGGCAAATTGTTCCAGCCGACCAAACCTTTTAAGAACGGTGACATTAAAAGCAGAGTGATGGCTGTGGTAAGCAGGCGAGCCAAAATATTTGGCAACCATTTTAGAGCATAAGGACGAATCCAAAGATTTACGCAAACAATGATGGCGGTTAAGATAAATGAAAAGATGAACAGGCGGATAAACATACTTTTAAACAAATCGAGCCACAGCTTGTCTTCAGTTTTGTCTTTGGATCGGCTTTTGGCATTTTGATTGATATAAGTCAGCCATTTTTCCGGCAAAATGTTTTCAATAATTTTTTGTGCTCTGCCGGCCGATTTTATCATAATCGGGGTTAAGAAAGTGGTAATAACCGAAACCGCCACAATAATCGGATAAACAAAGTCGTCAAGAACATGCAGGCTCATGCCCAAAGTGGCAATAATAAAAGCAAATTCACCAACCTGAGCCAAAGAAAAGCCGCAGGAAACGGCAGTTTTCAGATTCTGGCCGGAAATAACCAAACCGAAAATCGAAAAGACAACCATACCGATTAAAACAACCAAGGTAATTACGCCGATAGGATAGGCGTAGGTGATGAACATTTGCGGATTTACCATCATGCCGACGGTAACGAAAAATACCGCGCCGAAAAAGTCTTTCAGAGGCTTGATGATGTGTTCGATACGTTCGATAATGCCGGTTTCGGATAAAATCGAGCCCATAACGAAAGCGCCCAAGGCCGATGAAAAGCCGAAATATACGGCCAAATATACCATAATCAGGCACAGTGCCACGGCAACCAGTAAGAGCATTTCGTCATTCAAAAAATTTTGTATTTTGCGCAAAGCGGTGGGAATCAAATAAATTCCGGTTACAAAACACAATATTAAAAATGCCGTGAGTTTAAGAATGCTCAGTCCGATTTGACTGCCGTCAAAGCCTTTTCCGACCGCAACCGTCGGTAAAATAACCAACATTAACACGCCGGCAATATCTTCAATAACTAAAATTCCGAAAACCAAATCGGTAAATTTTTGTTTTTTGATGTTTAAATCATCAAAAGCTTTGATAATGATGGTGGTTGAAGACATGGATATCATCGAGCCGAGGAAAAAGCTGTCGGTGGTGCTCCAACCGATGAGCATGCCGATGTAATAGCCGACAAAAAGCATAAGAAAAATGTTGAGGGTGGCGGTAATAATTGCCGATTTTCCTACCGAGAGCATTTTTTTAACGCTGAATTCCAAACCCAAGCTGAATAACAAGAAAATAACTCCGATGTCTGCCCATAAAGCCAAATTGGCGCGGTCGGTCACGGTTGGCACCAAATTAAAATACGGACCGGCGAAAATTCCGGCCAGCAAATAACCCAAAACCATCGGCTGTTTAATTTTTTTAAACAAAAGCGTGGTAATGGCTGCGTATATGGTGATTAGCGTTAAATCAACAATCAGCGGATGTAACCCATGCATAAAATTTTCCTTATATCAAATGTTAAGAGCAAGGAAAGTATAAGGAATATGTTTTTATAAATTGTTAATTGCGGCCACAAAAGGCGGAAAAAAATTATCCGGATTGGCTTTGATTTGGGATTTTAATTCCGGCAAAGAAATTTCTTTTATTTCGGCCACTTCAAACGGATCTGGAGTGATTTTAGCATCGGAACGGGTTATAAAAACGTGATGGCGGGAAAATAATTTTCCGTCTTTGAAAACGGGAACAGGCGGCAATTCTTTTTTCATTTGCGCCGAAACGTTCATTTCTTCCTTGAGTTCGCGGACGGCCGCTTGTTCGTAAGTTTCGCCGGCATCAACATGACCGGCGGCGGAGTAAGTCCATAAACCGCCCCAATTTTTGTGAGCGGCAATTTTTTGCATAATCAGATTTCCGGCCGAGTTAAACATTAAAACTGCCGACACCATAATATAGCGGCCTTGCGGCAACGGAGTGCGACGAATGTGGGTGCTGATGGCGTTGTCGTTGGCATCAGAAACGGCAATCAGCGGTTTGTCGGCGCCGATTAAGGCGTAAGGCGTGGCGTTTTGGGCGTTTAAATCGGCCGCATCAATCCATACACAGCCGCCGGAATCTCTGCCGTCGCCATCGGTTAACGGTGTTCCGGAAATTTCAATATCAAACAATACGGCATTATGTTGCAAAACTCCGTGCTCGCCGCTTTGCGGGGTAAAATCTCCGAAAATTACCGATTTAAAACGCCGATTGTCGCTTTTAACGACTGAACAGCCGGTTTCTTCGGCAATTTCACGACGCAGAGTTTGCTCCTCGTTTTCGCCTTTTTCGGGCGAACCGCCGGGGAGGTCAAACATTCCGGTATACGGACCGCGAGCTTTTTTGATGAGCAGAATTTGGTTGTTGCGGCAGATAATGCCGTATATACCGAAATGAGTTTTGCTAACATTGGGATTACGGATTAAAATGTGTTTGAACCATTGCTCCTGAAAAGCGGTTTGCTTTTCTATTTCTTCGTCGGTAAAAGCGCTGTTTTGCGGAACAATAATCAATTTGTCGTCATCATCGTCGGTGCGGTGAATTACGGCGATACATTTGCCGGTAAAGTCGGCGAGCGGCTGATTTATGCCCAAAACATAAGCGTCCAATTCTTCGCCGTCGCCGGAAACGGTGTTTGGCACGAAGCCGTAATTAAGCGGATAAACAAAGCCGTGTTTCGGGTGTTTGCTGCCGAGCGGACGGTCAATTTTTACATAAATCGTTTTGCCGATGTATTGTGTTGCCGTAATCATTTTTTTGCCCCTGTTGATTGTTTGCAGTATTTTTAATACGGATTTGCGCTTTTTTCAATAAATAATTTTCGCTTTAAAAGGCAAAAAAGACCGCCGATATTGCGGTCTGAAAATTGAATTTTGTCAAATTTAAGAGTGATTGAGCAATACAACCGCCCAGTTTAAATAGGTGGCAAACAAAAGCCACAAAAAGTACGGAATCAGCATAAGTCCAGAAGTGCGATTTATTTGATAAAAAGCCCAAACCAGCAAAGCGCCGGCAAAATCTAAGATGATTAAAACCATAAAACCGCTGAAAAAATAGGCATTGTAAAAAAACACAAAAGTCCACAAAACCTGCAGAAACATATTGAAGGTAAACAAAGTTGCGGCCGGCCGGATAAGCGTTTTATCGGCATTGTTCAATACAAAATAAAAGGCCATGGTCAACAAAATGTATAAAACGGCCCAAACAAAGGGAAAAACTATGTTTGGCGGGGTTAAGGCCGATAATTTTATGTCAGAATAAAAATTTTGCATACCGATGCGGTTAAAATATGAGCAAAAGGCGGCGGTTATCAGCACCAAAATCAGGCTGTATAAAAAATTGTAAACGGGTTTATCAAACATTTCAGCATCCTCCTTTTTGCAAAAATAACCATTCAAAAAGAATTTTCAAGATTCTGCAAATAATAATTGATTTTTGTCAAAAATTATGTATTATATACGTAACCAAACGCTTTTTTGTGCTGGAGAGTTTTCAATGAGTCAATTTAAAACATTAAGAGAAAGACCGGGGTATTATAACGACGGTGACGGTTCGGTCAAAATTTTTTGCGATGAAGATGAATCCAAAAACGTTAAAATAATTCAAAATAACTGTGTGCTTAATGAGCATCAGATTGTGAAATTATATGAGTATTTGCAAAAAAATCCGAATATAAAATCAACTCGAGTATATAAAAAAGATGCTCATTATGAAGGGCCGGATGAAGATTTTACGGTGCATTTCCGTGATGAAAATTATGCAGAGATTGCGGCGATGTCTTTGGCCGATTTGCCGGATGCGGAAAATGCGGAGTTAATGGAGGCACTGAACGGCGAGGAGGAACGCTTGAAGCAGGAAAGAGCCGAAAGAGAAGCCGAAATGAAAAAGAAGCTTTTGTTAAAAGAAGCAACTCATATAGAAAAACAACTTGTTCCGGAAAATAATCCGTTTACGCAGTATAAAGAGAAAAAGAAAGCGGCAAAAATAATGAACGACGAGGGTTATGGTACCCGAGTTGATTTTTTGGGCGGTAACAATGAATATCGCATCGGCGCCAGCAGTATTTTAATTGAACACAGCGAGCCGGATAAACCGGTGGGGCGGATTTTGATTGATGACGGCGCAATGTTTCCGCCGGATTGGATAGGTTATGATTCGGCGATTCCGGATATGCGGCCGTATTTTGACAGTCCGTACGGCAAGGCGGAGAAGCCGATTGATGCTATGTTTGTAACTCACTGCCACGAGGACCACATCGGGGCGCTGGTATTTTTGGCGGCGGCAAAATTTAAGTTGCCGAAGATATATACCAGCGAATTTACGCGTAATTTTATTTATACACAAATGCGCAAGAACAGTGTTCCGGCAGAATTTGTGCCGGAAATAGAAACCGTTAAACAAGGTGAGCTGGTGGAAATCGGCGACAATATGAAGGTTTCACCGTTTAATATTTCGCACTCCACGGCCGGAGCGTTGGGTTTTCATGTTGCCACCACCATAAACGGCAAGGATAATGCCGGATTGTTGTTTACCGGCGATTATCACTTGGATAAAGTTCCGTTCGGTGAAGGCTTTGACGCCGAGGATTATAAAAAATTTATTGCCCGCAAAAATGTTACGCACATATTTATGGATTCAACCTCGGCAACCACGGAAATGACCGATGAAAACGATGAACGCAGAATTCCGGATTTTAATACGGCAGTGGAAAATACCTATAATGAAATCACCAAACATCCGGAAAAGCAGATTTTTTCGCCGGTGATTGCGCGCAGTGTGCAGAATTTGGCAATTGATATAAAAAGTGCGGCGTTGACTGGAAGAACGGTGTTAATCGGCAGTCAGGGCTTGCGCGACGCTACGAAAACCTTGGTGGCTTTGCTGAAAAATAAAGAGCAAACCGTGACCAAAATGATTGCACAAATCAATAAAGATTCCGAATTAACGCAAAAAGAAAAGGAAACAATGATTGCCGGTATTAAGACTAAGGCTGAAGCTATTACCGAATTGATGAAGTTTCCGAACGGCGAAAAAATCAACATAGAAGATGTTATATACGGCGCGAATGACTTAGATAAAGCAGATATTCAGAAATATTTGAATAAATATCCGCCGGAACAGCGCTATATGATTATCAGCGGGGCGTTTGCCGAGGATAAAGCCGGACGTAAGTCGTGTTTGGTGTTGATGAGTGAACAAAATAAAGTGTCGGTCGGCAAAGACGGCAAAGTTAAAGGCAAGGGCGATACCGGACATCCGCTGTTTACGGTTGATGCCAACACTTTGTTTATGTTGCGTCAACGTCCGATTGAGTCGATTAACGGAGCCAAGCATCGCGAGACGGTGGCAAAAATACAAAGTTTGGGGGCAACAGTTGTGTTAAACGGCGATGTAATGTATCAGCGTACCGGTCACGCCACCAAAGAAGAAACCCTGCTGTTTCATAAGATGACGCTTGAAAATTGCAAAAATAAGGAAAAATTGGCAAGCGGTGAGCAGGAAATCGTTAACGTTGCGGTTCACGGCGATAAAGAGCAATTGCCGGCGTTGTTGGAAATTGTTTCCGAACAACGGGGTAAGCCTTTCTTATGTCTTAATTCCGATGCGCTTTTAATCAATTCCGCCGGCACCAAAAAGCAGGAAGGGATTTCGTTTGAACGACAGAAATGGGTTTGCGTTCGTGCCAGCAGTATTACCGGCGCCGGATATAATAACCTGTTTATTTTTGATTTGTGTGACCATAATTTGATGATGCAAGAGCATTTGTTTACGGTGATGAATGTTACCGGTAAAAAACGTGAAGGCATTGACGGCGATTATATGATGCGCAAGGCGGTGGAAAAAGCCGAGGAGCTGGAAAACGAGGGTATGTCGGCATCGAATATTGAAATTCGGGTGCGTCAGCAATCTAAAAAGCATAAGGACCACGGTTCGATTGAGCGCATGACTTATAAGGAATGGTTGGAACAGGAAGCCTCTAAACCAAAAGGAAAATTCAATCGCAAACAGAAAAAAATGAACCGTCGTCGCGGCGGACGTGAATAATCTTAAAACACGTTTATTATGTTTATTTAAAACTTGTATTTTAGACGTAAATGTTGTATTCGCATAAAATATGAGGAGATACAGCTATGTATGAAAATAAACGTGGTATCAAAATTTATGACAGTCCCGAAGATTTTGCAGGTATGCGACGTGCCGGTAAAGTTGCCGCCGAATGTTTGGATTATATAACCGATTATGTGCAGGTTGGGGTTACCACCGGCGAGTTGGACGATTTATGCCTTAAATTTATGGAAAGCAAGGGTGCAATTTCTGCGTGTTTGGGGTATCACGGATATCCGAAAGCAACCTGTATTTCCATAAATCAGGTGATTTGCCACGGTATTCCGGATTATGAGCGCAAATTGGCAGACGGCGATATTCTTAATATTGACGTTACGGCGATTGTGGACGGATATTACGGCGATACTAGCCGAATGTATTTTGCCGGCAAGCCGAAAATTAAAGGCAAACGGCTTTGTGAGGTAACTTATGAATGTATGATGCGCGGCATAGATGTGGTAAAGCCGGGGGCACACTTTGGCGATATCGGTGCCGTAATTGAGGAATATGCGCATAAATACGGATATTCGGTGGTGGATATGTTTTGCGGACACGGGTTGGGCAAAGTTTTTCACGATGAACCAAATGTTATGCATTGCGGCGTAAAAGGTACCGGACCGATAATGGAAGAGGGTATGTTTTTTACGATTGAACCGATGATAAATTTGGGCAAAAAAGACGGAGTTATTTTGGCAAACGGCTGGACGGCGGTAACTTGTGACCACAGTTGGTCGGCGCAATTCGAACACTCTATGGGAGTGACCAAAGACGGGGTTGAGGTGTTTACTTATTCGCCGCAAGGTTTGGATAAACCGCCTTATAAATAAAATCTGCGAGGACTATTGATGACTAAACCGGAACAAGAAGAACAGCCGTTATATTTCGGCCATAGAGCGCTGTTGAAAGAGCGGTTTATGGTTGACGAAGGCGCCAGTATGCCGGATTATGAGCTTTTGGAACTTTTGTTGATGATGGCTATTCCGCGGCGCGATGTTAAACCGTTGGCTAAAAAGTTAATCAGTGAGTTTGGCAGTTTGAAAAATGTTTTGCATGCGCCGGCGCATCAATTGCTTGAAAAGTGCAATTTAAGCCCGAATGCCATAGTTTTATTGCGGTTGTTTCATACTTGTATGTTGCGTTCTGCTTATTTGGGTTTTACGGTTTCAGAGGAACCGGTAATATCTTGTTGGGAGCAGTTTGAGGAATATTGCTGGAACGATTTGGCTTATAAAGAAATTGAGGAATTTCACGTTTATTTCTTTGATGAAAGTTTGCATTATAAAGGCGACAAGTTACTTTCTACCGGCACTATAA
Organism: Alphaproteobacteria bacterium; assembly: GCA_017528205.1. Lineage (GTDB taxonomy): Bacteria > Pseudomonadota > Alphaproteobacteria > RF32 > CAG-239 > RUG410. The sequence continues at coordinate 22,347 of JAFXPE010000032.1, read as the reverse complement.
ATCAAGCAGTAGTGCATCCGCGGGAAGTTGTGCGTGCCGCAATCGAAAATAATGCGGTATATTTGGTGATTGCGCATAATCATCCTTCGGGTGCCATAAAACCGTCGGATTTTGATATTGCCGTAACACGCGAAATTGAAGCTTTGGCCGATGTTATGAATTTTGAGCTGTATGACCACTTGATTGTGGGCAAAGACGGCATTTGCAGCTTGCGCAACGAGGGGATTATTTTGCCCAAGAAAAAACGCGACGAAGGCGGAAAACTCATCGACAATGATGCGGGTAAAAAGAATAAACGCAAAAAATAAACGACAATAAAAAATGCCCGAATTGCTCGGGCTTTTTTTATGGGTAAAAGAAACTGTTTGGTAGTCCCGAGCAGAGTTGAACTGCTGACCCATCCATGTGAAGGATATGTGATAACCGTTTCACCACGGAACTGTTATAAATTGGTAGTCCCGAGCAGAGTTGAACTGCTGACTCATCCATGTCAAGGATACGTGATAACCGTTTCACCACGGAACTGAAATTGTGTTCATCATATACATTTTATCATAAATGTCAAAACTATTTTGCGGAAAATTAAAAAAAGTTGTGCGAATAAAATGCAAAAGAATGTTTGCAAAATAAATTTTAAATAACGCGTAAATGGTGATTACGGATAAAAAAGAAAACAGATTCAGCTGATGATTGACGGGCATTAAAAACCTCCGAAAAGTATATAATATTTTATATGCTTATACCATAATTTGTTTTAAATGCAACTTTTTATTTAAAAAAAAATATCAATCAACTAAAAATAAGTATTTTAAGTGACCAAGAAACAAAAAATTTCGGCTCAAAAACTGTTTTTTGCGGCGCACGAATATAAGCGGTTATATCTTTTGCGCTTGGTTATGACGAATCGATAAAATATCAATAATACAACGTATATTCAATAGGTTATTTTAAGCGAAATGGTAAATATAATTTGTGCTTGAAATCTAATCAACTTCAAAACAGAAGGAGTTTTATAATATTTTTGTGGTCGAAAAATATTATAAATCAAACAGATAATCAGATATTAGTTTTTTTGTGACGGATTTAATCTTGATAAATAAAAATTGTACCTTATTATTCAAGCGTTAGGTGTATTAATATTTTATTTTTCGTAAAAGGATATATAAAATATTATATATCAGCAACGGGCGTAATTTAGGAACGCAAGCAAAGTGTTGACGTGTAACAATTCGCCTTTATAACTTGTTGTCGGCCGCACTTTTGCGTTTTGGATTACATTTAATATTAACAAATTGAACTTTGAGGACATTTAAGATGAACTTGAATTTCAAACTATTTAAGGAGAAAAGCAAAATGTATACCGGAAAAGTGAAATGGTTTAACATGCGTAAGGGCTACGGATTTATTCAGCCGACTGACGGAGGCAGGGATATTTTCGTGCATATAACAAAATTGGAAGAAAAAGGCATTAGACGTTTGTACGAAGGGCAAAGTGTCAGTTATGAGCCTTACGATGACCGAGGCCGAATTGCTGCCGGTAATATTATACTTTTGTAACTTTTAATGATAAAAATAATATTTCAATAAAAAAGTTTCCGGAAGAATATTTCGCCGGAGGCTTTTTTTATTGACGGTTGCTTTTTTGGCAATTTTGTGTTATGCTGATGGCAATTAAGGAGATTTATATGGCGGAATCATGGGGCGATAAACTGAAAAATACGGCACACAAGGTTGTTTTGGCCAGTGCTGTGTTGTCGCAATCCGTTATGGCTATGGCGCAAAAAGTTTCGGCCGTATATCAAGACAGTTTACAAAAATCACCAGATGAAATTCCGGTTGCGCCGACGCAAAGCGCAACCAATGATGATATGAATGTAACGGCATTTGAAAATTATTCCGCACCGGAAAACACCGATGCGGTGCAAGACGTTCAGGAGCCAAATGTTGTCGAAGCAGTGCCGGAAAAATCGCCTATTCAGCAAAAATACGGTTTTGACGTGGTTTATGACACGGAAGAAAACAAATTTTTGTTAAAACAAGACGGGCTATATGATCGCGGAATGCGGGAAGATTTTGTGGATTATGAATCTTGGGCGGAAAATTTGCAAAAATATCGCGACGAAAAATATTCGCACGATACGGTCATAAAATTTGAAGATGTCGACTTAAAAGAGCACTTGGAAAAAGGTCGATATAATTATATAGCACGACAAAAAGGTGATAATTCGATAGATGTTTTTCAATATAATGTTAAACCGGAAGACCGTGCTGAATGTTTGCAGCTTTTGCAGGGTAAAGATTATGGTTTATCCAAAGAAGCAGCCGAAAAATTATTCGCAATAATGACAACTACCGACTTAAACGAAAAAATATCGCTTATCGAGCATGAATCGGGCCATAGTCGCGATGAGGTTAAAGCTAAATTGGATCAGTTTGACTTGCCGCCGTATCGTATGGCGCAATTGGAAATGCTGACAGAAGTTCATGCCTATATGGAACAGGCCGGTTTTGCCTTGGATATGTATAAGGGCACCGGCAATTTGAAGTATTTTGATAATATAAATCTGAATATGGATGAATTAAAAACAAAGCTGGCGGAAAATCCGAATATGGAAAATAAGGAGGGCGCCGTTGCTTCGTACGTGTTTGAAGAATTTATGAAAGAACACAATAAAGAGGGTTCCACTTATTCGGATCAGGTGTATACTTTGACGAATCCGAGCGGAATAAGAGCGGATTATCGCGTTTGGTCGTATGTGGATAATGAGGCCAGCACGGAGGAATATCATCGACGGGTAAGCAATATGTTCGATAATGTCGGCGGTTTGGGCGATGTGCGGCAATATATAAATCCGGATTTTGAGTTGCATAAAGAATTAAAAAGCAGATTGATGGATAACGGCATATTAAATAAAAATTTCTTGGCCGTTATGGCGGAAAATGCCGATAAACCGCAGGAATACGCGCAAAATTTGCAAGATTTTTTGCAAAAAATCAAAGAAATCGATGCGGACGGAATCCGAACAAAAGAAGAAACAAAAGAGCTGGATGAGATTATTCAGCGCGCAACAACGCCGAAAACGGATACGGTGCAAAAAGAGGTTAAAAATAACGGCAGCGAGTTTAAAGAAGTGCCGACCTCGGATAAAGAAAGAATAGCGGCCTTGAGCGGCAGAAGCGGAAAATATCAAAGTCCGGAATCTTTGGCCGAGGAAAAAGCGCAAATTCAGCAGAAAACAATGGAAGAAAAACCGTTGGAGCAAACACCGCTGGAGCAGACAACGCCGAAACAAGCGTCGCTGACACCGCAAAAAGCGAGCGAAAGTTTACAACAAATGCCGGAACAACCTTTGGAAATGCCGCAAACCAAAAAGGTAGCCGATATGTCAAACGAAGAAAAATACGATTTTATCAATAATAATCTGCGCAAGGGCAAAAACCCTAATTTGGTGGCAACAGATAAGTCCGAGCCGGTTAAAGACAACGTTAAAACCGCGAGCAATACGTTATCGCAGCAGCAAGTTGCTCAAGCTATGATGCGTCGCAACGCCGGAAACGGTATGTAGTTTCTTTTCCCATTTGCTTAATTTAGACAAAACCGCTGTTGACTTTGCGGTATATTTTTGTTACAATTAAATAAATTATGGGAAAAATGCCGATGTCCGGAAGAATTTTAGACGATAACAATTTTGAAGGCTTAAAGTTTTATGAGAGTGATTCTTTAATCAATAAAGAAGTTACTCCTTTGATGCGCCAGATTATGTCTCGCTTATTTCGAGGCACGGAAATAAATTTGGACGATTTTTATTTTACCGTTTTTGAAGATAAAGAAGCCAATGCCTATTTCTTGGGTAGAGGCACTTCACTCGCCGAAAAAAACATTATTGCCATATCACGCGGATTGATAGAGGACTGCAATAACGAAGATGAACTTGCCGCCATTATCGGACACGAGTGCGGACACTATTTGTGGGCGCAAATTTTGGGCGGAGAAAACACGATTTTTCAGGAAAGAGCCTCCGATTTGCGAGCGGTTGATTTAATGATAAACGGCGGCTATAACCCGTTGCATCATTTAAATGTTTGCGGAAGATTATTCAGCTACGGCGGGCACCAATATTCGGACATATGTTTGGATGTGCACGGCAACGGTTTGGCGCGGGTAGAAGATATAAAAGCCCGATTGACCATGATTGCCAATGAAAAAGGTGATTTTGCCGTGCCGGACGATAAACCGGATAAGGAATACTTGGCCATAAAAGAAAAAGCGCGCCAAGCCTACGAAAAGGAAGGTTATGACACTTATATCGAAAAGTGCCTCAAAAATGTTTACGGCAGCAAAGATGCGGAAAAACTTTCGGCCGAGCAAATCTTGGGCGTGATATACGATGAGTTGGAAGCCGGCAATTTGGCTACCAATGTTCGCAGGTTTGAAATTTATGATTGGGTGGAAAAGTTAGACAATGCCAAACGATTTGATGTGAAATCTCCGGAGTTGGTTGATTTATGCCAAAAAATATTTACCAAGATGCACGATGCGGAAGCAGCGTTGCCGTGGAATGAAAAAATAAAGGAAAATCTGGCAAAAAACAATGTAGGAATGTTATATCATTTTAAGTTGGAGCCGTTTGGGGACTTTGCCAAGCAAATTGAAAATGTTAAAAATTTCGCCAATTATAAATCCAAAGAAGACGTGATGCATTATGCGCGTGAAATGTATAAATTGAAATGGACTCTGGGTTATATTAATTGCTTCAAAGATGTGAAATATGCTACGATTGACCCTAAAGGCAAAGATAATATCGGTAAAAAATTGCCGATAGATGAGTTTGTTGATTTCTTAAGAGAAATACCCGAGAGTGACGAAGACCATCGCGCCTTGGCGTGGGCTATAGATTCCGTCGGCTTAGGTAATAGATATGCTGAACGTTATTGCTATTCGGATAGTTATGATCATGACGAGTATTTTTTGGATGAAAACAAAATCGTGTTAGCTTTCGGCGAAGAGGCAAGACGCCTGAATACGGAAAGGCGGATGCAGGCATTGAGCCGACAATTTATGACCGAATGTGAGAACTCAAAGAATAACTTTGATAAAAAAATAGAATTTTACGACAAATTGGCGCAATTTTCCCAGTCTGAAAATGAGGCGGAAAAGAAAGCCTTAGCGCTTGAATTATCGGAGTATTTTTCCGATAAAGATGTGCGTTATGACTTAGATACACCGATATTTAACTTTAACACCAGAGCGGCCAATCCGTATTATTTGCGCAATCCGTATATTCAAGAAATCTATGACCGTTTCAATGATTCGCCGACCAAAAAATATTTTTGCGATAATTTAGACGGAGACAGCGAAAATATTTTCAGAGTTGCCGAATACAGGGAGCGTTTGTCGGAAGAAAAAAGATTCAGAGAAATTATCGTCGATGACGAAGAAAAGTTGGAAAGAGCTTTGGCAACTCTGAAAGATAAGAATATGTATGCCGACATTTCCCGCAAAACCGATAAATACAATCATCGCGAATTTAGAGAAAAAGTGTGCACTTCTTTGATGGAATTGGCGGATTATGTTGCGTTGCAAAACGAAAGAAAAGCGGTACATATTTACGGTTTGATTGACGAACAACTCGTAAAATTCAGCAAGCCGGTTTTTGATTATGGCGATGAACAACATAAAAAAGATGTGAAAGAGATGGAAGATAAATTTAAGAATTCCATCAGAGTCATTCAGCAAAAAAAGTTGCGTCGCGCCAGCAAATTAAAGGAATATGTGCGCTTTCCGATGCTGTATCGTTCGTCATCGACCACTCAGCTTGATTCGACGGTTTTGGAGAATTTCCGCTATCGAGAGTTTTCCGAGATTTTGAAAAATGCCATGGAGGCGTACGGATTTGATTATAATGCGGATATGGAAACGACTTTGGCGCGTTTGGACCATTTGACCGGCCGCACCGCGAAAACTTCTTTGTTTGCCGAAACGCCGGAAATGCAACAAAAATTATCCGATATGCGCGGAAAAGATGAAACTTTGAATTTTTGGCGCGGAGCCGGTATTTTGGTGGCGGCCAACGCCATTCGCGAAGGCAAAGATTTTGATTTGAAAAATATGCTTAAATATATTCGCGATTGCGAAACTTCATCATATTATGCGCCGGTTATAACCGATATTTTGGCCGAGGCGATTCAAAAACACAATAAATTTCATTCGCTGCCGCTTCAAGATAAGTTGTATGTTTATGAAACTATGAACGATTTGGATTTGTTTTCCGAAAAATATATCAATAAATCGGAGTTTTTTAAGTCTATCGTTAAAGATATCGAAAAGCACCCGAATCACGATGAGGCCATGCAAATAACCGAAAAACTTTTGAGTTTGCAATATGCCGGAAGGCCGTTGCATCAGCATAAGTTAAAATCGCATGATATTGAGTTTGCCAAAGAAAAAGACGCTTTAATCGACTTTTATGTTAAAGGTAAAGCCGCGGAATTGGGAATTGATGATGGTAGCGATGCTTATTATGAAAAAGCCAAAGAAACGGCCGAGGAAATTTGCGCACAGATACAGGTTGCCGAGGGATATTATGATGGCAGGCTTCGCTATCACGAAAAATTCCCGCGCGTGACGTTGCAATTTATTATGAAACGGCTTTCCAATGAAATTGTTTCGCAGGAATTGACGTCGCAAATGTTGGCAGACATCGGTTGTGCCAAGTTTTCGCAAAAAGATGCCGAAGATTTCGATATTACCGCCCGTTGCGCCGAGGGCATAATTTCAACTTTGGCCAAATCGTCAGAAGCCGCCAAAACTACCATTGATTTTTTAAGCAAAAAATGCACACCGGAAAGCATTGACGAAGTGTTTGAGAAGTTGCCGAAAAATTATGATTTGCGGCGCGGTGCCGAAATTAAGGTTGATGGCGTTGCCAATCACAATATTACGTTGGATAACTCTGCTTTACAACTGTTGCACGATAATTTTTGGCACGCGGATTTGCCAATCAGGGCATATTTGATGAACCGAATTCTTAAGGCTTATTCTTCAAAAGACGAAGATGTGCTGAATTTGGTGGTGGATATGCATTTTGACGAGAAATCGCCTTATTACAAAGAGGCCAAGCGAGTGGTTAAAACAGTGTTCAACCACTTAAAACCTTATGAACGCAACCTGATTTTGGCTGCTTTGGTATCGGCCAATCAGCGAGATAAGGAAAACGTTAAAACCGGCGGCGAGGCCATTGGCGAAGGGTTGAAAATGTTTTTTGAAAACAAAGGTCCGGCCTTTGTTAAATTTGGGCAATTGCTGAGTTATTTGCCGGTGTTGGATCCGGATATCAGAAAGCCGTTGGCTCAGTTACGCGATAAGGCGGATATTCCGGACCGTGCCGATTTGTTTAAGTTGATGAAAGAAACGTTGCCGAATGAAGAATTGGCTAAAATCGGGCGAGTTGATAAAATTTTGGGCGCCGGTTCGTTTTTTATAACAACTAAAATCGAATATGAGGACAAGCCTTGCGTTGTGGCCTTAATGCGGCCTTATGCCAAGGATTTGGCGCAGTCCGGTATGGATATGATATATGATACCATTGTTGACCTCTCAAATCAGGACGTTATGTATAAACCGTTGTTGAATATTGCCACTCAGGCGCGTTTGTCGGCCATGAGCGAAACCGATATTGAAGCGGATTATGCCAAATTTACGGAAGCGGTGAAAATTTATGATGACGTTAAAATTACTACGCCGCAGGGCGAATACGAGCCGGAAGTGGCAAAATGGATCAGTTACGGCAAGGGTAAAGACGACCAGGTGTATAAAATTTTGACCATGGCGGAAGGACAGGCAATGACTTCGGCGAAAATGTCGGAACAAACCAAACACGACATGGCGGTGGCGTATGTTGCTTTGGAACTTACCAACTTGCTTTCCGGCAGTAAATGGGATACAGACCGACATCAAGGGCAGCAAAACTTAGCGGAAAACGGATTTAAGAAATTCGTTATCGGTATTTTTGATACCGGTGCGCAAATGCAAAACAGCCCTAAATTTAAGGATAAGGTGCTGTTGGGCGAGTTGCTTTACGGTATGGCCAGAGCCGCCCGCAACGGCGAAAGCATTGCCGATTATATGGTTAACAAAGTAAAAGATATTGATAAGGCCGGCGATAAACTTAACTTCAATACCCTGTATATTGACGAGGTACAGCGGGGTTTAACCGCTTTGTCGGATATTATAACTTATCAAAAAGAGGTTAAAGACGATAAAGGCAAGGTAATTCAGCCGGAAAAAGCGCTGACTTCCAAGGAAATGGGCGAAATAGTGACGGCAATTTTAGATTCCGGCTTGGTGGATAAAAAAGTAAAAATGACGATTACCGCCAAAGCGATATTAAATAAAATCCGCATAACCAGAAAGGGCTGGATTTCCTCGTTGGGCGAAGGTTTGAAAAAGGTGTCGTCGTCCATAAAAATCGAAAAGAAAGAAAAACAAGGCCATGATTTTATGGCCAGGCGCGTTGATAAGCCGCAATCTGAGGTGGAGGCGCTGGCTCAGGCCGATAAAAAAGGACGGGTTTTGGGTGTCAGTATGAGGCATATTAAGAGTTACAGAGTAAGAAATTCACAAAATTACGCCGCCGCGGCGTTTACGAGACATTGACGCTTCTCGGTTTATCCGGCTGATTTATGTGTATAATTTGCATAAATAGCGCCAGTATTTATTTTTTTTGCTATAATCTCCCTTTATAAGGAGATGCGCATGAAAAAAATAATAGTTTTATTCGGTTTGATATTTTTCAATCTTTCTCCGGCTTTTGCCGTTGATAAATACACCATTGTGGGCGATAATTATTCGTACCAGATTTCGGTGTATAAAAAGGGAGAGAAAATCGATGTGGGCAGCGAAGTATATGAAAGTGCGTTTGATATCAAAAAATCTTATTTGAATGCCTTTGATACCGCGGCCAAAAAATGGGCAACCGTTTTATCTTCTCCGGAAGGTTCCGAGCCGGCCGGTTATGCCATATTTACGGAAAACGAATATAACGCTTCGGCCATAAGTCCGGGTATTGCCATAAAGGAATCTCCTTATCTTGTGACGGCTATCAATGCCATGATTAACAAAAAAGAGCCGTTGGACGATGACGACGATGATGACGACGAGGGTGATATTCCTGATGACGTTCACGGCTTTATCTTCATCGGACACGGGGTTGATGAAGATTATCCGGGTTGGCAGGAATATAGCGGTCTGCACTCGTTATACCACGGTTATTCGCTGCCGGATTTGCACACCGTTTTGCTGCACGAAATAATGCATTCCTTAGGTATCAGCACCGAAGCTTCTGCCTGTCGTGAGGGTGATAAAAAATATTATTTTGCGGAAAAAGATGACGGCAGTCTGGGGATTTTCGATAAAGATTTGAGAATATATACCGGAACCGATCCCACGGAATTTGATTCGGATTATGAAATTGTACCTACTGCGGCAATGGCCGTCGGCAAAGGTCTCGACTTTGATATGTTTGCGTATTCTCCTTATTATGTGGGAGAAACAACCGTTAAGGTTTTGAGCGGAAAAGACGATTATAAAGAAGCTCGCGTTGCCATAATCGAAAACGGCGGTTTTGCCAATTATTCCGTAAGTTACGAAAATGAAGAAACACTCCCTCGGGTGTGGGGTATGCCGATACATAATGCCGATGATGATGAAATTGACTTATCTCACTTGGAATTGCGCAACAGCTTTATGTCGCACCAATATTTTCGCAACTGGTTGGTGCCGATGGAAGCCGAGTTGGCAGTTTTGAAAGATATCGGGTATGATATTGATTTGCGCCGATTTTTTGGTAAGTCGTATTATTTGAGCAATTTAACGGAAAACTTCGATACCGGTTATTCCGAATGGGATGGCCGTGCTTATACCGGCAATCCGAGCACCGTTGCTCAGGGTGTCGGCCTGCATGTTTACGGCGATAATAACAAAATTACGCAAACTTCAAACATTTCAACCGTCGGCGAAGGCTCATTCGGTGTCAGAATAGACGGTGTGAACAACAAATACTCGCTTTCGAGCGGTAGCAAAATCGAAACAAACGGCAAAGAAAACTTCGGAATTGCCGTAACTTGGGGTAAAAATCACGTTATAAACGTTGAAAACGGCTCTTCGGTGACGGCTACTGGCGAGAAAGGTATAGCTGTCGGTTTTGATTTCGGCGATAATATGTTCGGCCATAAGTCCGATATTCGCGGCTCGTATACCAATTATTCCAGCGATTCCCAAAGAAATAATATTCCGCAAGACGAATATGATGAGGCTTTGGTTAAAAAGTTTAACCTTGCCGGCACAATCACCGGTTCCGGAGCGGCAATTTATATCGGCGAAACGGCCCATGTGGCGGAAATCAATATCTTGAAAGGGGCGGAAATCAATGGCGATATACTTTCGGATTGGAATTCGGCAGAAATCGGAGACAATGCCAAAGTACAAAAGAGAGATGACCAAAGATTGTCCGGTTGGTCGCCGGTTGACGCTACCGATGAAGCGCAAATATACTTTACGGATATTAACATAGCACAAGACTTTTCCGGCATAATTAACGGCAGTATTGACGGCAAAACCGAAGGTAATAACACTTTAAGGCTGAACAATGCCGGCAATACCGGAATCAGCGGAAAATCAATTGCGGTGTATTCTTTGAAGAATTCGGGTATTATTGAAGTTGAAAGCGCAGATCTTGCCGTACAAAACGGAATTATCGGCGGCAACGGCGAATTAAATGTTGCAACCGATTTGCATTTGGCCGCCGAAATAGAGCGAATTGATAACACCGTTAACTTGGGGCAAGATGCTATGTTTTCTACCATAAACAATGCCGTAGAAACCTTGGATATTGCCCAGTTGAACGCCAATGATGCGTATATTTCGTTTGAATTGGGGGATAAATATAATCTGCAAAAGGCCTCAACAAACAACAGTGCCGCGATATCTCAGATTATTTTGCCGGTGAAAAATGCGGATAAATTGAACGATAACGCCACATACGAGCTGTTTGGCAGTGCCGATAAGGTGCTGGATTTGGGCACTTCTTACGGCAATGTTTATTATGACGGCAAAAAATATCGGGTTATGCAAGATGCCGAGAAAAAGAATTTATTGCGGGTTAAACAGGCCGGAGAAAATAAGTTTTTACCGGATGCGGCGCAAGATGAAACAACCGCCAGCTATATTGTGACCGAAGACAAAGAAAATGAGGATATCGGCGTTGTTCACGGAAAATCCTTTGAAGTGAGCGGAAAAGATGTTGATGTTAACGGTTATAAGGGAATGGTAGTCGATGGTCGTTTGAATAAGTCGACAACGCTTAAAACAGGCATTTTCGGGGCCAAAGACAGCGATATTAAAGTTATAAGTGACGGAAAATTGAAAGTTGTGGCTCAAGACAAGGATATTACGCTCGGGCGGCAAGATGAAGTTGCGCTTTATTTGAAAAATGCCACTGCGGAACTGAATTCCCAAAAACATAAAATTACGGTTGACGGTGCAATAAACGGCTTCGAAGGCGGTGAAAATTTGCTTAAAGTTACGGGCAAGTCCGTATCTTTCAACGAAATGGAGAATGTTGATGTTGTTTTGCAAAAAGCGGTGGCGGAAATGAATGCCGGCGTGCGCAATACGAGTTGGGAGATAAACAGCGGCGAATTAAAAGTTGCTGATGATGAGTTTTTGGCTGCCGACGGCAGCAACCGGATTGTTGCCAACGGCGGTGCGCTGAATTTGATTAACGATAAAGCCTCGGATATAAACTTGAGCAAAATGGACTTAAACGGTGGTTTGACGGCGAATATTGATATTGATTTGAGCTCTTTGTCGGCCGACCGTTTGGTGTTTTTTGCCGACGAGGATATAACGGTAAACGGCGGCAGTTTGAACATCGGCGAGATTAATTTGCTGAATGGGGAAACCGCGTTGACGGATGCGGAAATAGAAATAGCGTTTGTTGATGAAGCGGCGCATAACCAAAACCTGCTTGGCAAGGTTAAAATGCCGACGTTTGCGGCGTTCACACCGGTGTTTAAGTATGATATCGGTTACGGCGAAGATGAAAACAGCGGCAGTTTTGTGCTCAAAAGAGGGGCGGAGTCGGAATATGCGAGTTACAATCCGGCAGTTACGGTTGCTCCGGTTGCATCTTTGGCCGGCGGATATTTGATTCAGCTACATTCATATGATGAGGCTTTTCGTGATGCGGGCGAAAGTCGGCAAGCGGCCGAATATATGGGGCAAACAATGGTTTTGCCGGATAAAACGGTGTGGATTAAACCTTCTTCTTTGTTTGAAAAAGTCGGCTTGAAAGACGGACCGAAAGTCAGAGACAATATGTATAATCTTTATGCCGGCGTTGATTCTAAAGGCACCAAATTGGCGGGAAATTGGGATTTGCAATACGGTGTGTACGGCGGATATAACTATTCGCGGCAGAAATATTCCGGCAATACCATTCACCAAAAGGGCGGAACGTTAGGTGTGGTGGCGCGTGTGCGCAAAAATGATTTGTTCAGTGCCTTAACCGTCAATGCCGGTGTTGACCGTGCAGACGCTTCGACCATGTACGGAAAAGAACACTTTTATGTGTTCAGATACGGTATTGCCGACAAAACCGGCTATAACTGGCGGCCGTATCGGGAGAATTTTGTTGTTCAGCCGAATTTGCTGATGAGTTATACCTCGGTTGATGCTTCAAATTATCATAACGCCGCTCGCGTCGGCATTAAGTCGCGGCCGTTGCACGCTTTTAACATTGCGCCGGGGCTGTCGCTTTCTTATGCCGCCGAAAACGGTTGGCAACCTTATGCCGAGGCAAAAGTGGTGTGGAGCGTGATGAACGGCACAAAATTTGAAGCCGCTCGCGTTGATTTGCCGGAAATGAGTGTTAAACCGTATGTTCAATACGGAGTTGGCTTGCAAAAGACTGCCGGAGAAAGATTTTCCGGCTACGGAGAAGTCAATTTGCTCAGCGGCGGCCGGGACGGCGTAGAGTTTACGGCCGGAATTCGGTGGTTGTTTGAATAGGGTTAAGATTGAAAAAAGTGTTGTGCTTACGATGTAATCATTGTAAAACAACATAAAGAAAGGACTAAGGACGTGATAAAGTTTAATATCCCTGTATTTCCGGAAAAAGCGCTCGAGTATATTGCCGATGTGTTTGCACAGCAACATGTATCCGGTGACGGCAAATACACAAAGTTATGTAACGAATATATGAAGAAAAAGCTGGCGGCGCGAGAGGCTTTGTTGGTGCATTCGGGCACGGCGGCGTTGGAAATGGCCGCAATTTTGGCTGATTTGAAGCCGGGTGACGAGGTTATTATGCCTTCTTATACTTTTTGTTCTACCGCCAATGCTTTTGTTTTGCAGGGTGCTGTTCCGGTTTTTGCGGATATTCGTCCGGATACGCTTAATTTGGATGAAAATAAAATAGAAGCGGCCATAACTCCAAAAACCAAGGCCATTGTTCCGGTGCACTATGCCGGTGTGGCTTGCAAAATGGATACGATTAAGGATATTGCGGCAAAACATAATTTGTTGGTTATTGAAGACGCGGCGCAAGCCTATGATGCTTATTACAAAAGCAAACCGCTCGGTACAATAGGCGATATGGGCTGTTTTTCTTTTCATGAAACAAAAAATATTATGGCTGGCGAGGGCGGTTTGTTTGTTACAAATAATCCGCTGCTGGCTGAGCGTGCGGAAATTGTGCGTGAAAAAGGCACAAATCGCAGCAAGTTCTTTCGCGGTCAGGTGGATAAATATACTTGGGTTGACAAGGGTTCGTCATATTTGCCGAGCGATATTGTTGCCGCCTATTTATATTCGGTTTTGGAAATGGACGATACCATTCAAGCCAAGCGTAAACAAATTTGGCAACGCTATTATGACGCATTTGCCGAAGATGAGCAGCAAGGCAAAGTTCGCCGGCCGATAATTCCGGCGGAATGCTCCAATAATGCTCATATGTTTTATTTGTTGTTTAATGATTTGAAAACGCGCACGGAATTTATCGCTTATTTGAAAGAAAACGGTATTGTCGCATCTTTTCACTATATTCCGTTACATTCGGCACCGTCCGGCCAACGTTTTTGCCGCACTTCGGGCCAGTTAGATGTAACAGACAAAGTTTCGGAAACGTTGGTGCGTCTGCCGCTTTATTATGATTTAACTACCTCGCAGCAAGACAGAGTTATTGAAATTTGTCGGGATTTTTGGAAAAAAAGATGAAACTGTTTGAATTTGTAGATAATACATTTAAAATTTTGAATTGTACCGTGCTTAAAATTAAATACAAAAAAGGACGGACAAAGTTTTATGCTTTCGGATTGCCTCTGTTTGAGGTTAAAAACAAATTTGATGCCATTCGGGCGGATTTTGAAGCCCATAAAACTTTTGACGTTAGCCGCTGGGATTCTCAAATTGATGAAATTGTCGCAACTTATAAAAATATCGGCAGCTGTACGCCAAATCCGCGACGTGTTGCTTTTTTGGCGACTAAAATTTATGATATGGGCGGGCATACAAAATGGATGCGTGATATGCAAAAAACTTTGTCTTCCGATTATGAAGAAACTCTTTTCCTGATAACCACGAGAACTTCTGTTAAAGCCGCGCCGCAGGCCCTTAAATATCTTGCGTCAATATCGAAAATAAAAACTTTTAACCAGTTTTCCTGCTCTTTTGAAAAGAATATTCGCGAAATATATGATGCCATTGTTTCGTTTGCGCCGCGAGCGCTGTTTGTGTTTATTCATACCGACGATATTGTTGCTACGGCGGTTTTGGCCTTGTTAAAACGGCATACCGACATAAAAATATTTTTTGTAAACCATGCCACCGATTTTCCGTTTTTGGCCGTATCTTTTGCGGATTTGATTTTGGAAGAAACTCCGAGCTCGGCTTATGTAACGCAAAAATTGCGCAAGGCGAAACAAACGCACATTGTCGGGCTTATTTCTAAGCCGGAAGAAGAAAACCCGCACTTTTCGGCCGAAGAAATTGCTCAAACCCGCCTTAAAATGGGAATTCCGCAAGGTGCAATTTGCACTTTGTCGGGGGCGGCAAGTCGCAAGTTTTTTGAATCTGACGGCTCGACATATTTGGAAATGATAAAAAAAATGCTGGAAGAACACCAGAATGTTTGGCATGTTTTAATCAGCGAATTTAACGAAAAAGAAACAGCGATATGCGAGAGAATTTTTAAGGATTCTACGGTAAAAAACCGTTTAATCAGATTGCCATATCAAGAAAATTATGAGCTGTTTTTCAAGTGTGCCGATTTGTTTATAGACAGTTTTCCGATGTCTTCGGCGCTTACTTTTATTGATTTGATGCGTTTGCGCGTTCCGTATATTGTTAAAATCAATACGGAAAATGCCGCCTTATCGTTCCACGAATATCAGGCGCCGGATTTTCCGTATATGTATGAAACGGTGGCGGAGTTTTACGAAGGCATTAAAAAGCTTTTGGCTGACGATGCAGCGCGTTTGGCAATGGTGGAAAACAATTATCGCCATTATTTGACTCATTATGAGCCGAAGGCGGCGCGGGCGATTTTGCAAAATGTTTTAAACTGCGAAAATTTAAGCGAATTATATGATAAATTGGACCCGAATCTTCATTATTCGCTGAATTTTGATAACGAAACCGAAAATCATAAACAGGAGAATTGAAAATGAAAGGAATATTGCTTGCAGGTGGCAGCGGAAGCCGGTTATATCCGCTAACAATGACTATTTCAAAACAATTGTTGCCGGTTTATGATAAGCCGATGATTTATTATCCGCTTTCTACTTTGATGCTTTTCGGAATCAGGGATATTTTGATTATTTCAACTCCGAATGACACTCCGAATATAGAAAAATTGTTCGGAAACGGACATATTTTCGGGCTAAACATAGAATATTGCGTTCAAAATGAACCGCGCGGCATTCCCGAGGCATTTATTCTTGGGGCTGATTTTATCGGTAATGACGATGTTTGCCTGATTTTGGGCGATAATATATTTTATATGGGCCAACAACTTAACAAATTCAGAGAAGATGTTGATAAATATGCAGGCCAAAAAGCAACGATTTTTGCCCAAAAAGTGCAAGATCCGCAACGTTTCGGAGTGGTGGAGTTTGACGAGAATCATCGAGTTTTATCCATTGAAGAAAAGCCGGCTAATCCAAAGTCAGATTATGCTTCCGTCGGTTTATATTTTTATCCGCCGGACGTGGTGCAAAAAGCCCGTTCCCTGAAGCCGTCAGCGCGGGGAGAGCTGGAAATAACCGATTTGAATAATTTATATTTGCAAGAGAAAATGCTGAATGTGGTTGTTATGCCTCGCGGCGTGGCTTGGTTGGATGCGGGAACACCAGACAGCTTGTTGGATGCCGGACAATTTGTGCAAATAATAGAAAAACGTCAGGGATTGAAAATTTCTTGCATTGAAGAAATTGCCTATCGTCGCGGATTTATGAATGATGAACAAATGCAACAATATATCAACTCGTTGAAAGACGGATACTATAAAAAATATTTACAAAAAATATATGAGGAATATCATGAAACAAAATACACAACAGCAGTTTGAGCGAGCGATTATGATTACGGGCGGTGCCGGATTTATCGGTGCCAATTTTGTGGAATATTTTTGCAAAAAATATCCTCAATATTTGATTGTCAATGTTGATAAACTCACTTATGCCGGAAATTTGGATAATTTGCGTGAATGCAAAAATATGCCCAATTATCGGTTTGAAAAGCAAGATATATGCGATGCCGAAAAAATGGATGAGCTGTTTGAAAAATATGATGTGCGCGGCGTTATTCATTTTGCGGCAGAGAGCCACGTTGACAATTCCATTAAAGGTCCGCGGGCATTTATCAACACAAATATAGTCGGCACGTTTAACCTTTTGGAGGCCGCGAGAAAGCATTGGATGGACGCTCCGAACAAAGTAAAAGCCGGATATGAGGCTAGCCGCTTTCATCATATATCAACCGATGAGGTTTACGGGGCGCTGGGCAAAGAGGGCTTATTCAGCGAAACTACGCCGTATGCGCCGAATTCTCCGTATTCGGCCAGCAAAGCCGGCTCGGATTTTTTGGTAAGAGCTTATCATCACACCTTCGGAATGAATGTTACAACCTCGAATTGCTCAAATAATTACGGGCCGAAACAGCATAGCGAAAAGCTTATACCGCATATTATTTCGTATGCGTTACAGGAAAAGCCTTTACCGATTTACGGCAAAGGCGAAAATGTTCGGGATTGGTTGTATGTTTTGGACCATTGTAAAGCGATTGATTTGATTTTCCATAAGGGGAAAAGTGGGGAAACCTACAATATCGGCGGAAATAACGAACGCAACAATATAGAAATTGTTAAAAAAATTTGCGCATTATTGGATGAAAGAAAACCAAGAAGCGGCGGCAAGAAATATGCCGATTTGATTACATTTGTGGCCGATAGAGCCGGACACGATTTTCGTTATGCTATTGATGCAAGCAAGTTGATGACGGAACTTAATTGGAAAGCGGAAGAAAACTTTGATACGGGAATTGTAAAAACCGTTGATTGGTATTTGGAAAATTTATCTGAAATTTGATGTTATAATTTTCAAATACACTGTCTTATTTCAATTTGTTTATTTCATCTTGCAAATTGGCGAGGAACTTTCCGGCCTGCGCACCGTCCATCTGCGTATGGTGGAACTGGAAAGAAATCGGCAGATAATATCGAAACCAGCGCTTTTTATAGTGTCCCCAAATCATAAACGGATTGTTGAAAATTCCGCTGTTCATACCCACTGCACCATCAATTTGAGTATCAATAATCGCCGATGTGCCGATGACCATACTATCCGCCGACAAATCACGGTCTATGCAACTTTCCGCAACTTCTGCGGTATATTTAAGATATTCCCGATTGAAAGTGTCCAAATCGTCGGATTGCAAAATGTCGCACGAACTGACTTCGCCGGTTTTGTTTTTAACAATCGTATTGACCGCCAGCGTGTCGTATTGCATCAACTTCTCGCTGACCGGAAGCATATAGAACTCCTTAACAGACGCGGCGGCTTTACCAATGCAAAAGTCAAGTAACATATTGAATTTGAGATGCCTTTTGGCGCTGATTTTAACCAAATTCGTCACATCAAAAGTTTTGAAAAACGTCACCATCGGATTCGGTGCTTTCATCCAAAGCTCAAACGCTTTTGCACGCGCTGTTTCCTCAGGATTAACCTCTCTTGCCATTGTTATTCTCCTTTAATTTCTCCCTGTTATATATTATATAAAATTTTTTACAAGATTCTTTTTGACATCTCGCATTTTGCAAAGCGATTACGGTATTGACGGCGCAAATGTTTACGTTACCTATCATCCGGCCGATCTCTGGGGCTGGAACGGAGGTATGTTTTAAGCATTAGGGCAAATTTATTCGTACTGGGCCAATAAATCTTTCCAAACCTGAGGGGCTTCGATTTCCTCAAAATAGGTTTTTAAGAAATTGACTATCACCTCGTGTCTTTTTTCTATACACCGGCGCCCCGGTTCGGTTAAGGCCATATCGCGCAATCGAAACAACTTATCAAAAAAATGATTTACAATCGGGCAATACTTTATTTGCTTATATTTTTCCGCGTTCATTTCCGTCGGCAGGTAATTCGGGTCAAAAAACGGCTCGCCACCCTTTGAGCGGTGCGCGCGATATTCAATACAGCGAATAACCCCGATTAAACCGCTGGCATCAGCCATATCCGCATCGGAAACAATTTGGCCTTCGATGCAATCGGGGATAATTCCGCTTAAACGTTTGCTATATCCGATTGTTTTAACGATTTTAAGGCATTTATCGGTAAACTCGCCGTCAAATCCGGACTCTGCCAAAATGCGACGAGTATTGGTTAATAAACGTGCAGATTCTTCTCCGAACAGCTTATAATCATCGCAATCGTGCAATAAAGCCGCGGCCGCAACCAAATCACGGTCGGCCTCGGGAAGCTCATCGCAAAACTTCAGGGCATTTTCATACACGCGAAAAACGTGTTTATCGTCGTGCCCGCTGGAATCATTGTGCAACAACTCGGAAACAGCTTGTTTTATGTATTCGATACCGGTCATATAAAGCCTCCTTTGCAGATTATTTTTATAAAAAACAGCGCCCGCGGTTAAATGTAACACGAGGGCGCTAGTTTCCTTTATTTTTGGGCCGTTTTCATCTGACGGTAGGCTATTTTGTTGGCGATAGCGGCCGGCAATTCAACAAATTTAACGGTTGCCAAATTGCTTTCAACCTTTGTCACCACACATTTAACATTGGCTTTGGTGCCGTCGATAGCCAGCGCAATTTCGTGTTCTTCCCCAACTTGCCAGTTGTCGCGATTCACGATTGTCGCGCCGTAACGGCTGATTTCCATGATTTTAACATCAGAAACCAAAGCACCGTCACGCCAAGCCTCATACATTAATGTCGGAGTTTCCGGCATAATGTAAGTATTGCCGAATGCGTAGTAATCTTTCGCTTTTTGGCGCAATTCGGTTTCTTTTAAGCCTAAACGTACAAAGCTGTTTTCGTCGCTAAAGGTATTGACCAGTTTATCCCAGTCATAATGTACCACCGGCGCCGGCGAATTAAACTTAACCAAATCGCTCATTGCCAAGGCAAAGCTACCGGTTTTTTGCGTATAAAGCTGAACATTAGACGGTACCAGACGGCGATAGTCGTTATCTACCACCACCAGATATCTGTTGCTGTTAGTATCATGATTACCGTTACGCAATTCGGCGTAATTCTTAACATATCCGTCATGAACCGTCAGATTGGTGTCAAGCGTGTTGATATACGCATTATCGGCATAGAGCGTATCAAACTCAACGCCGCGATTGCCGTCGGAATAATCATTAACCGAAATTACCGCGTTTTTGGCTCGGAAGTCATAATCATAGATGCTGTCCTCGCTGTTTCTGAACTTAGACGGGATATCCTTGAGGGAAGTCTGCTCCGCATATTCGTTACGTTGCGGATTTTCGACCATATTTGCCACAATATCCTTATCTACGCCTAAAACGTCCAAGGACAACGGTGTTCCTTCGCCATAGGCGTTGATACCTCTAGCATTGCGAATGACGCCTGTGCCGCCAAAAATCGCGTCGTTATAGGTTGTTTCTGTTTGCTTATATCCGTCAGGGTTAGCTTTTGTGGAAACATTTGAATCCGGAGCCTTATCCGAATTGGCGTAAATATTATCCGCCATCAGCGTAACATCAGCCAATCTGCCGCCGTCCGGATAATAATTATCATTGTCTCCGTTGTTGCCGCGAACAGTTAACGAATAAATCTTCAAGTTAGAATCAGCGCGCTCGGAATTATCCATGGCGTCCAAAGCTCTGATGATGGCGTGTTTCGGAACAACGCTTGTGCCGGAAGAATTATCGTTGTCGCCGTAAACCAAACCGTCATGCGCATAAAGAATATCGTCAAAATCTGCTTGCGCCGAATGTTTGTCTGAGGATAATCCGATTTCGCCGATGGTTAAATTTTGGGCTTTTTGCGTAATCTCCAAGCCTTCGCCAGCCGTAATGTAACCGATGGAGGCGTTGCTTTCCAAATCCAAATCCAAAGTTCCGTGCTTGGAAATCAGCTGATAAAGCTTCGTTTCGTTCTCCGAATTGGCTGAGCCGGTAATTCTTAAATCATTTTCCGCCTCAAAGCTTACCGAAGAATTCGGATTTGTTGCCGTATCTTGCCGATATATGAATTTATGGTCTTTAGAACCGATATTATCGCTGGCGATAACCGAGATATTTTGAGCTGTAACCGCTGCGTTGTGGCCATCTGCCGTATTAAATATCGAATAACCCTTGAAATACGCCTCATCATCAGGTGTCGGACGAACATCAGCCTGTTTCCAGTCGGCCGCAGTTAACATTACATTGCCGTCGGCCGTAACGTTTTTCACGTTCATGTCGGAATCTTTAGCGCGCAAGTTTATCAACCGAGCATCGGAGTTATTGTCATTAGCGGCAATCGCCGTTACGTCTCCGCCAACGTTGATGTTAACGGAATCCGTCCAATCGCGGGTTGCGGCGTCAATCGAAAATCCCGGATTAGCATTATCGGTATAGCCGATGTTGCCGTCGGTTACGTTTATATCCAAATCATTGCCGGCAACAATCAGCGTTTTGTAAGATTGTTGCGGATTGCCCAAATCGGCGTTTTGATGATGGGTGTTTGCCGTATCGACAATGCCGTTCAAAACATCACCGTTTGCTTGCTTAATCACAACATTGCCGGCGGTTGCTTCAACATAATTGTCGTTGGCACTGTCTAATTCACCGATAATCAAGTCGGAATCACGGTTGTTGATGGCAATATTTTGCTTTTGAGCCAAAACTTTACCTTCAATCTTTATGCCGGCCGCACCGTTGTTGTTTATTTCAATATCGCCGGTTTTGCCGATAATTTGACCGGTAGTTGCCACTTTCATACCGTCTTTGGAGGTATTATCAATGGTTGTTTTGCCGTTATCCGCAACAACTTGGCCGGCAATTTCTAGGCCACCGTCGTTGGTATTGGTCAAATTGATATCGCCGTCTGCGGCATGAATATTGCCGCTCGGAGTTACCGTAAATTCGTCCGCACCGCGGTTATCCGCAACAATATTGCCGTTGCCGGAATTATCCACTACGCCGGCAATGGTTAAGGCCGCCGCTTGTTCCGTGTTTTCAACTTTAATATTACCGGAAGTGCGGTTTTGCAAAACAGAACCTTGAGCAAACACTAAGTCTGATTTTTGATTCTGTACCGTTAAATCACCTTGCGTATTGGTAACTTTACCGGCAATTTCAGCACCATTGGCACCGGTGTTGGTGATTGTGGTGTCACCGGAAACTTTGTTGTTGACCGCACCGCTCATCGCGAGTTTACCGTCGCCGGAGTTGGTGATTGCAACATCACCGGCGTCATTGTTATCAACCGTAGAATCAGCCGTTAATACCAAGTCTTTACCGGTGTTCTCGATCACTACATTGCCGCCAGAGTTGTCTAAATCGCCGCTGATGGTTGTGCCGTTGCCGGTGTTGGTAACACTCAAGTTACCGCCGGCATTGTTAACCGTAGAGGCGAGGGACAAAGCACCGTCAGTGTTAGAAATGCCGGTATTACCGCCGGAGTTGCTGACCGAGCCGGACATTTCGGCATCGCCTGTATTGGTAATACTTGTATCGCCGCCGCTGTTCTCTAAGCTTGCGGTATAAACAAGACCGTTTTGGTTATCGATTGTGGTGTTACCGCCGACATTTCCGATATT
>JAFXPE010000031.1 GCA_017528205.1 Alphaproteobacteria bacterium | reverse complement strand
GGACTGGCAATTAATACTGCGGAAATGATTGGAGAAGAATTTCCTATTTTTAAAGAATTTTGGTTGCAAAAACCAAAAACTAAAGACAAAGTAATTACCTTATATGCCCTATTAGATAGTAAAAGTGTGAGTGGAGCTTATAGCTTTGAAATTATTCCTGGTGCTAATACAATTATGAATATCGAAGCTCATTTGTTTCCGCGTGAAAATATTCAAAAAATAGGAATTGCTCCCTTGACATCGATGTTTTTGTTCGGAGAGAATAATAAAAACGATTTTGACGATTTCCGCCTAGAAGTTCATGATAGTGATGGATTATTGGTCCATAATGGTCATGGTGAGTGGTTATGGCGTCCGCTTGATAATTCTAAAAAATTACGTATCAGCAGTTTTGTTGATAATGGAGTGAAAGGATTTGGCTTGTTGCAACGAGATAGAGACTTATCAAATTATCAGGATTTTGAAGCAAATTATCAAAGTCGCCCGAGTGCTTGGGTTGAGCCTCTTGAAAATTGGAATGAAGGTATTGTGCAACTTGTAGAAATTCCATCTCGCCAAGAAATACATGACAATATTGTAGCCTATTGGGTACCGAAAACACCTATTGAAGCAGCAAAAGAATATAAATTTTCTTATCGCTTGATTTGGCTCAATGATGTGATGAAAGAAGAAGATATTGCTTATGTTTCTGCGACAAGAACAGGACAAGGAGGTATTTCCGGAACAGAGGGTATTTCCGAATCCAGAAAATTTGTTATAGATTTCATAGGCAAAAATTTAGGTTCTGATTTTTCCCAAAAAGGTATTACTCCTAATGTTTCTGCAATCAGTGGCAAAATAATCAATGTCAGTGCAATATATAACCCTATAACAAAAGGAATTACGGTATATGCTGACTATGCTCCGCATAGCGACAATGATGAAATCAGAATATCGTTAGAGCAAAACGGAAAAACTATTTCTGAAGTATGGAGCTATCAATGGTTAAAATAAGAGTTCATTCGCGTGATGATATCATAAAAGCCTATTTAAGAGAACTGGGGTATGGTGCTGATATTGATATTTCCAAGCTTTTGGCTTCATATGAAAGTTTGAACCAGCAAGAGGATATAAGCAAGTCATTTGATGATATAATATATAATAAAGCTAAAAAAGTTTTTTCTAAAGATTTATCCAAAATGCAACTTGTCGCCTTATATAAAGCACTGTTTATTGAAGGCAAAAATGCTGAGAAGTACGGAATTGATGCGCTATTACCTGATTTTGATAAAAGCGATGAATATTTTAAGAAATCAGCATTTTTTATTGTTCCTTATTACAAAGTATCAGTTATTCCAACTCAGAAAATAGAGCCTATTGCATTGCATAAATAATCAGTATTATCAGGAGATTTAGAGTGTTTAAAACTCGCTTAATTACAGAATCAACAATTAAATGGCGCCGAATTATTATTTTCGGTCTGATGGCTTTGACCACTGCCTATTTAACATTCAAGTGGACGCTATATATGCCAAGCGAATCCTCAATAACTGTCAAGTTTATATTGACGCTATTGTATATGCTTACTACGGCATGGATATCAATGTTTTTCTGGTCAAGCGTGTGTGGTTTTATTGAATTATTACGATATAAAAATCAAGCAGGGTTAAACTGGCCTGAAAAGGATTCTGCTCTTTCTACCAGAACAGCTGTTTTAATGCCGATATATAATGAAGATTCAAAAAGAGTTTTTGCTAATATTGTGTCAATGGCGCAGTCAATTGAACGTACTGGTCAGGCAAAAGCCTATGATTTTTATATCTTGAGTGATACTAATAATCCTAAAATTTGGATTGAAGAAGAAAACACTTGGATTAATGCACGTAAACAAATGCCTGATGACATCAATCTTTATTATCGAAGACGCTCAAAAAATATTGCGCGTAAAAGCGGTAATATTGAGGATTTTTGCCACAAATGGGGTGCCTTATATGATTTTATGGTAGTATTAGATGCAGACAGTTTATTAAGCGGTGAAACAATTGTTAAAATGTCGCAACTTATGGAGGTTAATGAAACCGCAGGTATTATTCAGGTGCCTCCATTGTGTATTAACAGTAAATCATTATTTTCACGCATCCAACAATTTGCCGGAAAAGTATATGGACCGATTGTAGCTGTCGGCTCCAGTTTTTGGCAGGTGCATGATAGTAATTATTGGGGACATAATGCTATTATAAGGGTGCAGGCATTCATAAACTGTTGCGGTCTGCCGGTATTAAAAGGTCCTAAACCGTTTGGCGGATATATAATGAGTCATGATTTTGTTGAGGCAGCCCTCATCAGACGCGGAGGTTGGTTTGCCTGGTTGGTACCGGAATTATCCGGTAGCTATGAAGAATGCCCTCCAAGTATGTTAGACTTTACAATTAGGGATAGAAGATGGTGTCAGGGTAATATACAACACTTAAAAATTTTGTTTTCTAAGCATATTCATCCGATAAGCCGTATACATTTTACAATAGGGATTATGTCATATCTATCTTCTCCTTTATGGTTTTCGTTTTTAATTTTTGGCATTTTAGTAGCCTTAGGACGAATTTATTTTCCTCCTGAATATTTTCCAGTGGAGGAAACATTATTTCCCAATTGGCCCATTTTCAACAAAATGGGAACTATTACATTATTTGCAATTTCAATGTTTATGCTGATTTTTCCGAAATTCCTTGGTTTGATAATATATATTAAAAATTATAAAAAGGTAGAAATAGGAGGAGTTTTCGGAGCAATAAAAAGCTTTATATTTGAAATCTTGTTTTCAGCCTTAATTGCGCCGATTATGATGGTTTCGCAAACAAAAATAGTTTTGGAAATTCTGTCTGGCAAGGATTCCGGTTGGAGTGCGCAAAATCGTGACGGGCGAACAAATTGGAAAACTGCCTTCAACAGATATATCGGACACACGATTTTAGGAATTGCAACAACCTTGCTCGTCTATTTTCAGCTTAATTCGCTTTTTTATTGGATTTTGCCGATTACCATCGGATTGATGCTTTCTGTTCCGCTGGCATCACTTTCATCTTATGAAAGTATTGGTTTAGGCTTATTAAAGAGAAAGTGGTTTGTTATTCCTGAAGAAATACATATCCCGCAGGTTGCCAATAAAGCTAAAAGAATTTATGCCGTACTCAAAAAGGATAAGAAAACAAACGGAGTGCTGGATTTGATTGATGATAATTATTTGCTTGAAATTCATACATATATGTTAAAAACAAACGGTCCGGCTCCCGAATTCGAAAAAAGTGTTAGAAATGAAGCTCTCATAAAATTACATAATTATGTAAATTATGGGAAAATTCCGCAATTTACACCGGATGAAGAAATTTCAATACTTTATGATGCAGATGCCTTACATGATGCAAGTCTGTTGCACTATTTGTATAAATAAAAAAAGCATACTTTCCAAAAACGATGACAGGCTAGCTTGCTCATTAACAAAACTTCGCCGCTTGCGGTAAAAACAACATTTTGAGGTTGTTTTTATCCTCTTCTTGCTTAAATTTACTTTCTTAATTTTTTCTATAGAAAATTTAAGCTTCGGTCACTCGGTTGCAATTTGTTCGTTGCGCGGCGCTTACGCTTGCTAACTCACAAGCAACCTTCGCCCGTCGTTAAAAATATCTCCACCGGAGATATTTTTCTCCTCCGGCCTACGATGGTCTCCGGTTCGAGCCACAGCATACCAGCAAACAAAAAACCTCCCCGAAGGGAGGTTCTGTTTGGTGGGCGCTTTCGGCCTTTTCTTGCTTAAATTTACTTTCTTTATTTTTTCTATGGAAAATTTAAGCTTCGGTCACTCGGTTGCGATTTGTTCGCCTCGCGGCGCTTACGCTAGCTTGCTCACAAGCAACCTTCGCCTGAATAAATAAAAACAACATTTTGAGGTTGTTTTTATTTATTCAGCCTACTCCGTCGTAGGTTCGAGACTATAACTCTCACGAATAAAATAAAAAGCAGGGATTTATCCCTGCTTTTTATTTTATGGTGGGCGCTGTAGGACTCGAACCTACGACCAGACCGTTATGAGCGGCCGGCTCTAACCAACTGAGCTAAGCGCCCGACGCTCCGCCTACATTATGCTAACTCAAGCGGATAGTCAAGATTTTTTTTGTATTTATTGCATATTTTTACTCAGCTTCTTTTTCGCTATCCAGTTTTGACCATATATTGGTATCAACATACCGATTTTCATGCTCTGCCCAATGGTCGTTGCGCATCACTCCGTCCAAATGATATCCGCAATTTTTTGCCACATTCACCGAACGCATATTGCGAGTGTCGTTTCTGATTACAATCCGATGAAATCCCAACGCGAACGCCTCGGTTTCCACCAGTTTCACCGCCTCCGACATATAGCCGTTACCCACAGCGTCAATGCTGAGCCAATACCCGATTTCGGCGCTTTTATCCGCTTTTTTGAAGTTGCATAAATCAATTATTCCCAACGCCGCCTTCGTTTCTTTATGGCGAATTACATAAGCACATCCCTGCTCGTTGCGCCAATGTTTATCGCACCAATTCAGCAAATACGCATATTCATCTTCGGCACTTTTGGTATTAAGCACCCACGAAAGCCATGGCAACAGCGAATCAGCGGACATTTCTACTTTAGCGAACAACTCCTTTGCCAGCTTAAAAGTCGGCTTTATCCGCTCTAACACAATTCTTTCTCCGCAAATTTTTTCCGCTAACATCATGATTTTTCCCCTTTCGTCGGTAACTTTTTTACCTCCACATTTTTACCTTTTAATTTTGATTTGTCAATAAATTAACGTTGTTTTCGTTTTATGGTTGACTTTTTGTACAAAAAAATATACCCTGACAGCACTTTACTTGATTATTTTATTCACCAAATATTATTTGCCTATGAATTTAGTGTATGTAACGTGTTCGGGAACCAACGAACACACCGACATTCGGGAAATGTGTGAACTGATGCAGGCTTTTTCCTTAGGGGAAATTGCCGTACAGGTATCTGAAAAACAGTCTCCTGCCGGCTCTCCGCGTTTGGAGTGGGTTCGTGAGTTAACGGCTTACCTCAAGGAAAACGACATTGCTATCAACGCCGCCTTGCATATCAACCGCACTTGGGTTGAAAATATGTGCCGCGGCATCGTCGTACCCGAGTTGCAAGAGCTTCTCGAGCTTAAAGACGTCTACGACCTCCCGCTCTTCAAGCGTCTCCAGCTCAACTTCAAAATTGGGCGCGATGACGTCAGAGAAGATTGCGATGACACTCTCATTGAATTGCAGCACCTCATCAAGCGCAAGTTTATCCTTTCCTACAACCAGAGCAACGAGCGTATCATTCGCCAGCTCTACTTGGAAGGATTGCACTTTGACTGCCTGTATGATTCCTCTTTCGGCACAGGTGTTATCCCCGATTCCAGACCGGCTCCGGCCTTTGCCGACATTCTGCAAGGTTACGCCGGAGGCATCAAGCCGGAAAACGTAGCCGCCGAGTTGGATAAGATTGCCGCTGCGGTCAAAAATTCGGCCACGCTGGGGAATGTGTACATTGATGCCCAGAAAGGGCTGGAAGATGAAAATACTCATCTCTCGCTCGAAAAGTGCCATCAATACCTCTCCGCCGCGCAAAAGTGGTATCACAATCACCGCTGGAATTCAGAATTCTAAATTTTATTTATCTCCTCAACGGCACAATACCGTCTGAGGAGATTTTTTATTTTTGGGCTTTTCTTTTCCACGCCACATACTTGGCAATTCCCTCGGCAAAAGATGTATTCGGCTTATAATTCAACAACTTTTGTGCCTTGGTGTAATCACACACGGTTTTCTCCACATCGCCGGGTTGCATCGGCAAATGCTCGATTTCTGCTTTTTTACCCATTGACTCTTCTATGGTGGCAATCATACGTTTCAGAGTTATCGGCTCGCCGCCGCCCAAATTGATAATTTCAAAACCGGTTTTATCGTAAGCAATCGAAGCCTTAATTCCGGCGACAATATCCTCAATAAAGGTATAATCCCGTTTGGTGGTTCCGTCACCGTACATTTGTATCGGTTTGCCCTCGTCTATCAAACGGCAGAATTTACTGATGGCCAAATCTGGTCTCTGTCGCGGCCCGTACACCG
Organism: Alphaproteobacteria bacterium; assembly: GCA_017528205.1. Lineage (GTDB taxonomy): Bacteria > Pseudomonadota > Alphaproteobacteria > RF32 > CAG-239 > RUG410. The sequence continues at coordinate 60,846 of JAFXPE010000031.1, read as the reverse complement.
TAAAAAAGCGCAAAGCCACAACATTTATGCCATACAAATGATGCCAGGTATAGCAAAGCTGTTCGCACGCCGATTTGGTTGCCGCATACGGCGAAATCGGCTCGGTTACTTTCAAATCTTCCGAAAACTTTTCGGCCTTACAATTGCCGTATACCGAAGACGACGAAGCTATCACCAGCTTTTTGCAGGCATTATTTTTCATACATTCCAAAATATTGACCGTGCCAAAAATATTGCTGTTAACATAATCGAGCGGACGTTCCAAAGACGGACGCACACCGGCTCTGGCAGCCAGATGCACCACGGCATCAAACTTATTTTCGGCGAAAATCTTTTGCAATGCCTCCATATCTTCAATATCGGCGTGATAAATTTTATAATGCTGATTATTCATGTGAGCGGCAACATTGGTTTCTTTGATTTCAATGTCGTAATAGTCGTTGAAATTATCTATTACCACAATTTCATGCCCGTCATTAAGCAAACTGTCTGCCAAATTAGAACCGATAAATCCGGCCCCGCCGGTAATCAAATATTTCATTGCCAATCCCAACACTTAAAATCTAAAATCACGCCCTGTGCCGTTACGAATCATCTCCAGCCATTTATTGGTGGTAGCCTGTGCATTAGGCGACAAGGTTGCCACTTCACGCGCAATCAATTCTTCGCCGAGTTTCTTGGTTTCCGGAGATGCGTAATCCGTCAGATATTCCTGCAAAGTCAGCAACGCATTCGGGTGACAGCAATTATGGATTTGCTTGTTTTTGCACAATTCCATAAATCTGTCGCCGGTTCTGCCCGCCCGATAACACGCGGTGCAAAAACTCGGAATATACCCCATTTCCAACAGCCAATGAATAACCTCGTCCAAAGTGCGGTTGTCAATAACGTCAAACTGTGCCGAATTCGGCTCTTCTTTTTCCGGATGGCTGTACCCGCCGACCGAAGTCTTAGAACCGCCGGAAAGCTGTGATATACCGAGTTGCAACACCCGCTCGCGCGTTTTTTTGCTTTCGCGGGTAGAAATAATCATTCCGGTATACGGCACGGCAATACGCAAACAAGCCACAATTTTAGAAAAGATATCGTCATTGATGCAATCTTTGAAATCATCGGTGTTGATATCGTCGGCCGGACGCAAGCGCGGCACGCTGATGGTATGCGGCCCTACACCGTGCACAGCCTCCAAATGCTCGGCGTGCATCAACAAACCGGCAAATTCATAACGATAAGTCGAAAGCCCGAACAGCACACCGATTCCCACATCATCAATCCCGCCCTGCATGGCGCGGTCCATAGCCTCGGTGTGCCAAGCATAGTTATGCTTTGGTCCGGCCGGATGCAAAGTTTCGTACGACTTGCGGTTATAAGTTTCCTGAAACAGAATATAAGTACCGATACCGGCATCTTTCAGCTTGGTATAATTCTCTACCGTGGTCGCGGCAATATTAACGTTAACGCGGCGAATTGCCCCATTTTTATGCTTTATCGAATATATCGTCTTCAAGCTTTCCAACACATATTCAATCGGGTTGTTTACCGGATCTTCGCCGAGTTCGATGGCCAAACGCTTATGCCCCATATCTTGCAGAGCGATAACTTCTTCTCTGATTTCGTCCTGTGTCATTTTTTTGCGGAAAATGTGCTTATTTTTCACATGATACGGGCAATAAACGCAACTGTTCACACAATAGTTGGAAAGATAAAGAGGCGCAAACAACACCATGCGGTTGCCGTAATAATTGAGTTTGATTTGCTTGGCCAAGGCAAAAATCTGCTCATTGATTTCCGGAATGTCGCAGGCCAAAAGCACCGACGCTTCGCGGTGTGTCAGCCCTTTTTCCAAACGAGCTTTTTGCAAAATTTGTTCAATAACTTCACGATTGTTTTTATTTTCATCGGCATACTTCAAACTCTCCAAAATCTCGTCATTGCTGATAAATTCATCGGCGTTGAGAGATTTAGGATTATACATTATCTGTTCCATTTATTTCCTTCCTTACTTATTTTCTTTTGTATTTTCAGTATCTTGCAATATTCTGTTAATATCTATATCTTCAAAATCATCGTTCTTATCCGCATCGGTTGCAACATTGGCATCACTCATGATATCCAAATCGGCCAACTCGGATAACTCATTTTCAAACCCGCTGAGACCCTTATTGTATTTGAACGCATCGCCGTTGTCATCAGACACGCCGGTATCATCAAGCGGCTCCTCGGAAGACGGGGCTACCGCTTCCGGCTCGCTGAATGAGTTCTCGGCCTCCGGTTCATTATAAGCCACGGTATTTTCCGTTGCACCGGCATCATAAAGCGGAGCTTCGGAAGATACAAATGTTTGCTCCGGCTCACTGTATGAGGTATTGTTCTGCTCGTTATAAGCTGCCGTTTCCGGCTCGCTGTACACTGAAAATGTGTTATTTGCGGTGTTTTCAGCCGTATAAAGCGGTTCGTTCAAGCGATTTGAAATAATCTTATTTTCCAAATCATCAAGTCGAGTATTGATATTTTCCAGCGCCAAATTCAACGGTGCGGCATTTTTAGAAGAAAGCGAGGTCAACTTAGACATTAAATCTTCCAACGCGGCGGAAAGCGAATTTTTGTTTTCCGACACCACCGAAGACAACACTTCTTTGTTTTCTGAAACCACGGAATTTAAGGCTTCTTTTCCCGAAGATAACGAAGCAACCGATTGTTCCAACAAAGAAAGCAAATTTTCCGGCAACGCGGTCTGCGTTTGTTCCGCCGCTTCAGATTGTTCTCCCTCTTTTTGTTCGCCCTCTTTGGCCTCTGCTTTTTTATTTTTGACTGCCGTCACGATTTCCGGCTTAGTCGGCAATTTTTCAAAAATAACGGCACACAAACCGCACAAAAGCATCATCAACACAAAAAACAGCAACGTAATATTGGCGAGTGTATTAGCCAAAGTCGGCGAAGATGCTTCAAAAATAAACGAAAAATAGAGATAAAGGACAAACAATCCCAACAATAAAACGGTTGAAATTGCTTTAATTTGCGACAAAACAAACCTCATCGGCACACCTCATAATTTATTAACAATACACATACTATAAGCCTGTTTTTTGAAAATGCAATTTATTTTGCGCTTTATGTGCCTAAAAAGTTTGTTCTCGGGTTTTATGCAACTCGATTTCCGGAAAGTCTTCTTTTATTTTGCCCAAGTGCCAAGCATTGCGCGCCAAAAACACCTTTGCGCCGTCATAATCTTCGGCAATATTAAAGGGATTGGCACGATAAAATTTTTCCAGCGTATCTTTGTTTTCCGAGCTTACCCAGCGTGCCGTAAAATATTGCGTCGGCTCAAAAACGGCGTCGATATTAAACTCGGTGCGCAATCTGTCGGCAATTACCTCAAATTGCAAAACTCCGACCACGCCCACGATATATTCCGCACCCGATATCGGCTTAAAAATGCTGGCTCCGCCCTCCTCGGCAATTTGTTGCAATGCGTTGGCCAAATGCTTGGATTTCAGCGGATCTTTGGCGTGTACCGATTGCAAAAGTTCCGGTGCAAAACTCGGAATTCCGGTATAATGAATTTTTTCTCCCTCGGTTAAGGTATCACCGATTCTGAGCTGTCCGTGGTTAGGTATGCCGATAATATCTCCGGCGTATGCGTCTTCGGTCAGCTCGCGTTCCTGCGCCAAAAACATCACCGGTGTGGCAATTTTAACCTCTTTACCGGTTCTGATTTGCAACAAATTCATACCGCGTTTGAAATGCCCGGAACATATCCGCATAAAAGCAATACGGTCGCGGTGTTTCGGGTCCATATTGGCCTGAATTTTGAAAATAAATCCGGTCACTTTCGGCTCATCGGCATTAACCACGCGCTCGGCGCTCGGTTGCGGCCGCGGTGTCGGCGCAAATTCACAAAGTCCCTGCAAAATTTCTCTAACACCGAAGTTATTGACGGCGCTGCCGAAAAATACCGGTGTCAGCGAACCGGATAAATACGCTTGCTCATCAAATGCCGGACATAATTCGCGCACCATTTCCACATCTTCGCGCAACTTGGCAACCGCGTGTGCCGGCAACAGCTTATCCAATTTTTCGTCATCTAAGCCGTTGCAGGTTTCAATGGTGTCGTTAATCTGCGATTTATCGCCGGTTTTGTTCATCAAAATCAAACGATCGTTAATCAAATCATAGCAACCGAGGAAATCCTTGCCGCTGCCAATCGGCCAACTGGCCGGCGTAACTTCCAAAGCCAGCGTATTTTCGATATCGTCCAACAGCTCAAACGGGTCCAAACCTTCGCGGTCCAATTTGTTGATAAAGGTCATAATCGGAATGTTGCGCAAACGGCAGACTTCAAACAATTTTTTGGTTTGAGTTTCGATACCTTTGGCAGAATCAAGCACCATTACCGCCGAATCAACTGCCGTCAGCACCCGATAAGTATCTTCCGAAAAGTCTTCGTGTCCCGGAGTATCGAGTAAGTTAAACGTAATATCGTTATACTCAAAATTCATCACCGAAGAAGCCACGGAAATTCCGCGCTCCTGCTCCACCTTCATCCAGTCGGAACGCGCCTTGCGATTTTCGCCCCGTGCTTTAACCGCACCGGCCTGTTGAATAGCGCCGCCGAACAGCAACAGCTTTTCGGTTAAGGTGGTTTTACCGGCATCCGGGTGTGAAATAATCGCAAAAGTCTTGCGCGGATTAACTTTATCTGACATATCTTCCTCTGTTCATTACAAAAATTATCCCCGTTATATCCGAAAATCAAAAATTTGCAACATATTTTATGTGTAGATGAACGTTTTTTCTCTTGATTTATGCGAATAAATGTGCTTTACTTCCGCCTGAAGTCAATGGCTCGTGCGGATATGGTGGAATTGGCAGACACGCCAGACTTAGGATCTGGTGCCGCAAGGCGTAAGAGTTCAAGTCTCTTTATCCGCACCATTAGTTTTAACACCAATTTTAGAGAAAAAAAATGAAGGTAAAAGAAGAAAAGTCTAAGGGTTTAACCAAAAAATATAACATTACCGTTGAGGCTGCGGAATTTTCTGCCGCCGTCGACAGCAAATTAACCAAAATCACCAAAGATATCAAACTTCCGGGATTTAGAGCCGGCAAAGCTCCGAAGGCGATGATTGAGCAAAAATATCGTCCGTCGGTTTTGGGCGAAGTGCTTGACGACACAATCCGCAACGCCGCCAACGAAGTAATTGCCGCCAATAAGTTGCGTCCGGCCATGACACCGGATATCAAAATTGAAAAATTTGAAGACGGCAAAGATATTGAATTTACAATGGAAGTTGAAGTTTTACCGGAAATTAAATTAGGCGATTTCTCTAAAATTTCGCTCACCAAATATATTGCCAAAGTTCCGGCTGAAGAAATCGAAAAAGCTCTCAAATATATGTCTGAGGCTCGCCGCAACACCGCAAAAGTTGAAAAAAGCCGCGCCGCTAAAAAAGGCGACGTTGCCGTAATTGATTTTGTCGGCTCCATCGACGGCGTTGAATTTAACGGCGGCAAAGGCAACGATTATCCTTTGGAACTCGGCTCCAACTCATTTATTCCGGGCTATGAAGACCAACTCATCGGTCATAAGGCCGGCGAAACGGTTGAAGTTAAAACTTCGTTTCCGGAAAACTATCACGCCAAAGATTTGGCCGGAAAAGAAGCGCTTTTCGTTACCACCATTAAGGAATTGCGTGAATATGTTCCGACCGAAATCAATGACGAGTTTGCCAAGAGCGTGGGCGCTAAAGACCTTGCCGATTTGAAATCTCAAATTGAAGCTCGCATCTCCGGCGATTATGAAGCAACCGCACGCATTAAGTTAAAGCGTGACTTGCTCGATGCCTTGGATAAGGAATATAAGTTCGACATTCCGCAAAAGCTGGTTGATGCCGAATATGAGGCCATTGAAAAACAATATCAAAACGCCAAAGCCAACAATCGCTTGGACGAAGAAGATAAAAAACGCGATGAAAAAGATATTTTGGCCGAATACAAAGATATTGCTTTGCGCCGCGTTAAATTGGGCTTATTGCTCTCCGAAGTCGGTAATTCGGCAAAGGTAACCTTGTCGGCCGATGATATCAATAAGGCGATTATGAACGAAGCCAGAAGATATCCGGGACAAGAAAAGGCCGTGTTTGAATATTATGCTCGCAACAAAGAGGCAGTTGAAGCCTTAAAGGCACCGGCTTATGAAGAAAAAATAATTGATTACATTTTGTCTCAAGCCAAGGTTGCCACAAACGAAGTTTCGGTAGCGGAGTTGTATAACTTTAACGAAAATTCCGAGGCCCCTAAGGCTTCTAAGGCAAAGAAATCAACCGATGCCAAAGCCAAAGAGCCGGCTAAAGCCAAAAAGACAAGCAAAAAATCTGCGGCTTAATTTTAGCTTACGATTAAAACAAACAACGCCTCGCCGATTTTGCGGGGCGTTTTTTTTATAAAATTGCGCCATTCCTTGCGGTGTGCGACTTCTCTATCATTCTTGCGAATGCGAGAATCTCTTGAAGAATAAAATTTGTCATTCTGAGCCGTCGCTTTTCTGTCATTCTTGCGAATGCGAGAATCTGAAAAGCAGGCGAAGAATCTCGTTAGGCGCCGTGCAACCTCGGGCGTAATAAAGCAGCCACATTATTAACTACTACCGCCGCACGGCGACGCACGATATCCTCACGTCGCTGCGCTCCTCAGGATGACAGTCTCTTTCTTCATTTTTCCCTTCGCTAGAGCTCGGAGAGGTGACTATTTTACGGCATACAAAAAGAGCCGGACATTGCCGGCTCTCAATTTCTACTAAGTCCGAAATTAGAAAATGTATCTCAAACCGAGAGTAATTTCATTAGCTTTGGATTCAACCTCAACTTTGTTTTCGGAGAACTTACCGTAATCAGCATAACGATAACCCAAATCTGCAGAGAAATGAGAGTTAAAGTCATAAGAAACACCGAAGCCCAACTGCCAAGCGAATTCCGTTTGATGAATAGCGTGGTCACCTTGAGAATACTTTAATCTGGCACCACCCATACCGGCTCCGAGATAAGGAGTAAGCGGCGTTCCGGTATTAAAGTCATAGTAAGCGTTGAACATTAAAGCCTGAACTCTTACTTTGCCTTGACCTTCTAATAAATCGTCATGGAAAGTCTTTTTGGCATCTGCCGTACGGTTATATTCTGCTTCAATTCTGAAAGCACTATGGTTGCAGAACGGGAATCTTAAACCGAGAGCAGCGGAACCGCCGAACAAATCTTTATCCATATTGCGTTTGTCATGATTTACGGAAACTGAATTATCTGTAATGGCATATTTAGCTTTAGCCGACAAATACGGACTAAAATCAAAAGCATTGGCATTAAACGCAAAAACCGATGCAACACCGGCGAGTAACAACATTTTTTTCATAGTAGGATCCTTTCATTTAATATTGTTCCACGTATAATACTTAATCATATATACTTTAATATTAAGTTAACATCAACAATATTAAAAGGATATCCACTATAAGCTGTTTAAAATCTCGTCAGTTATCGTTTGTATCAAAAATTAATTGTGTTCAAAGAATTATTTACATCGGTATTTCCTTCGTTTAATATTTGTTGCGCCGTATTCATAAAATCGCTCCCCATTTTTTGCATTGAGGAACCGATAGTTGCAGAATTATCACGCACAAAAAACACAACTTCCAGCAAAACCAGCAGAAAAAACATATAGAATGTTATTTTAATGACCTTTAACATATTAAAACCTCCGCGATTTTAAATATGTCCGAGTTTAAGTTTTATCAATCTGCCTCAAAGCACAAAAAAAGGAGAGAACAATTCCCTCCTTTCTTTTTAGAAACCCTCTTTTGTTGACTTAGAAGTTATTCACCCTCGTCGTCATCGTGCGGAATAATATCCGGCAAAGCGCCGATTGCCTGTTTGCGTTTCAGTTTATTTACAAACTTGATTGAACGCTGAGCATCCCATTTGCGCTTACCTTCTTCGCTCTGATAAATAACTTTATACACCTCAATTGCCTGATCAAATTCGGAAAGTTTGGTCAAGCAAGAAGCCAAACCGTCATACAACTTGTGAGTATAACGTCCGTTAACCACGGCCTGCGCCTTTTTATAGCATTTAAGAGCGTCTTTGAATTTAAACATTTTCTGATATACATAACCGATGCTAATCCAAGCCTGCAAATCCGAACTGTTGATGTTCAGAATTTTGGTAAAGCACTTCAACGCCGAATCATTATCCCCCATCAACTGATAGGTAACACCGATTCCGTTCCACGCCTTAGTATTGAATTTATCACCGGATAACACTTTCTTGAAAAAAGAGATAGAACGATCATACTGCTTAAGCTTTTGCAACGTTACGGCGATACTGAGCAAAGTCTGCGGATGCTTATTGTCGATTTTCATGGCTTCTTCAAGCACATCCAAAGCCTCTTTATAAGAAAACATATGTTGCAGAGCAATTGCCTTGCCGTTTAAGGCTTCCAAAGAAGTTCTGTCATAGCCGAATGCCTCGTCAAAGCAGGTAATTGCTTCTTTATACAAACCGCGCATACTCAAGGTAACGCCCTTGTTATTCAAAACTTCTACCGATTTCGGATTGATAGCCAATGCCTTATCGAAACACTCCACGGCATCGGTGTATTTACTCATCTTTTGATAAGCAAACCCTTGACTGTTTAATGCTTTCCAAGCACGCGGATTTTCGGAAATAACTTCAGAAAATCTTTCGATTGCTTCTTCATATTGGCCGGCATCTAATAATTCCTGCCCTCTTTTATATGATGTATTTTCGTTTAATTTTACCATTTTTACCTCTTTATTTCACAGAATAATTGGATATATGAATATCATAAAATCCTTATTATGTCAAGTTTTTTATAACGTGGATAACTGTTTGAAAATAGGCACATCTGTTCTTACTTCGATATATCCGCACATTAGTTTTTGACAATTTTGGCGCAAATCTTCGCGCAATTTGCGAAAATGCTCCTGATAAGAAGTTTTAAAATCCCCGACTTCGGTGTCGAAAACCGCCTTTTCGGAATCGTACTGCGCGGCATAAACTCCATCTTGCGGCGCCACTTCTTCCAACACATCAAATATGTTGATGCAACACACCTGATGTTTTTTGGCCAAAATTGCAATTTGCGAAAACTTATCGCTGCCGAAATTATGAAAATCGCTCAAAATAAACACTGTGCCCTGCCCCTTTTGATGCAGTTGCAACATGTGCAAAGCCGGCGTAATGTCGCTATGATGCTGTTCAATCAATATTTCTTTGCTTTTATCGGCGATTTTGTTGAAAATATTTATCAAATTCGGCGTATCGTTCCGCGGCTTAAAATAAGTCACGTCCTTACCGTCAAACAAAAGCAAGCCGAATCTGTCTTTGTGTTTCAAGGTCAGCCAGCCGATAAGCGCCGCCACCTTGGAAGCCGTCACCGATTTTAATTCATGACGCGTACCGAACACCATAGAAGCCGACAAATCAAGCACCACCACGATTTCGCGGTCTTTTTCTTCACGAAACACCTTGGTATACGGCTCCGGCTTGCGTGCCGAAACCCGCCAATCGATATCTCGCACGTCGTCGCCGAAATTATAGGCCCGCACTTCTTCAAATTCCATTCCCCGTCCCTTAAAAGCAGATTTACTGCCGCCGGAATTTGCCGAGGTTCGATTGACGCCGTATGACATATAAGGCAGATACTTTTGTTGCATCATCAGCTCTTCAAGAGTTACGGCTAACCCCTGATTTTCGTGCGTTGTATCGAGATTTTTGTCATTAAAGCCGAACATCAGGCTCTCCTACGGCAGCGGCACCAATTTAATCAAACGGGCAATAATATCGTCGGCAGTCATTCCCATAGCCTGAGCCTCAAAGCTCAAAATAATTCTGTGACGCAGAACATCATAGGCAACGCTGTGAATGTCTTCCGGCGTAACAAAGTCTCTGCCGTCGAGCCAAGCATGAATTTTTGCACACTTATCCAAGGCAATGGTAGCACGCGGACTGGCACCGAAAGACAAAGCATTTTTCAAACTCTCGTCATATTTTTCCGGATTTCGGGTAGCCATAATCAACTGCACCAAATATTCTTCCAAAGCATCGCTGAAGTGAACCTCAAAAGCCTCGGCGCGTGCGGCCACAATATCTTTAATGCTGATGGAGCAAAGGCTTTCTTTTTCTCTGTTTTCCAAGGCCAATTGTTCCTCGCCGCGCACCAGTTTCAAAATTTGCCGTTCCACATTGGCCGAAGGCTGTTCGATTTTAATATACATCAGAAAACGGTCGAGCTGAGCTTCCGGCAAGCTGTAAGTACCCTCGTGTTCAATCGGGTTTTGAGTTGCCATAACCATAAACAGACGCGGCAATTTATATTGCTTGCCGCCAATACTGACTTGGCGCTCGGCCATAGCTTCCAACAGCGCGGATTGCACTTTTGCCGGCGCACGGTTAATTTCATCGGCCAGTACCAAATTGGCAAAAATCGGACCGGCACGGAATTCAAAATGGCTGGTTGCCGCCACAAAAATCTCACTGCCGGTAATATCCGAAGGCAACAAATCCGGCGTAAATTGAATACGGTTAAAAGTGGCTTCAATACTGTCTGCCAAGGTTTTAATAGCCTTTGTTTTAGCCAATCCCGGCGCACCTTCAACCAAGGCGTGACCGTCGGCGAGCAAGGTGATAATCAGCTTTTCGACCAAGCCTTCCTGCCCCAAAATATTGCTTTGCATATATTGTTTTAAGTTGATGATTTTATCTCTTATTTCCGACATGTTAGACCTTTCAAAAACTTGTTTGTAAAACGTAAAAACGCTTTGCTTTGAGTGGATAATATTATAAATGTATATATAATTTGTTAAAAATCTAAATACAAGCAAAATATTTTTCAAAGAAGATAATCATGGCTGACGATATTTTTAATTTGGACGACGACGGCGGTGCCGCACCGCAAATGTATGACAATATAAGCGCGCTTCGCCGTTCTTTGCCGTGGCTTGACGAATTAAATCCGGAACAGCGGCAGGCGGTAGAAACCACCGAAGGGCCGCTTTTGGTGCTTTCGGGCGCCGGAACCGGAAAGACCAAGGTGTTGACCACACGTTTGGCCTATATTCTATCCACTTTGCCGGTACAGCCGTGGAATTGTTTGGTGGTAACTTTTACCAACCGTGCCGCCAACGAAATGAAAGAGCGGGTACAAAATCTTATCGGCGATATGGCCAATTCGGTTTGGCTCGGCACTTTTCACCGCATTTGCGTTAAAATTTTGCGCGCTCACGCCGAGCTTGTGGGCTTGCACGCCAATTTTACCATTTTGGGTGAAGATGACCAAAAGCGCCTGATTAAACACATTTTGGAAAATGAGGGCTTGGATGAAAAAAAATATACGCCGCAAAGTTTTGTGGAAAGCATTTCGCGCCTTAAAGACAAAGGCATCACCGTCGATAAAGCCGCACAAAACTTTCGATCCACCGTTTTATTGAGCATATATCAAAAATATCAGGCTCGCTTGTTGGAATTAAACTGCGTGGATTTCGGCGATATTCTGCTTTATACGCTGACTTTGCTCGTCAGCAATCCCGACGTGTTGCAGATTTATCAGGATAAATTCAAATATATAATGGTTGACGAGTATCAAGATACCAATGTTACGCAATATCTGTTTTTGCGGCTGTTATCGCAAAAATCGTGCAACCTCTGCTGTGTGGGCGATGATGACCAATCCATCTATTCGTGGCGCGGTGCCGAAATCGAAAATATTATGCGCTTTCAAAAAGATTTTGAAGATGCTCGGGTTATCCGGCTGGAACGCAACTATCGTTCCACCGCCAACATTTTGAGTGCGGCATCGGCGCTGATAGCCCACAACTCCACTCGCCTCGGTAAAACCTTAAAAGTGGCGGAAAACAGTCCGGCCAACAAATGCAAAAACGAAAAAATCAAAGTTTTGAGCCTTTATAACGGCGAAGAAGAAGCCAAATGGATTGCTGACGAAATCGAAACCCTGCACCGCGGCGGCGTACAATATTCGGATATGGCGGTATTGGTGCGCACCGCCTTTCAAACCCGCGAGTTTGAAGAAAAATTTATTTCCGAGGCCATACCGTATCAGGTTATCGGCGGTCCAAAGTTTTATGAACGCGCCGAAATTCGCGACATTTTAGCTTATTTTCGGGTAATTTTGCAACCAAACGATGATTTGGCTTTTGAACGCATTATCAACAAACCGGCCCGCGGTATCGGCGCCAAAACCATAGAAAAGCTGCAACAAACCGCTCGCGAGCAACAAACCTCAATGTTTGCCGCCGTGCAAACCGCCATAACCAACGGTGGCCTGAGCGGAAAAGCCAAAAGCAGCTTAGAAGATTTAATGCAAAAATTTGCTGAGTGGCGACGAGTTGTCAGCCTTATAGAACCGGCAGATTTGGCCGAACAGGTTATCAATGAATCCGGCTATATGGAAATGCTGAAAAACGATTCTTCGGCGGAGTCGGAAGGCCGTATCGAAAACTTGCGAGAGTTAATCAACGTGATGACCGATACCGACAACTACCCTACTATGGCCGAGTTTTTGGAACACGTCAGTCTGGTAATGGATAACGACAGCACAATGGATACCAACAAAGTTATGCTCATAACCCTCCACTCCGCCAAAGGCTTGGAATTCGAAACGGTTTTCCTCCCCGGCTGGGAAGAAGGTTTGTTTCCGCACCAAAAGAGTTTGGACGAAGGCGGCTCCGATTCTTTGGAAGAAGAGCGCCGCTTGGCCTATGTTGCCCTAACCCGCGCCAAGTACCATCTGTACATCACCACCACACTCAACCGTCGTGTTTACGGCGAGTGGCGTAACAATGTGCCTTCGCGCTTTTTGAACGAAATGCCGACCGAGTGCCTGAGCCTGAGCAATCAAATCAACAACTGCTACAACGGCTCCGGCAACTATTACGGCAACTCCTACAATCAAAATTACGGTAAATACACCAAACGCGGTTACGGCTACGGCAAAAAGAAAAGCTACAAGCCGGCCTTTTCTACCAAACCGAGCTATCAAAGCTATTCAGCAGACGAGGAAGAAGAACATTCGTACAGTTACGAAAGCTATGACGAAAGCGACTATTCGTACAACACCGCAAAATCAGCCTCTAAATACATCGGCATCCGCGTGTATCACGAAACTTTCGGTTACGGCAAAATCGTTGCCGTTTCCGGCAATATGTGCGAAGTGGAATTTGAAAATTGCGGCCGCAAAAAAGTTATGGGCAGTTACCTGACCAAAGCCTGATAAGGCTGTTTATCCCTCGTTGACGTTATCTTTAGTCGGCATCGATTTACCGGCGTTGAATTTTGTCGGCTTGCCCATATAACGCAACAACTGACGCAATTTTTCCTCAACATTGGTACGATGTTGCAAATGCTCCACAAACTTGCGCGGCGTTTCCATATCTTTCATCGGAATACCGATTAAGGTGATGCTGTTTCCGGTATCTGCCTTAGTCATACTGTCTTTGCGTCCGGCATAACCCGTCGGCTCCAACGTAATCGGCAACTCGGCTGCACCCTCAACTTTATCGGTCCGCACCTGTCCGCCGGAAAGGTGGAATTTACCCTTGTCATCAACCTTAATGCTCTCCGGATTTACATGGTGTTCTTTCCAGTCATATTGATTTTGATAAAAGGCGTCGCAAATCACCACATCGTTCAAATGTCCGTTTTCATCTCTTTTTAAGAGCATATTCAAAGTGTGTTCTTCCAAGCAACCGTCTTTTTGCGCCGGAATATATTTGCCGTCGGCATTTTTTTGCGCATCATACAAACCGTTAATTTCTATCGGCATATTTACTCGCAAATCGAACGTCCGCAATTCTACATTTTTCAGATGGTGAAACTTCTTAATGGTTTCATCAAAATGCGGATCGCCGTCTACCAATTCTTTACAAGCCTGTTTCAAACAATCGTTCATCTGCTTGCCTTGCCAGATATCGAACATAATCTGCTTAACGTTGGCATGGTGCCGACAATCGCCCAAGCCCAAGGCAAACAAAGCGGAAATATTGGTTTTGGAATCCGAACTCTTATTCTTTTCTTTGCCCGACATTTTAATAATCGTATCCACCGCATTGTCGTAAATACTGCTTTGAATTTCGGCATTATCTTCCAAATGCAAGCCGCTTTTCACAAAGTTTTCCGTGCCGTAATGATAGCGAATAAAGCTATCAACCGAGGTTAAAAATTCACCCACGTCGGAAATATCCTTAAACTTGCGCTTCGGATTAAGATGCTCCGGGCACTGACCCTTCGGGTATAATTTTTCCATCGGATAATCCAACAGCGCCGTAAATAAGGCGATATCTTTACGCGAAATGGCGTGATCGGCCAACTGACCGCCAAACTTAAAGTTGCCGGTAATGGTGTTACTGCCCTCAAAGTTAGAGGCCAATCCGCGATAGCTGTAGCTGTTGTTGATAAGGCTGTCTTCCACACTCACCTGCTTCGGCGCTTGCTCGCTGTTTTCGTTTTTGCGCTCAACCGCTTTGCCGTTCAGGGCCGCGTCGATTTCGTTAACAATACGCTCAATCACCGGCGAATGCATTTTTTCGTTTACGCCTTTCAAAGTATCACGAGTGGTTTCAAACTGCCACGCCGGAACATCATAAGCCAAGAGCTCTTGCAAAGATTCTTCCAGTTGTTTATTTTCAATACCGGCAATACACGAAGCCTCTAATTTACTGGTGGAACACCAATAGTCCTTGGTTTCGCTGGCGCCCTCTTTTTCGCAAGCATAATACACAATCTGAGCCATTTTTTGCGCCTTGTCGAGATTGCCCAAATCAATTTGCCGATAAACAGCGTTAATTCCCGGGTAAAATTCCATATATTTCATAAATCCGGCCTCATAAGCATCGGCGGATAACTTGGTGTAATGGTGCTTTTCTTCTGCATTTTTCGCGGTTTTGGTCTTCAACAGACAAGCCTTGCCGATAGAGCCGTAAACATCACCGCTGGCGGCATTTTCGGCAATTAATTTATACGCGGTTTTGATGGCCTTGGTCGGATCGTTGGTTTTATTGTAAGCCACCGCCAAAAACTCACGCACCATCGGAGCTTCTTTGAAATCTTGATTTTCCGTGCTGTTATACAAATCAATCATATTTTGAAAAGCGCCGTTATCGCGAAAAGCCACATACACACCCATAATCTGATTGCTGCTGGCGCTTTGCACCATCGGCGACTTGCTGAACTCGGTCAACGCCTGAACGCGCTCGGCTTTATCCTTAATTTGCAAAATCTCACTAAGTTTGGTTGAAAAAAGTTTCTGATGCTCGGCAATCAGCTTGTTTTTGCTGATGGCCTGCTCGGTATTATCATCATCTAAACCCTTGAAAAATTCGTTATCGCGAAACATATGGTTTCTCCAGTTGTTACACCTGACTTTAATTGACGATAACATATATAATGAAAAAAATCAATAATTTTCCGACATTTTGGAAATATTTTGTATAAAAATACACCGCCGGCTGAAACCAACCGAGCGGTGCAATTTTCAAAACGCTTATTCTGCGTTAAATTAATATTCCAAATAAATTTCCACGCGGCGGTTGAGAGCCTCGGATTTGGCATCAATCTCAACTTCTGCCGGACGGCTGTCGGAATATGCGGTTGCCGAAATCAAACTCGGACTAACCCCCATAGACGCCAAAGTGTTTGCCACCTTTTGCGTTCTTTTCTTGGAAATATCCATATTGATAGCATCCTTGCGGTTCCAAGCTTCTTTCAGAACCTTGTGCGAAGCGTGGCCCATAACCTTTACCGGCACCGGATTGGCCTTCACATATCTGGCAATTCTTGCCAACTCGGCCTTATCCCCTTCGTTTAAATAATCGGAAGCATTGGCAAAATAAACCACTCCGGCCAAATGCAAAGATTTTTGAGCTACCGGTTGCACATAGATTATCCGTTGCGGACAAGGATGATGTACTACCACCGGCTTATGACAATCGCAATCCGGACCGTCAAACAAACCGCCGCCGGAACAAGCGCTCAGCATCAGCGCCGCCAAAACAAAAACTGATTTCTTCATTTTTTTCCCTTTCTCAAAAGTCCGTTCTATGCGCTAGGATACTCTTTTTATCCGAAATAACAAGCTCTAATTAAAAACGGCACAAAACGGTGGAAAAAAATGTTTTCGCTTATTGCATATTTTGATAATCGGAATTGAAAATTTCGATGTATGCGGGCGGAATATCCGTTACGCTGCGCACCTCGGCATCTTTTTCTCCGGCGGCGCGAAACACGGCCTCAGCGAACTCTTTTTTGGCCATATATATCAAAAACAAAGGGCGCTCCAGCTTGAGTTTGCCCATAACCTCCTCCAGCGCCTCAAAACTTTCATAAATTGTGCCGGCAAACATTAAACTGTCTTCAAGTCTGACATATTCGTCTTTTTTAATTTTCTGCATCGTCAACCTCGCAAAATAAATTCAACAAGGCTAAAATAAACTTTATTCGCCGAATATAAATATATCACATAATCCAGCTTGAAATTCTTTACATCAACACATATTTCTGTTTGTTATTCTTTTGAAAACGCACACTCTGCGAAGGAATCACATAAATATCACGATTCCACCCCTCGACCACTTCGCTGATAAGATTGCTGTTAATTTCCAACTCTTGCGGCGAATACCGTTTTGCCACATCGTAGAGTATAATGTTTGCAATATTCTGTTGGCGCATACTTTTTCTCCTTTAAACACATAGATATCCCCCTTTAAGCGCAAATAAAGGGGGAATAGAACTAAAGTATGTATTAATAAGTCAAAATAACTGTTGACACCTAAATGTGCGATAATTAAAAGAACCAGCCTTTTGATTTGGTATATTTGCGCACAATGTCGCGGATTTCATCAATTTTGGCATAATCCAAAACCGTTTGTCCCTGATTATCGGCATGATTGGCGTCGGCACCGTTTTCCAGCAACATTTCCACCACTTCCGGATTTTCATTCAAGGCCACGGCATACATCAAAGCGTTGCGACCGTTGTCATCAACCGCGTTGATATCGGCTCCGAAACGCAACAACATTTTAATCACTTTCGGCGTAACATCAACCCGACACACATTCATCAGCAAAGTCCGACCTTTGGTATCGCGCGCATTGATGTCATTGCCACACTGTTGCAGCGTGGCAGTTTTTTCGGTTAAACTCCCCAACAGAGCCTGTGCCATTTGTCCCAAGTCTGCCCCTTCGCCGCCGGCACCGTTAACCAGCATATCGGCCATGGTGGCCAACCCCGGCTTGCGCTTAACGGTATTATCGGTTGTTTCGTTATTTTCTTGATTGTCGGCCAATAATTTGCCGCCGCGTTTCATCACCGATTTTATCAGAGCCTCTTTAACATCTTGCGATGAGTCTCCTTCAATTAGTGCCCCGAGCCAAGTTTGTGTACCGTCTTCCGGCGAACCGGTCAGGCTTTGCATGGCATAATTCATGGCCTTACTGGCAATTGCCGCCCGATTGCGATACACCACATATCCGCCGATGCCGAAAAATATGCAAAGCACGCAGATTCCGACTATCGCCCATTTAATAAAACTCTTCATTTGCCATATCCTTTTTTTAGGGTTTCAGATGCCTCATCATAACGATATATATCGGCTGATGCAACACAAAACGATAATTTATGCAGATGATAAAAAAAGTGCTTGAATTTAAAATAAAAGTGGAGTATAAACCTGTTGTTTGAGTTGTTCGGGCGAAAAGGCATTGCCTGACGGCTTGTGTGTAAATTCCAACCATTGAAAGGGAATAAAATGCCAAAATTAAAAACCAAAAAGGCTGCGGCCAAACGTTTTGACGTTACCGGCTCCGGCAAATTAAAAAGAAGACATTCTTTCAAGAGACACCTTCTTTTCAACAAACCGACAAAACAAAAAAGACAAGCTCGCGGTTCTTTAATTATTGATGCCGCTAATAAGTTTGTTAAAAAGTTTTTACCGTTTATTTAAGGGAGGATAAGATATGTCTCGTGTTAAAAGAGGTTTAACGGCTCATGCTCGCCATAAAAAGATTTTGGATATGGCGAAAGGTTACAGAGGTCGTAACAAAAATGTATTCAGAGTAGCAATTGAAAAGGTTGAAAAAGGTTTGCAATATGCTTACCGTGACCGCAAGGCAAAGAAAAGAAGTTTTCGTTCTTTGTGGATTCAACGTATCAACGCTGCAACTCGTATCCATGATATGACTTATTCTCGATTTATCAGCGGGCTTAACAAAGCCGGTGTTGAGCTTGATCGTAAAGTTCTCGCTGATATCGCTTTGAAACAGCCCGAAGCATTTGCTAAGTTGGTTGAAACAGCCAAAGCGGCTCTTAACAAGTAAGTTATAGATACATAAATCAGTAAAAAAGAGTTGGCTTTGAGTTTTCTGGCTGACTCTTTTTTATTTATTTTTAAAAACTAAAGGTTGCGTAATTATGGAAAATTTAGAAGATTTAAAAAGCGAAATACTGAACAAAATCAGCAATTCCGCGGTATTGAAAGAATTAGACGACATCAGAGTTGCCGTCTTGGGTAAAAAAGGCAAACTGACCGAGATGATGAAAGGCTTGGGTGCCCTTCCTTTGGAAGAAAAAATCTCGCTCGGCAAAGGATTAAACATCGTAAAATCCAAAATTGAAGAAGCTATTGAAAATCAAAAAAAGTTTTTGGAAGAAAAGGCTTTGAACGAAAAGCTCAAAACCGAAACCATCGATGTTACCCTGCCGGTCAGACCGGAAACTCAGGGCCGTATTCACCCGATATCCAAAATTTATGAAGAAGTTATGGCTATTTTCGGACAAATGGGCTTTGAAGTTGCCGAAGGTCCGGATATTGAAGACCAATTTCATAACTTTAACGCGCTCAATATGCCGGTCAATCACCCTGCCCGCCAAATGCAAGACACGTTTTATCTGAACAACGATCCGGAAAAACCGTTTGATATGGAATCCGCTTATGTTGTCAGAACCCAAACTTCGGGAGTGCAAATCCGTACTATGGAAAAACAGCAACCGCCTATTCGGATTATTGCGCCGGGCAGAACCTATCGTTCCGACTACGACGCCACCCACACTCCGATGTTTCACCAACTTGAGGGTTTGGTAATTGATAAAAACATTACGTTGGCGCACCTCAAAGGCTGTTTATACGATTTTGTGAAGGCGTTTTTCGAACTCGATGAACTGCCGGTACGCTATCGTCCGTCATATTTTCCGTTTACCGAGCCGTCGGCCGAAATGGATATCGGCTGTTTGAAGACCAAAACCGAACTTAAAGTCGGTGCCGGCACCGATTGGCTGGAAATTTTGGGCTGCGGTATGGTTCACCCTAATGTTTTACGTGCCGGCGGCGTTGATCCCGATGTATATCAGGGCTTTGCCTTCGGTTTAGGTATTGACCGCTTAGCTATGTTAAAATACGGTATTCCGGATTTGCGCACCTTCTTTGAATCTGATGTGCGCTGGCTCAAACATTACGGCTTTACGCCGCTTGACTTCTCGTCAATGACCAACGGCTTAAGCAACAACGGAGGATTAGCACGATGAAATTTACATTATCTTGGCTCAAAGAGCACTTAGACACCGATGCCGATATTAACGAAATCAGCGAAACATTAACCCGCATCGGTTTGGAAGTTGAAGAAATTATCGACCCGCGCGCCGGACTGAAAGACTTTATCACCGCACGCATCGACAGCGTTGCCAACCATCCGGACGCCGACAAACTGCACGTTTTGTGCGTTAACGACGGCACCAATAAATATCAGGTGGTATGCGGTGCACCGAATGTTCATGAGGGCTTAATCGGTATTTTTGCCCGCGAAGGTACGCTGATTCCGTTGTTTAACGAGCGTTTGAAACGCGCCTCCATCCGCGGAGTTGAAAGTTGCGGCATGATGTGCGCCATTGATGAAATCGGCTTGGGAACGGCTCACGAAGTTATTATCGAATTGCCGGAAAACACTCCGCTCGGTGCGCCGGCGGAAGAAGTTTTGGATATTGATCCGGTGATTGAAGTTTCCATCACTCCGAACCGTGCCGAATGTTTGGGCGTACGCGGTATTGCTCGCGATTTGGCCGCTGCCGGATTGGGCAAATTAAAGCCGCTGAATATTGTCAAGACACCGGCTAAGTTCGCCAACCCGATAAAAATAACGGTAGATTGTCCGGAAGAATGTCCGGTTTATACCGGCCGCTATATCCGCGGTGTCAACAATCACGCCGAAACCCCGAAGTGGATGAAAGACAGATTGAACGCCATCGGTTTGCACTCCATTTCTCCGCTGGTTGATGTTACCAATTACATCAACTATGATTTGGCGCGCCCGTTGCACGTTTTTGACGCTGACAAGCTCAAAGGCGGATTGACCATTCGTATGGCGCGTAACGGCGAAAAATTTGTGGCCTTAAACGAAAAAGAATACGAGTTGGCCGATTTTGCTTTAGGCATTTGCGACGACGAAGGCGTACAATGCTTGGGCGGCATCATGGGCGGCTTGGAAAAAGGCTGCAACGACGACACCACCAACGTTTTGCTTGAATGTGCCTTATTTAAGCCGGAATGTATTGCCAAAACCGGCCGCAAGTTGCAAATTGATTCGGACTCCCGCTATCGTTATGAGCGCTGGGTTGACCCGAAATCCAACATCAGCAGCTCGGATTATGCCACTCAGCTGATTATCTCCATTTGCGGCGGCGAGGCCTCGGAATTGACGGTGGTCGGCTCGGAAGATTTTGCGCCGCAAGTGGCTTATCTCAATCCGGAGCGCATGAAAACCTTTGTCGGAATGGATATCAGCGCCGAAAAATCTATGCAGATTTTGCAAAATCTCGGCTTTACCGTTTCTATGGAAAACGGCAAAATCAAGGCGGTTTCTCCGAGTTGGCGCGGCGATATCGAATGCGACCAGGATTTGATTGAAGAAATTGTACGCATGATTGGTTTGGATAATGTTCCGGCCGTATCGTTGCCGCACGACAAATTACCGAAACCGATTTTAACTCCGGCTCAGCAAAATGCCGCCATGGTCAAGCACGAGCTGGCCTCCCGCGGTATGTATGAAACCGTAACCTGGAGTTTTGCCGACAGCGATTTGGCACAATATTTCCGCAACGGTCGGGAAGCAATTATGTTGCAAAATCCGATAGTTAAAGAACTTAACGAAATGCGTCCTTCGATTTTGCCGAATTTATTGACGGCGGTAAAGAATAACGTCGCCCGCGGTTATCCGAATTTGGCTTTGTTTGAAGTCGGACCGGAATTTACCGGCCGTCACCCGACCGAACAGCATATTTCAGCCAGCGGTGTAAGAGCCGGACAAACCTCGGCCAAAGATTGGGCGCACACCGCGCGTGATTACGACGTTTATGACGTAAAAGCCGATGCTTTAGCGGCAATTGCGGCGGCCAAAGGTCCGTTTGAAAATCCGCAAATCACCACCGACGCGCCGAGTTATTATCATCCGGGCCGTTCGGGCGCCATTCGTCTGGGCAAAAACGTGCTGGCCTATTTCGGTGAAATTCATCCGGCTGTTTTGAAAGCTTTGGATATCAAAACCCGCGTGGTGGCTTTTGAAGTAAATCTCGACAACATTCCGTTGCCGCGTAAAATTGCGGATAAAGCGCGCAAAAAGCTCGATTTACTGCCGTTCCAACCGGTTGATAAAGATTTGGCCTTTGTGGTAAATAAAGACGTCAGCGCGGCGGCAATTATTGCGGCAGCCAAAAACGCCGACCGCAACCACATTACCGACGTACGCATTTTCGATATTTATGAAGGCATCACCTTGCCGAGCGGCAAAAAGTCGGTGGCCATCAGCCTGACTTTCCAGCCGATTGAGCAGACTTTCACCGATAAAGATATCGAAAATCTGATGAACAAAGTTATTGTCGAGGTCGGCAAAAAAACCGGCGGCGAACTGAGATAGGAGAATAAATATGGCAATGAAAACAACACGCAAACAGAATTATCCGGAATGGTATCAAAATGTGGTATCCGAAGCCGATATGGCCGAAAACTCGGTTTCTCCGGGCTGCATGGTGATGAAGGCTTGGGGCTACGGCTTGTGGGAAAGAATTCAGCGCGTTCTGGACGAGAAAATCAAGGAAACCGGGCACGAAAACTATTATTTTCCGATGTTTATTCCCCTCTCCTTTTTTCAAAAAGAAGCTGACCACGTTGAAGGCTTTGCCAAAGAAATGGCGGTTGTCACTCACTCACGTTTGGCCAGCCAGGACGGCAAGCTGCAACCGGCTTCTCCGTTGGAAGAGCCATTGATTGTTCGTCCGACCAGTGAAACCATTATTGCCGACTCATTTGCCAAATGGGTAAAGTCTTACCGTGATTTGCCGATTTTGCTCAACCAATGGGCAAATGTAGTACGTTGGGAAATGCGCCCACGCCTGTTTTTGCGTACGCGTGAATTTTTGTGGCAGGAAGGACACACCGTTCACGCCACCCTGAAGGAAGCGGAAGAAGAAACCGTCAAAATGCTGGAAGTTTATCGTGATTTCAGCGAAAACGCTTTGGCTATGCCGGTAATTGCCGGTCGCAAGCCGGAATATGACAAGTTTCCGGGCGCCATCGACACTTATTGTATTGAGGCCATGATGCAGGACGGTAAGGCTTTACAGGCCGGAACTTCGCACTTTTTGGGGCAAAATTTTGCTAAATCGGCAGACATTAAATTTACCAATCAAAACAACGAGTTGGAATACGCTTATACCACCTCGTGGGGCGTTTCTACGCGCTTAATCGGCGGAACCATTATGTGTCATGCCGATGACGACGGTATGGTTGTTCCACCGCACGTTGCGCCGTATCAAATTGTGATTGTGCCGCTAATTAAAAAACCCGAAGATTCTGAAAAAATAATGGCTTATATTAATGATATTCAAGCAAAACTTAAACTTGAAACAGCCTTCGGTGAAAAAATCCGCCTCAAGGTTGACGGGCGCGACAAAGCCAGCGTTGACAAGGTTTGGGAATGGATTAGAAAAGGTGCTCCGATGGTTTGCGAAATCGGTGCTCGCGACGTTGATAACGGCGGCTTAATGGTTAAAGAGCGTATCTTTATCGGCCAACCGGAAGGCAAGAAAATCGTCAAAACCGACGAGTTTATCGCTTCGGCCGGCAAGCGTTTGGAAGAACTGCAAAAGCTGATGTTTGCCAAGGCGCAAGAGCGTTTGCAACAAAACATTCGCACCGACATTACAACGCCGGAAGAATTTGCCGCTTATTTTGCCAACGCCAACGAATGGATTGAAGACGGCAAGCAAGGCAAAGTTACTTTTGTGCGCGGCAAATGGTGCGGCGATGCGGCAACGGAAGAAATTTTGAAGTCAATGAAAATTACCATTCGCTGCATTCCGTTTGACCAAAGCGGCACCGTCGGAAAGTGTTTACTGACCGGCAAAGACGCCACGATGGACGTTATTTACGCCCGCAGTTATTAAGCTGTTTTACTTAGCAAATTCCTCCTCCGCGTTGCTTAGATGCGGAGGATTTTTTTGCCACAATAAAGGACATATCACCGCCATAATTATATTGACAAAATCAACAAAATACGCTACTATCCCTCTTGTTGAGGAGATTGATAATGGATAAGGTTTCGATTATATTACCGGCTTATAACTGCGAAGCATATCTGAAACACACACTGGTTTCGGTAAAAAATCAAAATTACAAAAATTGGGAACTGCTGTTGGTTGACGATGCTTCCACCGATAAAACGCCGGAAATTGCCGACCGTTTTGCCGCTCAAGACGAGCGCATTAAAGTTACCCATTTGGCCGAAAATGTCGGTGTCGGCGCGGCTCGAAACATTGCCATTGCACAGGCCAAAGGCCGATATATCGCCTTTATTGACGGCGATGATTTGTGGGCCAAAGAAAAACTTTCGCGCCAAATTGTGTTTATGCGCAAACATAACGCCGCCCTCTCGCATACCGCCAGCGCTTATTTGAGCGCCGATGGCGATATTTTGCCGCGCGGACAGGCTAATACCGCCGAGCGGGTTACCATCAAAGATTATATGAATAACTCGCAGATTTTAACCTCAACGGTAATGATTGACCGCCAAAAAATTAAGGATATTCATTTTCCGGAAGACCGCGAGTTATGCGAAGACGCGCGCTTGTGGATGAACTATTTGCGGCAAGGCGAGCCTTTTTACGGCTTGAATCAAGTTTTGATGGCGTATCGCGTGCGCCCGAATCAGCTCAGTCGCCGTAAAGATAAAATGGCGTGGGCCGCCTTTAAACGCTTTATGTCCGAAGAATCCCTCAGCCCGCTGGAACGCATCTCCTGCTTTATGCACTATGCGGTTAACACCACCCAAAAATGGCGCCGCAAATCAACGCTGGATATGCAATACATAAAAGAAAATTTCAATATTCGTTGATGCTTGATTGACACAAAAGAAAAACCGCAAAGAACTCACTCTTTGCGGTTTTTCTTTAATCATTTCATAGGCTCAAACCCAACCTCTTTCTTCTGCCATCTTGTAGGCTCTGTCAGACATATCGAAGTCGTACATGTCGAGGTAATACTCCACCAACTCCTCGGCATTGGGAAGTTCAAACAAAAGCACCTCACCTTCGTCGGAAAGATAATGATTGGAAATGTAAATTTCAACCACCTCCGGAGCATTGGGCAAACTAAACATTTTCGGCTCATTCTTCGGGCTGAAAGCGTTGCCGTTATTGACGTAGATTTTAACCAACTCCGGTGCATTTGCAAGCCTGAACATGTAGGAGTCCGCTTCATCGCTAAACGAATATGTCGGAAGATTTTTGAGCAAGCGAGCGGCATACGGTTGTTCCAGCAACTTTACCTCCGCCGCGGGGCACAAATTTTCATACTGCATATACGCATAAAGCAACTGCTCGGCATCGGATTGATAAAACAGCTTGAGTTGATAATCGACATTCAGAGTTTTCTTCTTTTTTATCAGAACTCGGATATATTCGATCGGACGATTTTCTTTCAGAAAATCCAACTTTTGCATTTCGCTGAGGCGCCAATCCAGACACAAACCGCAAATAAATGAGCAAAAAATACCGCAACATCCCACCTGCACGAATTCGGTTACCGCCAGTCTTTGCTGAATGTAACAACTACACCCCAGCAATATCGCCAGAACTACCAGAAACACCACTGCGGAAAACACCTTCAAACGCCTTAACGTCTCTGAATCCTGCGCAAAACGCTCCAACATAAAGACATACGCGCAGAACACGACATACAAAAGCGTCAAACCACCCACGGAATAAACCGACCCGTCAACATAATCGGCATCCCGAGCGCACCACACCAAAATCAATGTTGCAACGAACATCAACACGGCAAGACCAACCTCTCCGGCATACTTCTCACCCCATACAGACTGAAATTTGGCCATAAGCTAATAGTATTTTGAATGAATAATAGAATAAAATCGTAAAATTTTCAGGCTTATAATTTAGCAATTTCCCCTAATTTTGTCAATAAAAAAATTACCCCGCCTCCATTGGCGAGGTAACTTTCATAAAATCCGCAAATTATTTGCTGGAAATCGCTATTTTGCGCGATTTGGCGACTGCTTCCGCCTTTTTCGGCATATCAATTGTCAAAACGCCCTTCACGAATTTGGCCGCAATTTTATCATCGGCGACATTATCCGGCAAACGCACCGAACGGCTGAAAGTTCCGTACGAACATTCCTTCAGATAATATCCCTTGTTTTTGTCTTCCGTTTCGGTTTTCTTTTCACCGCTGATGGTCAGCAAACCATCGTCAACCGAAAGGTTGATATCTTTTTCATCCATTCCCGGCAATTCGGCCTTAATTTCGTATTTATCTTTAAGCTCGGCTATATCCAGCTTTGGCGACACCGCACTCGGCACCTCGGTTCTTTCAAACGGGCTCATAAATGATTCAAACAGACGATTGATATCCGATTGCAATCCCCAAACATCGCTGGTCCGCGGCTCAACTTCGTTTTTTCTTAAAATTAAATGTGACATAATCTTTCTCCTTTCTTAAATCTTGTTGTCGACATAAAATCGGCTTCTAATAACCATATGGTGATAAATTTCGGCCGCCGCAAGATGTGTAAAAAAATATTTTTAACCTATTGATTTTCCGGATTTCAATAACTATATAGCGACAAATCTTTTTCGTTTTAAGACATAAAACACGGGCAACTCAATGCTCGTGTTTTTAACTTTTATGGTCGGCGAAATATATTAGCGCGGATCTTTGCCGCCCGATATTTTCTTAATATCGGCAACCGAGAATTTTTGCCCTTGAGTTTGTTGCGGTTGAGCTTCTTCATTTTTCAGCTGCAACGCCTCATTGCCGGTTTCGTGCAAAGCCTTTGCTAAAACCGGATTTAACGCTTCCGGCAACTCATTGAGACTTACCGAAACATTTTTGCCCGTCTTGGCGTCATGAAAAGATAATCGCAAATATTCATCTTCGGTTTGATATGTATTCGGCCCGCCGATACGATGTACAATCGGCATCACACGAAATTTATGCTCTTGCATAAAAGCATACACATTCAACACCTGACGATTGGTCAGAGTGCAATTGCGTTGAATAATCTTTTGACCTTTTGACGGATCTTCGGGGCAAAAAATATACACATGCCCTTCTCCGTCGTTATAATATCCCGGTACTGTCACATCTATTCTGAATTTTGGCATTATCCTATCCTCACTTGCTTCATAATATGCTAATAATAGACAAAAGTCAATTAAAAAAACGTCGCTCTTGCTTGACCTTTATCAGATTTTTGTATATAATAAGCGTGTGAGGTTAAAGATGAGCACGGATTTTTTTAATAAAACCAAGACCAAACTTTCTTTTTTGCTTTATCCGCTGGCAACAACAGAGCAAGTTGAGGCCTTTTTGCATTATACCGAAGTTGCTTACAAAAAAGACCAAAAGCTTCCGTTTGCCGAGCACCGATCTGAATATGAGGCCTATTCTTTTGAACGCCTGAAACATCTCACCCGCCCGAAAATGGATAAAATTTTGCTGGATTACGGCATTTATAAGCGTCGGCAAAAAGCCAAAATTGAAGCCGCACGCTTTTTAGAAGAACAAATTATGCCGCGTCTGCAACGTTTTACGCGCCAAAACACCGACGGATATCACGGCTTGGAACACACCGAGTTGGTGGCCTTGCGTGCCGTTGATATTGCCTTGGCTTTGGGCTATGAACGCCAGTCCGATTTAATGCCGGTGATGTTGGCGGCCGCCATTCATGATTGCGCCCGCACCGACAACGGATATAACACGCACCACGGCAAAGATGCAGCTAATATGCCGGAAGTTCAGGACTTTTTATCCGATCCAGCATTTAATTTGAGCGAGAAACAAAAGTCACAAGTTCGCACCGCCGCTTATTATCACACCGAAGCCATGCCGACTGACGGAAATCCGTACGACTATGTTGCTAAATGCTTGTGCGATGCCGATCGAGCCAGACTTTCATGGGAACGCGGACATAGTGCAAAGTTTTTCTTTACCGCTCAAGGTAACGACCTCGGAGCGATGAACCCGTGGCGGGTTATGGATTATTTGCAAGGTTGGGACGAACTGATGCGCGATAACGGCATTCGCTCGCTGAACGGCCTGCTGACCTCTAAATATCATCTCGGTTACACTTCACGCACCAGCCCGACGCGCGCCTTGTTTACCGAACCGCATTTGCGCGGTAAATATACCAACAGCGGCATTGAACGCTAAGCGTCGCGTTTTTTTGTTGAAAACCGCTTTATATGCCTTGAATATCCACCCCAAAATCGTAGAATAAATCAGCGTTGAACGCATAACATTTAATAATGATTATTGGGAGATAAAAAATGATGGAATTGGGAATTTCTGGTATTGCGGTGTTGATTATTGCTTGCATTGCTTTATGGGTATTCAGTTTACGACGTGTTGTACCGACAAACGAAGTACACATAATTCAACGCGGTAAAGAAACGATTTCGTACGGTAAAGGCTCAAAAGAAAATCGCGGCAATGTTTATTATGAATTTCCGTCCTATATTCCGGTTATCGGCGTTACCCGAACCATTTTGCCGATTTCGGTATTTGATGTAACACTAGTAGCTTATGAAGCCTATGATAAAGGTCGTTTACCGTTTGTGGTAGATGTAAAAGCCTTTTTCCGCATTTCCGATTCCAATACGGCGGCAGCTCGAATCAGCAATTTTGAAGAGTTGAAAAGCCAAATCACCGACATTGTGCGCGGTGCGGTGCGTTCCATTATGGCTAATGCCGAGCTGGAAGATATTATGGGCGAACGCGCCATCTACGGCTCCCGCTTTACGGAAATGGTTAAAGAGCAACTCGGCAACTGGGGCGTTGAACCGGTGAAAAACATTGAACTGATGGACGTTCGCGATGCCAAAGATTCTGAAGTTATCGGCAACATTATGGCTAAAAAATCTTCCGAAATTGAAATGCAATCACGCTCCGAAGTAGCCTCTAATATGAAAAAAGCTCGTGAGGCAGAAATTCAGGCTCAACAGGAAGTTGATTTGCGGCAAGAAGAAGCCAATCAGCAAGTCGGCATGAAAAAAGCCACTGTGCAACAAGAAGTCGGACTGGCCGACGAACGCGCCAAACAAGCGGTTAAGGAACAAGCTAAAATAACCGCCGAAAAAGATATGGAAGTTATCAAGGTTAATCAAATTAAAAAAGCCGAAATCGATAAAGACGCCAATATCATTTTGGCTGAGCAGGAAAAAGCCGTAGCGGTTAAAAATGCCGAAGCGCGCAAGGCACAAATCGAACTTAGTGCCGAAGCCGACAAAAAGCAAATAGAACTCCGTGCCGAAGCCGATTTAAATAAAGGTTTGAAAGAAGCTCAGGCCATAGAGGCTAAAGGTAAGGCCGAGGCCGAAGCCAAAAAGCAAATGGAACTGGCTCCGGTTAATGCGCAAATTACTTTGGCTAAAGAAATCGGCGAAAATCAAGGCTATCAGGATTATTTGGTCCGGTTGGAGCAAATCAAAGCTTTGTGCGAAGTAGGTATCGAACAAGCCAAAAACTTGGGCAAAGCCGATATTAAAATCAACACCATGGCAAACACCGTCCCGACCGGCGTTTCTAAGGTTGCCGATATTTTTTCTCCGCAAGGCGGTTTGAATTTGGCCGGAATGTTTGAAACCATGTCGCAAAGTCCGATTGGGCAAAAAGTTATCGAAAAAGTTGTTGGTTCAGACAAAACCACCAAGAAAAAAGAAGTTAAAGAATAAACCGCAACCGCTAAAATCGGCGGATAATTCCGAGTTATTCTTTGCATTTTAAGGCCAATGCCTTAAATTAAAGACACTACATTAATTTTAATTAGGAGATTTAAGATGAAAAAATTAACAATTATCGGATTGGCTCTGGCTCTGTCAGCTTGTGCCGATTCTTCATCCGGCGGTTTCTTATCCGGGTTGACGACGACCGATGCCAATTCTTCTATACGTCAGAAGATGCAGGCTTGTATGGTTACCGAAGCACAAAGCAAATTTCAGGCCGGCACTTTGTTCACTAAAGGCTTGAGCGATACGGCCGATGAACTGGTTGCCACCTGCGCCAAAAAGTTGGCTCTGCAGGCTGCCGGTATCAGCGAAGAAAGCAAGAGTGCGGCTGAAAATATTATTACCGGCTTGAAAAGCATGGCCCAATAACATTTGAAAGCTATTGTAAAAAAAAGAACTCGCCGACTTAACCGGCGAGTCTTTTTTTAACTTAATCATTCAATTAATAGCGATTTTCCAAATCAATCGGTTTATCTTCGTCTTTTGCTTCGGATTCCGCTTTCAGCTTGGCTGCGGCTTCTTCTTCCGCTTCTTTTTTCAGCGCCGCCACTTTGCGCTCCACCTCGTCATCTACCTCGGTGTTCTTATTGATATAATTGCCCATAAACTTGAGCGATTCCTCTATTTCTTCAAGCGTATTTTCTTCGCTTTCCTCCGTTGTTTCAGCCGGAGAATTTTTCTTATTTTCAATCTCCGTCTTAACCTGTTTGATTTTAACTTTGGCGCGTTTGGAGCCCTCTTTGGCCGCATCAAAACTTATTTTTAACTTTTCTTCCAACAGCGCTCTCAGCTCCGGCAACTTTTCCGCATTAAAAATCGCCAAAACCGCAACAAATGCAATAAACCAACCGAAAAATCCACCCATAATATCTTTCTCCTTTAAGCTTTGCGCAAACGGTTCAAAACTTCCGTCGCGTCATATTGATAATCGTACGATATAATATTTTTTGCTTCAGCACAATACTTATTTTTAACATATTCATAATTTGCAAAATCGCCGGTGCGGGAAACAATCGGCCAAATGCGCGCCAATCTTTCGGCCGCCTCGTCGCTCAGCTCGATTTTGCTGCGGCACAATTCTTCATTTGCCTCCAAGCCGGTATTACCCAAACATACCACATCGCAACCGGCGGCGATTGACATTTCAGCCCGCTCGGATATGCTTCCTTTAAGCGCCTGCATCATAATTGCATCAGACACCAACAGCCCGTCAAAGCCGATTTCCTGACGAATAATCTGCCGAATAACCTTTGCCGAAACCGATGCCGCACGCTCGCTGTCAACCGCAGTCAACACAATATGCGCCACCATTCCCATCGGAGTTTTGTTCAGTTCCTTAAACGGCGCAAAATCAACCTGCAACTCGTCCAAACTTTCGGTGATGACCGGCAATTCCAAATGCGGATCAACCGCACCGCGGCCATGCCCCGGAAGATGCTTTATGCACGGACAAACGCCCTGTTTTATATATTCATCAACCATTGCCTTTCCCAACAAGGCAATATCTTTTTCAAAGCAGCGACCGCGCAATACATCGGAAGTTTTGGGATTGGGAGTATCCAACACCGGTGCAAAGTTAACGTTAATGCCGCAAGATTTCAAGTCGTGGCTGACTAAATATGCGTGCTCTCGCGCGGCTTGCGGATTCGTTATGGCACTTTGCCCCAAAACCGGAGTAAATTCCGGCTCCGTCAAGCGACGCACCCGACCGCCTTCTTGGTCTGTGGCAATCAGCACGTTATCACGGCCGACCGCTTCTTTGATGTCTTTAATCAATAATCTTACTTGTTCCGCATTCTGAATATTGGCGCAGAACTTAGAAAAAAGGCACACGCCTAAAGGATTATAACGCTCAAACAAACGTTTTTCATCATCCCCCAAGCGTGCGCCCTGACAAGATAAAAAAGCCGGTAAAATCTTTTTCATGTATTAGCGTTCTTTCACAATACAGTCATTCATTCCCTTTGCTTTTAAGCCGTTGCAAATCTTTTGCGCGTCTTCTTTGGAAGCAAAACTTCCGGCACGCAGTCTGTAAATGGTGCCTTTGGCGCCCAAATCAGCCGATTGAATTTCGTGTGACAATCCGCCGAGAACCGCACCGTATTTACCGGAGAGGTCGGTCCATGTTTTTTCAACCGCGGCACGGTTTCCGGAAGCCACCAATTGTACTTGCCATTTTCCGCCGGCAACCTGTTGAGCGGCAGCTTTGGCTTTTTCTTCAGCGGCTTTGGCTTCGGCTTTAGCCTTTTCCTCAGCGGCCTTAGCTTCAGCTTTGGCTTTTTCTTCGGCAGCCTTGGCTTCAGCCTTAGCTTTTTCAGCCGCGGCTTTAGCTTCTTCTTCAACTTTCTTGGCATTTTCTACAGCTTCATCCAAAGTTTCATTGGCCTGAGCCTTAGCATTGTCTGCTGTATCTGCCAACAAATCCACCGGTTTGGCCGGCACTTCGTCTTCGGCTTTGGCAGCGGCTTGAGCTGTATCTTCTGCTACGTCATCAGCTTCGTCGGCAACTTCCGTAACGATTTCATCCAAATTATCGGCGTTTTCGTTAAGTTCTTCCTCTTCCGGCACGATATCCGGCATTTTCGGCTGTTCCGGAGTCGGCAACAGATTTTCCACTACCGTATTGTCAACGTCTTTCTTTTCGACAATATCGTAAACATCTTTATCCTGATTAGGAATTTCCATTCCGCCCGGATTCTCCGGCTTTACCTTTACGGCAGTTTGCGGACGATGAATGGTCGGAACATCTTTTCCGGAGCCGCCGTATTGCGGCGAAAGCACGAACCAAGCCACCACACCGGCCAGCACAATGCCGGCAAAGGTGCCCAAAAAGTTGTTGCGCGAACGAGCCAATTCTTGCTTGCGTTCTTCGATTGTGGCAATCTTTTGCTCAGCCACTTTTTGCTTAAAACGATTAACGTAATCGTCGTTTTTATTATCATAAAATTCCTGATACATGACAAACCCTTTCCTTAAAATTTGTTTTATTTATACACACTTAAGGTTTAAAATCACTTAACGGATAAAAAAATTCTTTGCAATCATAAAAAAAAGTTATAGTATTTGGCAACAAAGGGACAATATGGTAAAAATATCGACATTAAACATCAATTCCGTTAATGCGCGGCTGAGCAACCTGTGTGATTGGCTGAAAAACAATCAGCCCGACGTATTGTTGTTGCAAGAAATCAAATGCGAATTTAATAATTTTCCTTTTTTTGATTTGCAAATGGCCGGATACGAGGCCAAAATATTGGGGCAGAAAAGTTATAACGGAGTCGCCCTTTTAAGTCGCCATCCATTAGAAGTGATTGAAGAAAATTTGCCGAATTTTCAAGATGATAATTCCAGATATTTAGAGTGTAACATTAACATAAACCAACAGCAATATACCATCGCCTCCGTTTATTTACCCAACGGCAATCCGCCACAAAATAATCCGACTGATATCAGTAAATTTACTTATAAATTACAATGGATGGATGCTTTTTTGCAACACGCTGAGAAATTATTTATTTCTCGTAAAAACATTATCTTAGGTGGAGATTTTAATGTTATTTTGACACCCTCCGATGTTTATAATCCGGAGTTATTCAAGGGTGATGCCCTCTTTGTGCCGGAAGTGCAAAATCGCCTGCGCCGGCTGATGCGCCTCGGTTATTGCGACACTTATCGTACTTTGCATCCGCAAAACAACGGCTACACCTTTTGGGATTATAATGCCTCTTCGTTTCAAAACGACTTGGGATTACGCATAGATTACATTTTCAGTTCGCCGTGCTTGACTGATAAATTAATTTCGTGTACGATTGATAAAAATTTTCGGGCGCAAGAGAAATCTTCCGACCACACAGTTTTAACCGCCGAATTTGGGGATTGAATATGAAAAAGTTGATTGCCGGCATTTGTTTTTGTTTGTTAATGCCATCTCTGGCTCAGGCCAAGAAAGAAACGGTTGACACTCATTTAATTAACGAGATGCTGACTACACTTAATCAGCAATATATTCGACCGGTGGACAACGCCGATTTGATTTATGCCGGAGTGCAAGTTATGCACGATATGGATAAAAAACTTGTAATTTCAAAGGGGACCGACAAGTTTTACGTTTATTATGACGGAATGATTCGCCGCCCTATTCCCTTTCCGTATCGCAACGACGATATTTTAGGTTGGGTAAAAGCCTTATCCAAAATAATTGCCACCTCAGCAAAATATTCCGACGCAGCGCACTTACACGACTTTGAGTTGCCGGACCTGATTATGAAAAGAATGACTGACCAACTTGACGAATACACTCATTATTATTCTGAATACGAATATAATGAAGAAGAACGCAAAAATGCCGTTTACACCCTGTTTAACGACCGCATCATCGACGACGATATCTTGTATTTGAAAGTCAGAACATTTAACCAACAAACCAGCAGTATGATCAAACATTCTTTGGAAAAATACGGCGATAAAATTGAGGGTGTAATTTTAGATTTGCGCAGCAACAGCGGCGGTATATTGAATGAAGCGATACAAGTTGCAAGTATGTTCTGCGACAACGAAATCATCACTTATACTTCCGGCCGCAACCCGAAGGATAAGCATTATTACACCTCCGGCAAAAATCCGATATTTACCAAGCCGATGGTAGTAATGATTGATGCCGAAACCGCATCGGCGGCCGAAGTTTTAGCCGGAGCTTTACAAGAACAATCTCGCGCCAAACTCATCGGCACTCACAGCTTTGGCAAAGGCACCATTCAAAGCGTGACCAAAATGAGCAACGACGGCAAGCTGGTGCTGACCACCGAACAGTTTTTCACTCCGTCCGGCAAGATTATTCATAAGAAAGGCATAGATCCCGACGTTTGTTTAACACGTCGCTATGAAGATGTGTGCAATCCGGAAAGTCGGGTTAAGATAGATGCTGACATTGATGCAGCTTTCACCCTATTGCACGAAGCGATACCGGTTCCGGAATATTAAGAGTGATATTTTTCCGACAGCAATTTATAAACCCCGGTTTTATCCGGTTTTTGACTGTTGCTCTTAAAGCGGTTGTATGCCGCTTTTAAAATATGATGATTTTCCAGCACATTGCGTTTTTGAGTCTTGAGTTTTTTACCGCTGAGCAAAGCGCTTTCCACAAAAGACGCGGTTGCTGTATCGCTCAGGCATTGCCGCAGCAAGTCCGCCACTTTCGGCATAGGCGCTCGATTATTGAGCCAAAAATTCCCCAGTTGCTTCATCAATGCGAACTGTTTTTTGCCGACAGCGGTAAAATTCTCGTTATCCGTATTCCCAAAGCCTTCATTATGTTCATTGCCGGATTTTATCATTTTGGTAAATACCATCAGCATTTCGTTGGGGCGCATTTGAATAAAGCTGGCTTTTGTACCGTATTTTTGAGAAAAGCGCTTGTGGTCTTGCACAAACACCGGATACGCATCGGAAAACGCCCTATCATATTCCGGCTCAAACTGTCCGTCAGCCACCGAATAGCGATGAATAAGCGTAAAATCGAGCTTATCGGTCAACTCACGCTGGGTGTTGTTGGTAATGCACAAAATTTGCCGCATGGCTTGTTTTTGCAATTTCGGCGCATAACCAAGCTTAGTCATCGTGTTCTGCAATACCTCGGCAAATCGCGGCAAATCGTTGGCCCCGTAACAATGCGCCTGCACAATGATATTGCGAAAATTAGCAAGCAGTTCGTCCGGCCGCAACCGCTCGAATTTACCGTCAATTTCCCGTGCCATAAACGGTAAAAATTTTTGCAAAACCTCACGTTTATAATCTTTTTTAATTTTATCTTCTTCGCCCTTATAGCTCCGCCGCAAATAGTTGACGTGCAAATTGACCGGCCGATAGCACGACACCAACTGCATCTGCGCCATATCGGCATCAGAAAAGCCCAAAACTCGGGCAAAAGGAACGATATTACCGTTAGCCGCGCGCGCATCTTTAGATTGATCTCCGCCTAAGCAAAGCAAAGTTTTTTTCTTGGGATCAAGAGTCGTTTTCTCCGTCCAATGCTGCTCGTTTTCCGCTGTTTTAACGCCCAAACGATAATAAGAGAAATAATCCGGATTGATGGTCAGCTTGCCGTCTTTATACTCATATTGTTTACGTCCGTCGGCATCCAAAGAAAGCTCGTAACCATCCTCGCACTTGCAATAGAGGTTGCCGTTTTCATAATATCGGACACCGTTTCCTTTTTCATCTATAATCGACTCAACCCGCTCGTTTTCAAAAAACGTGGTTATAATTCCGCCTTTTTCAGTTTTGCTTAGCTTCTTGGTTTGCGGATTATACCAATTATGTATTCCGTCGGCCGTTTTTTCTTCTGTTACTACCTTAGCTCCGTTTATCATTCTCCAAATTTGAAAAGAGCCGTCGGGATTTGTATTTTTTCCCTGATAAGCGTTATCTCCGGCAAAATAAGTTTCAATCAGACCACCATCAGCCGTATGTTCCGTTTGCAAACGGTGTCCGTTATCAACAATCCGATTTTCGATTTTTATAATTTTTACCATTACTAATCCTCTTATAAACGCCGGTCACTGCAAACATTTTACAATTTTATTGCTGTTTATGCAAGTTTTTTAACAGCAAAGGCAAAATTTTCCCGTTTATTGCGAAAAAAGCTATTGACAAGCGCCGTAAAATATGTATACTGCGCCTAAATGTTTTAATTGATAACTTTAGTAAAAGAGTAAAAAAATGGCAAAAGCAGTAAAGATTAAAATTAAATTGGAAAGCACGGCCGGAACAGGCTCTTTCTATCTGGCAGAAAAAAATCCGAGAACTCATCCGGAAAAGCTTGTATTGAAAAAGTTTGATAAAAAATCTCGCAAGCACGAAGAGTTCGTAGAGAAGAAGATTAAGTAATTTTCTGCAATAAGATACGATTTAGAGAGGTTTCGCCGTTGTCGGAACCTCTTTTTTTATTCCTGTTTTTCGAGCGGATGCGCTTTATGGTATTCTCTTTTTAAGGTTTCGGTTTGAACATCTGTGTAGCGTTGGGTTGTGATTAGGGATGAATGGCCCAGTAATTCTTGAATTGAACGCAAATCAACTCCCTCTTGCAGCAGTTGAGTAGCAAATGAATGGCGCAACGCATGCGGCGTTACCGTATCAGGCAAACCTAATCTGGCGCGCAACTTTTGCATTTGACGCTGAATAATACGCGGACTTAAACGCTCACCTCGAGCACCCACAAACAACGGTCCTCCTACGTTGAATGTGTACGGAGTGTTGGCAAGGTAAGCTTCGATATGCGGCCAAATAACCGGCAACAACGGCACTATCCGCTCTTTATTGCCTTTGCCTTTAATGCGCAAAAATTCGCTTTGGTCCGTAATATCCCCAACATTTAAGGAAAGGGCTTCGGAAATTCGCAAACCGCAACCGTAAAGCAACATTAAAATCGCTTTATCCCGAAGCCCTTGCCACGCGTCCGCAGCTATTCCCTTGGCCTCATCGAGCATATCAAAAGCATCGCTCACATCAATTGCTTTGGGCAAAACTTTGGGCTTGCGCGGCGAGGTAATTACGCTGATTGCCGGATTTTTAACAATTCCGTTAATATCCATCCACTTAAAAAAGTTTTTAATCGCCGAAATTTCTCGTCCCATAGACGATTTATTGATATATTTTACCGCACGCTCACTCAAAAAACGCCTGAAGTCACGAACTTCAAGGCGCTCCAAATCACTTAACGATATTTCTTTTCCCGAACTTATGCTTTGCATAAAAATTGCCAAGTCGCGCGAATAGCCGTCTAAGGTGTGTTCGGAATATAAGCGCTCGGCAACAAGCCACTTCTGCCACTTTTCGATAACGGCAGACAATTCGGCGTCGGCATTAAATTCGATTTTTTGTTTCAATTTTTATTTAATAACCTCGTCGTCATAAACGCCAAACAAAACGCTACGCGGCATCCAACCTTGGATATTGTCAAACTTAATCAAACACATATCGCTTTCGGCCGGACACTTATCCACCTCGCCGACCACGCCGTCTTCCACTTTGGCAACCACGCGGGATTCGAGATCCGGTTTGGCATAAATATTGTTTTCGCCCGGATTTTCCACCCGCACGAATCTGCGTCCCGAAAGCATAGCCTTGTGCACCCAAGTTTCCGTGCCTTCCCAATCCTTAATCTGACGCCATAATTCAAACTCGGCGATAATTTCCACCGGAGCGCCCTTTTGCTGATATACCCATTCAATCGGATATCTGCTTCCCGGCCCCGAGCGGGCATTTATTTTGCTGGAACGTAATGAAACCATACGCGGCAACGCCAATCCGGTTTCGCTTTCTTCTTCGGCTTCCTCAGCATAGCAGGCCGAACCCCAAGCCAAACCGCAGGCTAATAATGTTACAAACAGCGACTTCATATTCAATCCCCTTTTTACCTATTTTAAATTATTATGCCTTATAGATATAAATAAAGAGTAAAAATTACAGCAAAAAGGATAGAAAAATATGGATTTAATGCAAACAGTTGAAGATCTTATCCGTTTTCGCACCGAAACCGGAAACGAGGCGGAAATTGCCAAAGCGGCGCAATACATTAAGGATAAATTTGCCGGCACCGACACTTTGGTCGAGATATTTCAAACCACGGCATCGCCGGTCGTTTTTTTGCGCAATTGCGACACCTTGGATTTTGATGTGGTGATTTTAGGGCATATCGATGTGGTGCCGGCCGCCGATGAAATGTTTGTTCCGCGAACAGAAAACGGCAAAATGTACGGACGCGGCACGCTGGATATGAAATCGTTTGCCGCCGTGGCGCTCAATTCTATGGATTATGTGGTGCGCCATAAACTGCCGATTAAGTTTGGCGTGATTCTTTCCACCGACGAAGAAAAAGGCAGTAAATCCACCGCATCTTTTATGGCGGCATATCCGAATATCAGCGCCAAAATTGTGCTTGATAACGATGTGGGCGGCGACATTACCAAAATTGTCAGCAAGTGCAAAAATCCGGTGTTTGTAAAGCTGATTGCCACCGGCAAAGAAGCGCACGGCTCAACCCCGTGGGCCGGAATTGATGCCAACGAGCTTTTAATGAAAACCTGGCAAAATATTCGCCGAATTTATCCGTATTACGCTGCCGATTTACCGCAGCCAAAAGACACTTGGTTTGATACCGTGCACTTTGCTAAAATCGAGGGCGGTCAGGTATCAAACATTATTTCCAATTATGCCGAAGCGTTGCTCGATTTCCGCTTAACCGAAAATTCCAGCGTAGAAAATCTGGAAAGCAATTTGCAAAAATGTCTGGAAAAAGGC
Organism: Alphaproteobacteria bacterium; assembly: GCA_017528205.1. Taxonomy (GTDB): domain Bacteria; phylum Pseudomonadota; class Alphaproteobacteria; order RF32; family CAG-239; genus RUG410. The sequence continues at coordinate 22,186 of JAFXPE010000031.1, read as the reverse complement.
GTAGAATATAAAATCGTCTCCGCCAGCACTCCGGTAGTTATGGACGAACAGAATCCCGATATTTTGAATTATAAACGCTTTGCCGAAGGTATTATGGGCAAAAAAATTGAATTTGAGCATATCGGCGGCGCCACCGATTCGCGCTCTTTTGCCGTCAAAGGCTCAACGGTGATTATGCACTCCGGCACCGGCGACGGTATGCACGCTTCCGGCGAATATGTCGAGATTGAAAGTGTTAAACAAATCGCCGACATTCAAATCAAATTCTTGGAACACTTGTCAAAGAGATAAAAAAATTCCCGACTTAAGAATAAAGGCATCATACAAAAACGTATGATGCCTTTATTCTAATTAATTGCCGTCAGCGAATTATTCTTCGCCTTCCGGTAAAGCAACCGCCGCATTGGCTTCTTCAGCTGCTGCCTGACGCATTTCCAAAATGTCTTTGTCGTTCTGAGCCGCAACCTTACGGAATGTGCGTAAAACGCTACCCGTACCGGCCGGAATCAAACGTCCGACAATTACATTCTCTTTCAAACCTTTGAGCGCATCAACCTTACCTTCAACTGCAGCTTCGGTCAATACACGAGTGGTTTCTTGGAATGACGCGGCCGAAATAAACGACTTGGTCTGCAACGATGCCTTGGTGATACCAAGCAAAACATCATTAGCAGTTGCCGGAGTTCCGCCGGAAGCCTCAATCTTTTGATTTTCGGCTTCAAACACATCGCGGTCAACCTGTTCGCCCACCAAGAATGTTGTGTCACCAGGGTTGGTAACTTCAACCTTCTTGAGCATTTGCGAAACAATAACCTCAATGTGTTTATCGTTAATCGCCACACCTTGCAGACGATATACGGCTTGAACTTCCTGAACCAAATATTCGGCCAGTTTTTCCACGCCCAACACGCGCAAAATATCGTGCGGTGCCGGCGTACCGTCAACCAACAAATCGCCCTTCTTAACCTTATCACCGTCTTGAACCACCAAACGACGTCCCTTCGGAATCAGATATTCAATCTTTCTGCCGTCAGCGGCATCTTCAATAACGGTAATGCGTTGCTTAGCTTTATAGTCTTTGCCGTATTCAACCGTACCGTCAATATCGGAAATAATCGCCGGATCCTTCGGACGACGGGCTTCGAACAACTCAGCCACACGCGGCAAACCACCGGTAATATCCTTGGTTTTGGTGCTCTCTCTCGGAATACGGGCAATAACGTCACCGACATGAACTTCTGTATCTTTATCAACGTTCAACACCGCATCCGGAGACAGATAGTAACGAACTTCCTTACCGGAATCATAAGTTACATGCTTACCCTTAGAGTTTTTGAGCATAACGCTCGGTTTCAAGCCCGAATAAGCACCCGAACCGGACTGCCAGTCAATAACCGTTTTAGAGCTGATACCGGTTGTTTCATCCATGGTTTCCTTAACCGAAACGTTCGGAATTAAGTCAACCAATTCGGCCTTACCTTCTTTTTCCGAAATAATCGGCGTCATGAACGGATCCCACTCGGCCACTTTTTGTCCTTTGGTAACTTCGGTATTTTCCTGTACCAAAACTTTTGCACCGTACGGAATGTGGTGACGAGATTTTTCGCGTCCCTGATTATCCTGAATTACCAAGTCGCAGTTACGAGACAAGATAATCAAATGTCCGTCGGAATTGGTAACCGTATGCGTATTTTCCAGCTTCAAAATACCGCCGAACGGAACTTCAATCGTAGATTGTTCTGCCGATTTGGAAGCCGCACCGCCGATGTGGAAGGTACGCAGCGTTAATTGGGTACCCGGCTCACCGATGGATTGTGCGGCAATAACGCCAACAGCTTCACCGATGCTGACACGACTCTGATCACGCGTATCTTCGCCATCGCCTTCAGCCTTTTTGTTGCCGGCCTGAGTACCGCGAGCCAAGTCACGTCCGTAACAAGCGGCGCAAACACCGTGTTCGCTTTCGCAAGTCAATACCGAACGAATCTTAACCTGTTCAACTCCGGCTTTTTCAACTTTAGCCACATCGGCTTCGTCTATCAGTTTACCCTTATGAACCAAGATATCTCCGCTTTCCGGATCTCTGATATCTTCCTGTGCCGTACGGCCGAGAATTCTTTCGCCGATGGTAGCAATCACCTGACCGCCGTCAACCACCGGACGAACGATAATACCGCGTTCCGTACCGCAATCTTCTTCAGTAATAACCACATCTTGACCGACATCAACCAAACGACGGGTTAAGTAACCGGCGTTGGCGGTTTTCAAAGCCGTATCGGCCAAACCTTTACGCGCACCGTGGGTAGAGTTAAAGTATTCCGACACCGTCAAACCTTCTTTAAAGTTAGAGATAATCGGTTGTTCGATAATTTCACCCGACGGCTTAGCCATCAAGCCGCGCATACCGGCCAACTGACGCATTTGAGCCGCACTACCGCGGGCGCCGGAATCGGCCATCATAAACACGGAGTTAAGCATATTATTAGCGTCCGGCTTAGAAATGTTCTTCATCATCTCATCAGCCACTTTATCGGTACAAGATGCCCAAATATCGACCACTTTGTTGTATTTTTCACCCTTGGTAATCAAACCGTTTTGATATTGTTGTTCAAACTTAGCCACTTCTGCCGAAGTTTCATCAATCAACTTCTGCTTGGCGGCCGGAACAATCAAATCGTCCTTACCAAACGAAATACCCGACAAGCAAGCATATTTATAACCCAGGCCCATAATGGCATCGGCCATAATGCAAGTTTCCTTGCCGCCGCATACACGATATACGGTTTCGATAATTTCGGAAATTTGCTTTTTCTTCACCAAACGGTTAACGAGTGAGAACGGAACGCCCTCGTGCTTCGGCAAGATTTCCGAAACAATGATACGTCCCGGAGTGGTTTCTACAATGCCTTTTACAAATTGACCGTCATTGTTTACATATTCCATACGGCACTTGATTTTTTCGTGCATATCAACCGCTTTGGCGTTCAATGCCAACATACATTCTTCCGGACTGGAATAAATTTTGAAATCTTCCGGTTTCTTTTCTACCTTGTTGATTTCATCAATACAATATGTCAGGTAATAAATACCCAAAACCATATCTTGTGACGGCACGATAATCGGCTTACCCGATGCCGGAGACAAAACGTTGTTGGTAGACATCATCAACACGCGAGCTTCCAATTGCGCTTCAATCGAAAGCGGAACGTGAACAGCCATTTGGTCACCATCGAAGTCGGCGTTAAATGCCGTACAAGCCAACGGGTGCAAGTGAATTGCCTTACCTTCAACCAACACCGGCTCATAAGCTTGAATACCCAAACGGTGCAAGGTCGGAGCACGGTTTAACAACACCGGATGCTCGCGGATAACTTCTTCCAAAATATCCCAAACTTCCGGACGCTCTTTTTCTACCATGCGCTTGGCTGCCTTAATGGTCGTGGCGTGACCATACAATTCGAGTTTGGCATAAACAAACGGCTTAAACAATTCGAGTGCCATTTTCTTCGGCAATCCGCATTGATGCATTTTGAGTTCCGGACCAACGGTAATAACCGAACGACCGGAGTAGTCAACACGTTTACCGAGCAAGTTTTGACGGAAACGACCTTGCTTACCTTTAAGCATATCGGCCAAAGATTTCAACGGGCGTTTGTTTGTACCGGTAATGGCACGACCGCGGCGACCGTTATCAAACAAAGCATCAACCGATTCTTGCAACATACGCTTTTCATTACGAACGATAATATCCGGCGCACGCAATTCAATCAATCTCTTCAAACGATTGTTACGGTTAATCACACGACGATACAAATCGTTCAAATCCGAAGTGGCAAAACGACCGCCGTCTAACGGCACTAACGGACGCAAATCAGGCGGAATAACCGGCAATACAGTCAAAATCATCCATTCCGGCTTAGCATTGGAATTGATGAAAGCTTCCACCAGTTTCAAACGCTTAACCAACTTCTTGCGCTTAGCTTCCGAAGTGGTTTCTTTTAATTCCTGACGCATACTGTCGCGTTCTGCTTCCAAATCGATATTAGAAAGAATTTCACGCAACGCTTCGGCACCGATACCGGCTCTGAACGCATCTTCGCCGTATTTATCGATGGCATCTTGATATTCTTCTTCCGTCAACAGCTGATTGATTTGCAAATCAGTCAAACCCGGCTCAATCACGATATAGTTTTCAAAATACAGCACGCGCTCCAAAGCCTTTTCCTGAATATCGGTCAAGGTTGAAATACGCGACGGCAAAGATTTCAAAAACCAAATGTGAGCAACCGGCGCTGCCAACTCGATATGTCCCATTCTTTCGCGGCGAACTTTGGAAAGTGTGACTTCCACGCCGCACTTTTCGCAGACAATACCGCGGCTCTTCATGCGCTTATATTTACCGCACAAGCACTCATAATCTTTTACCGGACCAAAAATTCTGGCACAGAACAAACCGTCTTTTTCCGGCTTGAATGTACGATAGTTAATGGTTTCCGGCTTTTTAACTTCGCCGTAAGACCACGAACGAATCTGCTCCGGAGAAGCAATCGAGATTTTAATCGCTTCAAAACTGTCAGCCGCTAACTGCTGATCCATTACATTTACTAATTCATTACTCATTCTCTAAAACTCCCCGAATTAAGCATCTTCATTTATCATTTCAACATTCAGACACAAGGACTTAATTTCCTTAACCAACACGTTAAAGGATTCCGGAATGCCTGTGTTGAAGCTGTCTTCACCGTTGACAATCGCGTCATAAACTCTGGTTCTGCCTTCAACGTCATCGGATTTAATGGTGAGCATTTCTTGCAAGGTATAGGCCGCGCCGTATGCCTGCAAAGCCCACACTTCCATTTCACCGAAACGTTGACCGCCGAATTGAGCCTTACCGCCAAGCGGTTGTTGCGTAACCAAACCGTACGGACCAACCGAACGAGCGTGCATTTTTTCATCAACAATGTGGTGCAACTTAATCATATACATCACGCCGACCGTAACCTTACGATCAAACTTCTCGCCTGTACGACCATCATACAAATCTATCTGACCGGAGGTCGGTAAACCTGCCATAGTCAGCATCCGATTGATGTCATCACCGCTGGCACCGTCAAATACCGGAGTTGCCATCGGTACACCGTTCTTCAAGTTGGAAATCATCTCCATCTTTTCATCTTCGGTTAAAGTTGCAACTTCTTTCTTATATTGCTTTTCGCCATAAATTTCTTTTAAGCGCTCATTCAACTCTGCGGCTGTTTTTTCACCGCGCTTGTATTGTTCACACATTTCGTTTAATTGTGCGCCCAATTCCTTGGCGGCCCATCCGAGGTGAGTTTCCAGAATTTGTCCCACGTTCATACGCGAAGGCACGCCGAGCGGGTTCAACACCACATCAACCGGCGTTCCGTCTTCGGTATACGGCATATCTGCAAGCGGCAACACGCGAGAAACCGTACCTTTGTTACCGTGACGACCGGCCATCTTATCACCGGTTTGCATTTTTCTCTTGGTTGCGATAAACACTTTTACCAACTTCAAAACGCCCGGCAACAAATCATCACCGCGTTGAACTTTGGCAACTTTGTCGTCATAATGAGCTTTAATATCGGCCATACGCGCATCAAACGCAGCGTTAAATTCCTCTATTCTGCCCATAATGTCTTCGTTTTTAACCACAATTTCCTTCCATTTGGCAACCGGAAATTCGGCCAATTTTTCCGCCGTAATTTTTTCGTTTTTCTTAAAGCCTTTCGGAGCATCGACAACAGTCTGTCCCACCAGCATCTTTTCTAATCTGGCTTGGTAGTTGCGGCGAATAATTGCCATTTCGTCATCGCGGTCCTTAGCCAAAGCAGAAATTTCTTCCTGTTCGATAGCCAAAGCACGTTCATCTTTTTCTACACCGCGACGCGAGAAAATGCGAACATCTACCACAATACCGTCAACACCCGGCTGAGCACGAAGCGAAGTATCGCGAACATCGCTGGCTTTTTCACCGAAAATGGCGCGCAAAAGTTTTTCTTCCGGCGTTACCGGAGATTCGCCCTTCGGCGTAACCTTACCCACCAAAATGTCACCGGCCTTAACGTGAGCACCCACATAAACGATACCGGCTTCATCCAAGTTGCGTAACGCATCTTCACCCACATTCGGAATATCGCGGGTAATTTCTTCCTGACCGAGTTTGGTATCGCGAGCCATAACCTCAAATTCTTCAATATGCAAAGAAGTCAAAACATCATCGCGGGAAATACGTTCCGAAAGCAAAATAGCATCTTCGTAGTTCAAACCGTTCCACGGCATAAATGCCACCAACAGGTTTTTACCCAAAGCCAACTCACCCAAATTGGTGCACGGACCATCAGCGATAATATCACCCTTTTTAATGTGGTCACCAACCTTTACCAACGGTACTTGGTTAATGCAAGTATTTTGGTTGGAACGACGGAATTTGGAAAGCTTATAAATTTCCACACCGGCGTCGCGAACTTCATCACCGTCGGTACGAATAACGATACGATTAGCGTCAACCGCATCAACCACACCGTCATATTTAGCCACCAAAGTAGCACCGGAATCTTTAGCCACCGTAGCTTCAATACCGGTACCTACCAGCGGTGCCTCGGAACGAAGCAACGGCACACCTTGACGTTGCATGTTTGAGCCCATCAACGCACGGTTAGCGTCATCGTTTTCCAAGAACGGAATCAAGGCCGCAGCCACCGACACTAACTGTTTCGGCGAAACGTCAATAAAGTTAATGTCTTCCGGCTTGTCAAATTCTACTTCACCGCCGCGGCGACAAGTAATCAAGTCGTTTTCAAAATGACCGTCTTCCTTAACTTTAGCATTGGCTTCGGCGATAACCACCTTGCCTTCGTCATCGGCGGACAAATAAACCACTTCATCGGTAACCACGCCGTTAACCACTTTGCGATACGGGCATTCGATAAAGCCGTATTTGTTCACGCGCGCGTATGTAGATAAAGAGTTAATCAAACCGATGTTCGGACCTTCCGGAGATTCAATCGGGCAGATACGTCCGTAGTGTGTCGGATGCACGTCGCGGACTTCAAAGCCGGCACGGTCACGGCTCAAGCCGCCCGGGCCTAAGGCTGACAAACGACGCTTGTGCGTAATTTCCGACAGCGGGTTGTTTTGATCCATAAATTGTGATAACTGCGAAGAACCGAAGAACTCACGAATAACCGAAGCAATCGGCTTAGCGTTGATTAAATCTTGCGGTTTAACATTATTCAAAACTTCGGCACTCATCTTTTCTTTGATTGCGCGTTCCATTCTGAGCAAGCCCATGCGATATTGGTTTTCCATCAACTCGCCCACCGAGCGAACACGACGGTTGCCCAAGTGGTCGATATCGTCAACCTGACCGCGACCGTCACGAATTTCCACCAATTTTTTCACAATCATCAAAATATCTTTTTTGCGTAAAATGCGCAATGTATCCGGAGCTTCGCTGAACGGAATATCCAAAGATGCATTCATCTTCACGCGACCGACCGCCGACAAATCATAGCGCTCGGAATCAAAGAATTGTTGCTTGAACGAAGCATCGGCCGCTTCCAAAGTTGCCGGTTCGCCAGGTCTCATAACACGATAAATATCAAACAAAGCCTCCTGACGATTAGAGTTTTTATCTGCCGCCAAGGTGTTACGAATATACGGACCGACATTCAAACCGTCTATATATAAAGTGTCAATTTCTTTAATTTTATTTTCGGCCAATTTATCCATCAGCTCTTCATTGATTTCATCGCCGGCTTCGGCCAAAACTTCTCCGGTCTTGGCAATTACGATATTTTTAGCCAAGAATTTGCCGTACATTTGTTCTTTGCTGACTTTAAAATATTCCAAACCCTCATCGGCCAATTTTTGTGCGCTTCTCGGAGTCAACTTCTTGCCGGCTTCCAAAACTTCTTCACCGGTAGAGGCGTTAACCAATGCAAAATCAAACTTAACACCCTTCATACGGCTCGGTTCAAACTTCATTTTCCAAGCTTTTTTATCAGCTAAATAAGTTTCGATTTCATAGAAATAATTAAGGATTTCTTCTTTATCCATACCCTTAATTTCTTCGAGCGGCATTTCCTTGCCTTCTTTGGCTAATTCTGCCATTTTTTCTTCTGTTTCTTTAGAATATAAAGAATAAAAAATGGAAGTTACCGGCAATTTACGACGTCTGTCGATACGGGCATAAATCAAATCTTTGGCATCAAACTCAAAATCGAGCCAAGAGCCGCGATACGGGATAATCCGCGCCGAGAACAACTTTTTGCCGGAAGAAACCGTTTTTCCGCCGTCGCTGTCAAAGAACACGCCCGGAGAACGGTGCATTTGCGAAACAACCACACGTTCCGTGCCGTTAAAAATAAACGTACCTTTTTCCGTCATCAACGGAATGTCGCCCATATAAACTTCCTGTTCTTTCACATCGTGAATGGATTTGGTGCCGGTCGCTTCATCGACATCAAACACCACCAAACGCAAAGTAGCCTTAATCGGCGCGGCATAAGTCATATCACGGCGGATACATTCTTCTTCGTCATATTTCGGCTTATCCAAAACATATCCGACAAACTCCAATTCGCCGTTTCCGGCAAAATCGCTGATTGGGAAAATAGATTTGAACACCTCTTCCAAACCGAATTCACAATGGTCTCCGTTCACATCAACATTGTTGATAAAGCTGGAATAGGAACCGGTTTGCACATCAATTAAATTCGGCATATCCATCACTGCGTCGATTCGGCCGAAATTTTTTCTTACACGCTTTTTGCCCGTATAAGATTCACTCATGTATTTCATCCTTCTAAAATATTGATTCTGCGACAATTCTTTTGAATAAACATCAATCCCGTCAACAGAAGGTTAAACCTGTTAAACTGTTCAAAAGAACAAGGCCGAACCCTTGGCACTTCCGCCCTCTCAGCCTTATTCGCCAAATAATAAAACGGCGTTTTTTTTACACACACATTTAAACTGGCGGAAGTATACATTTTTTTTATTTTATTTTCAAGTATTTTCAGCAAAAAAAGTAATATTTTTTTAACCGTCGGCTTGAAAAAAATCTTGACTTATAGCTGCTTGCAAGTGTTATTATATGAAAAATCAAAGGAGAATGCCCATGCAAAAGATTATTTACTATAATTTCAAATGGTTTAATACTTGGTTTATATTCAACATTGTGTTGACTTTGCTTGTTTTATCCTGTCTGTTTTGCCCACAGATTATGTTTTATAAACAAATGTACGTCATCATCGGCGCAGTTGTTTTTTCGTGGTTGGTATGGGCTTATAAATATCTTTATCCGCAAAAAATGGCGATAATCACCGATGAAAGCATCAAAATCGACCACAGCGCACCGCTGAAATGGGCAGATATTGTGGCCGCCGAAGAACGCGAAATTTATTGTTGTTTAAAAAAACGGAAAATCATTGTTTTGTTGCCGCGCGATAACCTCGATTATAAATACAGTTGGCTACAAAAGCACAATCCGGGATTTACCGCCTTTTCCATTCCTCTCTACGGACTATTGTCGCCGCGAGATGAGGCCGAAATCCGCCAAATAATCGAACAACACATTAAAATTAAAGCGCTGGCTAAGTAATAACAAGCGCACTATTTCTTCAACTCGGCACGAATAGAGGTGCTGGAACGCACAGGCAATAAATCTTTTGGAATGCGGTTGCTGACCACATAGCGAATACCCAATCCTTCGATAAATGCACGCTTTTCGGCGCTGTCACCATCGGAATTAACAAAGAAAATATCCGGCTTAATCTGTTTGATTTCTTCGGCAAAATCGAGCTTTCCGCTACCTTTGGCCACAAACGCTTCGGTAACGTAGCGAACAGCCGAAACCATATACAATCGCTCATCTTCATTATATAATGTTTTACGATGTTTCAGCTCCTCAACGGTTTTATCAGAACCGACAGATACATATAAATCGCCGTATTGCGAAGCCTCTTCAAAAAAGCGGATATGCCCGCTGTGCAACACATCAAAACATCCGGAAACAAAAACTTTTTTCATTTTACTATTCGACCTCCATTTATTTTCTATAATACACTTTTTCAGCCGTTTTTCCAATTTCTGCAAACCGGCATCAACATAGCCGCAAACATTTACCGACCGCTTACGCACACAAATTCCGCAAACGTAAGTTTTAATATAGCGCTCGGTTTCAACCCTTTTATACAGCCAATTTTCTTTAACCTTTTTAAACGACTTAACCAATGACATTACCTTAATCTTAGAAACTACCGCAATTTTTTGTTTCGACTTATCATTTTCGGATTTAAATATTGACATTTTGTTTATCAATTCGGAATTTTCTTTCCATAACTTAAGACTTTCCTCGCGTGTTGCAGCATTTTTCCTACAACGACCATTTTTCAAATTTTTTATTTTTCTTAAAATCAAAATACTGTTGCATCGGATTTTCGCGCAGCTTGGCCAAATATCTATCCGGACTTTTATCCAACTCTTTAATCCGTTAAATTACCGGAAAAATATCGGGCATATCGTGCCAAAATAATTCTTTTATTTATCGCCGAGCGGCTTGCTCCACGGATTTCCGTTTAATAAAAACTCCGGCAACTCTTTCAACGACGAAGCACCTGCCGCTTTGGCATGACCGCCACCGCCGAACTCTGCTGCAATTTTAGAAACGTCGACATCGTTTTTATAAGTATAAAACGTTAAATTCCAGCGATTTTTCTTGTTCATAAAGAAATTGACCATAAAATCAAAATCCCGAATATTGTCCAGCGAATCAAAAAATTCCGACTGTCCTTGCGCCATATTGGAACAAATGCACTTCAATCCGTTATATTCGCTTTCAAAAGCCATTCCGCGCACCAAGCGATAGTTGCGATGCCGCACCCACGACAAAATAGCGTTACCCTTCTCTACCATTTCTTTGATATTGATTTCATTATTGATAATCTGTGTCCAAATTTTATCGGTCGGACGGTTTACCCCGAAAGTTTGCACCGCATATTCAAACGGACGCACCCGCCGGTCGCGCAAATCGTAGATATCGTTTAAGCCGAGCAAACGCAGACCTTCCGGCAATTCCTTTTCCGGATAAAAATATTGCCACGTCAGCACCAACGCCGCCGTGCCCACTTCGCGCTTGCCTTTTATCGACTCATAATCGCCGCTTTGCATCAGCTCGTCATATTCTTTAATCACCGAAATATGGTGGTCTATCCAAGTTAAATCGGCCTTTTTGTTCAGCTCAAACATATATTTAACCGGCAGAGCAATATCGCATATCACAATTTTGTCGTGCTTTTCGATTTCTTCATACGGAATTTCCATATCGTGATTCAATCCCATCAGCTCCGTTTCCGGAAACTTAGATTTGACAATAGCCGCCGAACCTTTGCCATCGTGATCCGCAATATGATATATACAAAGCATTTTCTTCTCCTTAAAATTCTATTGTCAACCCGTCATACGCCGGCTCAATATTTTGCGGCGTTTTTTGTTTAACATCATCATAATCGCAATACGGCCCCAAGTGCGTAAAATACACTCTTTTCGGGCCGATTTGGCGAATATAATCCATATCGATATCCATACCGGCATGATACAGATTTGTTTTAATGGTCGTCAAGGGCATAATCAAAACATTAACATCAATTTTTTGCAAATAGGCCAACGTTTCTGCCGGTATAACTTTATAATCCGGAACCAAAACCATTTCGCCGTCATTTAAGGCATATCCCGTTGTTGGCACCGGATGTCCGGCAAACGCCAGCGGCATAATTTTAATCTTGCCCACCGTAAATTCTTTACCGTATTCCACTATGTTGGAAATAAGCCGAGGCCGCGCGGTACTATCCTTTGCCGGCGTATCCGCAAACACATAATCAAAACGATGCCGAATTTCCGCAATATGCGAAGCTTCGCCGTAAATATTCAAGCCCTGATGCGTATGATAAGTTAAAGCGCGTAAATCGTCAATTCCCATAATATGGTCGGCGTGTGCATGCGTATATAACACCGCGTCTGCCGTGCGAATATTGTTTTGAATCATTTGGTTACGGATATCGGCCGAAGTATCGATTAAGATTTTTGTGCCGTCTATTTCAACATAAACTCCGGCACGACCGCGCCGATTTTTGGGATTCTGCGGGTTGCAACCGCCCCAACCGTCGGAAATCGTCGGCACTCCCGGAGCCGCCCCGCTGCCTAAAATGATAATCTTATTCATCTCGCCTCACCTTATTAAACAGCCGGAAAAAATTTTCCGTCGTAATTTCAGCCAATTGCTCAATATCAATCCCCTTAACCTCGGCCAAAACCTGCGCCGTATTAACCACATACGCCGGCTCGTTGCGCTTGCCCCGATGCGGTGTCGGCGCCAAAAACGGCGCGTCGGTTTCAATCAACAGACGTTCATTCGGCACTTTAGCAAATATTTGCCGCAATTCTTCGCTTTTTTTGAAAGTAATAATGCCGGAAGCCGAAATATAAAAGCCGATGTCAAGCGCCGCTCGACACAATTTTTCGCCGGAAGAAAAACAATGCAACTCGCCCCTAAAAGGCTTAATTTTATAATTTTTCGTCAGCAAGCGCATCATATCTTCATCGGCGTCGCGACTATGCACAATCAGCGGCAATCCACTTTCTTGCGCCGCTTCAATATGCGCCTGAAACACTTTGAGCTGCGCGGCTTTAATGTCGGCATTATAATAATAGTCCAGCCCGCATTCACCGATTCCCACCACATAAGGCGATTTGATGTGTTCCAAAATCATCTCCGCCTTAAATTCGGCATATTTATCCGCCAACTCCGGATGCAAACCGGAAGTGGTGTATATTTTTTCATGATGGCGGCAAAAATCGATAATTTCCGGCGTTTTTTCCACGTCATCGCTGACGTCGAGCAAATATTCCACCTTCATCTCGCGCGCTCTGACAACCACCTCCTCACGGTCGGCGGCAAAATCTTCGGAATTTATATGACAATGACTGTCCGTAAACATTAAATCACCTTGCAAATATCCGTCAGTAAACCAATCAGCATAAAGCGCTTATCCATATTAATATTCGTGCAATCGGCAAAACGACGGCGCGTTTCGTTCCAACAAGCGTACAAAGCCTCCGCATCACGGCAACTGCTCATGTTATCTTTGATAAATTTGAGCAAAAGTTCCTGCAGCACGTTGAATTTGTCGTTATCTTTCGCCATTTCGGAAGCAAAATCCAACACCGCGCTCATGGCATAATTCTGCCTTGCACACAAAATCGCACACAATTTATCGTAAATCCCCGCCGCATCCATATCGGCATATAAAATTGCTTTACCGATACTGCCGCCGCTCATTTCCGCCAGTTTGGCAATCATCGGCTCGGTCAAATTGCTGCGATAGCGACGCAACAAACTCGCCACCTCGTTTTCTTTTAACGGATGTATCGGTAACTTTGCACACCGCGAGCGAATGGTCGGCAACAAAAGCCCCGGATTATGGCTGATGAGCAACAATATCGTGCGTGCCGGCGGTTCTTCCAATATTTTCAGCAGCGCGTTGGCCGCATTTTTATTCATATCGTCGGCGCTGTCGATAATCACCACCCGCCAACCGTCATTAAACGACGTTTTAGCCAAAAACTCACTCACTTTACGCACGTCGTCAACTCGAATAAAGGCCGACTTTTTCAAACTTGCAAGTTCGTGTTCGTCCATAACTTCGCCGTGTTTAATGGCGCTGATGATTTTTTTGCGGTCGGTATCGGTATAATCTCGTTCCACCACCATCAAATCCGGATGCGAACCTCCGGCCACTTGCTGAAAAATCGGTGTATTTTCGGCCACATTCAACGACGTATATTTATCTTTTTGCTTTGCATCGGCACTCAACAAAAAACGCGCGATTCTAAACGCCAGCGTTGCCTTGCCGATACCCTGTATTCCGCCCAATATCCAAGCGTGGTGCATCGTGCCGGTTTGATAAGCGCGCAAAAACACTTCTTGGGCCTCGTCTTGGCCCAATAAATAATTGTTATTACGCGGTGTTATATCCGGCATCTCAACCATTAAATACCCAATCTTTCCTCAACAATTTTTACAATACGCTCGTGCACCGTCTGCACATCGGCATCGGCATCAACCACCGCGCAACGCTCCGGCTCGCGCTTGGCAATTTCTAAAAATCCGCGCCGCAAATTGCGATGAAAATCCATCTGCCGACTTTCAAAACGCAACTCCTTAACCGCCATGGTCTGCGCCTTGGCAAACGAACGCCCCATTCCGATTTCCGGCTCAATATCCAAAATCAGCGTCAAATCCGGCTTAAAATCTCCGGCCACCGTGCGATAAAGCCCCTGCAACACCTCAAGCTCCACCCGCTTGTCATAGCCGTAATATTGATAGGCTTCCGTTGAATCGGCATAGCGGTCGGAAATCACCCATTTACCCTCGTTTAATGCCGGCCACACCACTTTTACCAAATGGTTGCGGCGATCGGCATAATAAAGCAAACATTCGCTTACGGCATCAAGTTTATCTTTATCGCCGGTAACTAACAGCTCACGCAATATCTGCCCTTCGGGAGTTCCGCCCGGTTCTTTGGTTTGCACCACCTCAACGCCTTTAGAGCGCAAATATTCCGCCAAAAGTTTGAGTTGCGTTGATTTACCGCATCCTTCGCCGCCTTCCAAAGTGATAAAACGGCCGTGCATTTATTTATCTCCCAACAGGAAGAATTTGGCGTTGGCCCAAAATCTGCCCCATAGGCTGACTTTTTCCACATCTTTTGCCGCCACCAACGGAATTTCCAAAGGATTCTGTCCCTCAATTTCGATTTTCAACATACCTATCTTATCTCCGGCCTTAATCGGTGCCTTAATCGGCTCATCAAATTCGGCCATAGCTTTCACTTCGTCCACTTTGGAAGTATGAATGGTTTTAACCACGTCATCGGCCACGGCCAAATCCACAGTTTTATTTTTGCCGTACCAAACTTTTGAACTGGCCACCACTTGCCCTTTGTTGAACATTTTGTAGTTTTTGAACTCTCTGAAGCCCCAGCTCATCAGGCGCTCACTTTCTTCCGAACGCTCTTTGTTGCTGCTCATTCCGCTCATTACCTCAATCAACCGGCGATCATCTTTAACCGCCGAAGCCGCCAGGCAAAATCCGGCTTCTTCCGTATGTCCGGTCTTGAGCCCGTCCGCTCCCTGCATGGTATACAGCAGAGGATTGCGGTTACCTTGCTTTATGTTGTTATAAGTAAATTCCTTTTCTTTGAAATAATGGTACAAATCAGGAAATTCCTTAATAATCGCCCGCGATAAAATGGCCAAATCTTCCATAGACATTTTCTGGTCCGGATGCGGCAAACCGGTCGAATTGGCAAAAGAGCTGTTTTTCATGCCCAACTCCTGCGCCGTTTTATTCATCAAAGCGGCGAATTCTTCTTCCGTGCCCGAAATATTTTCCGCCACCACAATACACGCATCGTTGCCCGATTGAATAACTATGCCTTTGATAATGTTTTCCACGCTCACATTGTCGCCGATGGAAAGAAACATGGTGGAACCGCCGGTTGCGGCACCGCCTTTGCGCCAGGCGTTTTCACTCACCGAAAATGTGTCATCAAGCTTGATACTGCCGTCTTTAATTCTGTTCATCAAAATATAAACGGTCATCAACTTGCTCATAGAAGCCGGCGGCACCGGCTCGGTTATGTTTTTTTCAAACAAATATTCGCCGGTATCAAAATCCACCAAAATTGCGTTACGCGCCGCCGTTTCATAGGCTTTGGCGCTCCAAGCGCACATTATTCCGCATCCCAAAACGAATAAACCCAACTTATTCAACTGCATTTTTCTCTCCTATTTTTGTTCGATAACCGTATCCTTAAATCCATAATATCTTATCTTGGCCTCTGCCACCTGAGCCTCCTCTATGCGACTGTACGGGCCCATGGAAACCCGATAAAACTTCTGTCCGTCTTTATCAATCGGCACAATATGGCTGCTGCCGTATTCCTTTAAGCGCACCGATTGCTTGTGCGCCAAACTGTAATTGGCAAATGAACCGGTGTGAATGTAATAATATCCTTTAACATATTCGTATCCGCCGGATTTTGCCACCGTGGACACCGTCCCTTTTTGCGGATCGGACGCCGCATTGCCGTAAACTCCGTTATTTTCAGAAACTTTGGCGGCATCGGCATTCACCACTCCCATGGCTCCCGACTTAACGCCGCCGTCTTTGGCCGCCGCGCTGCCGTAAACTGCCGGTTCTTCGGTTTTTCCCGTAGGCGTATAGGTTCCGCTCATCACTTCTTTGCCTCCGGCGCTGCCGTAAATTGCCGCTTCGTCTTCTTTTTGAATTTCCTCCGATATCCGGCGACGTTCTTCCGAAGATTCAAACAGCGACGGTGCCGGCTCCGGCATAATATCCGGCGCATCCGAACTCACTTTGCCGGTCAGCATTGCTTCTTTAAGCTGTTTACTCTCCTTAGCCATAATTTCAACCTGTACTCGAGTTGTTCCCTGCCCTAAATAACCGAGCAACTGCGCCCCTCGTTTAGAAAGGTCGATAATCCGGTCTTTAACATACGGACCGCGGTCGTTTACTCTTAACACCACAGAGCGGCCGTTCTGCAAATTGGTAACTTTAACAATACTCGGCAATGGCAAAGTACGGTGTGCCGCCGTCAGAGTGTTCATGTTATAATGCTCACCGTTGGCCGTCATTTTACCGTTAAAATCTTCGCCGTACCACGATGCCATGCCTTCCTCGACATAGTTGTAATCTTCTTTCGGATAATACCAGCGGCCGGCCACTTTATAAGGATTTCCCACCTTATAAACTCCGCCATAGTCCTTAATGATTTTGGCTTGTGCCTCCGGCGACATTCCCGACAATTCCGGAGTGCCGGTGGTACATGAGCTCAGGCACAACAATCCGGCAAGTATATATACTATTCTTATTAAGTTACACTTTTTAATTTTCATCGGTTCCGTTTCCACTATTTATCTGTCCGCACCGGCTATTTCCGAGTTTTTTTACTCGGCACCGGAACACTAAATCCGTTTTTACCGTCATAATTATTAAGTTTATTCAACAGGCGATAATCCGGATATCCGTCTTCCGGCAAACGCGCCTTTTTCTGCAAAAATTTCACGCAATCTCTGGTTTGCGGTCCGAGCCGACCGTCTTCTTTGATTTTGTCCTTCGATAAACGATTGCAAAACTTTTGAATTAACAACACTTCATCGCTGTTGACCGTGTATTGCTGTTGCGCGGTCAAAGGTGTCCATTTTTTATCGGCATCGGCAATATAATCGGCCAAGGTTACCACCGCAATGGCATAATTATCCGAGCGATTCCAAATCATCACCCGCTTAAAGTTGCCAAACACCAAATACGCCGGTCCTTTGCGTCCGTCCGGCAGTATCACCGAGCCTTTCAAATCATTATCGTACGGCAAGTTATTTCCGGCATAGGTTTTAACCCCCAACTCTTTCCATTCGCTGACTTTTTTGGTTGTCTTGCGCCCGACATTCTTAAAATCGAAGTCCCACGGCAACTGAACTCTCATTCCCCACGGCTCGTCACGCTTCCAGCCCAGCTCGGTCAAATAATTTTCGGCCGAAGCCACCGCGTCCGGAAACGAATTCCAAATATCCGGCACATTATCGCCGTCATAATCGACCGCATAGTTGTTATAGGTTGACGGCATAAACTGAAAATGCCCCATGGCGCCGGCCCACGAGCCGAGCATTTTATCTTCGCTCAAATTGGTTTTATCCATAATTTTCAGCACGTTATACAATTCCGATTTGAAAAATTGCGAACGACGATTTTTATAGCTCAAATTAGTCAGGCTGTCGATTAAGTTATGCTTGCCTTTATTTTGCCCGAAATTGGTTTCAACACCCCAAAAAGACACAATGTAATTGAACGGCACATTGTATTTTTGTTCAATTTCCGAATATTTACCTTTAACTTCTTTATATTTTTTGCGACCTTCCGCCACCCGTTGCGAATTAACCAACCGATTGACGTAATCGCAGGTAGTCATCACAAATTCGGCCTGTCTTTTATCTTGTTTAACCACGGCCGGAGCTTTATGATAATAGTTTTTCCCTTTATAAGCCTTATCCAAAGTCTTTTGCGAAATTCCCTTATCCCGCATTTCTTTTTGCAAATTTTTTATATATTCGTTCCATTCCGCCGGCGGAGTAACCGTTTCCGTATCTTCAACCGCGGCCGTCGCGCACGCCGGCAACAACAAAATCACCGCCAATACCGCCGCCGAACCCAAAAAATGACAAACAGATTTTCTCATCAAATAACCTCTTTAATTAGTCGCTGTCGTATTTTACAATATATTATTTTAAATACCATAAAAACAACGCATTTATCCCCACCATATTAACCCCATAAAATCGGCTGAATTACAACAAAACAAGCAACAAAAAAACGGGAGCTTTTTCTCCCGTGTTTCATAATGTTAAAATTGTTTGTCTTAAAATTATTCATTAACATTTTGCCGCAATTGCGCAACCGTATCTGCCGATAAATTAATATTCTTTCGGCCGAAAATCGTATCTGTCCGATAATGGGAAGAATCCGCGTTAACGCTGTCAGCTCCGTGAGTTGCAAACACCGTGTTAGAGTCGTTGTTTGCAACCGAATCCGTCGGCAACGAACTTTTCGGAGCTCCCGAATTTTCATTTTTTTTAAATGGAAAAGATGCCGGAACACGCGAGGTTTTATAACCTATAAACTTATCAAGGTTGGCATCATCAATCACCACAACCGAGCTCCCGTCCAAAAACAAACCGCAAAAACCTTGGTCGGTAAAAATCGCGTTGTTTCTATCCACCTTCACATAAGACGGTGTGGAAGAATCATTAACATAAGCCTTGCGCACATAGGTTCGTGAAGTGTCGGGATTATACGCCGTTTCCATTAAACCGCGAGTTAAAATTCCCTGGTCTTTTTTGCGCTCGCCGTTGCGGTCATACACCGGTATCGTTACATGATGCAACGTAACACCGAAGCCATATTTATCTTCCGAGCGAAGCGGAGTTGAATCCATAAGCCCCGTTTGTTGTTTTTCGGCTTCTTCCGTTTTATGCCCTTCCGAGCACCCCATGGGAACCGCCATAAAGGCCGAAAGCAACAACGGACCAAACGCTTGTTTAAAATGTTTATCCTTAAATGTCATCTTATTTTCCTCTTAATTTGACATAAATATAGTCTGTTTTTTATTTTTTGTCAACCAACTTTTCAAATAATATTGAATAAAACACTAAAAATAATTGCTTCCTAAAGCTCGGATATTTAATATAAGCCCATGTAGAAAACAAATTGAGGTTGCTTTGCCATGCTGAATATTCTCTGGACGTCTTTTTTTATCATAAGTTTCATTGCCGCGCTGATACAAAGTTTTTGTTTCGGCAACACCGCCGTATGGAGTGAAATCTGCAACCAGCTGTTTGCCACCGCCACCAGCGCTTTTCAGTTGGCCTTAAATTTAACCGGAATGTTGGCTTTTTGGCTCGGATTATTAAAAATTGCCGAAAAATCGGGCATAACCGAGATGCTGGCCAAAGCCTTGCGTCCGCTGTTTCGGGTGATTATGCCGGAAGTTCCCTCCAACAGTCCTGCCATCGGCTCGATTGTGATGAACATGGCCGCCAACATTTTGGGGCTGGATAATGCCGCTACCCCGATGGGACTCAAGGCTATGGAGCAGCTGCAACAGCACAATAAAGATAAAAACACCGCCTCTGATGCGCAAATTATGTTTATTGTCATCAATGCTTCTGCCATAACCGTTTTGCCGATTTCCATTTTAATGTATCGACATTTGCAGGGCTCGCTTAATCCGAGCGCCGTCTTTGTGCCGATTTTGCTGGCAACCTCCTGTTCTACTCTGGCCGGTTTTCTGGCTGTGGCCTTCACGCAAAAGCTCAAGATTTTCAATCGCACGATTCTGCTTTATTTATTCGGCTTAATTGCCCTTGTCGGCGGCATTTGCGCCTATTTCTACCATTTGTCGCCGGAAGCTCGGCTCACTTATTCCGAAACTTGCGGCAACGCGCTGATTTTGTTTTTCGTTACCGCTTTCCTTTGCGCCGGAGCGTTCAAAAAACTCAACCTTTACGAAACCTTTATTGAAGGCGCCAAAGAAGGTTTTCAGATTGCGGTGCAGATTATTCCGTATTTGGTTGCCATGTTAACGGCCATTGCCGTGTTGCGCTATTCCGGTGTGTTAAACGGCATTGTTTGGGGCTTTGAACACCTGTTCACGGCGCTCGGCGTTAATACCGATTTTATTCCGGCTCTACCTACTGCCTTAATGAAGCCGCTTTCCGGCAACGGTGCGCGCGCCATGATGCTGGAAACCATGCAAAACTACGGTGCCGATAGCTTTCCGGCCTTTGTATCTTCGGTGATGCAAGGCTCAACGGAAACCACGCTGTATGTTATTGCCTTATATTTCGGAGCGGTCAAAATTTCCCGCACCCGCTCGGCTCTGCCTTGCGCTCTGTTTGCCGACTTTGTGGGCATTACCGCCGCAATTATTTTTTCTTATCTGTTCTATGAGGGTTAAAAATGAAAGTTCTGGTGCAAAAAGTTTTATCCGCCTCGGTAACCGTGGAACAACAAGTGGTCGCCGCCATTGAATCCGGTTTTTTACTGTTTGTCGGAGTAGAAAAAGGCGACACTCCGGACAAGGCTGATTATTTGGCCAAAAAAGTGGCCAACTTTCGCATTTTTACCGATGAAAACGATAAAATGAATCTCTCAATTCAAGATGTTAACGGCGCAATTCTGGCGGTTTCGCAATTTACGCTGGCGGCCGATTTAAGCCGCGGCAACCGCCCCGGATTTGACACCGCCGCCGCTCCGCAAGATGCCGAGCCGTTGTACGAATACTTTGTAAAACAACTTCGTTCTTATAATCTTGAAGTACAAACCGGAATTTTTCAGGCTGATATGAAAGTCAGCCTCGTCAACGACGGCCCTTGCACCTTTATTTTGCAAAAATAGCTTTCCTGAACCGAATTTATCGTCTACTCCCTTCTGTCATCAATCTGAGACGGATTTTTTGTTTGACTCCGAAATGTTTTTTATTTAGGCTACGCTACATAAATCTACAATTATAACTCTGAATTATTAACACTCTAAATATTATTAAAGTATGGAACAGATTTTAACAAAAAGAGAAAAATTGCGCTACGTCCACTGGTGTATTTGGCCTGGAATATTCTGGCTGATAAGTCCATGGTTTTGGGTGTCCGCAATTTTAACCGGTTTGATTTGCAGCTTAACCTTAGAACCGGCCATTTCATTCTACCACTCTCTGCCGTTACAGGCAACATGGTACGGAAATGCAATCGGTTTTCTTATGGCGGTTACTTATGCCGTTTTGTGTACTTTCATTGCTTATGGCAGTGTATACGCTTGTACGTTGCTGTATTTATTCTTTTTTGATAAAGATAAAGACAGTCAGGAACATTTCAAACGTTACCATCTGCAACGTCGATTGAATCTATAACATTAACTTTAGCAGATGCATAAGTTAGGTATTCAATAAAACTTTAACGCGTATGAAACAAATTGGTGTAACTGAGGTTCGGAAGATTTTGCTGGAAGTGCTCAGCGGATATACCGGACTTTGTGAAGGTATTGCGAGTATGCCGGATGAGAAGCTGCTGAAGACAAATCTTCGTGATGAGTTCGGTATGGACTCGTTGGATTTTGAAGATATGTTTGACGAGCTTTATAATCAATACGGTATAGTCGTTGATGTGCATAATCCTCTGATGGAATACCCATTTAACAAAGAGCAGACCGTGCAGAGCTTTATTGATACGGTCAACTATTATTTGAGTATTAATCCAAAATGAACTGGTTTAAAAAAATCCGCTTCAGGCTAACCACCTCAAGCGGATTTTTTGTTGCCCTTAGAAACACTAAAAAATAACAACAGGATTTTTTTGCTTGCATTTGCGATAATTTTCGTCTAATACCGTGTTTAACAAAAAATTATGATGTAGAAATTGTGTTCTTTGTGGTAAAAGAAATTTATATATAAAATTTAAGCAAACCGGAGAGAACCTCCGCTCGTTAAAGTCGAGAAAATTTCGCGTATGGAAAATAAGCGTAAGGAATCTT
>JAFXPE010000030.1 GCA_017528205.1 Alphaproteobacteria bacterium | reverse complement strand
GAGTGAGCGCCGAGTGAGTGAGCAAGAAACAGTTGACGACTCCACGGATAATTTTAAAACAGGTTGACAATTAGCAAAATCTCTTGTAACCTTTTACCGGTAAAGAAAAAAACGTTTAAATACAGGTGCTTAAAAGACAGGGGATTCAAGTGCTTGGCAAGATTTGTAATCAGTGGGTCGGGAGTTCGAGTCTCTCTGTCGGCACCAATAAAAAAGCACCCTTTCTGAAGGGTGTTTTTTTGTGCCGAAGAGAACTCGAACTCCTGAAGGGCCGGAGAAAAGAAAAATGTCCGGCGGACATTTTTCTAACGACGGGCAAAGGGCAAAAATTTTGCCAGCAAGGGCAACCGACGCACCGCAAAACTTATCTGCCCGCGCAGAAAATTTTTACAAAAATTTTTAGTCTCTCTGTCGGCACCAATACAAAAAAGCCACCCTTGCGGTGGCTTTTTAAGTCAATAAAATTTCTACACCCTTACTTTATATAAAGATTATAAAACTTCTTAAAGATATTCATCTTTTTATTTGTAACTCTTGTTTTTCTACCGGTTGTATGCAGAATTTCATCTTCCATAAGTTTCTCATCTTCGATCCGGCGTGCCGCAACTTTTTTCATTTTATTATAAAGATCGGTTAAGTCCTCTCCCTCACGAAACTTTTGGATGCTGACTTCATTTTTTTCGGAATACGTTTTCCATATTCCGTTTTTCTCTCCGTCCTGATACTCGCCTTCTTCCTTAAGGTTGCCGTTTTCGTAATACTCTTTATATTTGCCTTCCATTTTGCCGTCTTTGAATTCCGCCTCAATTTTCGTCTGTTCATTTTCGTAATAAGCCTTATATTTTCCGACAAGTTTTGCCTCATCACAATCAAACTCTTCGGCAACTTTTCCCGAATCATAAAAACGTTTATAATGGCCGTTCAATAATTTCTTTAATTTATCTAATTCAGCCTTATAACGTTCGGCAGCATCTTTCTGACAACTGGCATCAATCCTGGAATTAACAGCCGCTAAAAACCAAATCATTTTCTATCTCCTTTACATTGTTTTATTGTATGATTATACCGCCGCAAACGACAAAAGCAATAATTTTCTTTGCTTAAAATTCGGCGCCGTAAATATCGCCTTATCACAAAAAACGCAAAGATTGTTGACAAAATTGATAAAAATGTTATTCTCAGAGCAAACAAACCAATTATTACAGATATGGAAAAGATTACTATTACACTTCAGGACATGCGGCGCGCCATTTCTTACGGACGTGATTGCAAAGTTGACAACTTCTCCGATGAGCAACTGCTCAATGCCGACTTCGGTCGCGACTTGCACATGGGGAATATTCGTCTGGCCAATGTGGCCATTGAGTTGCAGCGCATCTACAACATCAGCTTGCCGATAGAAATGTTCCACCAAATGAAAGACAACACCGTACGTTCTTTCATCGAGTCGGCCAACAAATGTCTTGCCGAGCGCGCATAATGTAAAAAAAGACCATTGCCCGTGATGTTAAGGTATATCCTTTAATATCGCGGGCATTTTTTTTACAGATTAAACAAAATCCGTCCTTGCTCGTCGTTCAGCTGAAACAGCCAATCGGCGTAATACTTTTGATTTTGCGCAATAAACGGCCCCACTTCCGCACGAGAAATTTTATCGGCCTTAAGCGTTATTCCTAACCAATATGAATCTTCCTGCACTCTATAAACATTAAGCGCATAAATCAGCCCGTTGTCCATCACCACCTCAATCGGGTGCATTTCAACCGACAACGTATTATCCTCCAAAACGTCTTCTTTATAAACCAAACCGGAATAATCCACGTATTTAAGCGTTAAAATAAACTGTCGCATTGCCGGCGAACTGATGATTCTTTTTTCAATTTTTTCGCGATTAAGCAAATGTCTTCTGATTATTAACTTTTCAATCCGGTCATAATTAACCGCCAACAGCGGATACGGAATCCAATCCATCGGATGCCCCGAAAAAGCCCCCACCGGACCAATGAGATAAGCGCTGTCTTTGCCTTTTTCGGGACGCATATAAATTGAGTCCTTATCCAGCCGCGCCCCAAGAACAACCGCATCCAAAAGCTGGTTGTTCAAATCATAAGTGCGCAAAATCATACCGTTCTCATCCAACTCCATGTGGTGCAAATCAGCGGCGGAAACTGCGTCCGAACGTTCAATCAAAGCCTCGTTTACAATTTTGAAAAAGGTTGACAGGCGCTCGACATTGGCAAAATAATCCTTGGCCTCTTTGAAATACCACAATCCGTCGCGACGGTATATGTTAATTTCGCCGCTTTCCGGAGTTATCATTTGAATTCGACCGATTTGTCGCAAATTGTTTTTACTGGCAATAAACGCATATTCACCGCGCATCAAATCTTCTGTTTGCGACTTTTGATAAAGCCAAACTCCGCCGCAAAACAAAAAGGAGACAAGCGAAAAAACAAGTGCAAACCATAAATATTTTTTACTCATCAAACATCTCCAAAACCTGTTTTTTACGCCTGCGGCGAGCCCACGCCATCAGCGCATAAAGCAAACCCGCTGTCGCCATCGGTACAATCAGAATATTCAACAACATACTGAAACGAATTGCCCGCGAATACAGCTCTTTCATTTGATATAACACGCCCTCCGATTGCGTTTCCAACTCGGCAATTTGTTGTCCGGCTTCGCTGACCTGCAGCAACTGCGCCATTTTATCCGGATTTTGCCCACTGCTTTCAAACAAGGCGATTTTCAATTTTTCAATTGCCTCGTTTATCTGTATATACAGCGGCTCATAGCGCTCAAATATTTGCGTATAAAATTTTTCGCCGATGCTGAAAGTATTTTGCTTTTCGTTTCTGAGCGGCAAATTGCGATAAACCTGATTTTGCACCATTTCATCAATCAAATTGCGCAACAATTCAACGTTTACGGCCTTATTAACCGCGCTGTACGGATTTTTATCCGGAGAACTTGCGGCCACCCAATTATCGTCATCAATCAAATCCACATCGCCGATAATCGCCACCTTAGCATCGCCGGCAGAATATAAGCTGTGCGGCATCATTTGTGCTTTCAGCTTGGCGTCTTGCACCGGACTTTCGGCAAACACCGACGGCAAAATTCCCTCGATAAGCGCCCCGATATAGCGCTCGCCCGAACGGATAATCGGCTTAACCCGCAACTTAGGATTATTCACTTCAAACTCCGCTGCCTTAAACAAATTCAGCGGCAAATCTCCGGAAACAAACTCGGCGGCCGGCTCTCCGCTTTCCACCAAATCTTCACCCAGCAACACGCCCCATTTATTGAAGAAATCCACTACGCTTAGCGGGCTCAAATTAACATAATCCGATTGCTTTTCCGTCAGCAAGTCGAACAAAATTATCACCTTTCCGCCGTTCAAAATATATTGGTCAACCGCATATTTGAAAATCGGCAACATTTGTTTCGGATTTATCAAAATCAGCAATTCCAAACGCGGCGAAAGCTCATAAACATCGCCGGAAATATTCAAGATATTATAATCGTTTTCCAAATTGAGCAAAAATCCCTGAAAGTTTTCCAGTTCCTGTGACGGATCCATATAAACCCCGATGGTTTTCATCACTCTTTCGTCAGCCAATTTCAGCAAAGCTGTATCGATATCTTTTTCCAAATATCTGCTCCGTGCCGCCAAAAATTGCTTAATCGTCACGCCCTGCCCGTTGTTATCGTGAATTACTGCGCCGAAATAATCCTTTGTTCCCTCGGCGTTTTCTTCATAATACAAACCGTAATTGAGCACCAGACTTTCCATTTGGCTGAACGGCTCAACTTCCGTTACGTTAACCTTAATCATATTATCCGAAAGCTCGGCATATTTTTGCAAAAAGCGCTTAACCTGCTGATAATATCTGAAATATTCAACATTGTGCGACTTGAAATCTTTGGCAATATACACATCAACAGAGGTCGGAATTTCCACCGCGGCTATAACTTCTTTGCTTTGCGCTTGTGGGGTATAAAATTTATGCGCCGTAAAATCCGCCTTATGCGAAAACAGCAAAGCAATTGCCGTATTAAACAAACCAACGCCCAACAAAATAAAAATGCAAAACAGCGCAAATTTTCCTTTTTTATGTTTTTGCGCCGAATACCGAAGTTGCATAACCGTTGTATTCAAAAACAAAATCGCCGCCCCGAACAACACAAAATACAACACATCGCTCAAACCGATTTCCGCCAACAAAAAGTTGTTGTAGATATCATAAAGTTTGGTAAACGGCATGGCCAACCACAAAGCGGTCACAAACACACTCAATAAATAGGCCAAAATTATATGCTTGTTCATCGCCGAAATCCATGTGCCCACCGCACAAAACAGGAAAATCAGCAACTCTAAGCCGACATAAGAGCAAACCACGTTTCCCCAATCCAGCGCCAAGGTGCGCGAGGTGTAATATATAAACGGCAACAAAAACAGCGACATCATCATCGCAAACAAAAAGGCCGCCGCAAATTTAGCCAGCACCGGCGTTCTGAAACTAAGCGGCTGTGTCAACAAAAACTCCGCCGTTCCGGTTCGATATTCTTCCGACCACAATTTCATGGTGAGAGCCGGCAATAGTGCAATTTGCACCAAAGGCTGAATATAAAACAAAGAATAAACCGCCGTGTCATGCGCCGCCAAATACGAGCCGAAATAATAGGCCGAACCGACCGACACAAACAAATAAACAAAAATCACCGCATAAGCGAAATAACTCTGAAAATATCCGCCCAACTCTTTATTTAATAACGCGCGAAACTGTTGCATAATCCCTCTCAATCAGACGTAACTTTTTGAAATGACGCCAACAAATCATTTTCGGCGTTTTTCTTAAATGTGGCCAAGTCACAGTCAAACAGCAATTTTCCCTTGTGCAGCAACAAAACCGAACCGGCCAGCGCTTCCACATCTTCCAGCGTGTGCGTAGATATAATCACCGTGTGATCTTTGGCATATTTTTTGATGATATTCCGAATGGTTGCTTTCTGGTTCGGGTCCAGTCCTTCCGTCGGTTCATCAAGCAAAAGCACCTTCGGTTCCGAAAGCAAAACGGCCGCCAGCTCCACCCTTTTCTTAAAGCCTTTGGATAAGGTTTCGTTTTTTTGCGTCAAAACTTCTTTAAGCTGCAACATTTCCACCGTTTCTTTAATTCGGTCGGCAATTTTATCTGCCGCAACTTCGCGAATACCGGCCACAAAATCCAAAAAATCATACACCGTCATTTCGCTGTAGAGGGCGGAAATTTCCTGCACATAGCCTACATTTTGCAAATATTCGGTGCGCTGTGTACTCAAATCAATGTCATCTGATTTTATTTCACCGTTGTCGGCTTCGTAATAACCGCCCAAAATGCGCAACAGAGTCGATTTTCCGGCGCCGTTTTCCCCCAACAGGGCCACGATTTTGCCGTTTTTAATCTGAAACGATACCTCGCTTAACGCCACTTTGTCGTCAAAAGTTTTTGAAACATTTTTTACTTTCAGCATATTAAACTCTCATTTTTGCAACCTTATATCAATTATAAGTCATCTAAACACATTACGCGTTTTTTTTCAACATAATAAAAAACATTGATGACAAATTGATTTTAATGAGTTAATAATTAACAAAAAGCTTATACGGAGCAAATAAAATTGTCTGAATTTACAAAAGAAGAATCAAGAAACTTTATCATCGGTTTGTGTGTATTGGGGGTAAGTCTGCTTATTGCCCTGATTATCAAGCTTGACCGCAACAAATGGAAAGGCGCCGAAGATACCGATTATTCCGTTTTTGCCACATTTAACCACACCGACGGCTTAAGCATCGGCGATAAAGTGCGCTTGGCCGGCATTGATGTCGGCTATGTTAACGGAGTTCAGCTCGACGACGATTTTCGCGCCACTCTGGAACTTAAAATCCGCAAAGAAATTTCCATACCGGACGACAGCAGCGCGGCCATTGTCAGCTCCGGCATAATGGGTAAAAAATATATTGAGGTGGAACCGGGCGGCTCAGAAGATTTTATTGCCGACAAAGGAGAATTTTCGTTTACGCAAGACGCCATTATTTTGGAAGAACTGATTGACCGAGTTATATCTTTGGGCAAAGCTAAGCGCAAATCAGCCGCACCTCAAACCGACACACAAGAAATGGAGAACTAAAAATGCGCAAAAAACCTGTTGAAACCATTATGGGACTTGTTGTTCTGATTATTGCGTTACTGTTTTTGGGCTTTGCTTATCGGGTTTCCGATTTGCAAGTGGTTAAAGGCTACACCGTAAAGGCCGAGTTTTTGAAGGTCGGCGGTTTAAGCACCGGCTCTGATGTCAGAATCAACGGCATTAAGGTCGGCACCGTTACCGCACAGCAACTCAACAACGAAGATTATACCGTTGATGTGGTTATGAGCATCGGCTCTGACGTTAAGTTGCCTAAAGACAGCGTTGCCACCATTGTCGGTGACGGTTTGATGGGCGATAAATTTGTAAAAATCGAACCGGGAAAAGAAAAGGAATATTTGCAGGAAGGCGACACTTTTGCCAAAACCAAAGATTTCAAAACCCTTGAAGATATGGTTGGCGAAGTAATCTTTATGGTAACGGACAGCGGAAACAAAAATGAATAAAAAACTTTTGACTTTTTTGAGTTGCCTTTTTTTAACGGCGGCAAATCTTGCCGAGGCAACCGGCATAGATAAAAACACGGCCAAAATGCAGGCAATGGATAAAATAACCGGCCAAGTCAGCGTTATTTATGTTCCGGTCGGCGGTTTGGTTACTTTCGGCTCGCTTTCCATTGTGGTACGCTCGTGCAAAACCCGTCCGATGGAGGAAGCACCGGATAACTTTGCCTTTGCCGACATTTCGGATAAAACCTTAAAAGGCGAAGACGTTAATATTTTTCGCGGTTGGATGATTTCTTCATCTCCGGCGACTCACGCCGTGGAGCACCCGATTTATGATGTGTGGCTGTTGAGCTGCGTCGATAAGAAAGTAGATAAAAGTTTATTGCTTTCCGAAGAAGCATTGAGAGTTCACGAAAGTCTGCCGCAGCAACATCAAGATGCAACCGAGGAGCAACCGACTGAAACTCAGACACAACCGATTGCGGAAATGCAGGAAGAAAACGCCCCGAAGCGACAAGCTCCGCAACCGACGGAATTCTCTTACGATGAAGCCGACGAAGCCGATATAGAAGAAGCTGAAAATGATGAAGAATCCGAGGGCGAAAATGCGGTAGACGGCGCTGAAACCAACGCGGTTGAAGCTATACCGGAAGCAACGCCGAATTCAACAGATGAAGCACAACCGAATGAGGCGCAACCGGAATAAATAATCGGACTTTCTTCCGACCGATTCCGTAAAAAATCTCGCCGGCAGTCGTGCAAACCTAACCGCAGGAGGAAACATGGCAAAATATCGCATTATCGGCAACATGACCGGCAACTCCATGGACGCGATTGACTTGGTGCTGACTGAATTTGACGGCGATAAAATGCGCGATATCTGTACCTACACCAAGACTTATTCTCAAGATATGCAACAAAAAATCGAACACTTGCGCCGCCTTGTTTACAACAAAACAAGCGCCGAAATTTTGTCGCTTTCTGAATTTTTGCCGCTCCACGACGAATATATCCGCCAAGTTGCCGACTGCATCAACGAAATGTGCGCACTAAATAATATAGATAAAAGCAGCATCAACGCCATCGGTTTTCATGGCAAAACCCTTGACCACAATCCGCCGAGCAAGGCTCGTCTTGAGGGCACAAAACCCTACACCTTGCAAATCGGCTCTGGCAAAATGTTGGCTGATTTAACTCAAATTCCGGTGGTTTACGATTTTCGCTCTGCTCCGCTGATGGCCGGTTTTGATGGTGCACCGTTGGTACCACCGCACAATGCGCATATTGCCGCCAGCGAAGGCGACGGCTTTTATTATAACGGCGGCAACACCTCCAATTTTGCCTTAATCGCCAACGGCGTAGCTGAGCTCGGTGCCGATGCCGGTCCGTTCAACGAATATACCGATAACTATATTCGCCAACACACCGATTTGGCTTTTGATGAAAACGGAAAAATCGGTGCCGCGGGAAGCTTAAATACTGAGTTTTTGCAATATTTGTTTAACACCGGGCGACAATATTATGAAACACCGCTCCCTAAATCGGGCGATCCGGCGTATTATCACAAAGACGAAATTTTCGCTTATGCCGAGCAGCAAAAAATACCGTTTAACAATGCCGTACACACTTTTGAATATTTTGCGGCTTATATTGCCATTCAGGCCTTAACGCTGATAGAAAAAAGCATTTCCCTGCCATCGGCGTTTATTCTGTTCGGCGGCGGCTGGAAAAATCCGTTGGTGCGCAAAAGTTTTGATGATTTATTGCACGGCAAAGGCTTTGTATTGCCGGAGCATCAAACCGCTTTTGCGGAATTTTCCCGCAGATTTACACAATCGCCTACGGTTAAGCAATCGGCATTCGGAGATTATATGGAAGCGCGTCTTTTTGCCGATTTGGCGCGTTATAAATTGGAAAATAAGGCTTGGGAAATTCCGGAAATCATCAAAGCTGAAAAAACGGTTGTTTGCGGAGTTACGGCACTTCCGCAGGCAAATCGCTCCGGTTATGACGATTGTATCAACCGCGCGGCCAAAGGTTGGCAAGATTGCTGAACCACAAAAAAACGCCGGAGTTTCCGGCGCTTTTTTAATCTTAACCAAAGAGATTATTTAAATTTTAGATAGAGAGTTTTATCATCACCATCACATCCTGCTGTTGCATCTCCTAAATCAACCCTCGGGCTAAGACTATTTTTGTTAAAACCGATACCCAGGAAACCGTTAGTTGCAGACGTGCCCCAACTGCCGTTGGCCAATCCCATACAAACTTCATCATTCAAGTTTGACAATTCCAAAATAAAATAGTGAACTTCCATATCGTCACTTCCGGTCTTTTCATACGTTATTTTCATACAAACATCTTCATCATCGATAAATCCTCCGGAACAAGCCGAGTCATTGTAAGTCAAAACATCCGGATATGCTCTCGCATCATAAACATATTTGGTAAAATCCGTATTCGTTGCCGGCTTTACGGTAGTCACATAATCGCGGAAAATTGATCTCACCCGATGCGAAAGTGAGCTGACTTCATCAATCACATTATTTATTCTGTTTTCGGTGGTGGCCTTGCTGACCAAGTTAAATCCGCCAACCGTTAAAACTCCGATAATTGCCAACACACCCAGCATTTCAATCATCGAACGTCCGTTTTGTAAATCTTTTTTCATTTCATATCTCCTTTATTGACTGCACACGTTGCAACCGCATGCTCTGTAAATCAGATGTAACTTTGCTGTTGTATCACAGCTTGTGGTATCCTCCGTATCGAGGCGTTTTTTGTATAACTTGCAGTTTAATAAAACTTAAGCTGTATAAAATTTTTACTGTTATTTTTGCAAGCACGAGCAGCTGCACCGACCGACATTGGAACACTGCCATCCTTCACACAAGCCAAAGCATTTCCATTGGAACTTGTGCTTGAACAATTATCTTCATAAACAGGTATCGTGTCTTTGTTAACACCAACAGATATAAAACCTGAAGCGGAGCCCCAATCGACTGTGGCCAAATTTATACAATCATTTTGTCGAAGTTTGTTCAATAGCACAATAAATGCTTTTTTATCATTGCCTATTCTTCTACCAAAAGCACCTACTTGAATAGTACCACCAAATAAATTGCTCATCCCCGTGTCGCTATCCCACATTCCTTCGGGATAGAGAACTTCTTTCAAAAGTGCACAGCCGCTCCCTTCAAAACTTCCCGTTGAATTATTAATATAACAATTCATAGTTTCATAATTTTTTTTGTTCGCATATACTGAGCGGATACTGTTAGCAATCAGCATAACTTCTTCGGTAGTTTTATTTACTTTATATCTTGTCATAGCTTTTGAATAGCCGGCAAGACCACCAACAGATAATACACCTATAATGGCTAATACCCCCAGCATTTCAATCATCGAACGTCCGTTTTGTAAATCTGTTTTAATCATTTTTTATCCCTTAAATTTAATTTTTCTGACAAGCTAAAAACAGCAAATGCAGCGGTTTTTTAATAACACCGTCTTCTTCTGCGCAATAACTAAGCGCGAGTACCGGATCAATCGGTTCATCGTTCGGGCTGGCGCTGCTCGGCTTGCCCGAAGCATCAGAATATGCGCCTAAAAAACCGTTGGTATTCCGCCGTCCCCAGTCGCTTGAAGCCAAATATACGCAAGCATCCTTAGATATCTCGGAAATTTCCACATCAAAATAATTTACCCCTTCTGTCGTTAAGGTTGCCGGATCAGGTATGGCTTTAACCTTCGCATCACTTGAAGTGGTAATATAGCTGTCCTTGCCGCTGATTGTACACGTAGTACCGTTCGGTTGCCCATTGGATTGGCACAGCATATTTACATAAGAAGCATACCCGTCATCATAATCGCAAGCCATTTTTTTAATACTGCTGACAATTTCCGCCGTTTCCGAAAGCAGTTGCGTCAACTCTTGTTGATGACGCGCCTTTCCCACAATCGTTAAACCTCCGGCGGTCAAAACACCGATAATCGCCAATACGCCCAACATTTCAATCATCGAACGTCCGGACTGATTTATTGTTTGCATTTAATTTTCTCCCTTTTTTAAGCATTTCGGCAGACGAAAAACTTCCCCTGCCGAAACATCATAACCTTTTTATTTACGCTCTTCAATCGGCATAACTTCAGGCATTGCCTGAATAACCTGAATTTGTTGCGTTACCGGTTTGTAAACCGTTTGTTGCCACGGGCTTTCTTCAACATATTCGTGATTGCAAATGCTGATACCCAAGCTGCGCAACGCCGTTTCGGTCGGAATATAAACATCCAATCCGTCATCGGTCTTAATGCCGGAATGAGCCATACCGCTTACCGTACAATCTTTGTAGAACAGCGCACCGCCCACCGTAACGTTTTGAATAAAGGTGTTGACCAAAATCTCTGCGCCGCGGTCTTCCGTATAGCGATAGCCTTCGATTTTTGCGCTGTTTTCCAAATAGTTTTCACCATCTTTGAAATCTTTAACATCGAGCATACCCAAAGTCAAATATCCGTTGCGACCGACTTCCGGCAAGCTCAAATTCAGAGCCAGCGGAGTATATTCGGTAGGTCTGTCGAGCAACAGCAAAGCGGTATTTTTGCTCAAGTTAACTCTGATAGCCTGCGCACCGTATTCGTCGTTGCGAACCGTTCTGACCGTAAAGCTGTTTTGAGCATTGTTTACCAAATCACCCGAAGTCAAAATATAGCGATCCGAAATCAGCAATCCGGCGCCTTTTTTGCCGTTTGAGCCTTCAATTTGCACCACCGAAGAACGCAAACGATACATATTTTCCGGAGTTAAAGCCTTGCACGGATCGGAGGTGGTCACGCACAATGTATCCAAACTGGTAACATCTCCGGTATCAATCCACGAATCATCAACCACCTGGCAAGCGCTGTTTTCTATAATATTACCGTTTTCATCAAAGCAAGAATCAAGGCTTGGTGCCGGTACCGGTGCCGGAACAGCTTGAGTTAACGGAACAATAGCCTGTTGTACCGGAGGCACAATCATCGCCTGAGCCTGACAACTCGGAGTGGTGCAACCGCAATAAGATTGGCAATAGGACATATCCGCACCCGGACGGCCGAGTTCACATTTTTGCGCACATTCATATTGCTTCTTATAACCGCACTTAATCGGGTTAATGGCGCGTTCTTCCTGAATAATTTCGTAGCGCTTGGCCATAACTTCTTCAAACGGAACACGTTGCATAAGCTGTTCTTCAAATCCGGTCATGGCACGCAAATTGGAAGCGGCATCGGCAAACGCACGTTCAATCAAGCGATTTTCGCCGTTTTCCTCACCTTCGTAAAGTTCACCGTAACCGGTGCTTTCGCCTTTCCAATAAACCGTACTCTTGGTTAAATCCATCAAACGCCAAGTAACCGTAATTTCCGACGTACCGTTACGAGTATTTTTCTGTTCGGCATTTTTCCAATCATACTCATCGCACACATTCATGAAGTAATCGGTAATTTCTGCCGTCAGCAAATATTCCGGAGTTTCTTGCGGCTCTGATTGCAAGCACAAATCGCGCGGCGCCGGCAAAACTTTGTAGCAAGAATCCACGGCATCGGCAAACACCTTTTCAAAATCAATATTTCTTTCCATAATACGACCGCTGTTCAAACGTGCTTCTTTATTGAAACGACGGCAACCGAAAATGCGGAAACGATAGTTGCCCAATCTGTTGGTGTACGGACCGTCAATTCCGTTATTTTGAATACGAAAATCAACATGGTCCAAAGCCAAAGGAGCCATCATACAGCAATCACGCTGAATATCATCATAAATCGTCGGGGTATAAGGAATATTACGCAATTCTATGGTTTTTTGCTCTTCTTCATGAACCATACATCTGTTGCACGGTCCCGGAATTTTAATACTTTCCATCGTGCAACCGCCACACGGTCCTTCCGAAATTATTACCGGTTCAACTACCGGCTGTGGCATGCACTCATCGGTTACACAAGGTGCCGGTTCAATTACAGGCTCCGGTGCACATTCTTCGGTTACACAAGGCACTGTTTCAACAACAGGAGCCGGAGCACACTCTTCGGTTACGCAAGGAACAGGCTGAGGAGCAGGTTGTGGAACCACCATCGGCACCGGCTGATATACCGGTTGCGTCTGAACTTTCACCGGTTGTGGTTCAATTTTGATTTTTTCGGCAACCACCGGTTTAACTTCTTCCTGAACATAAATCGGTTGCGGTGCGGCGACCAAACGTTCCGGTTGTACCACAGGTTGCGGCGTATAAGTTTTAACCTCAATATCCGCGTCCGCTCTGGCAACACCCACCATTGCCGTGCTCAAACCGAGCGCCACGGTCAACGTGTATAATGTTTTTGTATGTTTTTTCATTTGTTTCCTCCTATACCTGTTTCGACGGCATAACATATCTGTATGACAACGCCTCTGCTATGTGTACTTTAGACACATTTTTTTCATTTTGCAAGTCTGCAATTGTTCTGGATAATTTCAAAGTCCGATGATAAGCTCTGGCCGACATTTTCATCTTTTCGGCAAACCCCACCAACAGGTTCTTTGCGTCGTTATCCAATTGTGTTACTTCTTCCAGAATATCGCCTTTCAGCTGAGAATTTGTGTGCAAATTCGGATATCCCAGTTGATTAAATCTTTGTTGCTGAATTTGCCGCGCGGCAACCACGCGTTGGCGAATTTGCGCCGAACTTTCGCCTTTTTTAACTTCCGACATATCCCACGGACTGACCGGCGGGACCTGAATGTGTATATCAAACCTGTCCATCAGCGGACCGGAAATGCGCGATTGATATTCTTCGGCGCACTTCGGGGCTCGTGAACATTCTTGTCCGCTTATGCCCAAATATCCGCAACGACACGGGTTCATTGCCGCTATCAGCTGAAAATTAGCCGGATATTGCGTATGACAATGCACTCGTGAAATCGTGACATAACCGTTTTCTATCGGCTGACGCAGAGCCTCTAAGGTAGAACGGTTAAATTCCGGCAGCTCGTCCAAAAACAGAACTCCGTTATGTGCCAGTGAAATTTCTCCCGGCACTCCCTTTCGTCCGCCCCCAATCAGCGCCGGTGTCGAAGCGCTGTGGTGCGGATCGCGGTAAGGCCGTTCAAAACTTATCTCGCTGTTTTTCAATTCGCCGGCAACCGAATGAATAATGCACGTTTCCAGCGCTTCTTCGGTTGTTAACGGCGGCAAAATGGTAATCAGGCGTGAAGCCAACATAGATTTTCCGGCGCCCGGTGTTCCCACCATCAGCATATTATGCGCACCGGCGGCGGCAATTTCCAAAGCACGTTTGGCAGTTTCCTGCCCCTTAACATCGGCCATATCCAAATCCGAAACTTTGGTTTTGGCGCGCTTAACTTCCGGCAGCGGCAAACGCTGTACGCCTTTCAAATGATTCACTAGCGCCAGCAAATTTGGCGCGGCAATAATGTCTTTCAGCCCTGACCAAGCGGCCTCTCCGCCTTGTGCCTCTGGGCAAATCAAACCTTTGTTCTTCCGATTGGCATGAATTGCCACCGGCAACGCACCGTTTACCGGCATTACGGCTCCGTCCAAACCCAGCTCGCCGATAACAATATAATCAGCCGCATCTTCTACCGCCACAATGCCCATTCCGGCAAGCAAAGCCAAGGCAATCGGCAAATCAAAATGCGAACCCTCTTTCAATAAATCAGCTGGTGCCAGATTAACCGTAATTCTTTTGGCTGGAAGCTCAATTCCCATATTGTTGAGCGCCGCCCGTACGCGTTCTTTGCTTTCGGCAATGGTTTTATCCGGAAGTCCTACAATATTAAACGCCGGCAAACCCGATGAAATTTGCAACTGCAAATCCACATCGAGTGTGTTTAATCCGTTGAAAGCTATTGTATTAACTCGTGCCAGCATAATCTACCACCTCGGGACAACATCCCCCTCGTGCCAACGCCGCTCCGGATATCTTCCGCGCTGCAGAACATCGTGACTGGCCGGAACTTTCGGAATTTCGTGAACCGGAATATAATTCGCCGCCATCATGCGATTCATGCATTTTGTAATTTGCGATTCCGTGCCGCGACAATATGCCAAAACGCGCGTACTCAAATTTTGTAACACCACTTCACGCGGGTATTTGTTATCAACAACGCCCGGAAAAGTGCCGGACATATCTTCGCCCAGCGGTTCTTCATATTCAATACATCCCGGAAGCGTATAGCGACCGTTTTCATCATAAACGGCAATGGTAGTTTCCACCTTACATCTCGGAGTTGTCGTTTCTTGATACAAATACGAGCAACCCGAAGAAATCAGGGCAAAAAGAGCCGGCAACAAAAATTTAAATTTATTCATTTGACACCTTAAGTATAAATTTCTTTGCCACCACGATAAACCTAAAGTGTTAAAATTATGTTTATATTCAGATATTTTCTGTATTATTTGCAACAAAAATCACAACATAAATTGCCGCGCAAACACTTGCTTATCCACGCCGTTGATTTGTTTTATTTTATCATTTTGCAAAATCAGCGGCAATTCCACCGCAACAAAAGTGCTGCGCTTATCGGCGTTTTTAACAAACGCGACAATATTACCCGACGCCGCCAAAATAAACCGTTTCGAAGCCAACGCCCATATTTGCAAAAGTTCCTTATCCGGATTTTCGTTTCCGGTTTCCAGCCCCATTTGTTCCAACTTTTTTCCGCATTCCGTATGGTCCAGCATATAAGCCTCGGCATGCTCGGCAACATATTGAAAAGCCAAGCGTTTATTCTCGTCCGTCGGCTGATAGCTGATGCTGTATAACACCACGCTGTTCGGCGGTGTCAAAACATCGGCTTCGGCCGCAATTTTCCACGCTTCGTCCAATTTATTCATAGATTTTTCCTTGTTTTTTAACTTGCGGCATATAAGTTTTGAGATTGGTGCGCAAAGTTTCGTAACCATCAACCAATACACCTTTAAGGCCGTATTTTTCGGCCACGGATATATTTGCCGGCGTATCGTCAAACAACACACAATCTTCCGGCTTAAAACCGGTGCGACGCAAAAACAGAGCCAAACCTTCCGTGCTTTGCTTCGGATAAAAATATCCTTTGTAACGGGTTGATTTTATGTCAACCACCTGAATTCCCTGCTCGGTTATTTGCATAATGTCTTTGTTGAACACGCGCTGAAAAACCTTATCCAAATGTACCCGACTGTTGTTGCTCCAAATCACCAAATTGTTGTCCTGTTTCAAAATTTGCAACGTGTTCCACAACCCGTAGTTCGGCTTGATGTTGTTATAATTGATGCGGTCGCTCATTTTACGACAGAATTTATCAAAGTTATAATCAGCAGTTTTGCACATTTCCCGAATATAATTAAACATTCCCAAATGGCCTTCCTGTTGGGTTTTATGCGATATTTCGGTTTGTTGCTCGCCGTTTAAGTGCAATTCGGTGCGATATACGCTTTTCATTGCCTCCACGATTTCACGCACAGACAACTCAGTCAGCGGATATAAAACTCCGTCACAATCAAAAATCAGGTTTTTAGACATTTTATTCGGCTACTTTTTCTGCAGGTTTGGTCGTTTTGCGAGTTGCAACCCGACGCCGCGGTTTAGCGGTTTCTTCCGCCGAAGCTTCAACTTTTTCGGTTGCCTTGCTGGCATCTACCACCGTAAACGCTCTGGTGCGACGCATTTTTTTAGCCGGAGCGGCCTCCGCATCGACAGATTGCGAAACTTCCGGTTCAACACCTTGGGTTTCTACCAAATTATTTTCCGCCGCCGGAGCCTCAGCTGCAGACGTTTCTGTCGGCTGATTTTCAGCATTATTGGCACCGTTGGCATTGTTATCACGAGCCTGATACTTGCGCTCGTTTATTTCCGTAACGATTTTGCGATAATGTTCGGCATATTGGCGGAAAACTTCCATTCCCACATAATCGCCGTTGTTTTGAGCTTCTTTGGCCAGCTCGTTATAGCGTTTAATCAAATCAAGTGCCGTACCGCTGCATTTTCCGGCCGGACTGACGCTGTCAAATTTATAATTCAAAGAATAAACGGCATTGCCGCGAAACTTATTATTGTTGATTTTTTTCATGTAAATCCATTCTGCTGTTATGCTAATTTAAATTGCTTACGGGCGACAAAAAATGCCCTTACGACACCTATATACTAACTTTTTTTTATTTCTGCAACATTTTTTGCAAAAATTCCACGAGATTTTACGGCATAGAAGAAAATGACTGTCATTATGAGGAGGCCGAAACGGCCGATGTAATAATCTCTGCTCTCGCCGAGCAACCTCGGGCTAATGATACGGCCATATCATCACTTTGCAACGATTGCACAGCGAGAGCAGAGATGCCCGATCAGGTCGGGCATGACAGCCTTTTTTTTTCGACGACGTGTACAAAACAATACAGCAACGAAAAATTCGTAGAATGAGTCAGATAAAAAAAGGTTTTTCCGCGTGGTGTACAAAAAAACACAGCAACGAAAAATTCGTAGAATTAGGTTAGTACGCAGCAAGCGGGTTGGCGCAGTGTACAAATAAGGGTACATAAGCCAACCCGCTTACAAGTAATAACCAATTATACGAATTTTTCTATATGTCGGAGATTACGGAAAGGGCAATAATCTCATCCGGTTCCCGCACCATTCCATTGGGATCTTCGCCCTTTTTGAGTTGGTCGATAAATTCCATACCGGAAGTTACTTCGCCCCAGACGGTGTATTGACCGTCAAGCCACGGACAGTCGGCGTAACAAATAAAAAATTGACTGTCGGCCGAGTCCGGATTCATGGCGCGCGCCATAGAAACAATGCCGCGTTTGTGAGGGATGCGATTAAATTCAGCCTTAAGTTTGTGACCGCTACCGCCGGTACCGTCGCCGCGCGGACAACCGGCTTGAGCCATAAAGCCGTCGATAACCCGATGAAATTTTAAGCCGTTATAAAATCCTTGGCGCACCAACTCTTTAATGCGCGCCACATGGTTTGGTGCATCGTTTGGAAACATTTCGATTACGACATCGCCGTATTTGGTTTGCAACAACAGCGAATTTTCGGCATCTTTAACCTGATACGAATGCTTAATTTTTTTGGCGCGAGTTTCGCTCATTTCCAATTGTTTGGTTTGTTTATCTTCCAAATTTTTGGTATTCGGTTTGGAAAGATTTTTGGTTTTGCTTTTATCTAATAAATTTGCCATTTTAACATCCTTTCGTTTATCTTTAAAAATATTTAGGAAGTTATTTTGCGTTATTCAAGACGTAATCCACTCTTTGTTCGGCGCTCAAATTTTTAGGACAATGTTTATCCACGTTTTTAATGGCTTCTTTCAAGCCTTTGCCGTTGGCAATTTGAATAGCCAATCCCGGACGAGCGTTAAGTTCCAGCATCATCGGCCCGCGGAATTTATCCAAAACGATATCCGCGCCCAAATAGCCCAAACCGGTCATTTCGTAAGCCTGAGCACCAATCATCAGATGCTCTTTCCACATTGGAACTTTTAAGGTCATCAAATCGGCACCGGTATCGGGATGAACGGCAATCGGCATATTGTGCGAAACCGCATTGTTGGCACATCCGGTACGCAAATCAAGCCCCACTCCCACGGCTCCCTGATGCAAATTGGCACGTCCGTCGGATTCTTTGGTGGCCAAACGCATCATCGCCATAATCGGATATCCTTTATACACAATCACGCGCACATCGGGAATTCCCTGATAACTGAAATTTTGAAACACATCGCTGAAGTGCACCAGTTCTTCAATAAGCGCGGTATCATATTGTCCGCCCAAGCTGTATAAACCACTTAAAATATTGGAAACGTGTTGATAAACTTCGTTAAACCCGAGTTGTTTGTTGGAAGCGGTTGTAAACACGTTGTTTTCAAAATGTTTAATCACCAAAACGCCCTTGCCCTGACTGCCGTGTGCCGGTTTGATTACAAACTCGGAATGTCCGGCCACGATATTAAGCAAATTTTCGACTTCGTATTGATGCTCGATAACACCGATTTTATGCGGCGTGTTAATATCAATGCTGTCGGCCAAAGTTTTGGTCTTTACCTTGTCATCAACCAGCGGATAAAGCGAGCGCTTGTTATGCTTGCCGATAATGTAGTAGTTGCGGGCGTTCATTCCTAAAACGCCGGCTGCGCGCAATTTTTCTGGTGTAGAAAAAATTTTGAAATATTCCCACATATTATTTTTCCTTAATCAGCGGCGCAAAACGCTTAAGCTCCACAACCCGATAACCGGTGTATGTACCGAGTTGCATCACAATAATCAAAATCACCAAGTTCCACTCATTGAAAGCAAACATAATATGGCGAATGTAGTCGCTACTGATAACGCAATAAGTTAAAATTGCCACCAACGAGGTGTTGATAATTTGCTTGGTAGCAAGGCGACCGCCCTCTTCTTCCC
This sequence comes from Alphaproteobacteria bacterium, assembly GCA_017528205.1. GTDB lineage: Bacteria > Pseudomonadota > Alphaproteobacteria > RF32 > CAG-239 > RUG410. Next base: position 36,916 of record JAFXPE010000030.1, on the reverse strand, counting down.
AAGTGATTGAAGCACGTTCAATAATCCATGCGGTAATAATAATCGGGAAGAACACCGCCGACGCAGCAATTTTAAAGTCGTAGTGATAGCCCAAAATAGTGAGTATTTGCATAATCAAAATAACAAAAATTACTACTGCGGAAATTCGCGGTACCAACAACAAATTCAATCTGGTCAGCAAGGTGCGAATTAAAAGACCGAAAGCGATAATCAGCGAAAAACAAATCAATCCCGGTAAAAATCCGGTACGTACCAACGACAGTGCCACCAACATCGGCGTAAAAGTCCCCATGGTCGGAATACCGATAACGTTACGCAAAATCACCACCAACAAAATTCCCAGCGGAAAAATCATCAACCACTTTAAAGTATTTTGCTCTAATGTCGGCAAATCATAGATGGTAAAATCATAAATACCGCTGTTTTCGTATTTAGCGCGTCTGCCGGCCATTTTAAACGAAGAAACCGCCGATTGAATCACCGAAAAACGCACTTGCGAATGATAGCCGCCGCTAACATCCAAAAGCGAAACTCCACCACGCTGAAACACCACAAAATTTTTCGGCAAACCCACTGCACCGGTAACAATGTTGTACATCATCCACTTACCGTTTTCGTACACTTCAAGCATTAAATCCGCCGGAGCCGCGCGCTTTTTTTCCGAAATTTTAACCCCGCGCACTACCCGCGCCGCAATATCGCGATACGCCAACAAATAAATGATTTTATCCGCCATAATCTGCTGATTTTTCTTTACCGGCAAAAAGGCATCAACTTCGGGAGCCGGCACTTCGGCATTAAGCAAGCGAATAATTTTGGATGCTGTCGATCCCTCCTCTTCGTCTTTATCGACCAAAGTCCAAACATTATCCACCATACCCTTTTGTTGTTCGCTGTCAAACTCCGGCTTTTTAACCTTCGGAGCGGCATGGTCGCGCACTTTGCCCAAAATATCTTCATTATCATAAATCATTATCCGATAATATAGGTTTTGCTTTTCTTTTCTGGGTTTAGATTTCATAACAATCCGACGATTTTTTTCGTTCCGTTCCACCTCATATCCCTTAGCCACCACATCTTCGCTCAAAATTTTATATTCTTCGCCCAAACGCGGAGTAGAAAGCGAAACTTCTATCGGTTCACCGTTCGGCATAAAAGAAATATGCGCATCAACCGTCCACACATCGGTTCCGGTATGCGGTTTTAAGCCGAAACCCCAATGCACAACCTTATAATAAGTGGCCAAACTCGCAAAAATAACGGCAAAAAACAAACAAATCGCCAAAACGCCTCTTACCGAACAAAATTTTTTCTTCATTATTAAAGTCCTTAAATTTAAAAGAGCTATTATCCGATACACTATTTCAACGTGTTGGAAATAGAAACATCAACCACCGCGCGACCACTCAAGATATTGCGTCCGATAAGTCCCTGAAACTCAAAATCATGACGTTCGTTAAGCGTAAATTCGGCAACAAAAGTTTCGTTGCCCATTCTAACGTCCATATCAACGGAAACTCGGTGTTCTTCTTCACCCACGCGAATAATTTTAATACGGCGAGTCCGCGGTTTTTCAAAATCCATCTTTTCACCGGTTTCGCGATTTACCAACGTAAACGAAACCCACTTTTTGCCGTCGCGTTCAAAACGCTTAATATTTTCCGCATCAATGGAAGAAGTGGTAGCACCGGTATCAACCCGTGCCAAAAACGGTGACTTCATCGGCGGAAAATAAATCCGCTCCACCGCGCCGATAACATTATTCGGACGCACCGTCACAATTTTCGGCGGCTGTGCCGTGTTCGGCACGATTCCCGGTACAACCTTTTGTTCGTTTGTCGAACAGGCGGCTAAAAACATTACGCATAAAATGCTCAAAATCTTTCGCATATCACACACTTTCACCTTTTATGTTTTTTATTCTTTCAATTATTCTGTTATTTAACACAGATGTCACGAAAAAACAAAAAAAAACCGACTTATGCACATAAGCCGGCTGATATTTTTTTGTGGCGAAATCAGAAATATACGTTAAACCTCAGCGCCGCAACCGTGGCGTAATCCGAAGACGTATTCAGCGCCGGATGAATATAAAATTGAATATCCGGAGTAAGCGCCGCCCATTTACTTATACCCCAAGTCCAAAATGCTTCGATAACATGCTCGGCGGATTCGCTTAGGGTTTCGCCCACTGCCGTTTCGCTCAGGTCGTTATAAGCATAAGCCAAGCCTATCTGATCCAGCGAATTGCGGTCCAACGGATTATTATACACCATACCGGCAGTATAAGAATTTTTAATTGCGGAAACATTACCGTTAACGCCGTTAATTCTACCGAAAACTGCCAATTTTTTGCCCAAATTTTGCTGGGCATTTATTGACCATCCGGTTGTTGATTGCGGTTGTTCTGCCACATACGGCTGATTATAAACCAAAACCGAATACTGTCCGTCGCCCCAATTTTTTAGGCTCGGATTATAGCCGATTTGCGCAAACGTGGTGTAATGCCCGTCATGCAAATGATTAAAGCGCACGCTGACCGCCGAAATATTGGTGGCATCTTGCGCACCGGCAACAAACAGCCATCTTCCCGGAGTTGCCTGCACATAAGCTCCCAAACCGGCATCGGCATAAGTTGCGCTGCCGTTTTGCGCCAAAGCATAGTTGATAAAATTGCCCTGTGGATTGTTATTATAATCCGTACCGTCAAAATTATAGATTGAATATTGTCCCAAGCCTAAAGTCATCCAATTATATCTTTGCGGCAACTGGTAGGTGTAATACAACGACGAGAACTCTTGCTCATCATCGTCGGCATCATTTATCGGTGTAACCGTACCGATACGATTTTCCACATCATTAGCATTATGTCTGCCGTAAAACACGCTGGTATAAGAGGCATTTAAAATACCCGTACCGTAACGATTATCAAAAGTTGTCCACGCCACACTCGGCGCCAAATATGACTGCACCGGATTATATTTGCCGTTTGGCGCACCGTGCTGAGCCAAAAGCGAATAATTCAAGTTATAGCTTAAGCCGTATTTTTTTTGCAAATAATTTTTCAGCGCCGCATAATCATCGGCAAGTGCCGTCGCTCCGGCCGTATTTTCATTACAAAACAAAGCAAACAGCGCGGCCAACATATAAATTTTTTTCATTTTAACCTCCGAGAATAATCCAACACTTCGGAGATATATGCTCGCCGCATAAAAAAACAAGGGGCCGCAAGCCCCTTCGTAATTAAAAAATATTATTTCTTAAAAGCCTTAACGTATGCCATCATCGAGTGCTCATCGCAATACGTTTGCCCGCTACGCACTTTTTTGCCGCAAAAACAAAAATCATCATCGCGCGGATCGCCAATCGGCCAACGACAGGTATGACTGTCTAAATTAACCAATTTTATGTTGGTGTGTTCTTTTTCCGATTTTGTCGCCGCTTGCGGTGCTACGGCAACTTCTTCTGCAACCTCGATTGTTTGCTCCTCGCACTCGGCTTCAACCGCAACCGACTGCTCGTTTTCTTCCAGCGGCAGTTCCGGATTTTTGGATTTAATCGGAGACGGTCTGGCCGTCAAACACAAACGATGCACTTTTCCGACAATCGCATTTTTGGTTACATCCAATTTCTTGGCAATTTCATTTGCCGTCAAGCCTTGCGACCACAATTGTCGCAATTGCTCAACTTTTTCATCTGTCCATCCCATATTATACCTCCGAACTTGATTATCCACTTTATAGACGATTATTTAATTGCTGTCCAGAGTATTTTTAGCGCTTTATTAATTTTTTTTTATGGTTTACAATATAAACTCGTCACAGGAGGTTTCTATGCGAATATGGTTTGTTATAATCTGTCTTTTGATTGCTTTGCCAGCACAGGCCCAGCTCAAAGATTACGCCCATTTTTATAATGTAGATTTGGAAGAGCCGATTCCGCAAATATGGCGTTTAAAAAAAGATTACGCCAAAGCCAACTCGCGCTATAATTGGAATTACGATTTCAGCTGGCGCATTCCGACAACTTTCGATTCCGGCTTCAAAAAACAAATAAAAACTTTCGGCAGCGTTGAAAAACGCATAGATAATCCCGATGAAGAAAGTTTATTGCGCGATTTGCAACGCATTCCGCGCTCGCTGTATCCGTATATCGGCCCGATGTTGCACAGAATGCGCGGTTTGTCCGGAAAAATTCTCGATTTGCCGGGCATTAAAGAAACCAAAAACAAGTTTCCGGAACGTATTGCCGACAGAATGCGCAATATTCCGAACATCGAAAAAATCTCGCCGGAATTGTATGTATATATAAGTCCGCAATTTTGGGGCGAAGGCATGAACTCGCTGGAGCGTCCGTCGCTATTGCAAAACCAACCGGAAACAATGCCGGATATTCGCATCAAACCGGATTTTATTCGCGAGCTGATGAACAAAGTCAAAGCTTCCGATTTCGGACAAGACAAGAATCCGCAACCGGCGGAAATCGGCTTTCGGCACTTTAATGCGGATATCAACACTCCGCTTTCCTCCGCCGATGTTCGCGCCTTTGTCGGCACATTTGACGCGCTGGATAAATTCCGCAAACATAACGGCAACGAACTTAAGCTGATTATGATTGACCCGCTGATACAATATTGGGAACAACAAAACGGCGTTCCGGAAGAAATTTCGTTTTTGAAACAGGTGGTTAACCCGTGTCAAACGATTGTTCGCAAGGTTAAATGGACCAATTTACAAGACGAATTTCAACAGGCCGTTGGCGCTTACGGCTTCGGGCTGAATGATTGGGCATACACCTGCGACAAAGTCATTAAGGCTTATCGCGTACACAATATGCCGCAAGCCTACGTTTCTACCTTGAAGTTACAACGCAAAGGATATTATTACAAATTTTTGGACCCGTATTTGTTTGATGATGAAGAAAAACGCCAAGTGCGCTACTTTTTGGAAGCCTTTGTTTGGACCTACGATACAGATATGAATAACATCGAGGCCATTTTGCCGTATAATCAAGAGTTGCGTGAAAAGCTGTACGATTTGGATATGCACTTTGCCGGCACTCCGATTATTCTGCCGTAAAAATTACTGTCATTCTGAGCCGCCGCTTTTCTGTCATTCTTGCGAATGCGAGAATCTGAAAAGCCGGCGAAGAATCTCCGCTCTCGCTGTGCGTCCTCGGGCGTAATAAAGCAGCAAATGTCATTTTGAGGGGTTGAGCGCTGCGAAATCCCCGTCAAAATCTATGAGTATTGAACAAACTCAAAAGTGTATCCTATTACCTTGCCACCGTAACGTGAGATCTTGACGCCCGTAAAGGGCTCAAGATGACATTGCTTTATTGACACTTTGCGATAGTTGCTCAGCGCCTGACTAGATTGCCGCTCCTAACCGGCAATGACAGTATTTTTCCGTAAAAACAAATTAGCAACTAAAAACTCGGATAATGAGGTAAATACGAAGTTGACGACGTGCACAAAACAAACCTGCAACTAAAAACTCGGAGAATGAGGTAAATACGAAGGGGAATTTTGACGACGTGTACAACAAAAAGGTACACGAGGAAAAATTCCCCAAGTAGTTACCCATTATACGAGTTTTTAAATCATGGCCATTCCGCCATTAACGTGAATAGTCTGTCCCGTAATGTATTGTGCTTCATCAGAAGCAAGAAATGCTACGGCATTGGCAATGTCCTGAGCTTCACCGAGTTTGCCTTCCGGAATTTTGGCCAAGAGAGCGGCTTTTACATCGTCCGGCAGAACGTCGGTCATCGGTGTTCTGATAAAGCCCGGAGCGATGGAATTGACGGTAACGCCGCGTGAACCTACTTCTTGAGCCAAGCATTTGTTCATAGCAATCATACCGGCTTTAGAAGCGGAATAATTGGCCTGTCCGGCGTTGCCCATAACTCCGACAACGGAAGCCATACCGATAATGCGGCCGTAACGACGCTTCATCATACCGCGAACCACGGCACGCGCCAGTTTGAAACCGGCCGTAAGATTAACATCTAAAACGAACTGCCATTTTTCATCGCTCATACGGATAAACAAATCATCTTTCGTAACACCGGCATTATTAACCAAAATATCGATTTTACCGAATTTTTCTTCAACAGCATCAACCAATGTTTTAATAGCATCCGTATCGCCCAAGTTGGCAACAAAATATTCAACATTGTCACCGAGTTCGGCTTTAAGCGCCTTCAAACCCTCTTCGTTTAAATCGGTTAATGCCAAATAAGCGCCCTGCTCATGCAAAGTGTGGGCAATTTTACGGCCGATACCGCCGGCGGCACCGGTAATTAAAGCAACTTTTTCATCTAATCTAAACATAGGATTTTCCTTTCATTTTAAGGTTATAAATTATTTGCCAGTTCTTCTATTTCGGCAACAGAACCGACAGAAATTGAGTTCATTTCTTTATTGCTGCGTTTGGCAATACCGGAGAGCACTTTGCCGGCTCCGAGTTCCACCAAATCGGTAACGTTATTTTCCTTGAAAAACATCATAGTTTCGCGCCATCTGACTGTGCCGGTAACCTGTTCAATCAGGTATTTGATAATTTCTTTAGAATCGTTAATCGGTTGAGCTAAAACATTTGCTACCAAAGGAATTTGAGCATTTTGAGCCTCAACCTGCATAAAAGCACGCGCCATAGCGTCGGCGGCCGGTGCCATAAACGGGCTGTGAAACGGTGCGCTGACGGCGAGTTTCACGCATTTGCGAGCCCCGAATTCCGGCGCAATTTCCACCGCACGGTCAATAGCCGCCATTGAGCCGGAAAGCACCACCTGCCCGTCAGAATTGTCATTGGCGGCAACACAAACGTTCTTGTTGTCGGAGCAAGCTTCCACCAACGCTCCCACATCTTGAAACGAAAGTCCGAGAACCGCGGCCATTCCGCCCACTCCCAACGGCACTGCGTTTTGCATTGCCTCGCCGCGCAGGCGCAACAATTTTGCCGTATCGCTCAAGCTGAACACGCCGGCGGCGCAAGCGGCGGAATATTCGCCCAGCGAATGTCCGGCCACATAAGCGGCTTTATCTTTGAGTTTTTTGCCGAATTCCTTTTCCAAAACTCGCACCACCGCCATTGAAAAAGCCATCAACGCCGGCTGAGTATTTGCAGTCATCATCAATTCGGAATCCGGACCGTTCACCATTATTTTGAACAAATCTTGCGACAAAGCGTCATTCACTTCGTCAAAAACCTCACGCGCCGAAGCGAAGTTCTCGGCCAATTCTTTGCCCATACCGACAAATTGCGAGCCTTGCCCCGGAAACACAAAAGCATACTTCATTTGCTTCCTTTCATCAATATTTTACTGAATGTATAAAGACCGCCAACCCAAATGTCAAGCAAAACGCCTCCGGTGTTCACATTTTATTCGCGCTATTTTAACATTTTTTTGAGAATTTCGGCGTATAATGCGGTCGTTAAAAAATCATACGCAATTTGAGGATGTTATGGCTGAGGAATTTGACGAAAACAAACCTGAAGAATCTTGGTTTCACAAGCTGTTGTGCACTTTATTCGGCTTATTTTTTATTATAATGCCGATACTGATTTTTATTTCGGTTTTAAGCTATCATATCGGGGATCCGTCTTTCAACAAGGTATCTTCCGAAACTCAGGAAATTCATAACATTCTGGGTGCATTCGGGGCATACAGCGCCGATTTTGTATTAAAATCATTCGGTTTGGGGTTGATAATATTTTTGTTTATCCCGATTCTCTGGGGCTTGGTTTTAATTTTTCAACATTCGTTTCTTGAGTGGAAAATGCGCATTTTCGCTTGGTTTGTGGGAATGCTCAGCTTTTCGTGTTTAATAGATTTAACCTGCCGCACATATTTGGGACGCCTTAATTTGCCTTACAATTTAACCGGCGAATGGACTCCGACCATCAGCGCTCATCTCAACAGCTATGCCAATTATCTCACCTTGTTGAAGCACCCGTACAATAAAATCATTTTGGTGCTGATATTGCTGTTTATCACCCTGATTGCTTTTAATTTTGCGGCCGGCATTACCTTCAAGTTTTGGCTCAAGTTTGTTAAGGCGGCCGCCAGACTTTGTCGCGGCATCGGCAATTTGCTGATTCGCCTGCTCAAAAAAGTTGCCAACATTCGCAATTTCAGCGAGTTTAAAGAAATCAATCCGCGCTATTTACAAGCCAAAGTTCAAAACAAATTTGACCGTTTGCAAACTCGTCGCGAGCCTGGGTTTGAATATAAAGAACCAACCTTGAACAGCCAAAATTTGAACGCCACCACAACTCTGGCCGCGAACACCTCAACATTTATGCAAAATACATCTTTAGCCACCAAAACCATTGCGCAATCTTCTTTTGCCAACAATTTAGCGAATGTTCGTACCGCGGCTCCGGCTGCCAAAGGTCCGGCAATTGTTATGCCTGAAGTGCAAGCTCCGGCCGCCGCGCCAACGGCTCAAGTTACGGAAAAGCCTGCCGAGCCGGCAAAGAAACAAACCATTAACCCAACTTTTGATTTTTTGGCCGAACCACAGGTTATGCAGAAAAAACCGGCAACCAAAATTTCGCCGGAAGATATTTATCGCACCGAGGGTATGCAGTTTCAGGCTAAAAACCGCGCCGTTGCGGAAGAACAAAAAACCGCCGTTCAGGAAGAGTTACTTAATATTCCGACCAGTGCTCCGGCCGCCGCCAAAGCTCAGCCTTTGGCCGAACAACGCAGCATTGCCGAAAAATCTCCGCAACCGGAACCGCAAACTCCGGCCAAACCGGCAAAAGTTGTTGTACCTCACGTTGACACAACTCCAACGGAAACTCCGCAAGATAAGGAATATCACTTGCCGGATATCAACTTGCTTTCCGTACCTAAAGACAGCGGGGCGATAGTAGTTGACGAAGATGCGCTTAAAAAACGCGCCGCCGATTTGGAGCAGGTTTTACACGACTTTAACATCAAAGGCCAAATTGTGGCCGTGCGTCCGGGACCGGTTGTCACGCTGTATGAACTGGAGCCGGAACGCGGTACCCGCACGGCACGAGTTATTGGCTTATCCGACGACATTGCCCGTTCTATGGCGGTTGCCTCCGTGCGTATGGCGGTTGTCGCCGGTCACAGCACCATCGGCATCGAAATTCCGAATGACAAGCGGCAAACCGTATGGATTCGCGAGTTGTTTGAAGATAACGAATTTAAAACCAGCAAAAATATTTTGAACGTTGCTCTCGGTAAAGATATCGGCGGTCAGCATGTTTACGCCGATTTATCCAAAATGCCGCACTTACTGGTTGCCGGCACCACCGGTTCCGGTAAATCGGTAGGCGTCAACACCATGATTTTGTCGTTGTTGTATCGCATGACGCCGGAACAATGCCGCTTTATCATGATAGACCCGAAACAACTGGAATTTTCAATGTATAACGGTATTCCGCATTTGCTGACTCCGGTGATTACCGATCCGGCTAAAGCGGTTGTCGGCCTCAAGTGGGCGGTACAAGAAATGGAAAACCGCTATCGTTCGATGGCGCTTTTGAATGTTCGTAATATTGCCGGCTATAATAAGAAAATTGAAGAAATGCAAAAAACCGGCAAGGGATTAAAGAAAACCATTCAAACCGGTTTTGATAAGGAAACCGGCCAACCGATTTATGAAGAACAATATATTGATACCTCGCCAATGCCTTATATCGTAATTGTAGTTGATGAAATGGCCGACTTGATGCTGGTTGCCGGCAAAGAAGTCGAGGCCGCCATCCAGCGTTTAGCGCAAATGGCGCGTGCAGCCGGTATTCACTTGATTATGTCCACACAACGTCCGTCTGTTGACGTTATTACCGGTGTTATCAAATCCAACTTCCCGAGCCGTATCAGCTTCCACGTTACCACCAAAATCGACAGTGGCACCATCTTGGGTGAAAAAGGCGCAGAACAACTTCTCGGTATGGGAGATATGTTATTTATGTCGTCCGGCACGCGTCCGGTACGCGTACACGGCTGTTTTGTTGCCGATGAGGAAGTTGAACGCGTGGTAGAATTTATCAAATCGCAAGGCGAACCGAAATATGTATCTGAGGTTACGGCCGGCGAGTTAAATACCGGAAAAGATTCCGGACCGGTATTTGACAAAGGAGAATTCGGCGGTGGCGATGAAGAAGATTTATACCGTCAAGCAGTTGACATTGTACGCACCGACAAAAAGGCCTCCACCAGCTATGTTCAGCGCAAACTGCGCATCGGATACAACCGTGCAGCCAATTTGATTGAACGCATGGAACAAGAAGGCATTGTCAGCAAACAAGACCACGTCGGCCGCCGCGAAGTTTTAGGCGTCGATTAAAAACTATTTATAAATCCACTCAATTTTGCATGTTTGGGCGTCTTTGCAACTCAAACAATCCTTTCCGCCGTTAATCCTCATTTTTACAAAGTCGGGATTTTCGGTCCAATTGTATTCACTTAACGCCATACACAACGAAAAAGAAACATCGGAACGAGTAATAACATACTCCCCTTTAGACAGCTTGATTTCAATTTTCACACCAAACGGGTCGGTAAAAAACATACCGGTCAGTTGCGCCTTATCATGCCACGAAAAGTCGTCTTCCACAATCGGCTGTGCACCGTTTTCGCCTTTTGCTTCGGAAAGCAAACTGTAAATCACCGGCACAATTTTTTCAGCCTGATATCTATTCGTTGCCCGCCAATAACCGCCGACAATTCCCAACGAAAACGCCAACAAAAACGGTAATGTAACCATCAGAATCGGAATGGACAAACCTTTCCAGCGCTGAGAGGAATCTTCCATAATGGCCGGACCGTATTTGTTATCTGCGGCAGAACCCCGACAACATGTAATTACAAACCAGGTAATCGCCATAACGGTAAACAACAAAGCCCCGATAATTATGAAAAGTGTTTTATCTAAAGATGAACCTGCAAATACAAAAAAGGCAAAGCATACAACCAACGGCAACAAAACCCACTTTAACGCACTCTTATTGGTATCATGAAAACGACGCACCCACGCCGAAAAAGAAGGAATTAAAATCACAAATTGGTATATATTGAGGAAAATCAGCACATTTTTCGCCGACGATTCCGAATTTGGAGCCAAATACGCGCTTAAGATATATAAGAGAATAACCACAAAAAAATTGATAAGATGAAATCCCCAATAGTCATAACGAGAGGTCCGCCCTTTAAAATTGAAAAAGTTTTTATAGGCCCTGATATAAGCATCAATAATGTTGTTGCTGGCTTTATTTTCCGCAAATTCCATACTCATTTCCCTCTCCCTTTCGGTTTATTAAATTTATCAAAAAGCTAACATTGATTCATTAATTAGTCAATTTTTTTATAAAATAAGGAGTTAAAGAAAATGATTTCGTAGAACGTGTTATATACGCCGAAGGCTTTTCTGCTCGGTGTACAACACCACCCAACAAAAAAACTCATAGAATTAGGCTAATAGAAAAAGGTTTTTTCCCGCGGTGTAAAACCAATCAGCAATGATTTCGTAGAACGCGCAAACCAAAACTCATAGAATGAGGACAATAGAAAAAGGTTTTTTCTCGCGGTGTACAAAGAGGTACATAAGAGAAAAAACCTTTGATAGTGTCCCATTATATGAGTTTTGACTATCTGGAGTAGTATTCGATAACCAAATTCGGTTCCATAACCGAAGCATACGGTACATCGTCAAACTTCGGAACGAATGTGTATTTAGCACTCATTTTCTTAGAATCTACTTCCAAATATGTCGGCCATTCACGAGTTTGTGATTCCAGAGCATTTACGACCATAGCCATATTTCTGGACTTTTCACGAACTTCAATCACATCACCGGCCTTAACCATATAAGACGGAATATTTACCTTTTTGCCGTTAACGGTAACATGACCGTGGTTAACAAACTGACGAGCGGCAAACACGGTCGGAACAAACTTAGCTTTGTATACCAAGTTATCCAAACGAGATTCCAACAAACCGATTAAGTTTTCAGCGGCATCGCCCGAACGACGAATAGCTTCGGCATAATATTTTCCGAATTGCTTTTCAGAAATGTTGCCGTAATAAACTTTCAGTTTTTGCTTAGCAATCAATTGTTGACCATAGTCGGTAACTTTGGACTTTCTTTGACCATGTTGTCCCGGACGGTAAGATCTTTTGTTAAACGGGCTGTTATTATCACCCCAGAGGTTGTCGCCGTAACTACGGCTGAGTTTTTTCTTTGCAGAAACAATACTTTTCATTAAATTTATCCTTTTTTGTTATTAAGTTTATTGTCCCGATAGTTACAAACCTGAATTTGCAACGAGATCAAGCAAACTAAAGCCTTTCGCCCGATCTGCCTTCTCGGAAGTGAGAGCAACGTACATCATTTTTGCACATTTTTCAAGTAAAAAATGCAAATAAATCTGGATTTTGCCGTCAAAGCACCTAAAATATGTTGCAAGAGGTTAAAATGTCGTATCAGTTAATGTTTCAAAAAGCGGTAGAACTGCACCAAAACGGAGCCTTAAACGAGGCCGAACAGCTTTATCGCCAAATTTTGGAAACCGCGCCGGATAATGCCGATGTGCTGAACTTGCTCGGCCTGATTGCCCAAGCGCGCGGCATTCACCAGCAAGCCGCCGAATATTTTTACAAAGCGCTTGAAAATGCTCCGCGCCATTTTCCGATTTACTTCAACTTAGCGATTTCGCTCGGTGCTCTGGGCAAATTTTTGGAGGCTGCCGAGGCCTATCAGAAAGTGCTTACGCTCAAACCGGATTGCAAAGAAGCGTGGCTCGGTTTGGGCAATTTATCGTGGGCGCAAAACCGTATTGACGACGCCCGCAAACAATTTTCCGCCGCCTTGAAAATTGATGCGCAATACACCGAAGCCGCCACCAATTTGGCAGAAGTCAGCGACGATACCGCCGCACTCGAAAAGCTCTCGGCAAACAATCCGCAAGCGCTTTATTATCTCGGCCGCCGCGCTTTTGACGCACATGATTTTGCCGCCGCGGCCGCATATTTGCAACAGGCCGATGCTTTGGCGCAAGATGACGAAATAAAGGCGATGTTGGGCGAAACTATGCTGGCAATGCAACAAACCGAAAAGGCGCAAAAAATGTTTTATCAAGCGCTCAATCTTAATCCGCACAATCTGACTGCGCTGATGAACTTAGCCGATATGGAGGCCGATTCGCATAATTTCGGCGAGGCGGAAAAGCTGTATAAACGCGGCCTGGAAATTGCACCGGACAACTTGCGCCTACACACCAATTACGCCGAAATGCTCTGCCGCAACAAGCGCACGGTGGAAGGTTTGGAAGAATATCGGCAAGCAGTGATTTTGGCTCCGCAAACGCCGGAAGTTAGTTATAATCTGGCATTGATTTTAAAAAATCTGGAAGAATACGAACAGGCGCTTGATTTGATGTTTCACGCCTTTTATCTGGCGCCGGAGCATACCGATTGGAGCTTAAATATTGCCGAAACTTTGGTGCTGTTTAATGAAAAAGCACCGGAGAAGGCTCGCAAAATCTGCGAAAACTGGTATCAAAAAATGCCCGAAAACCTTATTGTGCAACACTTATGGTCGGCGCTCAACCGCCAAACTGCCGCAAACGAAAAAGAATACAATGCGTTACTGTTTGATAATTTTGCAGCCACTTATGAACAGACGCTCAAAAATATTCAATATTCTGTCGTTGATAAAATAGCCGAATTGTATGCGCCGCTGAAAGGCAAAATTTTGGATTTGGGTTGCGGCACCGGCTTGGTGGCAGAAAAGCTTAAGACACCGAATAATGAATTTATCGGCGTAGATATATCGGCAAAAATGCTGGAAATCGCCAAGCAAAAAAATATCTATGCCGAATTGCAAAACGCTGACATCACGGAATATTTACACGCCGAACATCCCGAATTTGCTTGCGTTATCGCCGCCGATGTGTTCTGCTATTTCGGAGATTTGCGGCAGATTTTTGCCGCCATTGCCCCTACTTGCCTGATTTTTTCCGTAGAAACTGACACAAAGACGGAAAAATATGTTATTCAGCCTAACGGCCGCTATAAACACAACCCGCAATATTTAACTCAGCTTTTGCAAAACCTCGGCTACACCGACATCAAAGCCTATGAATTGGTGTTGCGCCAAGAAAACGGACAAGATGTTTGCGGAATGCTGTTTGCGGCCGAAATTCGTACTTGATATTTTTAAAAGAATCACTATATTGAAGAATGTCGGGAAACCGACTGTAACACCAGAGGCGGTATGAAATAGATACGTCGGACCCGAGGGCAGTACTCGGCACCTCCACCATTTATGGGGGTGAAACAGGATTGACGGTGTATAGTAAAGATATGTGCTGTGTTCGGTGAGATACCACCGTTATCGGTTCAAAATAAATAAACGCAAATGATAATTTTGCACCTGTTGCCATCGCTGCGTAATGCGGCAAACGCAACAAATTTCAATTCTTTAAGCTTTGGTTAGCCTAAAGTGGGGGTTGAGCCACCTAGCAACAGAACGGCTCATTTAATTAAAATAAGGCGGAAAAAATGGTAAAGTTTATAACGGAATTTAATTATGACGAACTGGTTGAAAAATCTTTGCGCAACGTTGTTTATTATGCGCTGAAAATCGTTGAAGAACAAGGTCTGCCGGGCGAAAATCATTTTTATATAACTTTCCGCACCGATTTTCCGGGAACGGTGGTTTCCAAAAATCTTAAGGTACAATATCCGGAAACAATGACCATTGTTTTGCAAAATCAATTTGACAATTTAACCGTCAGACACAACAGCTTTTCGGTAGATTTAAGCTTTGGCGGCATTCCGCAAACAATTACCATTCCGTACGATGCCATCACCTATTTTGCCGACCCGTATGCCAAATTCGGCTTGAGCTTTGAAAAAGAAGAAGATGCCGAACAAGATGATAGCTCCGCACCGCTTTCACCGGATTTGAAAGCCGGCAATGCCGAAGTTATTTCTATTGATAACTGGCGCAAAAAATAATGATAAAAATATCCGTTCTTATTGCCGGCAGACACTCCACCAGCATCAGTCTGGAAGAAGAGTTTTTTGAAGAATTGTTAAATATTGCGGCCGAAAAAAAGCTCAGCCGCAACCAACTAATCACCCTTATAGATAAAACACGCACCGCTGAAAATCTTTCTGCCGCGGTGCGTATTTACATTTTGCAATATTATAAAGAAAAAGCTCTCGGCAAAGCCGATTGATTTTACCGCTTATTCTCCGAAATCGTATATATCCGAACCGTCGGCCGGCAAAGAAGAAACAACCGGAGCATCTTCGCTCGGTTGGCAAAGACGACAATAATCAACGACATATCCGGCTATTACCAGTGCTAATACCGGCAACACCACTTTTTCAAACGGGAAATGAGCGTGACCGCCGTTTTTGGCCTTCATCCACTGATAAAATTTGGAAACATACACCAAAATCAAACCGCCGAGAATGGCGCAAAATAAAAACGGATCCAAATAAAAAATCAAAATCGGTTTCGGAGTATAAACCAAATCTTTGATATAAACGGCAAAAATCATTGAAAAAGACAACAGCATTAAAATGGCGTTGCGAAATTTGAAATTCCATCCTTTTTTATCAAACCACAAAATTGTCCAATAACCGATTAAAGTCAGCAAAGCACCGGCCCAAACAGCAATTACCCCGTCGTCAACACCCAACTTGCGAGCAATTTCCAAACCGGCCGCCACTGCAACCGTACAAACCGCACACGCCGGATTCGCATACGCCGGAACAACATACAAAGCCGCCAAAGCCAACATAAAACCAAATAACATCATAATCTTGCCTTTCTTAAAATCCAATTGGTTGTACAATAATTGATTTTCAATAAATAGCAAGATATTTTTTGCATCACAAAAACGCCATTGCATTTTATTGCAATGGCGCCAAAGGAGAAATAAATATGCTATAAAATTCAGTTACATAACAACTTCGCGACTCTGATTCACCATATTTAAACCGCTGTTCATTTTCAACGGCATTTTACTTCCGGCATTTTCCGCACCGAATTGCCGCGGATACTTTTCGGCAAATTCGTGGCAGAATTTTGCCAGTGCGCGATCTTTGGAGGCCTTGGCGTTGCCGCCGACCGACAAATTAATGTATTCATTCATCACCATGTAAAGCTTATCTTTTGTAGAAAGGTTTGCGCCCATCAAAGCGTGTCCCAAACCGAAGGTTGCCCCCATGCCGATGCTTGCCGGATTAACAATCAAATCACGAGAGCGGCGCTCTGAAAACGAACGACCGTCATGGGATTTATCAATCACATCGCTCGCCAAAGATACCAGTTGCTCTTTGTCCGCACCGAGAACTGCCCGATAAAGTGCGCGCAAAAAAGCGCCATCTTTCGGGGTTTTCTTCTCAGCCATCGCGGCTGCCTGATCCAATTTAAGCAAAAACTTTAAGTTTTCCGGATTAATCTTATCAGCCATAGCACCCTCCATAATTATATCGCACAATTAAAATATAGCATATTTTACGAGGTATTGCAATAGGTTTTATCAGTATTTTCGCTCAACAATATAATGGGCCAACGCTTGTAAATTTTCCGCCTGCGAACCAAAGGCGCCGATTTCCGCCACTGCGCTTTCAACCAACTCTTTAGCTTTATGCCGCGCCGCTTCAATTCCATAATACGCAACGAACGTAAATTTGTTTTGCGCATCGTCTTTATGCAAGGTTTTACCCACCAATTGCTGGTCTCCTTCGCGATCCAAAATATCGTCGGCAATCTGAAACGCTTGCCCGATTTTGCGTGAATACGAAACCAAAATCCGTCTTTGTTCAAGCGGAGCTTTTCCCAAAACCGCACCGGCTTCGCAAGCGTACCGCAACAGGCGTCCGGTTTTCATTTCTTCCAAACGGGCGATAATCTTTTCATCTTCTACCTTATTACCGGCCGAAACCGCATACAAATCAAGCGTCTGCCCGCTGACCATACCGCCAAACGCACCGGCCGCACCGGAGAGCAACTGAGTTAACGCCAAACGAATTTCCGGCCTGATTTCCAAAGCATTGCTCAAATATTCAAAAGCATACGTCAACAACCCATCGCCGGCCAAAATTGCCGTAGCTTCATCAAATTGCTTGTGGCAAGTCGGTTTACCGCGCCGCAAATCGTCATTATCCATAGCCGGCAAATCGTCATGAATCAGCGAATAAGAATGTAACATTTCCAAAGATGCCGCGGCCGGAAACGCCGTTTCATACGGCACTCCGAACAGCGATGCGCATTCACACAACAAATACGGGCGCAATCTTTTGCCGCCGTTCATCACCGAATATTTCATCGCTTCAATCACTCGGTTTTCGGCGCCGTTTGCCGCCGGAAAACACTTTTCCAAATCCTGATTGAACTTTTGTGAAAAAGTTGTCAGCGTTTTAACAATATCAGACATTATGCCTCTTCGATTTTATCCAATAATTCAGCCGAAACCGTGCCGTCCGGCGCCACATTAATTTTTTCTATTTTAAGCTGAGCCGCTTTGAGCTTTTCTTCACAAAAGCGTTTCAGCGCCGTTGCCGTTTCATAAGCCTCAACCGCGTCATCGAGTTTAATTTTTCCGGCCTCCAACTCACGCACGATATTTTCCAGCTGAGCCAGCGCCTCTTCAAAAGATATTTTGCTAAAATCTATTTGTTTCATTTACTTTCTCCATATAAGGCAGATTAAACCGTTGGCAATTTTTTACAACGATATTTTCAAACTTATCAAACTTTTTATTCCGCAACCTTAAACAACGCTCTAAATAAACGCCGTTTTTTATGTAGAATCGGGCAGACTTGACGGATTAAATTTTTGAGTATATACTACCGACAAACAATATAAAACAGGAGTACTTATGGCCAAAATTGCTTGGAAACCGGGAACCATGATGGCACCGCTTCCGCCGGCGCTCATTTCGTGCGGCACGCTTGAAAAGCCAAACGTTATGACGGCCGCGTGGACCGGTATTGTTTGTACCGAACCTACTTTGGTATATGTTTCCATCCGTCCCTCCAGATACAGCAACGAGCTTATCCGCCAAAGCGGCGAATTTGTGATAAACGTGCCCACGGTAGAGCTGGCAAAGGCTGTAGATTTATGCGGAGTCAAGAGCGGGCGCGACACCGACAAATTCAAACTTGCCGGCTTAACTGCCGCTATTTGCGAAAAAATTGACGCACCCCAAGTGGCAGAAGCCCCTGTTTCTTTGGAATGTAAGGTAAAAGAAATAACTTCGCTCGGCTCGCACGACGTCTTTTTGGCCGAAGTTGTGGCGGTCGATGTTGATGAAAAATTTATCAACTCCAAACAAGCGCTTGATTTGGAAAAAGCCGGACTGCTCGCTTATGCTCACGGCTTTTATTATGCGTTGGGCCGCAAAATCGGCAAATTCGGCTGGTCGGTTGAAAAAAAATCCACCAAGCGCAAGCGTGCGGCAAATAAAAATTCCGCACGCCGCAAAACAGCGGTAAAATAGGCAGGTGTTCCATGGAAAAAGGCAAAATCAACTACAAACAAATGAAAATTTATGAAGATTTTAATATCGAAAAAATGGAATATCCGTTGATTTTATCCATTCCGCACAGCGGCACTTATTTTCCGCCGGAGTTTTTGGAACAGGTAAATTACGATGTTGATGTTTTGCGTCACAACGAAGATTTGTTGGTGGATAAATTGTTGCAGAACGCCATAGACAACGGCATTCCGACCATAAAAATGCTGGTCAGCCGCGTGTTTATAGATTTAAATCGTGACCGCTTAGAATTGGATCCGGCGATGTTCAAAAACTATCCCAAAGATAAAGATATTTTGTATGACAAACATTGTCGCGTCGGCCTGGGCGTGGTGCACCGAATCAATTATAAACGCGAGCCGATTTACAAAGATTTGCTGGATTATCACGAAGTGGAAAAGCGCCTGAGCAACGTTTATGACGTATATCACGACCGTTTGCAAAAAATCATTGCCAAGTGTATCAAAAAATTCGGCTTTTGCCTGCTTTTGGACTGTCATTCCATGCCCTCCAAAATTTGTTCGATTATTGACGACCGCTCGGGCATTGATATTTGCCTCGGCAACCTGTTCAGCCAAAGTTGTCCGCAAGATATGAGCGACTTTTTGGCCGGCCAGTTTTGGAACAAAAATTACAATGTTGAATTTAATTGCCCGTATTCCGGCGCATTTATAACCTTCAACTACTGCCAACCGCGGCGCAAATCTTACACATTGCAGCTTGAAATAAACCGTTCCCTATACGCTGATGAAGACAAACTCTGCCCTAATGAACATTTTGCCAATATGGCAGATGATGTAAGCGAGGCGGTGATTAATTTGGCGCAAAATCTTGTTCGCTGAATATTTGATATTTAGATATGATAATTGCTAATAAAAATTTAAGAAATATACAGATAGGCTTTTTTGATGATAATGATTGACAAAAATGACGAATTATGCCACTATTAGATATAGCCTATGACAATATGAAAGGATATGGTTATGAGTATAGAAGAAAAAATAGCCAAGGTAAGAGATAAAGCGGCTAAGCTTGTCGTCAAAGCAGCAGCGGTAGCGACATTATTGGGAGGTGCCGGCACAACAGTCAGTTGCTCGGAAAACAATCGAGACACAGATGAAAATAAGAATAAAATTGAAAAAGCAGAAAATATAAAAACTTCCGTTGTTTCTAAAGCTAATCACGGACTCGGTCGCGCAACAACATATAGCGAAATATTGCTTGAAGACGGCACATACATTCATGGTGTTGAAGGCGAAAAGAGATTTCTTGAAGAAGGCGATACGGTAACTTATGAAACACAAGAAAAATGGGGTAAGACTGACAATATTATTCAGTCCGTTAAATATAAAAACGGAAACCCGCAAGTGAATTTCGATAAAAATCAAGAGACCGGTAAAAACGGAAATAGAATTGACAATGTAGAAGGAGAGAAAACTTCTGTTGTTTTCAGAGCCAATCATGGACTTGGTCGTAACGGAATATCCAACGAAATCTTACTTGAGAATGGTTCATACATTGCGGGCATTGATGGAGATAAGCGATTTCTGGAGGAAGGTGATACCATAACGTATGAAACGCGTAAGACACTGGATGAACGTTATCCTACCCATACCATTAAAAAAATCAAATATAAAAACGGAAATCCCCAAGTGGATTTCGATAAAAATCGCGATACCGGTAAAGACTGGGATAAAATTGCAGAAACAAATGGAGAAAAAACTTCTGTTGTTTTCAGAGCTAATCATGGAGCCGGCAGTATCGGAGCATCTAATGAAATTTTACTTGAAGACGGCTCATACATTAGAGGTATTGAAGGAGATAAGAGATTTCTCGAGAAAGGCGATACCATAACTTATGAAACACAGAAGAAATCGAATGCAAATCACCCGATCACTACCATTAAAAAAATCAAATATAAAGACGGAAACAACGAAGTAAATTTCGATAAAAATCGAGATACCGATAAAGATTGGGATAAAATCGCAGAAACAAATGGAGAGAAAACTTCTGTTGTTTTCAGAGCTAACCATGGAGCCGGTAGTATGGGAATATCTAACGAAATGTTGCTTGAAGACGGCTCATATATTAAGGGTATTGAAGATGATAAAAAATTTATTGAGGAAGGTGATACGATAACTTATGAAACACACAAAAAATGGGATGCTAGTTACCCGGTCACTACCATTAAGGCCGTCAAACATAAAGAAAAAGATGGAAAACAAGTTGACTTTAATAAAATTGTTAAATTGGGAAAAGATATAACCGATTAATTTATAAAAATGCGATGAGTATCATCAATCCAAACGGCAGACTTTCAAAAGCCTGTCGTTTTTTAATTTGCAACGGCCTTTAAACCGATAAAATACCCGCGCGATAAGTGCTTTTTTTGCTTGCGAATTTGTTTAAATGTCGGTAAACTCCGAGTGTGAAAAATTTTTAAAAGGAGTTTACGTTAAATGTCTAAAATTTTAATTACCTCAGCATTGCCATATATCAACGGTGTTCCGCACTTAGGGCACATGGTCGGATGCTTGCTTCCGTCCGATGTTTACGCCCGCTATATGCGAATGATGGGTAACGAAGTTTTATACATTTGCGGCAACGACGAACACGGCACCGCCTCCGAAGTGGGCGCCTTAAAAGAAAATATGCCGGTTCAGGAATATTGCGACAAATATCACGCTCGCCACGCGCAAACTTATGCCGATTTTGATTTGTCTTTTGATTATTTCGGCCGCAGCTCCAGCGAACAAAACAAAGAAATGACCTATCACATTTTCGAGCAACTCGATAAAAACGGTTTCATTGCCGAAAAAACCATGAAACAAGTGTTTTCGGTAGACGACAATATGTTTTTGGCCGACCGTTACATTACCGGCACCTGCCCGCATTGCGGCTATGAAAAAGCGCGCGGTGACCAATGCGAGAACTGCACCAAAGTTCTGGAGCCGACAGACTTAATCAATCCGCGCAGCACGGTTTCGGGCAGCACCAACTTGGAAGTGCGCGAAACCAAACACCTGTTCTTAAACTTGCCGAAGATTGAAGAAAAACTGGTGGAATGGCTCAAAACCAAAGAGGCTTTTTGGCCTGATGTAGCCTATTCCATCGCCAAAAAATGGGTGAAAGAAGGTTTGCAACCACGTTGTATTACTCGCGATTTAAAGTGGGGATTTCCGGTCAATAAACCGGGGTTTGAAAATAAAGTTTTTTATGTGTGGTTTGATGCCCCTATCGGTTATATCGGCATAACCAAACAATGGTCGGACGAAAAGCCGTCCGAGCGCAATTGGAAAGATTGGTGGCTCGATGCCAAAGACGTACGCTATGTTGAATTTATGGGCAAAGATAACGTGCCGTACCATTCAATTACGTTTCCGGCGACTTTGCTCGGCACCGGTGAAAACTGGACCAAAGTTGACTATCTTAAAGGCTTCAGTTACTTAACTTTTGAAGGCGGAAAATTCTCTAAATCCGAACACCGCGGCATTTTTGCCGAAGACGCAGTCAAAGAATTTCCGGTAGATTATTGGCGTTATTGGTTGATGGCTAACGCTCCGGAAGCTTCCGATTCGTCGTTCACGTTTGACAGCTTTGTCGGCACCATAAATAAAGACCTGAACGGCGTTTTGGGTAACTTTGCGCAACGGGTAATGAAAATGACGGCTTCAAAGTTGGGCAGCACCATTCCGCAAGGCGGTGAGTTGCAAGATGTCGATCAAGAAATGATTGCGGCCGTACAAGCTCGCACCGACGACTATTTCAAATATATGAATGCTTTGGAATTCCGCAAAGCCGTTGCCGAGTTGCGCGCCATCTGGGTTGAAGGCAACAACTACATCACCAAAACCGAGCCGTGGCAAGTAATTAAAGAAGATGAAACCCGCGCGGCAACTATTTTGCGTTTGTGCCTGAATCTTGTTCGCATTTATGCTATTTTGAGCGCACCGCTGATGCCGCAAACTGCCGCCAAAATATTAGCAAAATTTAATCTTAAACCGGAAGATATGCCGCTGTTGAAAAACTTTAACATTGCCGAGCAAATCAACGCACTTCCGGCCGGCACACCGTTTGAAGCGGGCGAAGCTCTGTTCGAGCGCATCACGCCGGAAAAGATGCAGGAGTTGCAAGAAAAATACGGAGGAAAGTAAATGCCGAAAATTAAAAGCGAATGGTTAGAAATGCGCGTCAACGGCTGGTTGGCTTGGATTCATCGCGCCGTAATGTTCATAACTTTTCCGATTCGCCGCTTTTGGCAAATTGTTTTAGGCGTAATAGTCGTCTGCATTTTGCTGGCTCTTATTCCGCTGTATTACGGCGTGGGCTTTACTCATATCACTCATTGGTATCGTGAAATGATGACCTCCGAGGAACTGAAAGAAGTAAAAGAGCAAGCGAAAAACACCATTTCCGACAGCATAGAAGCCATCAAAGACGCCATTCCGGAGCCCGACGACATTCAGCCGACGGAAACGCACCGCTTTGCCGTATGGAATGTGCCGGAGTTCAAAAAGGCCAAATACCATCCGAAATCTGCCCCGAAAGCCAAAGAAGGCGGCGAAAGCGATACAAAAAAAGCCTTTTTGGCCTTAGCCAAGGCTGCTCGTGAAAAGGCCGAAGAAATCCGCAATGCCGCCAACAACGAAAACGCCAAAAAAATACTTATCTCGGCAGATACAGCAAACAACATCGGTATTCTCAATTTGGATAAAAGTTATTTTTATTCCGGCGCCTTAAAAGACTATTACAAAATTTCGCCCAATCTCAACTTGGCTTATTTGAGCGAGCCGGAAACTCTGTACGGCAAAGCGGAGGTTATCGGTCCGAACAGCCTGTCCGTAAACAACACATTTATGTTTTTATACGGCATATACAGCGATGAAGAAGAATATGACGTTGCCGCGGCCGAAGCGTATTTGCGCGATGTAACCGCCAATCAGCCGATTCTCTGTGAAATTGTCGCTTATGCCGTGCCAACCCGCACCGCCACCGCGTTGTGCTTTTCCAACGGAATTTTCATCAATAAATCCATGGTCAACCACGATTTAGCGCAAAATGTTGCGCTGAAATAAACGGAGAATAAAATATGTGGCAACCGGTACTGATGATTAGCGGATACATTTTAGGAATTTTGGGCCTGATTATGCTGATTCCGGCCGGCTTGGATATGTTCGGACAAGGCGTTGACTGGTCGCCGTTTTTGAGCTCGGCGATGATTGTTATTTTTTTCGGTTTTGCCCTGTTTTTATCCAACTATACCAAAATCGAAAACATAACCTTAAAGCAGGGATACCTGATAACCGCCGTAAGCTGGATTTCCGTTTGCCTGTTTTCTGCCATTCCGTTCTGGTTTCACCACAGCGTAGACACCCGCATAGATGCCGTGTTTGAAGCCGTGTCCGGCATCACCGGCACCGGCGCCACCATTATGTCTGATGTGGAAAGTCTACCCCATTCCATTTTGTTTTGGCGTTCTTTATTGAATTACATCGGCGGCTTGGGAATCGTAATTTTTGCCGTGGCTTTGTTACCGTTTTTGGGCATCGGCGGCATGCAGATTTTCCAACACGAAAACTCCGATTCGAATGATAAATTTATGCCTAAATTCAGCTATATAGCCAAGAGAATCGTGGTGGTGTATCTGGTGTTGACCGCCATATCCGCCGGTACTCTGTTCTTGTGCGGTATGAATGGTTTTGATGCCGTCAATCACGCCATGTCGGCCATCGGCACCGGTGGATTTTCAACCAAAAATAATTCCATCGGCTTTTATAACAGCGTCCCTATCGAGTTTTTCACCATGTTGTTTATGTTGATGGGCGCTTTGCCGATGACATTTTATATTTTGCTGTATCGCCGCTCCAATCCTGACCGAAACAAGCAAGTCCGCGTATTTTTGAAAATGGTTGCGGCCTACGCGCTTTGTTTGGGCGGCTATTTATATTTTAGCTCCGATTATTCGCTTTGGTATGTTATTCGTTACAGCCTGTTTACGGTTATTGCGGTTGTAACCACAACCGGATTATCGTCGTGCGATTATACAGAGTGGGGAGTTTGGGTGGCAGCGGCCATACTGTTTTTATCCTTAACCGGAGGCTGTACCGGTTCAACCGCCGGCTCGATTAAGATATTCCGCTGGCAGGTAATTTATGCCTTTTTGCGCAAATATCTGCTTTCCGCCATTGAACCTAACCGCGTAATTTTAATGAAAATCGGCGCGGTCAATATGCCGGAAAAAGCCACGATGTCCGTGTTTGTGTACGTATTTTCCTTTATCATTTCGCTTATCGGTATGACCTTGCTGGTCAGCGCCTGCGGACTTGATTTACGCACCGCTCTTTCCGCCGTAACCGCTTGCATAACCAATGTCGGCGTCGGTGCCATAAGCGCCATCGGTCCAAGCGGAAACTACGCCTTTTTCTCCGACACGGTAAAATCAATATTATGCTTTACCATGTTGTTGGGACGCTTGGAAATCATCACTATTTTAGTAGTATTTACCAAATCATTCTGGCACAAATAGCCATCCTTGTTTACTATCCAAGCCGATTCGAATATCCCGCAGAAAGTCGTTTTCCGTCATTCTTGGCTTGACCGAGAATCTCGAAAAACAGGCGAAGCATCCCTCCGTTTCGGTAGAATGAACAACACCACGGGTGTTGTTGACGTTAGCACTTCACTCACAATATCGCTTAGCTGTTTTGCTTAAAAAAACAAGCACAAAAAAAGCACTTCCTTGCAGAAGTGCCTTTTCTGTTTTATTCAAAGATTAAAGTTCTGGACCGCTGTTAACTCTGGCACCCGGAACGAAACCATGTCCCGTCACCTTGTTTCTGCTGATAGAAACGCGATCTTCTTCTAATTGTCCCGTGTTGCTATCTGTCTTAACTGTGGTAAACTTAGTATCTACGGATGCACCATCATCGGCATGACCGTCTTTTACCTTATCGACAATTTCAACATTATCGCCGGTATTAACATCTTTAACCTGATCCTCAATTACTACGGCATCATCAACTTCAGGTTCGATAACCGGTTTCGGATTAACAATGCGCTTAACAACACCCTTTACGCGCTCCCAAGCGTTAACATTGTTGGTTCCGTCCGGACAATCCTCACCGCGACCGAAGCCGACAAAGCGATTGTGCGTAACACCGACATTTGCGCCTTCACCGACATATACACCGGCATCATTGATACGATCCAAACTCTTGCCCAATACATCAGCCGAAATGCTGACTTCTTTGCCGCAGAGAATGATATCGTTCAAAGCGCGCATTTGTTCTTGGTCAACCCAATACATCGGTTGCTTGTTCTCATCCAAAATCGAGCGCAGATAATGAGTTCCCGGAACCGGTTCGGCACGCTCGGTATTTTCAACCAACTTCATATACTTATACAAAGTTTCGCCAACCGTCATATCCGTAGGCAACTGGCCGTGAGCCTGAGCCTTGGCAATGTTGTTGCAAACGTTATCCAAAGTCAAACCCTGAGCCTTGTCTTCCATACCGAAGATTTCGGCACGGTTTTCAAAAATTCCGGTAAACTTGCTCATAAGATCATTATATTGTCTAGGAGTAAGCTCTTCCTGCAACTTGGTGTGCCAATCATAAGCCGGAACTTCATTTTCCGGAGCCGGTTCTTGATTTTCTTCAACAGCCGGTTCTTGAGTTTCCGCAACAGGTTCCTGAGGTTCAGCCGCCGCTTGTTGTTCTTGCAGCAAAGCATCAGCTTTGGCCAAGTTCTCTTTTTCAAGACCCACCATCTGTTCGTTATACGAATCGGCAACATGATCAGCCATCAAATATTCGCACAAACCGGTGCAAACAATACCCAGTCCGAAGTAGGTACGAGCCTTCTTATAAGCCTTCTCGCTTTCTGCCGTTCCGTCTTCTTCAAACTGACGCTTAGCTTCCTTCATTTGTTCATAAGAGTTAACGTTGGCGCCGGTCATACGCGTACCGGTAGACAAGAAACGAGCACCGGCATAAGTAGCCGCAGCACTCAAGCCCAAGCCGACAGCAGCCAAACCGCCGGTCATAATCACCGGAGTCGCAATACCGATAATTGCCGCACTGGTCAAACCGTACTTCAAGTTACGTTTTCTTTGACGCTCAAATCTTTCTTTTTCTTTTGCATTTGCCTGAATAGATTTATAAGCGTTGCGAATACCGTTCCATCCGGACCAAATTTTAGCTTCGGCATCGTTACCCTTAGCTACCGCCGCAGCGTAATTAGCCTTTTTCTTTTCATATTGCATCCACAAAGACGGAGCATAAGATTGATACAAAGCAAACGCACCGGCCGCAGCCAAACCTGCCGGAATCGAGCACATAGCGCCGGCAACCAGCAAGCCGCCCATAGCCGTATTGGTAAGACCACGTGCATGAGAGAAATATCCCAACAATTCCTGACCGAATTCAACCGGATTCGTTCCGAATCTCTTATCCATTGCCTGATTGAACTTCTGCCATTTGCGAGACAACCAAGAAGCGGAATTTGTTTTGCCGGCATCTTCAAGTTTCTTCACCTTGCGTTCGGCATTTTTCTTTGAGCTGTTAAAGCTAGCAAAGAATTGACCAGCTTTAACATCAACCTTTTTGCCGCTCAAGCAATCTTCGGAAGCCGCCTTAGCTCTGGCACTATTTGCTTCGTCATCGACACTCGTATCAACTGCGGATAAACCGGCCATAGCCGACAGATCGTTCCAGAAACGAGCAATCACGTCTTGCTTCAAATCAGCGGTTTTTGCTCTGGTATCTTTTCCGGCAAAGGTAGCATCGTCCATGCGATCCATGGAAACTTCATTCAAAATGGAAAGCATTTTGACGGTCCACAAGTCATCTTCGTCTTTAATATTCAAACCGTCTGTTTCGGTAACCGTTATAGTCTTCTTTGCTCTTTCAACCGTTTCAACATAAACGTCGCGTTGGAATTTTTCATTTTCGATAATGTATTCCATTCCTTCGGCGTTGGCCAAAATCTTCTCATCAGACATACCGCTGTTGGCATTGTCCGTCGGATCGGCAGTCGGACCTTCAGCCGCTCTGCCCAACATTTCGCTGACGGTTGCAACCTGCTCGTCCGTAACTTCCGGAATTTCGCTCAAAATACTGATACCTTCTTCGCGCAATTCTTTATTTTCGGAAACGGTCAAGAATTCGCCGATTCTTTCCAGCTCAGCCATGTCGTTGTCTTCGCGAGCTTTATCTGCACGATACAACGCATTCAATGCCTTGAGCATTACGATATCGCCGTCAAAATCCTTTATTGTTGCCAAAACCTCATTCTTCGGATCATTGTCCTTCAAAAAGGCGATTGCCTCTTCCAAGTCCTGTCCGTAAGCATAAGACTTAATAACTTTCTCTGCCTCTTCAATCTGTTGAACGAGCGCAGATTTCCCTGTATTTTCCATTTGAAAACTCCTTTAAGTGCATATTTCTTCATTATTTCTGCCCCGACTATACACCTATTTTTACTATTTTGCAACACTTTTTTGTCAAAAAAACAAAAAATTTTGCATTTTTTTTCAATAAACGTTGAATCCTCTTTATTTTATCGGCAAAAAAATCATTTGACAAATTTTAAAAAGCACCCGATTTGGCATTTCAAAAAAAAACTTGCTTTATCGGTTCGAACAGAATATAAGACAAGGCAAACAAAAAAGGAACCGCGATGAAAGTAGATATTTTTGATTTTGAACTGGATAAAGAGCTGATAGCAAAAGAGCCGGCAAACCCGCGCGACACTTCGCGTTTGTTGGATTTATCGGAAGAAAACGTCATCTCCGATAGGCACTTTTACGACCTGCCGCAAATTCTTCGCCCCGGCGATGTTATGGTTTTTAATGACACCAAGGTAATTCCGGCCCGCTTATACGGCAAACGCGGCGAGGCCTTGGTAGAAGTTACGCTTTATCGCCCCGAAGACGGAATTTGCTGGTGGGCCTTCATTAAAAATTCTAAGCGTCTGCACGTTGGCGACGTTATGCACTTTTACACCGCGGAAATCTCAGCCGAACAATCTGATTTTGCGGCAGAAATTGTGCAAAAAGACGCGGAAGACGGCGTTTTGATTAAATTTGCCTGTCCGCCGGAAGATTTGGCTCATAAACTGGAGAAATACGGTTCGATGCCGCTACCGCCTTATATTAAGCGCGACAGACCGACCGCCGGCTTATGGAATCCGTATAATGATAAAGAAAACTACCAAACCGTTTATGCCAAGCATGAAGGTGCGGTTGCCGCTCCGACTGCCGGTTTGCACTTCACCGACCGCCTGTTAAAGCAAATTGACGATATGGGTGTAAAACGTGTATTTTTAACCTTACACGTCGGCGCCGGAACATTTTTGCCGGTAAAAACCGACGATACGGAAAATCATAAAATGCACGCCGAATACGGAGTTATAACCCAGCAAACCGCCGACATTATAAATAAAGCCAAACAGGAAGGCCGACGCATTATTGCCGTTGGCACCACCTCAGTACGCCTGTTGGAAAGTGCCGCCGATGACAACGGTGTCTTACACCCTTTCTGTGGCGAAACCAGCATTTTCATCACTCCGGGCTATAAATTTAAGATGCTCGATATGATTATCACCAATTTCCACTTGCCGAAATCGACTCTTTTTATGTTGATTTGCGCCATTGCCGGCACTCAAAGAATGAAAGATGCCTATGCACACGCCATTAAAGAACGTTATCGTTTTTATTCTTACGGTGACAGCTCGATTTTGAAGTGTGTAAATAAAATTTAAACCTTTTGCAATGTATCATTGAGTCCTTGAAAAAGGAGTCTTTGCAAAGTGTTTTTTAAATCGGCCGGCAACATCAAATACATTTTTTCCACGATAAAAAGTTCGTTTTTACCGGCGCTTTTATTGCTGTCCGGTTTGGTATTGTATTACGCCGAAAATCCTTATGTCGGCGGGCTCTCGCAAACGTTTCACTATTTATTTTTGATATTCACCGTCGGCACCCTGATTTTGCTCTGCCTCGCCAATCAATCCAAGCCGTTTTTCAGTTTGCTGACCGGCGCGGCCGCCTACATCATAATCAATCAGCTCAAAATACAATACGGCGAAAACTTTTTCAACACCTCGGAATTTCGCTGTTTGTGCTGTATTTTGCCGCTTAATTTGTTTATTTTATATTTACTGCCGCCGAGCAAATTACACTCCGGCCGCAGTAAATACGTTTTGCTGGCATTGTTGCTTCAAGCGGCGATATTTTCGCACATTCATCAAATATTTGATTATATTCCGCACATCGACATAACTCTCCAAGCCGTACCGCTTTGGAATTGTGCGCTGTGGATAATATTGCTGACGCCGCTCGCTTTCAACATCAGCTTTAAGAACACCATTTTGAACACCGGACAATTTTACGCCTCCATGGCGGTGTTTATGGGAATGATTTATTCCGATTCCCCTTCGGGAATTACCACTTTTTTTCTGGCTTTTACGCTGATTTTGCTTTGCGTTTCCGTTTTGCACCTCTATCGCAGTTATCATTATGATTATCTCGAAAATGTGGGAAGCAAAACCGCCTACATCAACCACGCCAATTCAAAATTTCCGTTCAAATATACCATTGCCCTGTTCAGCATAGATAACCGCGACAAGCTGGTTAAAGCCATTGGCGACGCACAATGTTGCGTTTTAGATCAAATGGTGGTCAATCTTATTTTGGAACAACCATACAATCTCAGCCTTTATCGTTATAACGAAACCGAATTGCTGATGGTTTTCAAAAACGAAGACGCACGCCACGTTAAGGAATTTGCCGAAAATATCCGCCGCAAAGTTGCCGCAACGGAATTTGTTTTTGCCTCGCACAAAAGCATCAAAATCACCATTTCCGTTTGTGTTTCGGAAAAAACGCGCAAAGACCTGAATGCCTCGGAAGTTACCGAGCGCACCCACAACGCTTTGCAAAAGAATTATCGCTTTAATTGCAACATTGTTACTGTTGCGTAATTTTCCCGTCTTTTTTAATAAACAGCCGTGCAATCAGCCAAATTCCTACCGCCACAATCGGCAAAGAGAGCCATTGTCCCATGGTCAAACCGAGCCACAAGAAGCCCAGTTGAGCATCCGGCTCACGATACTGTTCCACAATCAGCCGAAACAGCGCATATCCCAACAGAAAAACTGCCGAAATAAGGCCGGTGCGCTCACGACACCACTTGCTGCGCCACATCAAATTTAAGATGATAAACAGGCAGATTCCCTCCAAGAAAGCCTCATAAAGTTGCGACGGATGCCGCGGCAAATAACCGCCGCGCGGAAAGCGAATTGCCCACGGCACATCGGTAACCCTGCCCCACAGCTCGTCATTGATAAAGTTGGCCAAGCGCCCCAAAAACAGCCCGAACGGCACCAGCGGCGCCACCAAATCGGTTATTTTCAAATACGGATAATTTATTTTGCGGGCAAACAAATACAAGGCGACAATCACCCCGAACACACCGCCGTGAAAAGACATTCCGCCGTGCCAAATGGCCAGAATTTCCCACGGATTCTGCCAAAATCTTTCACCGCCGTAAAACAAAATGTATCCCAATCTGCCGCCGAGAATAATTCCCAGCGTTACGAAGAACAACGCATCTTCGCAATTTTGGCGGCTCAATCCTAAATCATATTTTTTAATGCGCACGGCGGCCAACCACCAGCCGACCAAAAGTCCGACCAAATAAGCCATAGAATACCAACGTATGGCCACCGGACCGATTGAAAAAATAATCGGAGATATTTCCGGATACGACAATCCAATCATTTTCTGCCCCTTTACTTCTAATTGCTTAAAAGTATATTAAGAAAAAACAGATAATCCACATCTAAAAAAATATTATAAACATCTTTATTTTTAAGCTTTTGAAAATACGCAAAATAATTTTCCGCACCGAATAAAAAAATTTTTTTGCCGCGGAAAAAGTGGAAAACTTAATGTAATAAATTGTTTTTATTTTGCGAAATATGCATTCTGAAATTGAACCGACAAAACAGGAAGTAATATGCTGGCAAAGAAAGTTTATAATTTTAATCCGCTCGACGACATCGAGTATCTTTTTGCCCAACGGCAACATTCAACCGAGCGCCGCAACAATCACGAGGTTGTGGTTGAAATTGCCGGCAAATGGGACAATATGCTGTTTTTCTTTGCCTGGGAAGAAGAAATGCACTGTATGCATATTTCCTGCCTTATCAACCTTGAGCCGGAAAATGTTTATCTGCCGAGTATTTTTGAGCTTTTGGCGCTCTTAAACGAAGATTTGTGGGTTGGTTATTTTTCCTATTGGGAAGAAGCGCAAATGCCGGTTTTCAAGCACTCGGTAATAATTGATGAAAAAGACACCAACGTTATTTCCAAACTTGAGCAAATTCTCAACATTGCCATCACCGAATGTGAACGCGCTTATCCGGTTTTTCACGCGGTTTTCAAACAAAATATCAGCCCGCGCAAGGCTTTGATGCCTACGGTTTTGATGTAAGTTCGCGCCATTTAAAGCAACATTCGGCCAGCTCATTACCGCTGTTTTTATCACAAATAACGTGCAAAGTTTCCGCTTCGTTTACTTTGGTACGAACCTCAACTTTTTCGCCGTACAACGCTTCTTTTTTAAAGCAGATTTCCACCTCTTGCGGCAAATGTGTCAAGCGAAAATCGCTGTTCAAACTTTCGCTGGCCCAAAGCGGATATACGGCATTGTTAACGTGATTGTTAACGTCGATATCGTCGAATCTGACGGCAAATTCCGTTATCAAATCCGGATTCTCTATTGTCGGCAACTTATGGAATTCATCTTCCATAACTCGCTCGTCCAAAAACGAATATTCCGGAAAATACTTGCTCAGCGCCACCGGACGCCGACGCTCGCAATCTATCAGCACCCATTGGCTGGAGGCCACGGCAATAATGTTTCCGTCGCTGTCTTTAAGGCAAAAATCGCGAATTGCGCCCCAAAGTTTGCCGACTGCCGGCCAAGTTTCAATCACAAAATGTTCATCGATTCGCGGCAAGCGTTCTATCTTAATCAAATAGTTTGAGCCGACCCAAGTTAAATTATGCTTATGACATTCCACAAAGCCAAAGCCCAAAACATCGGCATTTTCGCAAGCTATATCTTGCAAAATATTCATCAGAGTTAAAATACGCAAAAAGCCATGACAATCTGCTTCATAGCTTTTTACGACATATTCTTTTTTATATTTGGTAACCTGTCTCGGCATTATCAGAACAATTCCGTGCCGTCGGACAAACCGGCAACTTTGTAGCTTTCAAAGCGTCTGGAAAGCCGATTCGCATACAACGCACCCTCTTTGGCGTTGCCCGAATGATATTTTTTCGCGGCTGTTTCCCAACTGTTGCCGTTACGCGTATACAGCGAACGCAAAAACTTTGCGCTGTATTTAACGTTTTGCGCCGGATCCATGGCGTCTTCAATAGAAGAAAACTCTTTGCCGTGATATTTCATATTAACTTGCATACAGCCGACATCGATGCTTTTGACGCCTTGCTTTATAAATTCTTTTGCCGCTGCAACCGCTTCTTCTTTGGTTTTATAGTAGTGTCCGCGCCCTTTGGCATTTACCGTCCACGGCCAAGCAATATAAGCCTGATGCAACTCATTCCACACACCGCTCTCAACGGCGGCAATCGTTTGCAATAAATTTAAATTAACTCCATAATCGGCACTTGCTTCCTTGGCGGCTACCAAGCAAAGAGAGCTGTCGGTTACATGCTCTTTGGCCGATAAAATGTCAGTATCTTCGTTTGCGTAAATTGCGCCGCTGATAAAAACCAAAGCACTGACCAACAATAAACCGAACTTATTAAACACGATGACGTGCAACCTCAACAAGCTGCTTAACTCTCAACGTTCCTCCCATCTTTTAAGAATTTCAGTCCGTCTTGTAACTTAATACCGAGAAATTAAACAGTATTAACCACTTTTAACCGTTCATTAAAAAAGATTAACAAACCGTTAAACAAGAGTCATATATCACGGCTTTTTTTTAAAATCCACAAAAAAAAGACTCTTTTCCATATTTTAATCATCAAAATGGATATAACCAATTGTTTTAATGCGAAAAATTGGCTGTAATTTTGAGATATTTTTTGCTGTCATTCTTGCGAAAGCGAGAAGCTGAAAAGCCGGCGAAGAATCTCATTCGGCGCCGTGCAGCCTCGGGCGCAATAAAGTAGCCTTATTATTTACCACCTCAAAGAAAATGACTGTCATTATGAGGAGAGTGCATAGCAGTCGACGTAATAATCTCTTTTCTCGCCGTGCGGCCTCGGGCGCAATAAAGTAGCCTTATTACTGACTACTCCAATCGCATGGCGACTAAGGAGATTCTTCACTGCGTTCAGAATGACAGAGTCTTTTTCTGTGAGGGATTCTCGGTTCTTGCCTGCGGCAAGCCCAAGAATGACGGCAGATGAGGAACGACAATGTTTCTTTCACACAAAAAAGGGCGGATAATTCCACCGCCCATTTTTATTGTTAACTTTTGTAATTTTACCTTATTTATTTTTAGTATACTCACAATACCAATCGCCACCGCCAGGTGTTACACCGGCAGGTCGAGCATTACCTTGCAAAGATACAGTACCCTCCAAGGTAGAGCCTGAGCTGTAGAATTTACAGGTATTACCCAGCTGACAACTATAAACATTCCGAGTATACTTGTTTGTAGCACCGCTTGAGTGAAGTGCAGTCTGAATTCCTAAAGCCACATTGCCTGAATTCAAACCGTCTATACCCCATACTTCAACCTTAGAGAATGCACATGAAGGTACTACATATTCACATTTGAACACGCCTGTTCCACCTGGACACGGATCATACTGAGTAGGTCCTAAAGTGCAAAATACATATGCCTTATACGACTGTGCCGTGCAACCGCCGCCACTATTTCCACCGCCCTGAGGCACATAGCATCCTTGGTACGGTCCATTTGGAATCTTTGTACAAGCAGTTACGTTATTTTTAGATTTACAATCAGCTTCCGTACTCCAATATTTGCTATTTGACTTTTCACAACACTCAGTACCTTCAGGTGCCATACCATTCGAACAACTCGGAGCAGCCTTGCATTCGCTGCCGTCGCAACCGTATGTACAGTTTTCCGTCTTCTTTTCATAGCAGGTTAAGCCACTTACCGGATTCTTGGTCGTACAGGTTGTCTTAACTTTGTTTGAACAACTCGGCGTACAACTTGAATCATAACTGAAGTCGGAACATTTAGCCGCTGCACAGCTGGTGCCGCTACATCCGTAAGTACAGTTTTCCGTCTTCTTTTCATAGCAGGTTAAGCCACTTACCGGATTCTTGGTCGTACAGGTTGTCCTAACTTTGTTTGAACAACTCGGCGTACAACTTGAATCATAACCGAAGTCGGAACATTTAGCCGCTGCACAGCTGGTGCCGCTACATCCGTAAGTACAGTTTTCCGTCTTCTTTTCATAGCAGGTCAAGCCACTTACCGGATTCTTGGTCGTACAAGTTGTCTTAACTT
Organism: Alphaproteobacteria bacterium; assembly: GCA_017528205.1. GTDB lineage: Bacteria > Pseudomonadota > Alphaproteobacteria > RF32 > CAG-239 > RUG410. The sequence goes on along the minus strand of JAFXPE010000030.1, from coordinate 1,850 downwards.
TGTTTGAACAACTCGGCGTACAACTTGAATCATAACCGAAGTCGGAACATTTAGCCGCTGCACAGTTATTACCGCTACATCCGTAGGTACAGGTTTCCGTCTTCTTTTCATAACAGGTTAAGCCGCCTCCCGGATTCTTGGTCGTACAGGTTGTCTTAATACTGTTCGAACAACCCGGTGTACAGCTTGAATCAAGACTATAGTACGAACATGTGGCTGCTGCACAGCTGGTGCCGCTGCATCCGTAAGTACAGGTTTCCGTGCTCTTTTCATAGCAGGTTAAACCGCTTACCGGATTCTTGGTTGTACAGGTTGTCCTAACCTTGTTAGAACATCCCGGCGTGCAAGCAGAATCATAACCAAAGTCCGAACATTTAGCCGCTGCACAGTTATTACCGCTACATCCGTAGGTACAGGTTTCCGTCTTCTTCTCATAACAGGTTAAGCCTGTTTCCGGCGTCTTGGTCGTACAAGTTGTCTTAACATTGTTCGAACAACTTGCAGTACAACTTGAAGCATAGCTATAATCAGAGCAGGTCTTCTTGCCTTTACACGTTGTTCCTTCGCATCCGTAAGTACAGGTTTCCGTGCTCTTTTCATAGCAGGTTAAACCGCTTACCGGTGTTCTGGTTGTACAGGTTGTTTTAACGCTATTCGAACAGCCCGGTGTACAACTTGAATCATAACCGAAGTCCGAACACTTGGCCGATGCACAGTTATTACCGTCACAACCATAAGTACAGGTTTCTGTGTTCTTTTCATAACAGGTTAAGCCTGTTTCCGGCGTCTTGGTTGTACAGGTCGTCTTAACCTTGTTTGAACAACCGGCCGTACAACTTGAAGCATAGCTATAATCAGAGCAGGTCTTCTTACCTTTACACGTTGTGCCTTCGCAACCGTTTGGACAGTTTTCCGTGCTCTTTTCATAACAGGTTAAGCCTGTTTCCGGCGTCCTGGTCGTACAAGTTGTCTTAACATTGTTCGAACAACTTGCAGTACAACTGGTCTCATAGCCATAGTCGGAACAGGTCTTCTTACCTTTACATGTTGCTCCTTCGCAACCGTTTGGACAATTTTCCGTGCTCTTTACATAGCAAGTTAAGCCCGTTTCCGGATTCTGAGTCGTACAGGTTGTTTTAACATTGTTCGAACAACTTGCAGTACAACTGGTCTCATAGCCATAGTCAGAACAGGTCTTTGCCTGATTGCAAGAGCCGTTTGAACAACCGGACGAACAATAGGTCTTGTTTTCGACATAGCAGGTGCTACCGCACTTACTTCCTTTGTTGGTGCAAGTTACCTTATAATCACCGGAACAACCCTCAGTACAGCTCGTCACCCAACCGTTACTGCTACAACTATCTGAACAGGTTTTACAGCTACAGGTTGACGAATCTAAGGACTTGCCGCTGGCATTGCACATTGCCTCTGTTAAATTACAGGTACAGGTAAATTTCTGCGTATTACCCGCATAACAACTCGTACAGCTGTAATTGGAGTTTGTCTTACTCAAATCGGTTGAACTGTTGCCGGTACAATTCTTCGGCGTACAAATTCCACACTTTTTGCCTCCGGACATACCGCTGTAAGTATATTCCCAACCATCAGAGCCGCCTGAGCCGCAATCACTCACCGATTGCTTGCTCACGTCACCGGTGGTGCAACCCGATGCTATACAGCTGCATGAACTATTGCTCCAAACGTAGCCTGCCGACGCGTCGCAAGATGTATCCATAAGCGAACAACTCCAGCAAGCCGATTGGCCGGCATAACCGCACGCCGAACAATTATAGCATCCGCTGTCGGAGAGTTTCGAGGTTGAACAGCCGCTCTGGCAAGACTTTGCCTTG
>JAFXPE010000029.1 GCA_017528205.1 Alphaproteobacteria bacterium | reverse complement strand
TTCACGCTTGTTATATGCGATGATAAAGTTTGTATTCTCTATGATATAACGGTTCCTATACACAAGACACAGCCTTTTGTAGCCAAGTTCACATTTTGGCGGCAAAATAAAGTCATCAAAACCACGGCGTTCAATAACTTGGGCTCCATCCCGAACACCCATTTCGTGCAGGTCTGTCATCTGCGATATTACCAGATAAATGCGAATATGCGGATATTCCTGCTGAACCTTCAAAACAACATCATAGGCATCAATTTCATAGCCGCCTTTCTCACCGACCAGAAACGTGTCAACATCCTCGTTTTCTATTAAGTTGATTACTTCTTCTCTTATGCGTGCTTTAAGGTTAGGCGGCGTGTGATGCCCCAAGTTAATATTCAAGAATTTATCGTAGTTATTGCCTAAAAACGCACAGGTCTTACCCATCTTCAAATTCCTACAAATTATTTTGAAATCATCTGAACACAAATGAACGATTGTGTTCATTTGGCTTTGGCACCGATGAAGTCCGATTATTTTACGTCTGTAAACCCGTTGAAACTCCTTATGTTTCTTATGTTACATCAATAATATAACCATAAATCGGAGCAAAACAATTCCGGTGAAAATGCGCAAAAAAGTGGTTGATTTTATCGTTGGTTAAAAAAGCACAGTTTTTTGAAGGTAAATCTTTGATTTCTCCTGATAAATACTCAAAAAAGGAGAAAATATGATTATCGCTTATATTCGCTGCAGTACCCAAAAACAACAAACTTCGCACCAAAGGCATGAAATTCAAGAATACGCTTATAAAAACGGGCTTGTAATTGACCGCTGGGTGGAAGAAACAATTTCGTCCCGAAAGTCGCTCAAAAAGCGCAAACTCGGAGCATTATTAGAAGAATTACAGGAAAATGATGTCCTGATTGCTACCGAGATATCACGGCTTGGGCGCTCGTTGTTGGAGGTTATGGGGATTTTAGAAACCTGCTTATCCAAGAACTGTCAGGTTATCACAATTAAAGAAAACTATCATCTCGGCAATGATATTCAATCACAGGTGTTGGCCTTTGCATTTGGCTTGTCGGCGCAGATTGAGCGCAATTTGATTTCGCAACGCACAAAATCTTCTTTGGATAACCGGAGGGCCGCCGGTGTACGTTTAGGGCGTCCGATGGGCGCCGAGGCGAAAAAGCTCAAGCTGGCCAAGAATGCCAAGAAGATTGAAGAGTTGCTGACTAAGGGGCTAAAAAAGACACAAATTGCACGCATTCTCGGTGTGCAGCGTATGACACTCAATCGGTTCTTAAAACGCTCCGGATTGGGATAAAAAGGAACTATTAGAAACTTTCACAAAATTAATATTTCCTTGCAGTTCACTTTTACTGATGTTTATTACTCTTTAATTTTTATTTTGCTTAATATATTTTTCTGCTTTTTTATTTGAGTAGAAGACATAAACTTTTCCTGTTGCATCTCGGATACTAAACTTTATTTTTTTATTCTTAAATATCAGATTATCGTCAATAAGTTCGGATATATTATGTTCAAAAAAGTGTCTTTCATAATATAATTCTACTTTTTGTTCTGGTTCTATTGTTATAGGCAGTTGAGTAAGATAAGTTTTTTTATAATTCAATATCAATACACTTTTCTTATTATTCTTTAACTCAAAAGACCACTCCGTAATATTAACAGGTCTATTACCTTTATTTATAATAGTAGCACCAACAAATATTTGCTCCTCCTTTGGTATCATCGGATGACTAAGCAAAACATACTCATTAAAGAATATTTTTAATTCTTTTCTATTATTATACCGTGTCTGCCACAAAGCAATAATGCAAGCACAAAATGTAGCAAATGCACTGCAACACGTTCCTATCGCCGAAATTGCTACCCAGTCAGTCATCATATATTTCCTTATCAATTTCTATATTCGAGTTAATTTTTGCGAAATAATCATTAAAGTTCGAGTATAAATTCAATGGATACAAAATATTACCTTGTTCTTTATCAATAATAATGGCATAATCATTTTTGTTTGGTTGTTTAGTGATTCTGTAGTGTTCAGCAACACGCCAAAATTTTGGATTATTAATCAAAGAGCCGATTTGGGAAAGATGCCTTTCCTGAGGGAAAATTTTTAAGGTATTTTTTATCTTCAAGGCTGGTTCAGTTAGATGATCCTTTGTATAAAAAGAATATCCTAAGTGTCCATATATTGCATAATTACCTATACTCAAGACACATAAATTTTTATTGTACTGCGTGGCATTAGACATGGGATTTGCCTGAATTCCATAATCATATAACATCTCATAGTCTGATGCAATCATTTTCGCTGGGATAAATTCATCTTCCATACCTAAAAACCATCCATCGTCAGTGCAATATGGAAAAATTTGTTCTTGTAAAATTATTGCTGTTTCTTTATCTATCTTTTTTAGTATATCAATACTTGCTTTATTTATTGAATCAGCCTGAGTAGCCTCTTCAACAAATATTTTTGCCCACATTTTTGATAGATCATCATCACTTGTTTCTGCTGCTGCTTTTTCTATTGCTAATGAAATGTCTGTATCGTGAAAATCTTTAGGTAATGCTTCGTGACAGGATTCTCTATTAAGAGTTTCTTCTACAACATTCTTAATAAAATTCCGCAAATTTTTTTCTTCTTGATATTTAACTGCATCAATCAACATCTCTGGTTTAGATAATTGTTCAGGTATTGATTGAGCTATTTCTAAAATAGTTGAACCGTTTTTTTGCATTAGAAGTTGTGTAGATATAGGGTATTGTTGAAAAGATTTCCCATACTTAATTCTATCACCTATACATGCAGCTAAATATCCTAATCCTTGTCCAAGGCTTTGTATTCCACTTCCAGTTCCATTTCCAAAAGACTCAGCTCCTTTACCCACACCCTTGCCTAACAACTCAGCCCCATTTCCTATACCTTGCCCTGCGGAATCTGGTATTTGCTTATCTACTTTAATTTCTGTCATTCATTCAAATCTCCTAGTTCTAATCCTTTTTATTCATATATCACCCTCTGAGCTAGCAAAATAAGTCTTTGTAATAAATTTTTTAATTTTTCCCTATACTCCACGGAAGGATTGATTTGTTGTGAGAGATAAGAAGCATAAACGCTTGCTGCAGAATTTAATGTCGGCACACCTAAATTACTTCGGAAAATACTTGTTTTATTCGTATAATATCGTGACCAATCATTATAAGACATATATGCTTCATTCACCATTTTAATTGTTGAATCTGCATATTTTTCAAAAGCTTCATATAGATCTTTATCCAAATTTTCATTTGCTAATAAATCAACACCTTTTTCAAGGATAATGAATAATTCACGCAAGGCTTTTTGTTGGTCGTTAGAAAGTATGCTCATTATTTTTTTCCTCCTTTGCCTTGTTTTTTATTATTTTCTTTGATTAACATTCTTTCAAATTCGTCCCTTGCTTTTTCTTGAGCTTTAGCTCTTTTGGCAACCAATTCATCATATAAGGTCTTATTTTCTTCCTGTTTTTCTTCAGTTTCGGGAGTTAGCTCCGCTCCAAGTGGTAATTTAGTCATACGAGAAAGCATACTCCGAATATCTTTCCTAAAAACAAATATACACACAGCCACCAACAAAGGCCATGCCAAATGTTCACATAATCCTAAAGTAAAATTTTGCCAAGGATACATTTAATAAATCTCCTAGTTGATTATTTTTAGATTTTTGCAACTTCTGTTTTTAATAAATTATAGATCAACACCGACCAAAAGCAACCAAAAATTATTAGTTATACGGCGTATAATCGTAAATTATTAAAGGTTTTGCCACTTTCTGACATCAATAAAAAATCTCCGGTAGTCGTAGTAACTGCCGGAGGGGTGTAAAAATTATTTGAGATACAAAGGTGTATCACACATATTTATCTCTCAAATAATCTGTTTTTGCGCATTATAAGGGGCGTTTTAGCACCTTAACATTTGCCGAACATCTCTTCACAAACCTTTTGAGACAGTTCTATTAACTTATCTCCCTCGATGCCCAACTGCGCCAAAATGTTCTTTAACACGGACATTGCTTGGTCATCGCTTTTGATTTGGTTGTTTTTCTGTTCAATTTTATTTTTTAACTGCTCAATTTCAATTTTCAGCAGCTCAATTTGTTGCTCGGCATCCTTGTATTCGGTCTTATAATGGGCAACTTCCTTGCGTAAATACGCCTTGTCGTAATTGCTTAAATCTCCGACAATCGGTTCATATTTCTTGCCGGTATATTGCAAATAACGCTTTTTACCTTCCATAATTCGGGTTAAATATTGCAATCGCACAAGTTTATTGACCATATTTTTAACCGAAGTTGTTTGCAGTCCGATACTGTTTCCGATATATTCGTTACTCCCGAAAAATCTGTGTCTTTCATTGCTTCTGAATTTAATAAAATCTAAAATTTGGCGCTCTGCCACGGTAATTTCACTTTTTTTTGACATCTTAATACCTCATAATTAATTTTTACAAAGGTATTTATTTTGAAAATGATGCGAATTTTGATTTGAGCAAAAATGAACCGGGAATCAAATAATGCCGGAATTCTGATTTCGGAATTAAATAATGTCGGAAAGCGCGAAAATGAAATCAAATAATTCCCAGTCCGCATTAAATAATGTCGGTAGCGGAATTAAATAATGCCGCTCTGGGAATCAAATAATGTCGGGGTAATTTGCTGAAACCTTTATTCTATCAGGCTTTTAAGGCAGTTTTTCTTCCTAAAATATAGTATAAAATAGAACATAAAAAAGAGCTATTATATAATACTTTTTTTATCGAAATAATAGCCCTTCTTTTAATTGCAAATTAAAATAGAACCGGAATGTAAATAGGCCCCAGAAAAAGAAAAAGTTGCGCTAAAAGAAAAAGAGGTAGGCAAACAAAGAAAACCGCTGTTGTTCAGCGGCTAAGTGATGCAGTTGGAGCAAAGTATCCCTGTATCTGTATTTATCAATAGTGTAATTCGTTTTATTTCCGGCAAAAATTGCACTTCATGCAGATAAATAACTATGATGCATTTTAAGGAGAAAATAATGATTAAAAAGAAAAGTACCCCTGCGAATATCCGCAAAATAGATGAACTAAATACAGCGATTGTGTGTAATGACTTTAACGCAATACACGAAATTCTAATTACGAATCTAGATGTGAATGTACCTGATTCACACGGCGTCTTTCCGGTTATGTATGCCGTTCAATATGGAAATGCTAACGCTTTGATTTCTCTAATCCGCCACGGCGCTAACATTAATGTTATAGACAAGCGCAACGGTTATTCGCTTTTAATGAAGGCGTTAGGCAAACAAAAGATACCAAATCAATATCTGATTATCGTTCTTTTGCTCAAAAACGGTGCCGACGTTAACATTATCGGTCACGACAGCAAGACAGCTTTATATTTGGCAAAACTCTATCATTCAAGGTATATCAGTCTGCTTAAAAGATATGGAGCGGAATATTAAAAGATAACGTTTCAGATTTTCCGATTCGTTTGCCGATTCGTACGGTTTGTTTCAAACTGCCGTAAAACAAAACACAATTTCGTAAAACTCAATAAAACTCGGTAAAACTCAAAAATTTTTTATTTTCGATATTCTGGAAAGCAGGCTTTTCCTATGAGAAAGTGAAGTCAGAGAGCAATGGTGCTCTTGGATTTTTTAACGAAAGGAATACTAAAATGAAAAATTTTTTGAACAAATATAACGCAACCAAATTGGAAACAACCAAAGACGAGAGTCAGCTTTCTTTAGAGGGCTACAAACGCCGCATTTTGAAAATTTTGGATGAGAACATCATCAACTTCAAAAATCACTCGTGGAATCTCTCTAACCGGATGAACAAGCTGATTATTGACGGCGAAAGCAACTCGGTTTTCACACTCCGCTTAGGTGGCAAACGCATTGTGCGCTACTCTTTGGAGTATCTGAACGATCAGCAGAAGCTCGAGTTCTTGTCGGATTTCTATGAAAGCGTGAAACAAGGCGATTTTGATGAGGATATCATCAACTTCATCGCCGAAGAAAAAGAAAAGGCCTATCGTCGCAAAAAGGAATGCAATGCCAGACGCCGTGAGAAACAGCATCATATGCAACAAAGAACGACCATGCCGTCGGAAAACGTTGTAACTCAGCAAAGCGTTGTTTTTGTGCCGAGATATCAAACACTTTAATTTTGTGAAAGGAAAAGACTATGCATTATTTAATTGTAGCAAAAGTCAAGGATTATCCGGATGCTGATGAACTCGTTTTGGGATTGACGAGACAAACAGATATCCTTGGTAGTCCAGATTTTCAGAGAGGTAAATGGGAAAGTATCAAAGATGAATTTCAAGATTATTGGGAGAACTCTTACTTGTATTCAAAAATGGCTTTATCGTTGTTGAAAGAGATGTTTGCCGATTATGGTAAAGATTTGTCTCTCCTTAATGAAAAATACTCGAAAACAGAACTTACTCAGAGACAAAGACAATTCACAAAAGATCATGGTTTTTGGTCTGAAGAACAAGATATCTATGCCAAAGTTTCCGGACACTTTGATTACCTTATCCAAGGCGGTAAATATGACATGAAAAACAAGAAAAAAACAGTAAAATACAAAGACGTTGTCGCAAAATTCGGTAAAGTTGATGTATTTGTTTTGCCAGACTTTGAATGTCGCTTTACGAAACATCGTGATGTCGAATGCCCATACCAAGATGATGACGAAGTCTGGGTGCTTGACGGCTACACTTATTGCAGCTGGTAATTGGGAGGTGTGATATGCATTACTTAGTTGTTGCAAAAGTTGAGGATTATTTTGACGTCGAAATCCTGATGAATGCTTTGACATTTCATGATTCTACGCGAGATGACCAGAATTTATGCGGTAAATGGGAAAAAATTGCAGACAGCGTTGAAGACATTGCCACATCAGACAAAGATGAAATCAATGAGGTAATTGATAACGATGACATATCTTTCAAAGATAAGGTTTTAATGTACATTGAACTTTGCGGCTTTCGTCTTGGATACGATGGTAAAGTATATTGCAAAGCTTCTGCCCATTTTGATTATTGCTCTTTTGGCGGCCGCTTCGTAAATGAAAATTTTGCCGATGTGGTGCCTTACCAGAAAGTAATTGATGAGTACGGAAGTGTGGGAGCATTTGTTTTACCGGATTACGAATTTTATTATACCGATGATAACAAATGTCCTTTTAAACCAGAAGACCTTGTTTACGTCATAGACGGGCATAATTAAAGTAAATCCTCATTTATCGAGCAAAGGGAGCATTACTGCTCCCTTTGTTTTAGCTTTTGCGGTTATCGGAAACATATGCCTGCAAGTCTTCCAGACGATATTTTACCGTCCGACCGATTTTAACAAACGGCAACCGATCCGGATA
>JAFXPE010000028.1 GCA_017528205.1 Alphaproteobacteria bacterium | reverse complement strand
TTTGTGCCTTATGCGGAATAATCGGTCTTGCGGTTTTATTGGTAGCGGATTTCCGTATGTCCGCTTTAATATCGTTTCAATTTGAGTGAGGGTGCGCCCGACGTTATAATATAACATCCGAAAAGTTGTCCGGTTGCTCGGCTCAATTTCTTCGTATCGCTTCATTTTCATGGCTCAACTCCCATATATCGGCAGTAACTCGACCCGGACGGATCCACATAAAGTGTCGGCCGGCCGGCGCATTTTAATTCGACTACTTGGCGGTGGTTTTCGTCATCGTAGCCACCCTTGCCGGATAGGAAAATGTAATCATCCAGCGGGAATAGGCAAACCGCATCATACCAAACGGCCGGTAATTCAACCGTTTCCGCTACCACCACTTCCTCAGCCTGTGCGGCATATTTCCGGCATAACTCATTTACTTCGTCGATGTCTGAGGGCTTCCGGACCATATAAATTTTTACTGTTCTCATGTTTTTTCCTTTCGTTACAATACAACCAATGCTTGGATTTCAACGAAAGTCCAGTGAAATAGGTAAAAAAATTGAATATTTTCTATCTTTTCTTGCTTTTATATGGAAAATTTTATAACAAATATCTTGACATTTATACATATAGGGGGTATATGTATATTTGAACGTAATTTTTTTAACAGGAGAATAAAAATGGGAAAATGTAACAATCCGAATTGTAAATGTGAAAACTGCCAATGTGGCGAAAATTGTCAGTGCGGAAAAGATGGTAAAGAATGCCAATGCGGGGAAAAATGTACTTGCGGCGATAATTGCCAATGCACCAAAGAAAATAAATGCTGCGATTCTTGCCACTGCGGCGATAATAAATAGGTAAAGCCAATGACTACACAATCAAAACCGAATCATTCGGAAAACTTGCCTCGCCTGAACCGCATTTCCGGTCAGATAGATGGAATAAAAAAGATGATAGAAGAAGAACGTTATTGTTTGGATATTGTCAATCAAATTAAAGCGGTGCGTTCTGCTTTAAAAAGTGTTGAAAAAAACATTTTGCAAAAACACATTCAACATTGCGTTGCCGCTTCTTTTTCTACCTCAAAAGCCGAGCAACAGAAAAAAATTGATGAGCTTATCGGGCTTTTAGATAAATCAGATGATTAAATAAAAGGAATAAATAATGTCTGAGCATATTCATCATCACCACCATCATAATGAGGTAACACAAAAGTCTGTTAGATTGCTGATTTTTTCATTTGTAATCAATATGCTCTTATCTGTTGCTGAAATAGTCGGTGGTATTGTTTCAGGCAGTGTTTCTTTGATAGGCGATGCTCTGCATAATACCTCTGATGCTTTTTCAATTTTGATTGCCGTCATTGCGTTTAAGATAGGAAACAAGAAAGCTTCGGCAAAATACACATACGGTTTCAAAAGAGCTGAAATTATAGGTGGATTTGTTAATCTGATATTGCTTTTTATATCCGGTTGCTATCTGTTGGTAGAAGGAATTGAACGGCTGATAAATCCGCAACAAATTGATGGACTGCTGATTATTTGGATTTCGGTTTTGGCGCTTATTATTGATGCCTTAACGGCAAAAATTTCGCATCATGACGCGCACCACAACAGCAATATGAAAATGGTGTTTATTCATAACTTGGCAGATGCATTCGGTTCAATCGGTGTAATTATTTCAGGCCTTTGTATTATGTGGTTTGATTTATATCGGGTTGATGGGATTGTGGCCTTACTTATTGCTTTTTATATGATTTTTCAATCGGTTGTGTCTTTTCCGCAGATTGTAAATATCTTGATGAATGCCGCTCCCGACAACATTGATATAGAACAAGTCAAAAATTCTTTGCTTGCCATAAAAAATATCAAAAATGTGCACCATTTGCATTTATGGTGTATCAGTGAACATAATGTGGCGATTGAATGCCATATTGAAAGTGATAACAATGATATTATTGTGGAAGCAACACAGCTTTTAAAAGATAAATTCGGAATTACTCACTGCAATTTTCAGGTAGAAAATAAATCATGCGGTGAATGTTGCGATTTATAAAAATTTTTAAAGAAGGGATAGCAAAATGAAATTTGAACAAATACGCAATGCGACGATTATTTTAGATTATGCCGGTAAAAAGTTTTTGGTTGACCCATGGCTTGCGCCACAAGGTAGTAACGGTACATTCAAAGAACTTGGTATGGAAAAAGAGGTAATTTGCCCTGAACACAATGAACTTGCTATGCCGATATGTGCGTTGCCGAAATCGGTTGCGGAGATATTAGACGGGGTTGATTATTATATCATCACCCACATTCATCCGGACCATATTGATATGTATCCTGATGGAAAAGTCGGCAAAGATTTGAAGCATAATACGCCGGTTTTGGTGCAAAATAAGGACGATGCCGAAGTACTGAAAAAGTCAGGCTTTACAGATGTGCAAGTTATGACGGAAAATACGCAAATCGGTGAAATTACGCTTATTAAAACACCGGCTTTGCATGGCACAAAAGTTCCTTGCGGAAAGGCCAGCGGATTTATTTTGCAACATAAAAACGAAAAGTCGGTTTATGTGGCAGGAGATACGATTTTTTATGATGAAGTTCAAAAGGCTTTGCGACAATATCGGCCGGAAGTTATCATTCTGAACGCTTGTGCGGCGACTTTTAACACTTTCGGACGTTTGATTATGGACGATGGTGATGTTGCAAATGTTTATGAAGTGTGCCCAAATGCAAAAATTATCGCCAGCCATATGGATAATGTGGCGCATGCAACATTAACCCGCAAAACGCTCGGCGAAAAGTTGCAGCACAATATTGCCGATAAAATTTTAATACCTGCTGATGGAGAAATTTATCACTTTTAATTTATAATTCAGGTAGCATACAAGCCGAGTTTAACCGCTCGGCTTTTTTTTGTGTGATAGTCTGATCGGCTGTTCTTATTTTTATGTTTGATTACTTGCAATAGCCTTCACACCCCAGTCTTGACGATGCCTTTGCCGAATTTGGCTTCCAGCTCGTCCACCAAATGCGAGAGTTTGTCGTCATGGGGCTTTACTTCCTCAAACAGCGATTGCTGCACTTCGCCGTAAGTCAGGTTTTTGAGCGTAACGCCGGTGGAGCGATAAATTAGATTCGGGCGATAGAGTTGTTTTAAGAGGTTTATGGCGGTCATGCGCACTTCTTGGTCGCCGTTAGTCGGGTTTGGCAGTTTTGCCTCGATAGCGAGATATTTAAAGTCCTTTGTGCGAAGCATCACTTCCACGCCTTGGCAAAATCCGTTCCATCGCCGTAACTTCTGACAAGCCTCGTGAACATGCCGGTTCAGTTCATGTTCCAGATATTCCAAACTCTGTGTGAAGTCCTCAAAACTTCGCGTTACCTGTATGCTCTGCGGCGCGGTGGGTTCATTATTAACCAAAGATGTGGCAATTCCGGTCAGCTCACTTTTAAGGTTCAATCCGTTAATCCCGAAAGCCTTCCGTATCCAGCCGTTCTCTTTCGCCACAAAGTCCTTAATCGTAAAAATTCCGCTGAACTTCATGTGCTCGCTGTTTTTGCGCCCGATACCGCTAACGTCCTCAATCGGCATTTCGCCCACAATATCCAATATTTTATCCGGCGGAATAACGAATATGCCGTTGTTACTCTTGGCCTTGTCGGAAGCGAGTTTCGCCAGCGTTTTGGACGTTCCCAAACCGATAGATACCGGAATTCCGACCTTATCCCAAACCGTCTGACGGATATTTTTTATGATGTCGGTATAAGTGCACTGATAAACCTTGTTGAGGCTGGTCAAATCAATAAACGCCTCATCTACCGAAGTTACCTCCACATCCGGACTGAAAGTGCGAATAGTGTCCATCACTTCTTTGGAAATCTCGGTATAGCGGTGGTGGCGCGCCGGAAGACAAATCGCGGTCGGGAAGTTCGGCTTAACCTGAAAATACGGCTGGCCCATCTTAATGCCCAGCGCTTTGGCTTCTTTTGAGCGCGACACGATTATGCCCTTACTGCTCGCGCCTGTCATAACGCACACCGGCTTGCCTTGCAAATCGGGGTTATCCTTCCGTTCACAAGAAACGAAAAAGCAGTCGCAATCAACCAATGCTATAACGTGCTGACGCATTTTATCCCTTTAATGTTCTATTTCTGTTCTATTATTAGCGCGGAAATTTTGGGTGTCAACAACATTCGACGAGTTAAAAAGAGGAAATTTTTTGATTTTTCCGATACTTTATTAACCGAAAATCTGTCCCGGAAGTTTTTCTTTCTTTTTTGGCGGAAATTGCTTATCAAATTCTTCGGCGTCAGCCTCATCAACAAAATAACCCTGTGGCGGAGTATATTCACCGGTAATGCCGTCCAAATAACCAGGTATCAACTCTTTACATAAAAAGAACGAAGAATCAGCACTTTCCGGCAAATCATGATATCTGATACCGAAATTGCTCGCGTAGGTAAAACCGCTTTTGGAGTAAAAATCAATGTTTCCCTCAAAGCACATGGCACCAAAGCCCATCTCTTTGGCTTTCTCTAAAGTATAATCCAAAAGCATTTTACCGTATCCCTGTCTTTTAAGCTCCGGTGTAATACAAATCGGTCCCATCGCCAATATCGGAATGTTGCGCCCGTCATCAGCATTGATCTGGGCGCGCATAAAAATATTCTGCCCAATGATTTTCCCGTCTTTTTCCATGACATAATCAAGCTCTTTAACAAAGTCTGGATTACTACGCAATTCATGAAGCACAAAATGTTCCAAACAGCCGGGACGGTAGACATTCCAAAACGATTCACGCACCATGTTTTCCACTTCGCGATAATCGTTTGGCGTTTCCAAGCGAAATGTGATGTGTTTATGCAAAATAAAACGCGGCCCTTCTTGCCCGTTTTTTCCTGTGGCAACAAAACCTAATTTTTCCAAAACACGCAGAGAAGCCATGTTTTCGGGTTCTGTTTCAGCTTCGATTGCCGTAACATTCGGTTGTTTCAAAGCCCATGACGTAACGGCTTTCGCGGCTTCGGTTGCATAGCCTTGCCCCTGATATTTTTCGCCAATTCCGTAGCCGATTTCCACTACGCCATTTTGATTAAGCCCCTTAAAACAAAGCTCGCCGATATGTGTTCCGTCTTTAAGTTCAATCATCCAAATCGCATACCATTCCCATTGATTTGGATGGTCAAAACTGCCGTTCAGCATTTCCATATAGGCAGCCTTCAAAGCTTCATCGGTCTGAGCGGCGATGAATTCTTCCATTTCCGTTTTTGAAGCAGGATATATTTTTAAGCGTTTTGTTTCAATCATGGCTTTTACCTCTTTATGAAAAGCAAGATACAACAGCTGATTTTTGATGTCCAGCATAAAACCTCATAAAATTTCAAAACTATGAAATATGTACTTGGCAAGTGATATTTAAAGGTTTATAGTTTGCAAATATCGCAACTATGAACTACGGGGCAAAATGCAGGTAATAAAGTATTATCAATCGGAAAATCAGGCGCATTGGCGGGAAGAGATTGGTAAAGGCGATTGGTCGGCGGCGGAATTGTTGCACAACTGGTTGGAGAGCGATAAATTAAAGCAGATATGCGGAGATGCGGCCGAGGTTTATATGCTGACCGACGGCGATAAGCTGGTTTCGTTCGCTACTTTAGCGCCGCAAGACGAAATTGATGCACCGGAACTGTCGCCGTGGATCGGGTTTGTATATACGTTTCCGGCTTATCGCGGCCACCGCAATGCCGGCAAGTTAATCGCCCACATTTGCGAGGTTTTGAAATCCGCCGGCACCGAAAAAGTTTATATTTCCACCGACGAAATCGGCCTCTACGAAAAATACGGCTTTACCTTTTGGCGAACCATGACCACTCGCGAGGGTAAACCAACCCGAGTGTATGTAAAAAAGTTATAATAATACTTTTATAAAAGAGGAATTTTTGAAAAAATCGCGAATTTGAGTGAAAATCTTAAAGATTATGTGATTTTTTCACATAATCTCTTGACTTTTTACCAAAAATGACATATATTTCGAAGACAACAGGTAAAAAAGGGGCAAAAAATGTTATTAAGTTTCTCTGTGTCAAATTTCGGATCCTTTAAGGAAAAAGCGACATTTTCGATGTTTCCGGGGAAAATTTCCAAACAGCATGAAAATCATGTCTTGGGGTGCACACAATTTAAGGCCCTAAAAGGAGCCGCATTATATGGTGCAAATGCTTCCGGAAAGTCAAATTTTGTGAAGGCCATCTCGGCATTACGGGCAGTCGTTGCCGGAGTTCCAACGCGGGATCTTCTCCTCAGCCAATTTAAACTGGATAACTCGTCCTCAGAAACAGAATTCGAAATTGTATTTCAATACAATAAAGTTACTTATCAATATATTTTACGCACTACCGGAACAGAAATTCCGTTTGAACAGTTAGCTATTGTTCAACGATACGGAGAGTTAAAACCGCTTTTTACCAGAGAAAAAGAAAAAGTAACCATTGGAAACTTGCTCTTAAAAAGTGAAGAATGGTATCAAAACCGGACATTTCAATCGACCAGCGCTTATTTGTTCAAATTATTACAGGACGGAATTATTCCTAATCAGAAAAGAATTAGCGGATCAAAGTATATTATCAGCGCTTTAGAGTTTTTTGAAAAATTAATTTTTATAACTCCACTAAGTTTAGCTAATCCGGTAGCTTTTACTTTTTATTTTCAGCGACAGGATTTCCAGCAATTTTTGAAAAAATTGTTGCATGTGGCTGACTTAGGAATTACGGATATTAAATGGGTACCGCTTTCCAAAGAGGATGTCGAAAAGTATTATAAACGAATACTAGCGCAGTCAGGAACACCTAATGAATACGGAACAGTGGTGTCTAAGAGTGACTTAGGAGAAATATTTGCTTTGGATATCAGTCCATCCGGACAGAAAGGATATGAGCTTAAAACTATACATAACGGTATTGAGTTTAATCTTTCGGAAGAATCCGCCGGAACCGTGCGATTGGTTGACTTGGCATTATCATTCTTCTTTTTAAGAGATCCGGATGTCTGCCTGATTATTGACGAGCTTGATTGCCATCTGCACCCGTTCTTAAGCAGATTTTTACTGCAACATCATTTGGAAAATATGGACAATAAAGGACAGCTTATCGTTACTTTGCACGATTTGAACCTGATGACGCAAGAAATTTGGCGCACCGATGAGATATGGTTTGCGGAAAAACGCCAGGACGGATCTACGGATTTATACTCATTATATCAGTTCTCGCCGCGCTTTGATAAAAATTTACAAAAGGGCTATATGCAAGGAAAATACGGAGCAATTCCGATGATCGGGAGCTTCGATGATGAGTAATTTCGGACAGCGCCCACAATTTAAGCTTATTATTCAGCTGTTTTACGAGGGTAAAACGGAACTGGATTATTTGCAAAAATTTATTAGTCAACAGCATAAAAATGCGGTGGTTAAGCTTAATAAAATCAAGAATAATCAAAATCCTCGGATTTTAGCACAGGAAGCGATTAACCAATGTGATGACTTAAAGATGGATCATTCCGAAGTGTGGGTAGCTTTTGATGATGATGGTAGAGATGCCGAAGTTAAAGAAGCTATTGATTTGATAAACAAAAGCGGAAAAGATATCCATATCGCTTTTATGAAGCCGTGTATTGAAATTTGGCCACTGATGCATAACGGTATCGACAACGTTACAAAGCAAGCCACAGCTCAATCCAAATTAGAAAGCATTATGCCATACTATAAACACGACAGGAATCCATATTTTGAATTAAATAAAATGCCGGATTATGAAGGTGCTGTAACCAAAGCAAAACAATGGCAGACATCTTTGTCCGGTGCACCGGAATACGATTCAACTAAATTTGCCGGCATTTATAAACTTACCGAGAAAATAAAGAGTATATAAATATAGAACAATAAAATGACTAAATTTTTAGATTTGTTTAAGGATATAAAATACTTAATTGTCCTGGCAATAACCTGCACAGCTATTTGTAGTGTTGGAACTTATCGTAATTTTGATTTTATAGAAATATTTCATTTATACTTGACTAAT
Organism: Alphaproteobacteria bacterium; assembly: GCA_017528205.1. Lineage (GTDB taxonomy): Bacteria > Pseudomonadota > Alphaproteobacteria > RF32 > CAG-239 > RUG410. The sequence goes on along the minus strand of JAFXPE010000028.1, from coordinate 2,442 downwards.
GGGTAAGAACAAGTTGTAGTAGCTTGCAATTATGTTATATTGTAATAAAAGGTAAAATAAGTTATGAAAATAAATATAATTTCTGATCTACATCTTGATATAAATAAAGAAATACCATTCTCTTTGGCAAACGGAGAGACATTTACCGTAGTTTGCGGAGATATATCTGCTAATACGGTGCAGTCAGTTAAATGGATAAATGAAAATATACGACAAGGTGTTTTTGTTGAAGGAAATCATATCGGGTACGATAGTAAACATTCAATTCAATATTTAGAGAAATTTTTAAGTGATTATTATCCGCTGAATGCACCCGTGAGCTACTTATTAAACAACTATAAAATTGTTGATGATATTGTATTTGTCGGAGGCATATTGTGGACAGATTTTAAATTGTTCGGGGAAGCACATCAAGTGTTTTCGATGAATTCAGCCCAAACGGGAATTAATGATTTTAATTACAATTATGTAAATAATGGCAATCTATCCATGGAAAAAGAAAGGAACTTTAGTAAACTACAAGGTTTGAATATTGTCAGAAAGTTGCATCCAAAGGACTGTATATCTATGTTTGATACTACCTTACGAGCCATCAAATCTGCATGCGAACAATTTCCTGATAAAAAGATTGTAGTTGTTACACATCATGCTCCGAGTGAGCAAAGTGTAGCACCAATGTATAAGGCTGATAAAACCACTCCAGCATTTGTCAGCAATCTGGAAAAATTTATTCTTAATCACCCAAATATTGTATTGTGGTGTCATGGGCATATACATAGTCGCAGTGATTATTTTATAGATAAATGCCGAGTTATCTGCAATCCGCGGGGATATGAAAAATACGAAGATACCGATTTTGAAAGCAATTTTATAATTGATATTTGATGTGATACGAAAAATAAACTGCATTTGAATTTTTATTTTAATTTTTGTAGAAAAATGGTCCCTGCTTCTACAAATGAGAGGTTTAAATGTCAGTAACTATAAAGAATAGAATACTTTATTTATCCCGCTTGCTATGGTTGAAAAAGACTTTTGGGTTTGCTTTGTGCTTGCGAGAATATTTTCTGATGCAGAATTAATGGATAATGACTTCTAGAGAATACTACGTTTACATAACGTTATAGTTGTATTCCGTCAAAAACACCAAGCGGACTAGGAGTTCGCATTTTATGACCATGGGAGCTCGCAACCCGGGCTTTCCTTTAAAACGTGCCATATACACGACCACAAACACAAAGAGCCACCATTTTTGGTGGCTTTTTTTGTTTGTAGATTGCGTGCAATAGGATTAGAACACGGGAGGAAAGCGTGTTCGACAAGGAGGCTTGGCGAGACGGGAGTATCGCCGTATAAAGCCGACGCAGCGGCGCAGATTTTTTAACAAAAAATCAAGCCAATCTCGTCGCCCTTAATAACAAAACCATGATGTCTTTATCTTTTGAAATTCCGTAAATCAGCCTAATTTGTACTAAAACGCCTGAAACGGTAGTGGAAAATAACTCTCTTTATAATGCTTTGAATTTGCGATATAATTCCGCGGCAATGGCAAAAATCTTCCGAAACGTGCCATATACATGGCAATCATATACCAAAGACGAAACCGGATACCTTTAAATTAATGTGTTGTATTTTAAAGGCTTGCCATTTCTGACAAGCCTGCTTGATAGATTTAATCCAACTCTAATAATTCCTGCCACGTCTTCTCGCACCATTTTTTTTGATGCCCGTTTTGCAAGCAATCTTTTTTGTATGCATATTCCTGATAATGCGGATATAAGAAAAAGAAAGCTATACCGCAGATTAAAGCAAATACGATACAACAAAGTGCGCTTTTATAAGTAACGCTGACTGTTTTATCTAATATTTGCTTCACGCATATTCGGCGTTCTTCTGTCATCCAACAAATCCTCACAAATCAATAAACTCTGCCTTTACAGACTTCTTCACTATTACCTTCATCCATACATTCTTGAATCAATTTTGTATTTTGTTCCAAATTTATATAGAAATCCCAATAATAAAAAGCTGCAGTTGCAATAAAAAATAATGCAATAAAGAACCCAATCCAGCACAATAGTTTAATAACGTCTGTTGATATATCTTTGAATAAGCTCACACAATCTTCCTCCGGATATTTACTGCCTGTCATCACCTACAAGTATTCGGATAAATCCAATTTTCACCGAGTTTATGACATTTATCCAATGTAAATTCCGTATCACATTCTCCAGTCTTTTTATTTAGCGGCAAGTTATTATTTAAGCAAATTTCTGTAAAAACTTCCTTAGCCACACAACCTGCCGATTTATAACGACATTTTTTGAAAAGTTCTATTTGGTCATCTGTCAACTTAATGCAACCGTTAATTTTGTTCCAGGCTAAACAATCTTCACGGCAACGATTTTCGTTGTAATCCCAAACATTACCCTCATCCAAACA
>JAFXPE010000027.1 GCA_017528205.1 Alphaproteobacteria bacterium | reverse complement strand
TCAGGAATAACCTTAAAATATATCCTTTACCCTCACCACTATATCCAGAGATCTTTCTTGCTTCGCTTGCGCTTGCTTCGGTCACTCGCCCACTAAATTCTCCGTCACTTTCGTTCCGGCTCATTAAGTGGTCTTCGCCAGTCGTTCAAAAACAACATTTTGAGGTTGTTTTTGTTCCTCCGGCGCCCACTCACACAGTTCGGGGCTCAAGATGACATTGTTATATTACTACTTTGCGGCGATTGCACAGCGACTGATGAGATACCCGATCAGGTCGGGTATGACAGAAAATTGTCTGCCGCACAGCGACTAACGAGATCCTTCACTATCGTTCCGTTCAGGATGACAGTCTTTTTCTGTTTTGATCATCGGCAAAAAATATTCTTATTTAGGTGGATAAAAGTCAAAAAATGCTTTTTATCCGCGAGCGGTTTTGCTATATTTAGTCAGTTTTATTTATAAGAAAGTTTAAGAGGTATAAAGTGAGTGAAGATATTCAAGAAACACAAGAAATAAGTGTGGTTAAAACCGATAATATTGCCCCGACCATGATTTCGGAAGAAATGCGCCGCAGCTATTTGGATTATGCCATGAGCGTGATTGTTTCACGCGCGTTGCCGGATGCCCGTGACGGTATGAAGCCTGTGCATCGCCGTATTATTTACGGAATGTATGAAAATGGCTACGATTCCACCAAACCTTATCGTAAATCGGCGCGTATCGTCGGCGATGTTATGGGTAAATATCACCCGCACGGCGATAGCTCGATTTATGAGGCCATGGTGCGTATGGCACAGCCGTTTTCCATGCGCGTAACGCTGGTTGACGGGCAGGGCAACTTCGGCTCTATGGACGGTGACGGCGCCGCGGCCATGCGTTATACCGAGGCACGTTTGGCCAAGGTTTCCGCTTGTTTGACCGACAACTTGGATGAAGACACCGTTGACTTTATGCCTAACTATGATGAATCTTTGCAAGAACCGACGGTGTTGCCGGCTCGTTTTCCAAACCTTTTGGTTAACGGCGGTAGCGGTATTGCCGTGGGTATGGCCACCAACATTCCGCCGCATAACTTGGGCGAGGTGATTGACGCTTGCTGTGCTTATATCGACAATCCGGATATTTCCGTTGAGGAGCTGATTCAAATTGTTCCGGGGCCGGATTTTCCGACCGGCGGCTTGATTTTGGGTTACGGCGGCGCCAAACAGGCGTATTTGACCGGCCGCGGCTCGATTATGATGCGCGCCAAATGCTCAATTGAAGAAATCCGCAAGGATAAAGAGGCGATTATCGTTCACGAAGTACCTTACCAAGTAAACAAGGCCAATTTGGTATCGCATATTGCTGAGTTGGTTAAAGACAAGCGTATTGAAGGAATTTCCGACATCAGAGATGAATCTGACCGTCAGGGTGTGCGCATCGTAATTGAAATCAAGCGCGATTTTCAGGCTGATGTGATATTGAACCAACTTTATAAATATACCGAATTGCAAACCAGTTTCGGTATGAATATGCTGGCCATTAACGCCGGACGCCCGATGATGATGAATCTTAAAGACATTATCTCCACCTTTATCGAATTCCGCGAGGAAGTAATTCGTCGCCGCACGGTGTTCCGTTTGAACAAGGCTCGTAACCGCGCCCACGTTTTGGTTGGCTTGGCTATTGCCGTGGAAAACCTCGATCCGGTGATTGAGTTGATTAAAAATGCACCGACGCCGCAAGACGCTCGTGAGCAATTGGTGGCGCGCGAATGGCCGGCCGGAACGATTGAAGACTGGGTTAAGTTGATTGATGAGCCAGACAGAAAGGTGGAAAACGGCATTTATCGGATGTCGGAAGATCAGGCTCGCGCGATTTTGGATTTGAAATTGCAACGTTTGACCGGTTTGGAACGCGATAAAATTCACGAAGAATTGGTGGATTTGGGCGCGGCAATCAAGGAGTTTCTCTCCATTCTTTCCAGCCGCGAGAAACTTTACGGCATTATGCGCGATGAGTTGGTAGCGGTTAAAGACGAATATGCCACCCCGCGTATGACGGAAATTCAGGATATTGAATACAATCAGGACATTGAATCGCTGATTCAGCGTGAAGAAATGGTGGTAACCGTAACCGAGGAGGGCTATATCAAACGCGTGCCGCTGAATGCCTACAAGGCGCAAAAGCGCGGCGGCAAGGGCAAATCGGGTATGACTACCAAAGACGAAGATTTTGTTACCCGTCTGTTTGTGGCCAGCACGCATACGCCGGTGTTGTTCTTCTCCAGCCGCGGCATTGTGTATAAGATGAAGGTGTATAAGTTGCCGCTCGGTTCGCCGACTTCTAAAGGCAAGCCGTTCATCAACCTGTTGCCGCTGGAAAACGGCGAGAACATTACCGCTATTATGAAGTTGCCGGAAAATGAGGAAGAGTGCAAGGGCGTTTCGATTGCTTTTGCCACCGCTCAGGGCAATATTCGTCGCAACAGCTTAATGGACTTTGTCAACGTTCAATCCAACGGTAAGATTGCGATGAAGCTCGACGAGGGCGACAAGCTGATTAACGTGGCGATGTGCGATGAAAACAACGATATTATGTTGGCAACGCGTCAGGGCAAGTGCATTCGCTTCCCGGTAACCGATGTTCGTGTGTTTGTCGGCCGCAACTCGACCGGTGTTCGCGGCATTAAGCTTGCACCAAAAGATGAAGTAATTTCAATGACGATGTTGAAACATATTAAAGCATCGGTTGAAGAACGTGATGAATATTTGAAGGTTTCCGGAGCTATGAAGAAAATTGATGCCGAAAGCGGCGAAACCAGCTGCATTACGGCTGACCAGACCGGCTTATTGAACTTGCTCAGTTTGGAGAAGTTTGAAGAAATGCAAAAACTGGAAGAATTTATTTTGTCTGTAACCGTAACCGGCTACGGCAAGCGTTCTTCTTCGTACGAATATCGCGTGACCGGACGTGGCGGCTCGGGTATTGCCAATATGGAAATGTCACCGCGCAACAAAGAAGTTGTCAGCTCGTTCCCGATTACGGAAGACAAAGACATTATGATGGTAACCGATGGCGGCAAACTTATCAGAATGCCGGTTGATGATATTCGCATTGCCGGACGTAAGACGCAAGGCGTGATTTTGTTCCGTACTGCCGAAAACGAGAACGTTGTTTCGGTAACCAAACTTGATGCCGACGAAGGCACCGACGAGGAAATCGACGAGGAAAACGACAACGTTATTGACTCCGAGGCCGAAAACGCCGATTTGGCGGAAGATGCGGTTATTGAGCCGCGCACCGACGAAGCCGACGCTTAAATGTCGAATAATTAAACGAAAACGCCTTGCCGCAACGCAAGGCGTTTTAAGTATTGAGCCGGATAAAATTATATGGCTTCGAGGCAGGGGTTATTTGTTGCCTTTGGCGCGATTGTGTGTTTTACAAAGCATTTGGCAGTTTGTAATATCGGTTGCGCCGCCTTTGCTCCAAGCGGTAACGTGGTCGGCATCCATTTCTTTCAGTTGCCAGATTTTGGTTTTGTTATTATCGTTACCCAACGCGCACAGTGGACAATTTGAAATGCCTTTTTCTTGCGCTTCTTTGGTTTGGCGTGCATACACCGTTTTTTTATCGCGTTCCTCAAATATGCGAATTTCCAGCAGTTTGCTATCGGTACAACCGCCCAAAACATATTCGAATATACCTTTTTTGTTTTTCACAAATTCATCGGCATAAAGTTCGGCTGTTTTGGCGCTGATTTCCTTGGTGTTATATGGTTGTTTATGGTATATTTCGTACAGTTTGCCCCAATAGATATTTTTCATTTCGAGATAAACGTCGATAAATATGCCGTCAACCCAATCGATAACCGAGTTAAAATACGTTTTTAGCTCGTTAATATTGGTATCGTGTCGATGTTTTGACATATAATCTTCGATATTGCCTTTGCTTACCCAATTTAGCGCACATTCCAAATATTCTTGACGATTGACAGCGCCGGAAATATAAGAGCTCCACTTATTGATATTGCTGTTTTGCGAGTTACTGAATTCTTCCTTAGCGAGGGTTACAAAGGTTCCGAAATAAATGGCATTTAATATTTCTTGATGATTAAGCGGAATTCCGACAATGTTAATGGTTTTAAACCATTCTTTGATTTCGCTTTCCGTACCTTCACAGACATAGATTAAGAGCTTGGTATTCAGAATTTTTTCTTGTTTATCTTTGGAAATACCGCGGAAATATTGTGGAATTTCATTGTCGAGTATAGCAAATTTGCTTGTTACGAAGCGCCCCAAACTGGTAATGCGCTGTTGACCGTCCAAAACTTCGTATTGTCCGCTTTCGGTTTTTACAAAATAAATCAAGCCAATCGGGTAACCTTTTAAGACTGAGTTGATAACCGCCACATCTTTTTTGCCGTCGGCATAAATGTAGTTGCGCTGATACTCCGGTTGAATGGTGAGTTTACCGTTCATTCCGTAAAGGCCTTTACCTTCCAGCTCATTATAGATAAAGCCATCGCAAATATCTTTAACGGTCCATTCTGTATGTAATTCTGTTTTCATGGGTTACCTCTTTTTAATAAATATTCGGGAATAAGTTGATTGAATAATATGTCCATTCTCATTGATGAAATAGTTGTTTTTACCATCATTTCTTTCAAGATTAGTATTTTCATTTGTTTTATTACCGGATGAACCTGTTTTTGTACCATCCTGTCGCACCTCCCAATAAGTATCGTATTTTTTTGTATCCGGAAAATTATCATGGCAGCCTCTTTGCGAAGAACCTATAATTTCAAATTGTTCTGGGCAGTACTTTTCTAAGAAACTGATGGGAACACCCATCACTCCATCATAGTCGCAAGGTATGGCATCGGTAAAGGGTACTTCTATGGCATCATAATTATAATATTTCTGATAACCTTTTTCTCTGATTTCTTTATGTTTACTATGCTTAATATTATCGGCCATTGTCATTAGTGATATCGGCTTATGTCGTCTACCATGATCTATATTTGTAAACCAAATTGATGGCGTATTTTTCAGATTAATTCCATTTATTACCTTATCTACGTCATCTTCATTCATTGTTTCAAACCACATGCCGCCAGCCCATTCAGTTTTGCCAGACCAAATTTTATTTTTGATTATTAATGGGAATGTTTCCCTGTTATTTATGGCATTTTTATTTCCTAAAATTGTGAATAGTTTATTTGCTTCCATTATCCACGCTAAAAACTCTCGGAATAGAGAAAACGGCGGATTGGTGATAATGATGTCGGCTTCGTCGCGAAGTTTTTCGACTTCCTCGCTTCTAAAGTCGCCGTCGCCTTCCAAATATTGCCACTCCAAATCTTCGATATCAATGACGCCGTTTTGGTTGGTATCGTGGTCCAGCGTAAATATTTTCCCGCGGGTTTTATTTATATTCGGATTAAAGTGCGGGGATTGTTCTTCAAACAAAGATGGTTGATAAGGCATATTAACGTTTTTACTCTCAAAGGCATAACTGGTACTGATAAGTTTTTTTAAGCCAAAAGCCTCAAAATTTTGGGCAAAAAATTTGGTAAAATTACTCCATTCGGGGTCATCACACGGCAAAAGAATGGTTTTATTGCGGAATACGTCGGGGTTATACTCGATATACGCCATAATTTCTTTTTCAATATCTGCCCATTGCGTGTAAAATTCGTCGTTCTTGGCTTTTTTAGCTTGCTTCAGATTATCATTCGCCATTGCCGCACATCCTGTTTGGGGTTAAGAAAAACCCACTTTCTTAAAGAAAGCGGGCGGATGTTGACAAACCGTACTAAAATACAAAAAAACGGCGCGACCTATTTGGCGTAGCCTTATTCAGCCGACCATCCGTCCGAGACAGAAGTCGGCATATAATTTATTAGTCGCCATATCCAAAGCGACTGTATTTTAGTACAGGGTTGTCACGCCCTGAGTATGGTCTCCCATACCTGAAAGCAAGCATAAAAGGAAATAAAATAAAAGTCAATAAAGTGTTTTATGTATGATGCTGATTTTTTTGTAAAACAAATTGTTTATTGATAACTTGCAGTCATTGATTGACAATTTGCTTTTTTTGTTTTTACGATGTGGCGAATTTAGTGAGGTTAGTTTTTTTATGAAAAAGTTTTTGTTTGTTTTGGCTGTGATTTCCATTATGCCGAACGCCGCACGAGCAATTTGGTTTTGGAGTAATAATAACGATACGGCCGCTAAGATAAGAAGCGTTAATGTTGCCGGCAATCGGCACAGTCAGTCGTTTTATGCAGTCAAAAAAGAAATGCTGAGCGATATATATTATGACCATCGCCGTACGCTTTATTGCGATGCCGAATTTACCGCACATAAACAAATTATACCGCCGGAAGGATTCGCTTTGCCGAACTTGCGGAAAGTCGACTTTGATGTGCACTACATTCCGGAGGAGGAGTTGGCGGTTCGGGCCGCGCGTATGGAGTGGGAACATATCGTGCCGGCACAGAATTTCGGTAAGACATTTCCGGAATGGAGCAAGGGCCACCCGAAATGCAAGTCAAACAAAGGCAAGTCGTTTAAGGGACGCGCTTGCGCCGAGCAGGAAAGCGAAGATTTCCGCTATATGTATACCGATATGTATAACTTATACCCGTCAATCGGGGCGGTGAATTATTTGCGCGCCAATTATAACTTTACGCAATTTTCAAAGCGTAAAAAACCGACCTTTGGCTCTTGCGGGCAAATGGTGATTTCCGGCAACAAGGTCGAGCCGCGTGATGCGGTAAAAGGCTTGATTGCCCGCACTTATTTTTATATGCAGGCCACTTATCCGCGTTACAGCATCGGCGAGCCGATGGCCGCGGTGTTAAAGGCGTGGGATAAGCAATATCCGGTCAGCCGTTGGGAATGTGTGCGCGCTTATCGCATTGAAAAAGTGCAGGGGAATGCCAACACCATAGTAAAACAGCGCTGTGAAGACCGCGGCTGGTATAACGAAGGCGAAGATGCCGAATAATTCATTCCGTCATACTGAGCCGTAGTTTTCCGTCATTCTTGGTTTGCGAGAAACTTCAGAAAACCGGCAAAGTTGGAACAAAACAAAAAAGCGCTGACAAAATCAGCGCTTTTATAAAATAGTCAACAGTATTTATTTTACTATTTCGATAACTTCATCGGTAATATCCTTACCGCCGTTAACCACCGAAGTTTTGTTCAATATAATGCCCAAACCTTTACCGGCGGCAACACCGTTGATAACCTCATTCAATGTCTGGTCGGCAGCTTGCAGGCCGGAAGCGTGAACACGGTCAAAAGTTTCTCTTTTGGCGTTGATTTCAGCCAAAAACTTTTGCGACATCTCTCTCTTGGCATTTTCATCTTTGATATTTTTGATTTTGCTGTTTGCTTCGTCGGCCATTTTCTTCAATTCTTGAATTTGGTCTTGACGAGCGTTGCTCAAAGCGGCGATTTCTCTGGAAGAAAGAACCACGCGTTGCAAATCAACCACGGCAAAATCGGCCTTTTTAGCGGCAACAACTTTATATGTAACCAAAGAACCCAATACGGAACCGATGATTGCTACCAAGGCGACAAGCCCGTAATTTATTTTGTTTTCATTAGACATTTTTTATGCTCCTTAAAATTACTCTGGTGCTATGTTAACCACTTTTTACATAAATTCAAGTATTTTGTTTAGCATCGGCGGATAAAATAATTGATTTTGCCCAAAAATAAGATTATTACAAAGGTATAACCGCGCATTCAAGCGAGCAGAAAATCATGTATAACCCTGAAGAATTGGCCGTTTATATTCATTGGCCGTATTGCAAAAGCAAGTGTCCGTATTGCGACTTTTATAAGCAATTGGCGCATAATGTCGAGCAGGGAAAAATTGTGGCCGAATATCTGGAGACTTTGCGCAAATATCACGAATTGTTGCCGAATCGAAAAATTAAATCCGTGTTTTTCGGCGGCGGTACACCTTCGCTATTAGAGCCGCGTTATGTGGCGCAAATAATTGATGAAATCAGCGGTTTGTGGCCTATGCTCGACAATGCGGAAATCTCTTTGGAAGCCAACCCCAACAGCCGTTTTCAAACCATGTTTGCCGATTTGAAAAACGCCGGAGTCAATCGCCTGTCTTTGGGCGTTCAGGCTTTGAATGAGGCGGATTTGCGCTTTTTGGGGCGCACGCATAATCTGCAAACCGCGCGTTTATGTTTGCAGGAAGTGGTGCAAACTTTTGCCAATCACTCGGCCGACTTAATTTATGCTCGTCCGCGGCAAAATCTTGCCGAATGGGAAACCGAGCTAAAAGAAATAATCGCTTACGGCCTGCGCCATTTGTCGCTTTATCAGCTGACAATCGAAGAAAATACGGTCTTTGCGCGCAAGGGAGTGCAGGCGCTGGATGATGATAAAGCCGTAGAAATGTATGATTTTACGCGTGATTTTTTGAATTCTCGCGGCTATCCGCAATACGAAGTTTCTAACTTTGCACCCGACGGTTTTGCTTCTGTTCACAATTTAACATATTGGCAGGGCGGCGATTACATCGGCATCGGACAGTCGGCGCACGGACGTTTGCATTTGGGCGATAAAATGTTGGCCACGGTTTATCCATTTGTTGATGAAGAACTCACGCCGCAAGAGCGCGCGGAAGAGCTGTTGCTGATGGGGATGCGTTTGACACAGGGTATTAACAAAAGCGATTTTAAGCAAATTTGCGGACTGGATTTATCGGACATTATAAATAAAGAAAAGGCAAAACAGTTGCAAGAATTGCAATTGGTGGAAGAAACAGCCGAGGTGTTGCGCGTTACTTACAAAGGTTTTCCGCTTTTAAATAAAATAATCGAAGAATTGTGCGTTTAAAAAAATTTTTCCGCCGGAGTAATAATACTACCGGCGGATGGCTTACTGTTCTTGTTTCTTTGTCTTGTTGTATTTGATGGTCAGGCAGATGGTTATTGTTAGCACAAACAACAATCCGGCAGCCATACTTAGCCCAAGAAACATCAGAGTTCTTAGTATCAAACTGAAGAAGTCGAACGGCATATCCAGCGGATACATTGCCACATAAATCAGCAACAAAACAGGGCAAGCAAACAAACAGATGTAGCAGAGAACAACGAGGGCTTTGTTCTTCAATTCAAGAAGACCTCCGCGTTCTTTCCAAGACTTGCTGTTATAGGCAATACACAGCGCCATAAAAACAGCCATTACCGCAACCCCTAAAAGCAAAAGGTTGGAGAGAGAGAATAATAGTCCTAAATATTCCATAAGCTAAAAATAAATGATGTTTAAATTGATACTAGACGAAAAATATTTTATTGTCAATAAAATTATTCATCAACTCCGAAATTTCCGTTAACCAGAAAAACCAAGAGCACCAAAAAGAAAATCATGGCAAAGCCGGCCTTCACCGAGATATTGTCGGCAATTTTATAGTTGCGGTTTAAGGCATAAATAAACAGCGGCGCAATCAACAACAGCGCCGTAACATATCCGGGGTTGGGCGCAATGCGCAAAGCCATGGTCTTGGCCACAATCAACATCGAGCTGAAACCTACCAGCAGAATAATCGGTCGCAACATTTGTTTGGAAAACAGGGGTTGCGGTGCTTTAATTCTCCTGATTTTTGTCGCTTGTCGTCGATAAAGTATTAAATTATAGAGGCCGCTGATAAAAGTGGCAACCGTTAAATAATAGCTTAAGCCTTGTCCGAGCGAATGCGCTTCAACCGCCAAATATTTGGTGATAATACTCATGGCGGCCAAAGCGAGAACTGCGGGTAGGGTATAAATTGCCGCTGCACGTGAAATATAGCTGTCCAGCATTTGCCAATAACAAAAACTGAAACCGCACAATATTAATATAAGTGTAATCAGTAAATTGCCTTGGCTTAAAAGTCCGATAAATTGCTGCGGCGTAATCAACCACCAAGCAAAGGTGGTCAGCAAAACAACAACCGACATAAAGCGCGAAGTCGGTCCGGCACCGAATTTGGCTGAGGCAAAGAAAATATGCGAGTCATAAATTCCGATGCACAGGCCTTGCAAAATCAGCATCAGCCAATAATATGGGGTTGTGGGGAGCGGATAAAACAGCAGACAGGGCAAAAATAATATGCAAATGCCGAAACCGCGCCAAATTCCGAGGATATAGCCGTTGATTTTATAATGCTGATTGAACAGCATATAAATTGCCGTGAAAAAACCGTAAATCAATCCGTTAATAACCCAGAGCATAAAATATAGATATTCCGCCGGAGCGTGATTTCAAGTGCCGGTAAAGGAGGAAACGCTTAAAAAAATCGGATTGCATACTTATTTAAAAATCTTTAAAAAACTTATTGACTCCGCGATATTTTATGTTATTATCCGCGTCAACTGAGGTCAAATACAATGGTGTATTTGGCGGTCAGTTGTGTGTAAAATTAATAACTTAAGGAAAATGTGATGCCTACAATTAATCAGTTAATTCGTAAATCACGAACACCAAAAGTGAAGAGAAACAAAGTTCCGGCTTTGAAATCTTGTCCACAAAAACGCGGTGTTTGTACAAGGGTTTATACAAC
>JAFXPE010000026.1 GCA_017528205.1 Alphaproteobacteria bacterium | reverse complement strand
CGCTCACTCGGGCAAAAAAGCGGTGGTTTATGCAAAAAATAAATTGCATAACATATTGATTTTATTAAATATTTTTTGATTGTTTGGAAAATTGTTCGCTGATTACAAATCAGTTGCTCTACCAACTGAGCTATGTCGGCGCGGCGCTAGTTATGCTTTATATACTAATGATTTTTGATTGTCAATTTTTATTTTGACTTTTTGTAGCACCTTGTCCGAAAGAAAATCAAAATATGTTATAACCGTTGATAAAACAATATATATAAGGAGTAAACTATATATTACGCCGGCATTTTTAATACTTTCAAATTTTTGGGAAGCGACTTTGATAAGTCGCACGATTTGGAAAGTTATAAACGTCAATGCATCGCCTATTTTTGCCTAAAGCGAATCGGAGCCGATTCGTTTTAATTTGTTTTGGAGTATTTCTGTTTATAAAATCGGCAGTAATTTTGCCGATTTTCCCTTGCTATTGCGCGATTTTAGGTATTTGAAACGGCATTATTTTATGATATGTTTTCAGAGGAGGAAGCCGTTTTTTTCAACATATGTAAAATCAGATGTTAATTTTTTTAAAATTTTTTGAAAATTCGTAACATATTGAAAATTCATGATAATTATTTCATTTTCTGAATAATTAAAGAACAAAAGACGAACAGTTAATAAAGTGCTAAAAATTCCCATTGAATCCCATAAATTACCATGTTATACCATTTAAATATGAGATAACGGCAAAGGAAACGGATATGCGCAAAATCTTCCTGTTTATGGATACGATTTTCAACAAGGTGGACGCCAAAGGGCGCGTTTCCCTGCCGTCAGATTACCGCGCAATTGTTAAAGAACTGTCAACGGAAATTGTTTGCTATCGTAGCCTGAGCGCACCGTGTATTGAGGGGTGTTTGGAAGATACGCTCGATAAACTGGCTACCGATATTGAAAATGCAACCGACTTTTTTTCGGAAACCCAAGACAATTTAACCAATTTGATTTTCGGCGATGCCAGGCGTTTTGCTTTTGACAGCACCGGCCGCATTATGCTGAGCGAAAAGCTCTTAAAACACGCACAAATTACGGATGCGGCCGTATTTGTGGGCAAAGGTCGCAAATTCCAGATTTGGAATCCGCAGAATTGGGAAAAAGAAGAAGCGAGAATTCGCGCCGAAGTGATGAAGAATCGTCCGACTTTGAAAACAGCAAAGGAGGCGGAATAATGGCAGAGCGCAGAAAACACATTCCGGTAATGTTAAATGAGGTGCTCTCAAGCTTAAAGCCACAGGCCGGAGAGGTGTATGTTGATGCCACTTTCGGTTACGGCGGATATACCGAGGCCATTTTGGAGGCGGCTTCCTGCAAGGTGATTGCGCTCGACAGAGACCCGAATGTAAAAGTGCGGGCAAACGAGTTTAAGAATCGTTACGGCGAGCGTTTTGAGTTTCGTGCCGGTCGATTCGGCGATTTTGCCGATTTGGTGCACGAAAAAATCGGCGGTGCGGTGTTTGATGTGGGCGTTTCGTCAATGCAGCTTGATGATGCCGAGCGCGGTTTTTCTTTTGCCAAAGAGGCAGAGCTGGATATGCGTATGTCTTGCGAAGGCGAAAGTGCAAAGGATATCGTTAATTTTTGCGGCGAAAAAGAATTGGCGGACATTTTGTATCAATACGGCGAGGAGCGCAAATCGCGGCAAATAGCGGCGCGAATCGTGGAACAGAGACGCCGCAAAAAAATTGAAACCACCACGGAGTTGGCGGAAATCGTGTATTCGGTTATTCATCGCAAACCGGGCGATATCGATCCGGCAACGCGCACGTTTCAAGCCTTGAGAATTGCCGTAAACGACGAGCTCGGTGAGTTGGAACGCGGCTTAAAGGGGGCCGCTTTACGGCTGATTTCCGGTGGTCGTTTGGTGGTGGTCGATTTTCATTCGTTGGAAGATCGAATTGTTAAGAATTATTTTAAGGAAAACGGCGGCAAAAAAGTCCGCATTTCAAAATATGCGCCGGAATTGGCGCAAGATGACAGCTTGTTTAGTGAGGTTTCAAAGGTAATAGTGCCAACAGCCGAAGAGTGTAAGGTCAATCCGCGCGCACGCTCGGCTAAACTAAGGTTCGCGGTGAGGAGATAATCGACAATGGGCGGCAGTATCAAAACGGCAATGGTTGTGTTATGGTTTACGGTTACACTGGTGGTGGCGTTCGGTTCTTCGGTTTTGAAGAATAAGGTGCAAGGATTGGAACGTCGCTTGGCGGCAATTAACACCAGTATTCAAAAAGACATTGACGAGATTCACGTTTTGAAGGCGCAATGGAGCCAATACAACACGCCGGAACGCTTGCGCAAGCTTGCTCATGAACAATTATCGCTGGAAAGTGCAAAACCTGAACAAATTATTAACTATTCTGCATTACACTTCAATTATGAAGATAACGATGTGCCGAGTGCGGTGCGTACGGATAAAAAGAGTTTAACAACTTTGGTAAAAGCAGAAGTTAAGAAGAAATAAAATGGGGTTTAACGTCAGTTTTTCTAAGCGCAAAGATGAAAAATTCTATCTTCCGGGGCAGGAGATCAGAATTTCGCGGCGCACCATTACAACGAAAAGCTATACCACGGAAAATGATAATGTTTTAACCTGCCGTCAGCGCACATGGTTTATTTTGGGCTGTTTTGTGGCGGTATATTTGGTTTTGTGTGTGCGCGTAACCTATGTTTGTTTGGGCAACGGCATTAATATTGACACGGCTGTATCCGAGATTAACGAATCGGATATTTTCCGTTTTAAAAATCCGGTTAAACGCGCCGATATTACGGATCGTAACGGTGAAATAATCGCCACTTCGCTGCCGGTGGTGAATTTGTATGCGAATCCGAAACACATTAAGAATCCGAAAGACGTGGCCGAAAAACTTAATGAGATTTTTCCGGAAATTCCGTATGAGGAGTTGGAGAAAAAACTCAGCAAAAAGGGTACGTTTGTTTATTTGAAACGCCAGCTTTCGCCTAATCAACAGGTGCAAGTTAACAATTTGGGCGTTCCGGGGTTGGAATTTGAAAATTGCGAAAAGCGCATTTATCCGCATCACAATTTGTTTGCACACGTTTTGGGCGGCACCAATACCGATAACGTGGGAATCGCCGGTATCGAACAGTCGATGAACGACCGATTGACTACATCAACCAAGCCGTTGCATCTGTCGCTTGATTTGGGAATCCAAAATCAGATTCGTGATGAGCTGATTGCCGGTGTGAAGCAATTCAGCGCCGCCAGTGCGTCGGCCATATTGATGGACGTTAAAACCGGTCAAATCGTGGCAATGACGACCGTTCCGGATTATAATCCGAACAACGATACGAATCCGAATGCACCGGAACATTTTAATTTTGCCACCAAGGGAATTTATGAAGCAGGCTCGGTGTTTAAGGTGTTCAATACGGCGCTCAGCTTGGAAAGCGGCAAGGTGAAAACTACCGACAGATTCGATACTTCGCATGCGGTAACGTTGCGCGGCATTAAAGTTACGGACCCGCACGGTTCGCACGGAATGCTGACTCCGGAAGATATTTTGGTGGAGTCGTCAAACGTAGGTTCAACTTTGGAAGTAATCCGAGTCGGCAAAAAATTTCAGCGCAAGTTTTTGCAAAGCATCAATATGGATAAGGCTTTGACCGAATTTGAGCTTCCGGAATTGGCTAAGCCGTGGTTTTTGAGCGAAAAGAATTGGAGTGACGCTTCAATGGCAACCATCAGTTTCGGCTATGGCGTTTCTTCGACTCCGTTGCATATTATTTCGGCGTTTTCGGCGATTGTTAACGGCGGAATGTATCATCAACCGACGCTGTTGAGCAATAATAAGCACAAAGGAAAGCGTATTGTTTCGCAAAAAACTTCCGATTCGATGCGTACGTTGTTGCGAGCGGTTGTTACCAGAGGAACCGGACGGCGCGCCAATGTGGAAGGTTATCAGGTAATGGGCAAAACCGGAACGGCGGATAAGCTCAACGAAAACGGTCGCGGCTATAATCATAATAAGAGTATTTCAACCTTTATCTCAGCGTTTCCGCAGTCTGATCCGAAGTATGCCTTATTGGTGGTAGTAGATGATCCGAAGGGCAGTAAAGAAACTTTCGGCCATACCGAAGCCGGTTGGAATGCGGTGCCGATTACCAAAAATATCATCACAGCGGTGGCTCCGCAACTCAATATTAAGGCCGATTTTGATTTGGAACGGCAAAAAAGCATTGTGGACGCGGCTTACAAGGTAAAAAAATAGCCTTTATATAACTTAAATTTATAAAAATAATGCACAGATTTTAACTTTATTGCTATTTTTTTTATTTTTGTTGTTGAAAAATTTACGATTATTACTTAAGTTAGCATTGTATTAGTTGTTATACAATTAAGTAAACATTCGTAGCAATACGATAATATTAAAACCATATGGAGAAAATAAAATGAAAAAACTTTTAAGTTTATTCGTAGCTCTTGTAGCTTTATCAGGCTGTTCTGTATTTGGTGCAGACGGCGGTTTGTTCAGCGGTGCTGACTGTGAATCCAGATTAGCTCGCGCTTTCGCTGAAAACACAACAGATACAGTATTCTTCGACACAGACAGCTCTGCTTTGTCTGCTGAAGCTCGTGCAGCTTTGGATACTCAAGCAGCTTGGTTGAAGAGCCATGACGATGTAAACGTAATCGTTCAAGGTTACTGCGATGAAAGAGGTACTCGTGAGTACAACTTGGCATTGGGTGAACGCCGTGCTAACGCTGTAAAAGCTTACTTGATCTCTCAAGGTGTTGCAGAACACAGAATTTCTACAATTTCTTACGGTAAAGAAAGACCGGCTGTATTCGGCAGCAACGAAGCAGCTTGGGCTCAAAACCGTCGTGCCGTTACAGTTGTTAGCTCAGCTGAATAATACGACAGTTTAGTAGATACATTAAAGACGCAGCTTATTTCGGTTGCGTCTTTTTTGTTTGCTTTGAGCGAAAAATATGCTAATGATGGTACAAATGTTTGCTTAAGGAGAGTAAGATGAACAGAATTATATACGCCTTTTGCCTGTTGGTTTTTGTTTTTGGTGCGGCAATGATTTATCGCTCCGGAGTGGTTGCTGATAACAGTAAGATAATAACCGAGTTTCAACAAAGAGTGCCGCGCGAGTGCTATTTTGAAGAAAATTCCAGCGCTTTGTCGGAAGAATGTATCGTTGTTTTAAACGAACAAACGGCGTGGATGAAAAAACATTTGCAATATTCTTTTGTGGTGAGCGGTTTTGCCGCCAGAGCCGAAAACGGCGAAGATGTATCAGAAGAAGAAACGCGGGATTATGCCTTGCATTTGGGCGACAGACGAGCGGAAATGGTCAAAAATTATTTGATTGCGCAGGGAATCGACGAGGCCAGAATCAGCACGGTTTCTTTCGGACTTAATGCCGAATCAGGCGAAAGCAAGGCTATGGACCGAGCAAAAATCAGACGAACCAAAACGCAATTGGCGGATTTAGGAGATATAAAACATAAGAAGGAGAAAAAATAATGTGCGAATTTAAAATGCTGAAAAGTTTATTGGTCGGCGTGGCGGCCTTGGCTATGGTCGCTTGCGGTGAAGAAGCCCCGAAGAACAGTGAGCCGGAGCTTATGTTGCCGCTGAAGTTGAGCGAAGATTTTTCACTTAGTTTGCAAGGAGAGATGGTGCAAAATATTTTCGCTTTCGGGCAATGGCTTAAGCAAAAAGATGCGCGAAGCGTTATTATTGCAAGTTACACCGATGAAGATACAAAAGAAAATGCCGAAACCGAAGAATCGATTCCGAATTTGTGTGCCGAAATGGTGAGATCGCTGTTGTTAACGCAGGGAGTTCCGGAAAACAGAATGAAAACGGTTGTGGTTAAATATGAAGACGAAGCCGACGGCGAAGCCTTGTTAAACGCCATGGATGAAGGGGATTACAGCTGTTTGGTAAAAGTAAAAGTCGAGAAGCAATAAATTGAGCAAAATCAAGAAATATTTTTGTTATTATTGTCAGGAAAATACTGAGCCGCGCTTGGGTTTGAACGGAAAGTTCTGCCCGCGTTGCGGTTGCTATTTGCTTGATGAAAATACAGATTTCTTCCGGGTGTGCGATAAGTGCGGCGCCAATTTGCCGCCGGACGCCGCGGTTTGTTTGTTGTGCGGCTACCATTTTTCGGGAAATAACGCTCAAAAGGTGTATCATTTAAAAAAATGTGCTTTTGTTCGCGCAAAAAAAGATAAGGCGGAAAAGCGGAAAAATACGGTCGATTTTAAAGCCGCGTTAGCTAAGGTCGGCATCTTTGAAAATAAGGCGGAAAGCGACTTTTGGTTGTGGGCGGCGCTGGCTGTTTGCGCACTTGTTTTTGTGTTTTCGGCGTTGCTGTTGATTTCGCGCTGAGCAAGGTATTTTTGGGCGGTGAATATTTTTTGCAATGTTGCGTTTGGTCTTGTATTTTCTGTAAAAAAAAGCTATAAGCTAAACATAATCGGATTTTTTTAAAGGGGTTTATGATGAAATTTACACTATATTGCGGAATTGCTTTGGGTTGTTTGCTGTTTGCCAATTCGGCGCAATCGGCAGATTGGGAAAAAGAATTGTCGACTTTGCGCGAAGACGTGAAAGTTTTGCAACGACAGGTTTATCGCGAACAAGACAGAACAGACCGCGAGGCTTCTTCCGTTAACGGCGAAGTACAGGGAAAAATCAGCGAATACGGTGACGATATTCGCCGCATTAACGGACGTTTGGACGAGTTGGAACATATGCTGAAAACCAACGAAGAAAAAATCGAAAAATATAACCGCGATATGGAAATTCGTTTGAAAATTTTGGAAGGGCGTCCGATTCCGGATAATTTGAGTGCGCCGGCGCCGAAATTGCCGACCACATACGGTGCTCCGGTGGCTCAAGGCGCGGCTGCGGCGGTTGCCGGTGATAAGATTATGGGCGATGATTTGGCTCCGCTTGACGGCGAGGTTGAAGTTAAGCCGGCGGTGGCGGAAGAGGTGGTGCCGGTGGCAGAAGCTTCGGGAGTTATCAATGCCAATAATCCGCAAGTTATGTATGATAATGCAATGAAGGCTTATAACTCGGGTTTTATTGATGAGGCGGAACTGGCTTTCGGCGATATTTTGAAACAGTTTCCGCAACACGCTTTGGCCAGTAATGCGCAATATTGGCTGGGCGAAGTTTATATGAAACAAAATAACTTGAGCAAAGCCAAAGTGGCATTTAAGGACGGTTACGAAAAATATAAAAACGGCAACAAGGGGGCAGACAGTTTTTATCGGCTCGGCTCGGTTTTTGCGCAAACAAACGATAAGACAAAAGCGTGTGTTATTTTTATGAGTTTTGATGATGAATTTCCGAAGGCGAATCCGGAAGTTAAGCAAAAAGTCAAAACCGAAAAACAAAAGCTCGGGTGTAAATAGTTGCAAGAGTTTTTAATTAAACATCGAATCGCAGATAAAACCATTGCCGTCGGAGTTTCCGGCGGCGCCGATTCTTTAGCTCTGGTTTTAATGGCTAAAGAAGAACTGACGGTGTTCGGCTATCGGATTATTGCCCTGACGGTAAATCATCAACTGCGTCCGAGTGCGGCGGCTGAGGCCGAGTATGTGGCAAAAATTATGGCCGAGCACAATATCGAACATCACATTTTGGTTTGGCAGGGTGAAAAGCCGGAACGCGGGGTGGAAGAAGCGGCGCGAGAGGCACGATATAATCTGATTTTGCAATGGTGTAAGGCAAATGAGGTGCGGGTTTTGATGTTGGCGCACCATTTGGACGATCAGGCGGAAACCTTTTTGATGCGTTTGCAACGCGGTAGTGGACTGGAAGGTTTAAGCTGTATGCGCGAAGTTACAAATCGTCAGGGGGTGACGATTTTGCGCCCGTTGCTGGGACGCACTCCCGATGAGTTGCGCAATTATTTGAAGCGGCGCAATATTAAATGGGTGGAAGACGAATCTAACACCGATACGCAATATTTACGCAACAAAATCAGAGTGTTTCTGCCGATTTTTGCCGCCCATACCGGAATTACACCGCGGTGTTTGGCGGCTACGGCAGAGCGGTTGCAAAGCGCTGAGGATTTTATCGAAAAGCAGGTGGCGGAAATTATGGAAACGCAGGTGCAAATGTTTGACGGCGGGGTTTTTTGCTTTAAGTATACCGATTTTTTGCACTGGCACGCCGAGATGAAATTCAGAATATTGGCCAATTTGTGCCGAAGAAATTATATTCCGCGGGCTGAAAGAGTTTTGCGCGCGGTAACGGCGTTGGGCAATTTACCGTTTAACGGCACAACGTTGGGCGAAAAAGAAATTTTTGCGGCATACGGCAAAGTGTGGATTGTGCCTGAATTACACGCCAAACGTAAGGCCAGTCGTCAGGCTTGGAAAGATTTTGTGCTGCAAAATCAGCAATATCGTGACGTTAAAATTCCGCACAAAGCGCGAGTTGCAATTTTGGAAGCTGCGGAGGGGTAAATGATATACAACGGTTTGGCGGAGATTGCCGATAATTTTGAGTTGTTTTTGTTTGATGCTTACGGCGTGTTTTGGGAGGGTTCGGGCTTTTATGCCGGTAGCGTTGAGATGATGCGCTCTTTGGTGAAACAAGGCAAAACCGTGGCGGTGATTTCCAACTCAACGCAGATGCACGAAAAATTGATTGCAAGCTACGGCCGGCGCGGAATTAGCCTCGGTACGGATTATAATTATTTGTATTCTTCCGGCGATTTGTTGCGGCATCATTTGTTAAAAGGCGATATTGAGTTTAAAAAGAATCGAAATCCGCGCAAATATTTTGTTATCGGACAGCCGCACGACGCGGCTTTTGCCGGAACGCAATATGTGCAGGTTGCACAAATGCAAGAGGCAGATTTTGTGTATTGCGGCGTGCCTTTTTTGCGGGAAGCCGATGTTTTGCGTTATCCGCAATATAAAGATTTGTATTGGCCGGTGAAAAATGGCGAAAGCGATGGTGGGAAAGTTTGGGATACGCAAACGGAAAAGCCATTTGAAGAAATTGTGGACAGAGCGGTCGAGCTGGGCTTGCCGGTTTTGAACGCGAATCCCGACTTTACGGCCAAAGAGGGGCATCCTTTGGCGCCGGATTCCGCGGCAGTTTTTGTGGTGCGGAACGGTACGTTGGCGGAAATGTTTCGCCAACGCGAGGCGGAAGTTTTGGAATACGGCAAACCGCATGCCAATATGTATGATTATACCTTTGCATTGTTGCAAAACAGCGGCTTAAAGATAAATAAGGATAAAACGTGTATGATCGGCGATACGGTGCGAACAGATATCAAAGGCGCCGTAAATGCCGGAATTGTACCGATTTTGTGTGTGGAAACCGGCGTAACCGCCGAGGAGATTTCTCATGGTAAAACCGTGAAAAGTCTTTGCACCGAACAAAATATTGATGTAAAACAAATTATACAGATTAAAAGCGTGGGAGGAACAACGGCAAATGGCGTTTGAATTGGTGGCTGGACTTGCGGCCAAAGAATATGTTACGGATTTGAAGTTATGCCGCGTGTTGTTTGAGGATAATAAGTATTATCCGTGGATTTTTTTGGTGCCGAAAAAGGAAAATACCAAAAATATGACGAATTTGAATATGGAGGAGCGTTTTCAACTGATGCGCGAAATTGCGTTAGCCGAAAGTGTGATGTTTAAGCTTTTTTCGTGTGATCAGGATAATGTGGCAATGATTGGCAATATGACGCCGCAGTTGCATGTACACATTGTGTGCCGCAAACAGGGCGATCCGGAATGGCCGGACACGGTGTGGAACAGAACTACCGGAAAATATGCTCCGGAAGTTAAGGCCGAAATTATCGCCAAAATCAGAGCGGAGTTTGAAACACAGAAACAAAATCCGCAATATGGACAGTTTTAATCAATATTGCCGCAAGTTTAAAATGCGGCATAAAACAAAGGGGAAAAATATGAGCAGAGTAATTACGTTGATGCCGGTCAGATTGGCCGCTACCAGACTTCCGAATAAGCCGTTGCGAGTGATTAACGGCAAAACCATGGTGCAACGCGTTTATGAAAATGTGAAAAATGCGCTGGATACGGACATTGCGATTGCCGCCGGTGATCAGGCCATTGTTGACGAGTGCAAAAAGTTTGGCGCAACTGCCATTTTAACCGATCCGAATCTGCCGAGCGGTACGGATAGAATCGCCGCCGCTTTGAAAATTTTGGATCCGGACGGCAGTAAGTATGACATAGTGGTCGATTTTCAGGGCGATAATATCAATGTGGACCCGAAAGTTACGTTGCCGTTGGTGGAAATGGTGGAGCGTACAGGTTGCGATATTGCCACTTGCGGCATGTTGATAAATTCGGAAGAAGATAAAAATAATCCGAATGTGGTGAAAATCATTATGGGTTTGAAAGAGGGCGAAAGAGAAGCCAGATGTTTGTATTTTACGCGGGCCACGGCTCCTTATACACGCAATCCGGAAAAGTGCCCGAATCAGGATTTGTATTATCATATCGGCATTTATGTTTTTAAGGCGGCGTCGTTGCAAAAAATGGTTTCGTTGCCGACCGGTGTGTTGGAAAAACGCGAGGCTTTGGAACAATTGCGCGCCTTGGAAAACGGAATGGAAGTGCGCGCGATGTTGGTGGATAATATTAAGCTGGTTCAAGAAGCTCCGGCCGATATTAACACGGAAGAAGATTTGGCAAACGCTTTGCCGTATATAAAATAACTTAAACGGGTGGTGCAGATGATGTTCAGATTATTGATAATGATGTTGGGAATCGGCGGCTTGTTGTGCGGCGGATTTGCGGCACGTGCTGAAGTCACTCCTTTGTTTGAAAACAGGATTATGCCGGCAGTAACGGCGGATACTTCAGCAGCGCAAGTCAGCGAAGACGATGAAGACGATGAGTACGACGCGGACGACGAAGAAACGGAGTTTGATGAAAACGACGAGGAATTTGACGAGGTGTATACGGTAGAAGAATACGTTGCTGCCTTGGAAGGAAAGAATTTCCGAAATCCGAATATGCAATACGGCAAAAGCAGTGATGTTTCCGAAGTGGTTAAAAATGCCTTGATGTTTGATATGAAACCGGTTACGGCACAAGATGCGAAAAATCCGGAAAAAGTTAAATTGGTTTATATCATGAAAGGTGAAAAGGCCATCAGCGAAATGATGGAAAACGGCGAAAACTGCTTGGCCTATGTTGATGATGCCATAAATGAAAGAGCCATTATTAACGACGATATAGACACCGAAAATCTGCAATATAAATATGTGTGCGAATCTCGCGTTTCCACCGTTAGCAAAGAACCGGTCGAAGTTTGCGAAGGTGAAGACATCGCCGATGTTATTAAAGACTATAAAGAGTGCGTATTGAGCCTTAGTGTTGAGGACTCGGATTTGGTTGATAAATTGGCTGATTGCAAGAAACAAATCGATGAGTATAAAACAGGGCATTGTCAGACGGAAACCAATGTCGAAACTTCGGTTGAGTGCGGCGGAAAAAGATATTTTACGGTAAAAGACGCAAACAACAAGGGAATTATGTATATTCCGCTGGAAAGAAGCGGTGATTATTACAAGGTGTCGCCGGATATGGCGGGGCTGGAATATCAGCGTGTGGTTGAAAAGCTGTTGGATAAATACGGTCCGGCAACTCACAGCATCAGACGCAAACATTACGGAGATTTGGAACATTGTTCGAATCTGGCCTCGTATGTTGATTTTCAGGAAACCGGCCGCATCAACCGCTATTACAGCGATACATATTATTGGAAGGATAAAAATTGGATAGTACGCTGTCAGGTTGTTTTCAACAACGAGGTGGTGCGCCCGCTTGATGATACTCCGGTAAAATATGTGTCGACAATTTATATCAACAGGCATGCTTTGGAGAATACTTCAAGGAAAGACGAAGAAATTGATATCTTACCTTAAGATTATTACGCATTGATAAGTGGGGCGTAATCGGTATTTTTTCCTTGACTATTCAGGTTGCTTAAGTGATAATGCGCTAAAGAAAATGTTATTGGTTTTTTTTAAGGAGTAGAATAATGAAAATCAATCAATCCGGTCGTTCAATGATTGAAATGTTGGGCGTTTTGGCCATCATCGGTGTTTTATCCATCGGTGGTATCGCAGGATATTCTAAGGCCATGGCCAAATACAGAACAAATAAAATTATCGATCAGATTTCACACATAATTACCAATATTCGTACGGCATATACCGATCAGGCTTCGTTCATTCATTTGGATAATGAATTGGCGATTGATATGGGTGCGGTTCCGTCTGAGTTGTTGGTGGAAAATTTGGCCAACAACGCGGCCGGAAAACTTCGTAACGTTTTCGGCGGACGCGTGTTTATCGAGGCTTCCTCCACCAGCGGTTCCGGTGAAGATGACGAAGTGTTGAAAGACGCATTTGTTATTACTACCTACAATATGCCGCGTGAGGCTTGCATGTCTATTGCCACCAGCGATTGGGGTTCGGGTTCCTCTTCGGGTTTGCTCGCAATGCACGTTTACAGCCGCATGAATTCCAAAGCAGATCCGACATCGATTGATGAAGTTATCGACGCGGTTACCAAGTATGATACCGGCACAATTCAACAAGGCAGCGCCATTGCCATTCCGGGTGATGATAAAGTTAAGGTGCCGTTGAATGTGGATCAGGCGCGTACGGCTTGCTATTGCCCGAATAAATCCATTTGCGCCGTAAGCTGGAAATTTTACTAATCTTGCATAATCAAAACAAGATGACCACAACGCTCTCGAAAGGGAGCGTTTTTTATTGTCGCGTTTTCTATGGTTGGTAATAAAAAAACTCCTTGCGCAATAACAAGGAGTTTAACAACAAAGGAGATTTTGTTGGGGAATCATTAATTAACCCTGACGAGCTTTCATCTTCGGGTTCTTTTTATTGATTACATATACGCGACCTTTGCGACGAACAATCTTGCAGTTCAAATCGCGTACTTTCTTAGATTTTAAAGAACTGTAGCATTTCATTTTCTTATTCCTTTACATAACATTTTGAGCGCAAAATAAGCTATTTATCGGCATTTGTCAACCGATTTTTTCGAAAAATACCGAAAAATTAAGATATATTTTAAGAATATCGCTTATAAGTATAGGAAATACAGGTATCAGGGAGAATTCGAATGAAAAAAATACTTTTTTATGCAGTATTGTTTTTCGGTATTGCCGAATCGACTTTGGCGTCTACAACCAAACCGACCTATCAGGAAGAAATGTATATTTTGGGGGCGATTTCCGGCGAGGGTTTGGCTTGTAAATCGCAAAAATATCATAAATTTGAATTGTTGGCTCGTGCGTTGGTGGTCAGTAAGGCGGCCAATACGGAAATGGAAAACGAGGGACTGTATCAGTTCAGCGAGGGAAAAGTTAACGCTTTTGTGGCCGTAAGAGAAAAAGGTTTTGCCGATTGTGGCACAATCTTGGAACAATTCGATAATCAAAAAATATTCAACAGCGTGCTGTATTCCGACGGACGCATCAAAATGTATGACGGAAAGCTCATAACACCGCGTAAACCTTATGACGCCTCGAAACTTTATGTTAAAGACCGTGAAGCATTTATAAAAATGGACGAGTTGTATAAAAAATCGCTTGATAAAGCGCAAAAAAATGCGCAGAATGCAAAGAAAGTTCCGCTAAAAGATGCTCGTTATGACGCATTTGCGCAACAGTTCAGTAATTAAGGAGTAAAAAATGGCCGCTTACCAATACATTTTTGTAATGCAGAATTTAACCAAGGTTCTTCCCGGAGGAAGAGAGCTGTTCAAAGATATAACCCTTTCGTTTTTGCCGGGGGCCAAAATCGGTGTTTTGGGTGTTAACGGCGCCGGTAAATCAACGCTGTTGAAAATTATGGCCGGTATTGATAAGGAATTTAACGGCGAAGCGTGGGCCGCCGAAGGCGTTAAGGTTGGTTATTTGGAGCAAGAACCAAAATTGGACGCCGGTAAAAATGTGATGGAAAACGTGATGGACGGTTTGGGCGAAACTCAGCGTTTGTTGCAACGCTTTGAGGAAGTTTCCGCCAAGTTTGCCGAGCCGATGAGTGACGACGAAATGAATGATTTGATTGCCGAACAAGCCGAGTTGCAAGAGCAAATAGACGCCGTAAACGGTTGGGATATCGAGCGTACGGTGCAAATTGCCATGGACGCTTTACGCTGTCCGCCGGCCGATGCTGACGTGACCAAGCTTTCCGGCGGTGAAAAGCGTCGGGTGGCGTTGTGTCGTTTATTGCTCTCTAAACCGGATATGTTGCTTTTGGACGAGCCGACCAACCATTTGGATGCCG
The DNA here is from genome assembly GCA_017528205.1 of Alphaproteobacteria bacterium. Taxonomy (GTDB): domain Bacteria; phylum Pseudomonadota; class Alphaproteobacteria; order RF32; family CAG-239; genus RUG410. The sequence goes on along the minus strand of JAFXPE010000026.1, from coordinate 56,439 downwards.
AATCGGTGGCGTGGTTGGAACATCACTTGCGCGATTATAACGGCACAGTGGTTATGGTAACGCACGACCGTTATTTTTTGGATAATGTAACCGGTTGGATTTTGGAGCTTGACCGCGGACAGGGCATTCCGTACGAGGGCAATTATACTTCGTGGTTGGAGCAAAAGCAAAAACGCTTAGAGCAGGAATCGCGAGAAGAAACCGCACGGCAGAGAACTTTGGCGCGGGAGTTGGAGTGGATTCACAAAAATCCGAAGGCTCGTCAGGCCAAATCTAAGGCGCGTATTAATGCTTATGATGAGCTTTTATCGCAGGCCGGACGTGAAAAAATTACCACGGCGCACATCAATATTCCGATGACGGAGCGTTTGGGCGATTTGGTGATTGAAGCCGAACATTTAACTAAGGGCTTCGGTGACAGAATTTTAATCGACGACTTATCCTTTAAGATTCCGAAGGGCGCGATTGTGGGTATTATCGGCCCGAACGGCGCCGGTAAAACCACGCTGTTTAAAATGATTACCGGACAGGAAAAGCCGGATTCCGGCACTATTCGCATCGGAGAAACCGTGGACTTGGGATATGTGGATCAATCACGCGACGAGTTGAATCCGGATAAAAATGTGTGGGAGGAAATTTCCGACGGTTTGGATATGATTCAGCTGGGCAAAAACGAAGTTTCTTCGCGCGCCTATGTGGGACAGTTCAATTTTAAGGGTACGGACCAACAAAAGAAAGTCGGGCAGCTTTCCGGCGGTGAGCGCAATCGGGTGCATTTGGCGAAAATGTTGCGCAAAGGAGCCAACGTTATTTTGCTCGACGAGCCGACAAACGACTTGGACGTCGATACCTTGCGTTCTTTGGAAGAAGGTATCAGCGCATATCCGGGGTGTGTGTTGGTAACCTCGCACGATCGTTGGTTTTTGGATCGTTTGGCTACACATATTTTGGCTTATGAGGATAACGGGCACGTTGAGTGGTTTGAAGGCAATTTTGAAGACTATGAAAAAAATAAAAAATTGCGTTTGGGCGAAGATGCCTGCAATCCGCACCGAATCCGCTATAAAAAACTGGAACGCTAGAGACGGCAGAGCGTAAATTTGCCGATTAGACAAATTTATTGCTTTTTTTGTAAAATATGCTATACTCTAAGTAACATATAAGCGGAGATAATTTTAATGGCACAAGAAGATGGTGGCAAATCAGCGGTTGTATTGGATATTGACGGAGTGGTCAATAACTTTTCCAACAAACGATTCTATATTTCGTTTGCCTATCATGCGTTGCACGAATTGGCGAAGGTACACAGCCGCCGCAGTTTGTTGCAAAATTTGCCTAAACTTAAAAAATTGGGCGGCCCTAACGCCTTGTTTCGCTTTATTTTCTTGCATTGCGGTGATGAAAAAACTTTTAATCAATATTGCCACAAGTTGGCGCTGAAGTTGAATTATGACCTTATTCCGCACGATCCGTCGATGGTGGAGTTTATGAAACGCTTGAGCAAATATGGCAAAGTGTGTATTCGCAGTGACGGTCTGTCGGAAATTGCCGGCGCGGTTTGGGATAGAGTGATTGAAAATAAATCTTCCGGCGAAATTAAAACTAAAATGATGCAAAATTGGATAAACGGTGTTAAACCTGAAAAGGATAAAGTGCTTGACGGAAAACCGATTTATATCAGCGGTATTGTTGAAAACAGAATGAAAATTAAATCTTCTGAAAACAGCGGATGGGATGAATTTGCTAAACGCTATGATATGGATTTGCAGCGTTCGGTGCTGATTGATGACAGCAGCAGTAATCGCAAAGTGGCTCGCAAATTAGGTATGACCGTGGTGCCGATCAGCAAATTGGACAGCCTGTTGCAGGGAACGTTTTTACAGGGAATACAAAAGCGCAGTTTATCGGATATTTTGGGCAAAAGAATGTCAGATACCTTGAAACATCTTAATCTTTCTTACGGCAAAAAAGTTGATTTGCGTGATGTATTCCGCGTTTTGCTCAAATTGCCGGCTAAACGCAATAAAGATGCGGCAAACGGCAAAAAGCCGACCAATAACGGCCGTAACGATTAGCCGCTTTAAAGTGCACACTTTATCTAAATTGATTGATTCCTTTATGTAATCCGTTAAAATGAAGACAATCGTTTTAATGGAGCAGTGAAATAATGACAATCGTATCCGTGTGGTGCAGACATAAAGGAGATAATATCATCGGCGCCGGTGAGGGTTTGCCGTGGAAAATTCCGTCCGATACCAAACGGTTTCGCAATTTGACCGAGGGGCAGATAAAAGTTATGGGATGCAGAACCTATCTCGGTATGCCGCAAAAAGTTTTGCTCGGGCGCAAGGTAATGGTGCTCGATGCCAGCGGAAAATGCGAAGTGTTCGATAAAGAAAATCACACGGTGGTCAGCGATATCAATAAACTTAAAGATTATCCCGAGGATTTGTATATATCCGGCGGGGCTTCGGTGTATGCCGCGTTTTTTACCAATCCTGACTTGCGTCCCGATGTGGTGGTGGATTGCGTGTATGGCGGAGAAATCAGCGTTGAGGCTAAAGAGTTTATTGATGTGAGCGTCAGCGTGAAAGCTTTGGAACAATATTATTTTAAGTTGCCGCAACAGTTTGAACTGGACGGTGTGGTGACCTCAATTTGGCTCAAAAAGGGCGATTTTGTGGAGCAGTCGGTGGTTAAAAGAATTTTGCAATATATGGAAACGGAGGGAAAATAATGCAGCAATATTTGGATTTGTTACGCGATATTATGGAAAACGGCACAGATAAAATGGATAGAACCGGTGTGGGCACACGTTCGGTTTTCGGTCGGCAGATGCGTTTTGATTTGAGCAAGGGATTTCCTTTGGTAACAACCAAAAAGGTGCATTTGAAAAGCATTATTCACGAGTTGCTGTGGTTTTTAAAAGGCGACACCAATGTTAAATATTTGCAGGATAACGGGGTGCGAATTTGGAATGAATGGGCCGACGAAAACGGCGAATTGGGGCCGGTTTACGGTTCGCAATGGCGCAATTGGAACGGCGAAGGAATCGACCAAATTGCCCAGGTTATCGAAACCTTGAAGAAAAATCCGAATGATCGCAGAATGATTGTTTCGGCTTGGAATGTGGGCAAAATACCGGAAATGCACTTACCGCCGTGCCATATGATGTTTCAGTTTTATGTGGCAAACAACAAGTTAAGCTGTATGCTTTATCAGCGCAGTTGCGATATGTTTTTGGGTGTGCCGTTTAATATTGCTTCATATGCTTTGCTGACCATGATGGTGGCGCAGGTTTGCGGTTATGAACCGGGAGAATTTGTGCATACTTTGGGTGATACGCACATTTATCACAACCATTTTGAACAGGTTAGGGAGCAACTTTCGCATACGCCGTATCCGTTGCCGACAATGAAAATCAATCCGAATGTGAAAAATATTGATGATTTTAAATATGAAGACTTTGAGCTGGTAGGCTATCAGAGTTATGACACCATAAAGGCCAAAGTTGCGGTATAAGCGAAGGATTTAAAAAACGCAAAGAGGAATCGAACAAACAGTCGGTTCCTCTTGCTTTTTTCAGAGTTTTTTGATGGCCACAACCTCGTTGGGAAAGAGCGTGTAAACATTATACACGATTTTGTCTCCGGCACGAAGCTCATGTTCAAACTTGAGTTTTTTGACATACACCAGATTGCCATCGGTGGTTTCGATAAACCAGGTATCAAACGGGAAGATGGTCAGGCTATAGCGAATCCGCATGGAAAACACACTCTTGACCGTTGCTTCTATCGGGTTGCTGGCAACCAAATAATCGCCGACCGGAGTGTTTTCGTTGTAGTCTGGTATATCGCTACCGTCACCTAAATCTACGCCGTCAATTTGGGCAATTTCATTCGGACAGAAATTGAACACCGAAAAACTGATGCGATCTCCGACGCGTAACTCGTGGTTATAACGCAAACGCAACATATAAAAATAGTTGCCGTCGTTTATTTGCATAACGTACGCCTTGAAGGGGTACGGTATTTCGCGGCGCATCACTACCGAGTATAACTTGGTGATGGTTACAACCGACGCATCGTTGGTGGCGTTGGTGTTAGTGTTATTACCGTTTCCGTTGCCGCCGTTGTTGTTATTGTTGTTTGGTGACTCGGGAGACGGGGGAGTATTCGGCTGCTCATAATGCTTGGGGTTGTCGTCCCACGGATCATTACGGTCGCAAGCCGCAAACAGTACCGCAATTGCGGCAAAACAGGAGAATAATACTATTTTTTTCATACTAATTTGATTTGATATACTAATTTGGTTTGTTGACAATAATGTACGGCTTTTTTGTCAAAAAGTAAATAAAAAAAATATTGAATAATAAAAATCTTTTGTTTACCATTAATCCCAGAGATAACAGATGAAAAGGAAGACTAATGTTATTATCCGGAAAGTTACAACGTTGGGTGGAGCAGGGTTTGATTTCTGCCGAACAAAGTTCTCAGATTGCAAAATATGAAAAGCAACACAGCGGCGGAATGTTTTTGAAAATATCGTTCACGCTCGCCGGATTGCTGATTGGTTTGGGTATTTGTCTGGTAATCGGTGCCAACTGGGACGGTTTGCCGGTAATGTTGCGTTTGTTCGGAGTGTTTGCGGTGTTTGCCGGATTTATATACGGATTGTGCCGCACTTATGCGCTCGATAAAGCTAAATTGCGCGAGTTTTTCTTGATTGTTTGCTCCTTAATGATTGGTGCTACAATCGGATTAATCGGGCAGATGTTCAATTTGGATGGCGGTTGGCAATCGTTTGCTTTGGCGTGGTCGATTTTGGCCTTGCCTTATGTATTTTTCAGTCGCTCGCGTTTGTTGAACGGAGCTTGGTTTTTGTTGCTTTTATCCGGTTTGGAATGGGGACATTTCTTTGAGCGAATGATAGTCTGGTGGCCGTGGTTGGCGATAGTTAAATGGGAAGATTATGTTGTTCCGCTGATGATTGTCTGCATTTTGTTTTTCTGCGGCCTCAGTTGGATTGCCCGCAAGATCGACGAGAAAATTCATCAATATACGGTGATTGGCGAAGCGGTGGCACTAATCTTTATGTTTATGGCTTATTACACTTTGTTTTGGTTTGGCCTGACACAAGATATCTTCCATAATCGCTATGTTGATATGTGGCTTATACGCCTGTTTGTGGTGGTGTTCTTGGTAGGCAGAATGTTGATGGCCGTACACAATCAGAATGTTGTGTCGTTCAAGCGTAACGCCTTTTTGCTCGAATTATACATTTTCGCCGTGTTTGCCGTTCAATTCAGCGGTTTGCTCACCACGGGAATCGGGTTTATTGCCTGCGGATTGTTGATTCTGCTTTTGATAAAGGTTTTAAGATATACTTCACGTTATATTAAAAATATGGAGATTTTTAATGATTAAAGATATGAAAATTTTGTCGGCGTTGTTTGCTTTGCCGTTGTTTTGCCTGATGGCTTGGGCTGTTTATTTAACCTATAACCGCGATACCGGCATTGATGTTCGGGTTGCCGTTCAGGGATATGACCCGCGTGATTTATTTTCTGGCAGGTATATTCAATATACGATTGACTGGGACAAAACTCCTTGCGAGCAGTTTGCCGACGGCGTTTGTCCGCAAGACGAATTTTGCGCCGAGGCAAGATGGGGACGGCAATGCCGCTTTTATATTCCGGAAGAATATGCTTCGACTTTGGATAATTTGTTTATGTTGCGCAACCAAAATGATTTGTCTTTTGAGGTGATTTATTCGTATAAGCCGAAAAAGAAACCGATTGCCAAACGTTTGTTGATTAACGGTTTGGATTGGCGCGAATATTTGGCGTTGCATCCGGCAGATGAAAAATAGAAGTTTAATCGCGATAGCTTCTGCCTGATTGTCGATAGTCGGCGATAATTTCCTTAATCAGATTACGGCCGTTTTCCGTCAGCTGCTTAAACTTGGCGGATATTTTGCCGTTGAAGACTTTGCGCTCGGCAGATTCTTCACCGTAACCGTTTTCTAAAATGAGTTCGTTTATCGGCGGCAGGGGAGTGAATTTTTCTTTTTGTTGCAGCGAATTGATAACACCGCTCAGCACAACGTTTCGGCTGAACAAAAGCAACATGCTGCCGTCTTGAGTTTGTCCCTTACTTCCGCAACGAATATCACCGTGTTCTTTAGGGTTAACCATAAAAGGGCCTTCATCATTGGGCCACGGGTGTTTTTGCTTAATGAGAAAGAGCCGCTTTTTTTCCAAATAGCTTGCCGGCAAGTCAAACCAACGATTTTGGGCGATTTTTTCGGCATTATGGGTTTCTTCCCCGTTAAAGCGGAAGCGCTCTTCTTTTTTGCGTTTGCGGATATAGTGGGGCAACAAATTCCAGCCGGTTTCGCCTTCGGCGTCATATGCCGAGCGAAAGGAATAAAACGAGGATTTTTGCATTCCGAGCGGGCAAGAAGGAGCGTGAGCCACAACCAACATTTGCGAACAAATCAGCTTGCTGTCTTGCGGCGAATATCCCAACTCTTGCATATGCGCGCGCATTTTCTTTTCCAACATATGGGCAACGTAGCCGCCGTGGCAATGAGCCACAATCGTCATTTTGCGAATGTTGCGAGCGGCTTCTTCGGCCGATATTTTTTGAGTGCCGTCGCTTGCGGATATTCGCGGAGCCAAAGTTGCTCGATATAAAGTGTCGATATATTGCGGATTAAGCGTATATTCCGAAGCCTGAACCTCAATAAAATATTTGGTGCTTTTGGAGGCTACGGCCGTGGCGCGGTGTTTCAAAAAGTTGAGCTTGCGGGCAATTTCCTTGGAATGTCCGGCAAAATCGTATTTAACGCTGTAATAGTTGACTTTTTCCGGTAAGGCGTCGGCAATTTCATCTTCCACCGTTTTGGCATAGCCGTTGGCGATGCGGTCCTCTTGCGCACCGTCGCCGCCCAAATACAATACGCATACTTCGTCGGGGGCAATGGCGTTAACTTCCTTCCATCCGTAAGGGTGTTCGGCGGATTTTTCTATTCTTTGTCCGAGCGTAATCGAGGCTACCATTTTGTTATCTCCTGACGCCAGTATAACAAAAGAGAGATTTTTTGTCAACTTAGCAAATATAAGGCCGAACTTGACGTTTAGTCCTTAATATTCCACCAATACGGTTTGTGCAATATTTTAAGCATCCATTTTATAAAAGCCTCATCGGCATCTTGAGCGAGAACTTCGGCCTTGGTGTTTCCGGCATTCCACACGGCTTGATAATCCACTTCTTCTACTTTGGGATATTGATGCAGAGCCAGAACTAAATTTAAGTCTCCCGCCAGCGAAATCTCGTTTTGATTGAGGCCCGAACGAATCCGCCAATAAGGAGTAATTCCGGCGGTGCGATATCCGTCATACGCGGACATAATGTAATAAAGCGGAGTATACATATTTAAGCGCTTTTGCACGGAATTTCCGAAGGAATCCTGCTTTTTAAGGTCGGCGGCGTATTCTTTTCCCTGCGGCGAATTTTTTAAGATTTTGGCCATGTTCGCATCAAAATGATAGCCGTTGCCTTTGCCGTCGCCGAACAAAATATTTTCTGCCGAAGATTTGTCGGGAGCGTCAAATGCGGCAATTTTTCGGGTTGCCGGTCGGAAAGAACGTGAGAAATCTTCAAGAGTGCGGATATCGGCCTTACGGGCACCAAAATCATATTTTATCCAATTGTGTTTTTCGTTCATGGCTTTAAGATATTTTTCCTTATCCATATAATAGCCGGCCATATTGATTTCCCCTTTGAAATCAGCCGTTTCTTTTTCGGATACGCGGTGCGGAAAATAGGTCCCTTCAATGTAATCGACTATGGCATTACCGATAACCAGTTTAATGAGGTCATAATAAGTTCCTTCCTGATAAATGCCGCGGTCGGAATATTGCAACATCAGTGAATGTTTAGAATCGTCCAGAAAGCCGGTTTTATTGACATAGTTGGCGTACTCGCGCGCCATTTTATCGGATAATTCTTTTTCTTCGGCGGAAAGTTTTTGACGTGTCATGCCTGCGCTCCATTCGTAAGCAAGGTTGGCCGAGTCTAAGTTGGTAACCGGATTCCACGCCATTACGCCGAAAATTTTATCGCTGCCGCCGTCGATGGCGCCGATGACTTGCAAATAAGGTCTGAACATCGGACTGTTGGCGGAAGTTCCGAGTAATACACTCAATCCGCCGCCTTCGGCAACGCCAAACGCTATTATGTATGCGGTTTGTCCCGGAAGCAATTCCTGATTATGACGCAAATAGCGAATGGCGGCCTTCAAATCAACCAAACCGGCAGGTGCGCCGTGTTCTTTGCCGCGAAAACCGACGTGGGCATAAATTATTCCGGCATCGGTATATTTTTTGTAGCTTTGATATTCGGTCAACGCCGGATTTGGTGCGTATTTCGGTGATTCAATCGGAATAATGTACGGCGCTTGCGAAGATAGAATGTCGCCGATGGCTTCTTTATCGTTTGCTTCGCAAGAAAAAGTGTCGCTACCGTTTTTTTGGCATTTCAGATATTTATCCGGCACAAAAAGAGCGAGTTGCTGATATTTTATATCGGTCGGATTTTTACAATAAGTGATATTGAGTTGATAATATACTCCGTCTTGGTCATTGTGTTTCCACTTGGTCATATCCACGGCATCGGAATAGACGGCGGAATCTGCTTTTGCCGGAGCTTCTCGGACGGCCGATTCCGGCTCGTTCGGGGCTTTGTCTTGCTCTTTGGCTTTGTCCTTCTCTTTAGCGGTGGCCGGTTCCGCTGACTTGTTTTCGTTCTGTTCAATACTCAGCGAAAGTTTGGAATCGTTCGTCGGGGCGGGTTCTTTTGCCTTAAAAACACCGCAGAATTTTAAGATAATAAGCAAAACAACGGCCAGAAGTAAAATTTTTTTTGCCATTTGCAACTCCTTTAAGCATTAAATTATGCTAATCATAATCGAAGCACCGAAAGGTGTCAAATGCAAAATTGCATAAAAAAACTGCCTTGTAACACATCATAAATGATATGTCGCAAGACAGCCCTTTTGAGTATAAGACACAATGTCTTACAGAGATTCGATAGTTGTATTGAAAACATCTATCAACGCTTGTACTGTTCCGCCGTTGGAAATATAGGTGGATATTGCGCTGTCGGGGATGCTGACGGAAAGTTCTCTTTCCAAGCTCATCGACAGCTCTATCACATCCAAACTATCCATGCCGAAATCCGTGCGGAAACAGGCTTTTTTCAAATCGTCGTCGGGCATTTTGTCCGCTTTCTCCCATACTGAGGGGTACTGCGTTTCTTTTAAGGCCAGACGCACATCTTCTACAGCCAACTTTTTCATATATAACGTTTTTTGAGTATGATCAATTTTTGCTCAAGGTGTTCACATAATCCAAAAATTGAACCAAGGTGAGCTTCGGAGCAAAGTCTGTGTCCATAACAGACAAGTCAAACCTGATATTGAGCTGACGCTCCAATTCGGTGCAGAACATCAGAAAGTCTAAACTATCCATGCTTAAATCGTATTCGAAAGAAGCTGCAAGCAACTCCGAATCGGGAATGTCGGCAACGTTGAAAGTTTGTGCTTTGTTGTCCGTACACTGGGTGCATGCAATCAGCACCGGCTTAATCGTTTCTAACGAAAGTTCAATTTTTTTCATCGGCTATATGTTTTTGAGTTCATAATAAATATTCATTATATGTTTATCTGTATGAATGTAGCATTTATGACAATTTTTGTCAAGTACGAATATGCTATGAATTGGGTGAAATTTTATTTTTTATAAATTGCAACAACTCTTCGGGCTTGTTCCATACCACGGCAATTTCCAAAACATTGATGCTTTTGTGGTAAATGGCGGGAATTTTTACAAAATCTTTGCTGGTGGTATATACTTCGGCCTGAAGCTCTTTGGCTCTTTGTAAAATTTTCTCGATTTCATCTTTGGTGTAATAATGATGGTCCGGAAAATCAAAAGTTTCTACCACATTGAAACCCTGTTGGCTTAAGGTGTGATAAAATTTTTGCGGATGACCGATGCCGGCAAAGGCCACAACATTTTCTTGATTTATGGCAGTTTGCGCGGTTTCGGTATGGCCGTAAAAAATCGGCAGTTTGGTGCGCTCGGCCAAATTGTGTTTGTCTTTACCCAAAATTATCAACGCATCAGCACGTTTGATGCCGTTTTCAAAAGTTTCACGCAACGGACCGGCCGGAATGATTTTACCGTTGCCGATACCGAAGTGCCCGTCAAACACCAAAAAAGAAAGGTTTTTATAAAGCCCCGGGTTTTGGAACCCATCATCCATAATCACCACGTCGGCACCTTCTTTTAATGCCAACTTGGCACCGGCATAGCGGTCGGCGTTGACAACCACCGGAGCTTGTTCGGCCAACAACAGCGGCTCGTCGCCCACGTCTTGAGCGGTATGCTTTTTATTGTTAACCAAAACATTTTGCAACTTTCCGCCGTAACCGCGCGTAACAAAAATCGGGTGATACATATCGGTGGCAAGCATTTTGGCAATAGAGATGGAAACCGGAGTTTTTCCCGTTCCGCCGGCGGTTATGTTGCCGATGCAAATTACCGGAATTTCAGCTTTTTGCGGCTTTACGAGCTTTAAACGCAGGTTTGTGGCTAAACCGTAAAGACGTCCGAGCGGTGTCAGCAGTTTAGAAATCAAAGAGTTGGATTGCCAGTATTTAGGTGTTTTCATTAACTATATACCCTTGAATTTTTTCCACAATGCCGTCTAACACTTTGGCTTCGCTGGTGGCCCAATTATAGGCCAGACTGCGCTTGGCTTCCAACAATTCTTTGTTGCTCAGCAGTTGGTCAACCATATCAATCAGCTCCAACACGTCATTAACCTGAATAATGCCGTCGGCGTGTTTGGCGCGATTCATGGCGTCGGTAAAGTTGTGCATGTGCGGGCCGACAATTACGGCATCACGGCAACGCGAAGGCTCCATAAAATTTTGCCCGCCGTGCGGAATAAGCGAACCGCCGACAAACACAATCGGGGAGAGTTCGTACCATATGCCCATTTCGCCGATGGTGTCGGCAATATAAACGTCGGTTTGCGAAGTTATAGGCTCATCGGCCGAGCGCAAGGCAACATTCAAAGCGTAATCGGCAACCAATTTTTCTTTGATTTCGGTGCCGCGATGCGGGTGTCGCGGTGCAATAATCGTCAGCAATCCTTTATGTTTTGCTTGTAAATCTTTGAGAAAACGACCGATTTTGAATTCTTCGTCATTATGGGTGGAGCTTACAAGCCAAACTTGGCGTTTACCGATTTGTTTTACCAATTCCGCCTTTTTTTCCTGATCTACCGGAATCGGCAAGCCTGCGTATTTCAAATTGCCCAAACACATGGCGTCTTTGGCACCCAAAACCCGCAAACGATAGGCATCTTCTTCCGATTGTCCGAGGCAACAGGTAAAGCAATCCAGAATTTCTTTAATGATAAATTCAAATTGTTGCCAACGCTTGAACGATTTGTTGGAAATACGCCCGTTAATCAAAATCAAAGGAATATTTTTGCGCTTGATTGACGAGAGCATTGCCGGCCAAAATTCCGATTCAAACCACAAAGCGACGGTCGGTTGCCAATAGCGGATAAAACGCGTGGTAAATTTAGGATTATCTATCGGCAAATATTGGTGAAAAGCGCGTTCCGGCAGGCGCTTGGCCATAACTTCGGCCGAAGTTGTGGTGCCGGTGGTTACCATAACGTTGATATCCGGATAAAGTTCAAGCAAACGGTTTATCAGCGGCAACATGGAAATAGATTCGCCGACCGAGGCGCCGTGAAGCCATATCAAACGACCTTCCGGACGCTCTTTTTCCGGACGTCCGATGCGCTCGTTAAACCGCTTAATGTCTTCTTTGCCGATTTTTTTGCGTTTTTCGATGTAGCGGCGAATTGCTATCGGGTATATAATGCGTACTAAACTGTTGTATAATCCTATGAACATCTATTTTCCTTTTCTTGTTCCTCGGCAATTTGCTTGCGGCTTTTACGAGGTAATTTGCCCTGCGGAATATGAGGAATTCCCATGGCTTTATCCAGTTTCCAAGTTAAATTGTTGAGATTTTTTTCTACCTGTTGACGATATTGTTCCAACTCCTCGGCGGTGGCATCTGCCGGAATGAAAATCGGCTCGGTAATCGCGTACATGCCTTTATGGAACGGTAGCGGAATCAGCATACTGTCCCAACTTTTTTCCACCACAATCGAGCCGGATATACTGTAAGTAATGCCCAAAATCGGTTTGCCGGATTTTTGAGCATAAAAAATCGGGCTCATTCCCAGCTCCATACTCGGGCCGCGCGGTCCGTCGGGAATGATGGCGATGCTGTTACCGTCTTTGAGATTCTGCATCAGGCTCAGGGCCGCTTCTTTGGGATTTTTGTCGCTGGAACCGTTAACATGTCCGATACCGAATTTTTCTAAGATGTACATAATCATGCGACCGTCGCGATGCGGCGAAACCAAGGCGTTGAGCTTGCTGGTTTTGTTCCAAAAATAAGGCATAATCAAGGTTCTGCCGTGCCAACCGATGACAATTATACTGCCGTTATCTTTGATGGCCTGATAGGTTTCTTTAACGCCGGTAACCGATTGCCAACGGGTAGTCAAACCGACAAATTTGAGATAATAAAACGCCAAACTGCCGACGATTCTTTCCGCAGTTTCGGTTTTGATTAAGTCTTTAAGCCATTTAATTTTCATTTTATCGGTATAATCTATCCTTTATAATTTTTTTCATCATACAGCGTTTTTTTGCAATTACAATCGGAAAAGCAGAAATATTAGGTGTTTTTTTGTATTTTTTGTGCTTAAATAACACTTGTTGAATTAAGGAGATGCAATGTCGGAATTATATTTGAACAAAGCGCAATTTCTCGCCGAATTGGAAAAATGTTTGCAATGCAAGAGCAAACCGTGCACGGCGGCTTGTCCGGTTAAGTGTTCGCCGCACGATTTTATAAAGGCGGCGAAAGAGGGCGATATGAAGGCGGCGGCGGAAATAATTGCGCGGCAAAATCCGCTCGGCGAAGTGTGCGGGCTGATTTGTCCGGATAAATTTTGTGTATGTGCCTGTTTGCGCAAACACATTGATGCGCCGATACGAATTCCGGCAGTGCAGGCTGAGATTATGCGCTCGGCTCGCGAAAATAAGGTGATGACGGACGCCCAAAATCCAGAATTTAACGGCAAGCGAATCGCCGTTGTCGGCTCCGGTCCGGCCGGAATGGGTGCCGCCGTAAAATTGGCTCAAGTGGGTTTCGGCGTTACGATTTTTGAAAAAGAAAGCGTGGTCGGCGGAGCGTTGAATTTAATTCCGGCCGAGCGTTTGCCGCGAAAAATTATTGCCGAAGAATGGCAAAAATTGTGTGATAATTACGGTTTGGAAATTAAATTAAATGCACAAATCGATAATTATGAAACCCTGTTGCAAAAAGGATTTGCGGCGGTGATTGCGGCAACCGGCGAGCAAAAAAGTCGCGCTTTGGGAATAGATGGCGAGAATTTGGCCGTAGATTATCAGCAATATTTGCAAAATCCGCAAAAATATCAAAGCGAGGGTAATATCGCCGTTGTCGGCGGCGGTGCGGCGGCGGTTGATTGTGCGGTTACGGCCGCAAGACAAGGAGCAAAGCATACGGAAATGTTTGTGCGTCGCGGTTTGAGCCATATGCGGATAACCGAAAAAGAAAGAAAATCGTTGCTTGAGGCGCAAGTGGATATAACCACCATGACGCGGGTTACGAAAATAGAAAAAAACGGCAACGATTTAACGGTATATACTTGCAAAACGCGGTTTAACGCCGAAAATAAGTTGGAGGATATACCGCAGACCGAGGTTGCACGCAGCGGTTTTGATTATATTATTTTGGCGTTGGGTTCAACTCGCGGCGAAGAAATCCGCGAATCGGAAAAGATATTTTATGCCGGAGATGTGCTGAACGGCAGTTCCACGGCGGTGGAAGCGCTGGCTTCGGGGCAGCAAACGGCCGCAAAAGTTGTCGCAATGTTTGCGGTTTAGTCCTCAGGCCCGTTGATGCGCAAGCGTTGTTTGACTTCGCCCATTTTCCACAAAAAAGTTTTTTGACTGAATTTGCGGATATAATAGATGTAGCCGCATAACACGAGGATTCCGGCAGCAAACCACGCCAACGGTCCGGCATACATAATTCCGCGATAACCGATAAGCTTAGCCAAATAAACGGCGCTGAGTGCGCGCACAATCAATTCGAGAATGCAAGATAAGAGCGGTAACAGCGGTTTTCCCATGCCTTGAATGGTGTTGCGGAAGACGAAAATCAACCCCAAGAAGAAATAAAACATGGTGCTGATAATCAAATATTGTTTGCCTACCTCCAAAATTAAGGCAATATTGTTGCCGGTAGCGTTGTCGCCGGTGTCAATAAACATGGCAATCATACCGCTACCGATGCTTCTGATAACAAAAAAGCCGATAATGCTGATAATTGATGATAAAATAAAGGCATATCTTACACCGTGGCGGATCCTTGAAAGTAAATGTGCTCCCCAATTTTGTGCCGAAAAAGTTGCCATGGAAAGGCCGATGGCGAGCAGTGGTTGGGTGGCAAACTGTTCAATGCGAAAAGCGGTGGCAAATGCGGCGATGATATCGGGACCGAAAGAGTTGCACACACTTTGAATTATCATAATGCTGAAAGATAAAATAGAAAATTGCAACGCCATCGGAATGGCTATTTTCAAGTGTTCGTGCATTACGCGCGGCGAATAAGTTATGTATTCTTTTTGCAAGCGTAACAACGGAAATTTTTGCCACATATAAATAAAGCAAATTATTACCGAAACGGTGTTGGAAACAAGGGTTCCCAAGGCTGAGCCGACAACGCCCCAGCCGCAGTATTTTATAAAAACAAAGTTAAGGGCAATGTTAATTAAGGAACAAAAAATCAAAAAATACAGCGGAGTTTTACTGTCGCCCAAAGCGCGGATAAAACCGGAAAGCAGGTTGAATAAAACAATCATAATCGTGCTTAAACACATAACGTACATAAACTCGTATGCCGGTTCAAAAATTTCTGTCGGCATCTGCGTTAAATGCAAAAGCGGTCGCAGAAAATAAATCAGTCCCACGGTCAGGATAATGCTTAAGGCAAGCGCCGCCAACAAACTGTGAAACACCGAGCTGCGTACGCCGTCTTCGTCTTTGGCGCCGAATCGCTGTGCGGTTATAACGGTTAAACCGCCGGTAAAGCCGAACGCTATCATCAAGAACACCATATAAATTGGTGCCGAGGCGCCGATGGCCGCCAAAGCGTTGACGCTGATTAAATGTCCGACAATAATCATATCGGAGATTTGATAGAGTTGCAAAAAAAGATTGCCCAGCAACAGCGGAATGGCAAATTGTACAATAAGCTTAAGCGGGTGGCCGGTTGTTAAATCATTTATCATTTTATTCCTCAAAAATACAGTGTGTTTTATAATGTAATTTGTGTTTTGTAAAGAAAAATAGTGTGAAACAACATATTGAAAAATTGAAAAAAATATAAAAATTGAAAAATTTTGAAAAAAACACTTGATTTATTGAAATATAACGTATATAAACGTACTCGTTGGTGCAACGGGCGCTTAGCTCAGCTGGAAGAGCATCTCGTTTACACCGAGAGGGTCGGGAGTTCGAACCTCTCAGCGCCCACCAACACAAAACCGCCTTTTGAGGCGGTTTTTTTGTGTCGAATTTGCGAGGTTCGAACGACCGACCGGTGTCGGGCTTAATAAATTAAAACAACCTCAAAATGTTGTTTTAATTTATTAAGGCGCAGATTGCTTTTGAGCAAGGAAAGCGGGAGCGACCGCGGCGAAAAATAGCAAGCAAGTGACCGAAGCGTAGCCGGCGATTGCCGAGCCGAGGCGATGGCAGAGCCAGCGAAGCAAGACGAATTAAAACAACCTCAAAATGTTGTTTTAATTTATTAAGGCGCAGATTGCTTTTGAGCAAGGAAAGCGGGAGCGACCGCGGCGAAAAACAGCAAGCAAGTGACCGAAGCGTAGCCGGCGATTGCCGAGCAAAGGCGATGGCAGAGCCAGCAGAGCAAGACGAACCTCTCAGCGCCCACCAACACAAAACCGCCTTTTGAGGCGGTTTTTTTGTGTCGAATTTGCGAGGTTCGAACGACTTTATTGATTTTAAATCCGCTGTCATCCTGAATGTAACGATAGTGAAATGAAGGATCCAGCAACGCCTGTGGCGTTGTTTCGTCTTGCAGACGAAATGGATTCTTCGGCTTTGCCTCAGAATGACGGAAGCAGTAGGCCCCTTGACGTTTTTTTTCTGAAAAACGAGGGGTGACTCTTTATATTTTGTTCTTCGGCAGTTTACTCAAAATGATAGGCATTCGTTTTATTTTGCTTAAGCTCAAAGAATAATCATTTACAAGCGGTATTTTTTGTGCTTTAATAGGCGCGAGTTTTGAATTTTGAAGGTACAAATTAAATTATATAATTATGAATAAAGCCAAATTGTTAGAATTTCTCAGTCACAAGACGTGGCTGTGGAAAAGGGTTTTCTGCAACATGTACATCGGACGGCATCATTTGTACGATTTGCGCTTGAAAACCGAGCCGGAACCGGAAATGTTTGTGCGTTGCTGCCAAAATTCCGATGATTTATCCGAAATTTGGAACTTGGCCGAGTTTCTGGATTTTCACGAAGATGAAATCTCTGACGTTATCGCCGATTTGACCTTGTGCCGACCGATTCCGTGGCAGTATGATTTTGTGCAGAAAATATCTGATGCTTCAGAGCATAAGATTCTGCAGACTCTGGGAATGGAAGCCATTGTCGATGCTTATTGCACGGCCATGCTTTTTTCAAACATCGACCTTTCGGCTTTGTTCGAGCAATTGGATGAAACGTATGTGGCAATGTATAAAAAATTGTCGCAAAAGCAAGAGCTTCTGAAACGCAATTTTTCGCTGATTTTGGAAACCAAGTTTTCTTCTCGTTACGGGGGCAATACTTTGGGTTTGAATTTCCGCGAAATTGTGGATTTGTATGTGTCATCTTGCGGCGTAAAGGGAATTGTCGAGGTGCTGAAAAAAGCGCAAACACCGGAAACCAAGTTAACTCCGGAAGAGCGTGCGTGTCAGGCGTTTACCTATTGTTCGCCGTATTTTTGCAGCGAGGTTGGAGTGGCGCAAAACAAAGTGCCGGAAAGCAGTATCTTTGCCTGCGTTGAGGACTATTTGCGAGATATGCGCAAAAGGTGGAATACCTTGCAAGACACTTTGATGCAAACCCAAGACGAAGATGAGGAAGACGAAATTCGGGAAATGATGGAGCTTAAGCACAATGCCGTGTATGTCGACCCGCAAGAACGTTGCCTTATGGACGTTTGGCTTGGTCAGGAAATGTATGCCAATGTGTATGTGCAACGCTTTCCGCAAGATTATATGAACAATTCTTTGCCGGATTTTATTCGCTATCACAAAGGGTGTTTGTATACGGTGGAATTTGTTGATGACATTTCCGAGCTGAATGTGGCGCAGGATATGCTGAAGCGCTTAAATGCCGTTAAGCGCGAGATGCTGAAAATTGAAAAAGCAGCGCTGAAAGATCCGCGAGTTATGCTGGTTCCGCGAGTTCAACTCAGGGTGCAGCAATTGCGTGGCGCGTATGCTTCCTGCTACTATGCTTTAGATTAAATTAAAAGGCTTGTCCATAGCGACAGGCCTTTTAATTTTTTTGCTATTGCGCTTGAAATTTTGCACATCTCGTATATTATGGGCGTAATGAATTATTGAGGGGAAGTAAAAATGCAAACCATTTGGCAGAATTGTTTACGACGGGCGGCATTTGGAAAATTAAAAGCCTATGAATTGCTGTTGCGCCTGATTACTTCCGTGCGTTATAAAAATAAAAACGAGCGCAAAAAAATGTTTAAACAATTGCGCTATCAGGCGGAACGAAAATATTTAAGCCGCTATCTGCCTGCCGATGTTGCCTTAAACGAAAAAAAAGACAATCTCGTGGCGCCGAAAATTATTTGGACTTGTTGGTGGCAAGGCGAGGAAAATATGCCGCCTTTGGTCAAGCGCTGCATTGAGTCAATTCGCAAACATTGCTCCGATTATGAGTTGCGGATTATTACGACCGACAATATGACCGATTATATCGAACTGCCGGATTATATTTGGCAAAAACATCAAAAAGGTTATATTTTGCGCGCTCATTTGGCGGATATTTTACGGCTGTCGCTGCTTGAAAAATATGGCGGAATTTGGATGGACGCTACGATTTTTTTAACGGCACCGCTACCGGAAGTTATTGTAAATTCGCCGTTTTTTTCGTATCATTGCCATGAGCTGTATCAGGGGCAAATTTGGCTTTTGAAGGCTGCGCCGCATAATGTTATAATATCCGGCTTAAGAAATTTGTTGTTGCGCTATTGGAAAAACGAAAATCGCGTTACCAATTATTTTTTCGCTTATACGCTGTGGGATTTATTATTGGACAATAATGCCGAATGTGCCGCACAATGGGCGAAAATGCCGCTGGTTTATGATGATTGTTATGAGCTGGCCGATAACTTTTTTGAATCGTATTCAGAGGCTAAATGGGCGGCGATTAAGGCACAAACTCCGGTGCATAAACTGAGTTGGAAATATAAAAAAGAGCCGGTGAAAAATTCATTTTTGCAATATTTGTTAGACGGCAAATTGGAGGACTGAAATGCGCATTGTAAATGTTATGATAAGTCGCGTTATGGGGGGAATCGAGCAGGCGTTTTTGGATTATACCGAAGCGCTGAAATTGCATAATCATCAGGTTTGTGCCGTGGTTGATGCCAAGTGCAAAATTACGGCGGATTTGGAAAAGCGCCGTCCCGATGATATGCTCAAAATTTATTTTACGCATTATAACTGGCTGTTGGTGCCGTATTTGTATTTTAAACTCAAGAAATCTGCGCCGGACTTGATTATTGTTCACAACAAAAAGGCTATCAATATTTTTAAGGCGGTAGCGCGTTTGCTTGGGGCGAAAATCGTGGCCGTTTCGCACAATCCTAAGTTTAGGCATGTTGATAA
The DNA here is from genome assembly GCA_017528205.1 of Alphaproteobacteria bacterium. Classification (GTDB taxonomy): domain Bacteria; phylum Pseudomonadota; class Alphaproteobacteria; order RF32; family CAG-239; genus RUG410. The sequence continues at coordinate 37,315 of JAFXPE010000026.1, read as the reverse complement.
GTGCGACGGAATTTTTACCATTACCGATTATCAGCGCGAAATTTTTGCCGCCAAAGGATATCCGAAAGAGCGAATTTTTACCGTACCGAATCTGATTGCCGAAAAGCGCGAATTTGTTTCGCCGGCGTTTCACAATCCGCCGATTATCGGCACAATGGGGCGCTTTGATCCGATGAAGGGATTTCCGGATTTTGTGGCCGCTTTGGGCGAGTTGAAAAAACAGGGCGTGGAGTTTAAGGCGGTTATCGGCGGCGCACCACAAGCCTCTTATCGGGAGGAATATGAAAAAATTTGCGCTCAAATCAAGGATAATAATTTGGAGCAAGAGGTTAAGTTGCTCGGCTGGGTAAAGGATAAGGCGGAGTTTTTTAAAAATATCGATATTTTTGTGTTGCCGTCGCGGTTTGAGCCGTTCGGGATTGTACTTTTGGAAGCCATGTTACATTCAAAAACGGTGGTTTCGTCTTTAGCCGAGGGGCCGGCGGAAATTTTTGCCGAGCATAAAGATGCGGCGTATTTGTTTGAAATCGGCGATGTTAAAGGTATGGCCGAGCAGTTGATACAGGCGGTGCAAAATCCGGTTCAAGCGGCGCAAAAAGCCCAAAACGGCTATCGTCTTTGCAGAGAAAATTATTCGCTTGAAGTGGTGGCGGATAAATTAAATCGCGCCGTAACCTTTTTTGCCGATGAGGAGAAAAAATAATGACCGAGCCTTTGATATCCGTAATTATTCCGGTTTATAACGCGGAAAAATATTTGCAAACCACGTTGCAATCGTTACAAAACCAAACGTTTAAAGATTTTGAAGCCGTGTGTGTGGACGATGGTTCAACCGACGGTTCGGCACAAATTTTGGCACAATTTGCCGCGGCGGACACACGTTTTAAAATCCATCGCCAAGAAAATGCCGGCGGTAGCGCGGCACGCAACAAAGGCTTAGAATTGGCAACCGGAAAATTCATCGCATTTTTGGATAATGATGACATTTTGCATCCACAATATTTGGAGATCTTGTATCATAACATAACGGCGGCCGAGGCTGATATCAGCTGTTGTTCATATTTGCGTTTTGTCGGTGAGGGGAAATATGATTTTGCCGCCGACAAGTTGGAAGCAAAAGCAGATTTTGTTTCCGATCAGCCGTTTACGGATAAATTTGTGAAAAAAAAGAAAATCGAAACTTTGATGTGGACCAAACTTTATCGACGGGAATTATTTGCGGATATTCGTTTTGCGCCCGAGCTTCCGGCCATTAACGATATGCTTTTGAATATCGAGGTTTTGCTCAAAAGCCGCAAGGCGGTTGTTTGCCGCACTCCGCTGATTGCTTATCGCATTATCGAAACTTCGCAAACTTTGAAGGATTTGTCATTAAAGCGAATCGCCGAATTTAAGAATTTGTGCCTTAAAATTAATGAGCTGACCGCCAAGTTTGCGGCACAACGAAGCGTTTTGCAAAAAATTGCCGCTCGTTATGCTTACGGAATGCACATCAAAGAGTATTTAGAGCGCTATAATCCCGAAAAAGATGCGGAACGCTACGAAGTTTTGCGGCAGAATCTGCAAGAGCTGATAAAAAGCGGCGCGTTTTGCCCATCTAAGCTTAACTGGCGCCAGCGGCTGACGCTGTGGGCGTTTTTAAGGCGAAAATTTTGGCTGTTGAAGCGGCTTAAGAAATAATATCGTCCAGATAACTCACCTGCAAAAAGGTTACCGGTTTGATGTCGGTGGCGGCATAAACGCGGCGGCGAATTTGTCCGCGAATAAAGTCTTCCAACTGGCTTCTGTTTTCGGTTTCGGCGCATTTTTTGGCAGCCAGCGGCGTTACTTTTTCTAAAATTTCAGCGGCCAACGCATTCCACGCCTCTTCTTCCAAAATATCAATCGAGCTCATTTGTAAATCCAGCAATTCTTTGCCTTTAATCACGGCGCTGATAAAAAGCGTGCAGTTATAAGCAATGCGGCGGCGATTTTTTATCAGCTGTGAGGCAAGCGAAACCGGTCGGTTTCTGTCCCAACCGATGATGTCGGTCGGAACTTGCTCCAAACATTCGATATGCTTGTCTTTCAGCAAACACAAATCGCCGTTACGAGTGGAAAATACTTCGTTAATACCGCAACTTAGAGCAAATCTCTTATGCTCGCGGATAAACTTTTTATCGCCGTGCACCGGCAACACAATCGCCGGTTTCAACAGCTCGTACATACGTTGCAAATCTTTTTTGGTGGCGTGGCCGGAGGTGTGTACCAAATCGGTTTCTTCGGTGATGATGGTGGCACCCTGTTCGGCCATTTTTTCTTGCATACGCTCGATTTTGCCTTCGTTGCCGGGAATAATTTTAGAAGAAAAAATCACCGTATCGTTTTTATCAAGCTTAACATATTTGCTTTCGCCGTTGGCAATCAGGCTCATAGCACTGCGATAATTGGCTTGCGAGCCGGTGCAGATATACATAACTTTATCGCTCGGAATATCTTGCGCTTCTTCTACCGAATAAACTTTCGGCAAGTCGGCAAAATAGCCGCATTCACGCGCAATTTGAATGTTAGTCATCAGGGTACGCCCCAGCAAAACCGGTGTTCTTCCGGCCTTGTCCGCCGCCAAAATCAGACTCTCCAACCGCACCATATTGGAGGCAAAACAAGTAACGAGCAAGCCGCCCTCAATTTGCGGTATCATCTGCATTAAACTGGCTCTGACATCGGATTCGGAAGGTAATTTTTCGTTGAGCATAACGTTAGTGGAATCACATACCAGTAAATCAACACCGTCGTCGGCAATACGCTTTAGTGCCGCAAAATCAGTTTGCACCATAGACAGCGCCTCATCATCAAAGCGCCAGTCGGTTGCGTGTACAACGTTGCCGTATTTGGTGCGAATGGCCAAAGCGCAGGTTTGCGGAACGGTATGCGCCACCGGAATAAACTCTACGCTGAAATTCGGAACTTCGACAACTTTATGCTGATTAACCGAGTTGAGCGGCACCATGTCGGCCATTTTAAACTCGCCTAAGCGTTCTTTGATTAATCCCAGCGTGAAATCCATGGCATATACCGGACATTGCAGATGCGGCCAAATTTGCGAAATTGCTCCCAAATGGTCTTCGTGGCCGTGGGTGATAAACAAACCGACAATATCGTCTTGATAAGAATCCAAAAATTCCGGCGAGGCGTAGGCCAAATCCATTCCCGGAAATTCATCCATCAAAAATCCGTAACCGGCATCAACCACGATGATTTTGCCGTCGCAAGCGTAGGCATACATGTTCATACCAATATCATCGGCACCGCCGAGCGGTAAGAAGTAAAGTCCGTTTTTATTGAACTCTGTCATTGATTTTTCTCCACATAAAATACATCTCCGGCCAAAATGTGTTGCACTTCGCCGTTGGTTTGCAACAACAAATCGGCGTTTTCATCAATTCCGGCAAAAATACCGGTAATTTCTTTATTTTCTTGTTTAACCGTAATTTTTTGCCCTAATCCTTTTACATTTTGCAGCCATTTTTGCCGTAATATTGCGGCATCGGTTTGCAAATTGTCGGTAAAGCGGTGCAAATATTTTTGCAAAAAATCCTCAGCATCGGCCGTAATTCCAGCTTCTCGGAGCGAAATTACGGGATACAGCATTTCCTCTGATTGCGGGCTTTGTTTTATATTAACCCCGATACCGACAACCATATATTCATCGCAACCTTTTTCTAACAGCATACCGCAGACTTTGGCATTATTTAACAGCACATCGTTGGGCCATTTTAATTTAACATCGGCGTCGGCCTGATATTCTTTGATGGTTTCTGCTATGCTCAGCGCCGAAGCCATAATCAGAGTACCTAATCGCTTTAGCGGATATTCCAGCAATAACGAAAAAAATAAGTTTCCCGCCAAGCTTTGCCAACTGCGACCGCGTCTGCCGCGTCCGGCGGTTTGCTTTTGGGCGGTGATGACCAATTTTTTGCCGGCACCTTTACCGGCATATTCCAAAGCGGTGGTGTTGGTGCTTTCCAACTCGTCAAAACGCAAAATTTCAAATGCCGCTATTTTCATAAAAATACGGCCTCCAGCATCGAGCGGAAATCGGTTATCAAATAGTACGGGCGCAACATTACGGCTGCCATTAAAAGCGCCAGCAACAGAATAACCGTATAAATGCCGCTGTCGGCGCGGTCGAAGGCGGACTTGCGTTCTTCAAAATACAGTGCGCGGATAATCTGAATATAAGAATAACCGATTATCAACATTGTGCCCAGCAAGTAAATCAGCTGATAAAAGTGGTGATGCAAGGCCAAATAGTTTAACACCGAAAATGTGCCTAAAAAGCCCAAAAACGGCGGCATACCCAGCATCGAAAACATAAATATCGTCATCATGGCGGAAATGTACGGACGTTTGTAAGCCGCGCCCTCAAATTCGTTCAGCATTGTAAGATGCTCGCCTTTTTTCTTGAGCCCGAACAAGCAGGTACAAATACCGTACATGGCCAGTAAATACGTAAAGAAATACACAAATCCGGAATTAACGGAATTGAGCGTGAATTTGCGCATGGTTAAAAAGATAATGCCTAAATGATAGACCGAGCCGAAAGCAAAGATTTTATAAATGTTTTGACTGCTGCAAGAACCCACGGCACCGATGCCGACGGAGATGAGGGCGCAGGCAATATAAAACAGACGCAGATACGGCAACAGCGGTTGCAAAACCAGAACGTTAAGTTGGATAAATCCGGCGGTTACGGCGATAATCGGTATCAGTACAAAATACGAAAATACCGGCAACACCGTTTTGCTGGAAATTTCCGTAAACCAAAAATGCAAAGGTGCCAACGCCAGCAAAAACATAAACGGTAAAATAATGCCTGTCATCAGCGCAAATGCCGATAAATCGTTTTGATGCGCTTCAAGATATGCTCGCATATCCGAATACATCAAAGAGCCGCATTGCCGATAGATTATAAAGGAACAACCGACCAACAAAACAACGCATATCAACATGGCAAAGAGATATATTTTGCCGCCCCAGGTTATTTCTTTTTTGCTGATGCTTATTTGCAACATTGCGTAGTTTCCGAGCATAATCAAAATGCAACAAATGCCGGTTAAAAGCAGATTTACCGAGCAATTTAATAAGCTGCCGCTCAAAATGGTTAAAATCAGAAAACCGCAGAAAGTGTAGGCGGAAACGTTCATCGAGGCAAACCATTTGCGCGACGGATATAGCAGAGCTAAGCCGAAACCGTAAAGCAAAATATCAAACAACAACGGGAATTTGCTGCCCGTGGTCCAATTCGGAATAGTGGCTTTGTTATAAAAAATAATCGTCAGCACCAAGCCCAATATCAACATAATTCGACTGAAGCTGAAACAGTTGTATTCTTCTTCGTGGTCGCCGAAAATCAGCACAAAAAAGGCGGTCAGGAGAACAAGCATCGGCGAAAAATAAATCAAATTTTCCAACATTTCGCGTCTCCCTTAAAACACAAACCACAGCGGATTGAAAAACGACAGGAATATCAAGATGATAATTCCCGTAAAGAATGCGGCCTTGCGGTCGGAAATATCGTCGATTTCCGTTTCCGGCACGCATTTACTCGGCAAATTGCGCATCATAAACAGTTCGTATACCAATGCCATGGAGATGAAAGTGATGGCGGTCATAATGCCGATGCCGATGGTGAAATTTTCGCGAAACAGGGCGGAAATCAAGATAAAATTGTTCCAAAACATTGAAGAAATCGGCAACCCTACCGCCACCAGCACAAAAAACGTAAAAATCCAAGTCAGTTTTGGCATATAAGCCAAAATTCCGCGATAGTCACAGCCGCTTTCCTGTCTGGCATTTTCCGACCACAGTTCAAGCACGGCAAGCGTGGCATTGACAATCAAAAAGATAAACAGCGAATAAGAAATGTTTTTGGCGTATTGCACCGGCAACAAGATAATTACCAACATGAACAGCAGGTAATAAACCGCCGAATAGGAAAACAGCTTCGGCAAAAACTCACGGAAAGAAACGCCGATAAGCGCCACAAACAACATGGTCATAACGCCGAAAGTTTCCATAATCGGCAAAAAGGCTTCCATACTTTCTGGAATTGTGCGCTCCCAAAACCGCACAAAGCCGTAAATTCCGGTTAAGATGGTTAAATTGGTGGCAATATACACCAGCGGATTTTTCAGCCCGTTGCAAATCAGCGACAGCCAATAGTGGAACGGCCAAATCGGAATTCGCGATAAAAACGCCAGACAGATGCTGGCCCACAAAATAATGGCGATGCGGTGCGGCATTTTAATGGCGGCAATGTCGGCAAAGCTAATGTTGCCCAAGTGTTGACGATAAATTACGATGGTGGCGGTCAGCAACAATAAAGAGCCGATTAAATTGACGGCAAAATACAAATACAGAGTTGATATTTTTTTGATGTTGCCGAAGATACCGACCATCATAAACAACGGAATGAGCATGCCGGAAAAGAAAAAGTAGAGCGAAATCATATCTTGCGCCACAAAAAATCCGCTTATGGCCCAAACAAAACAAATCAGCAAAAACAACAGGGAATTGTTTTTGCGTTGCACCGGTTGCAGGCCCACAACCCCGATTAAGCAACTGAGATAAACGCCGAGCAACATCAGCAAAGAAAAGGTGTCGGCGCCGAAAATAATTTCTACCTTGGCCGAGGCCAACCAGGCGTATTTGTATTGCGATACCGGATTTTCAACCGTTTTGACCACAAAGGAAAGCAGGCGCAGAATCAGCGCGATTCCGGTGGATAAAGTAAACAGCGTAACATGAAAAGCGTTGTTGTCGTTTTTGCGCGAAGTCAAAACAAACAACCCGCCCAAAATCGGCAAAATCAGGAGCAACAGCAATAAGTTATCCATGAATCAGTCCTCCCTGTTTGGCCGAGAAATACAGCAATAAAATCAAAACAGCCGCGATGAACAATGCGCCGACAAAGCCATTGTTATGCAAGCGTCGGAACAGGCGCAGAGACACTTTGGAGGCGATAATCGCCGTTTCCAAAACGATTTTTTCCAAAAACAATCGGTCTATCAAAAGCCAGAAAACTCGGCCGCTTAAACGCAAGGATTTTATGGCCCATTTGTAAATTTTGCTCAAAATATCGTTGTTTTGCAAAAATTCTATTTCGTAAATGCCGGCAGTTTTATGCCAAATCGGCAATAACACCAACAGGGTAAAGGCCAAAGCCGTGCCCCAAACCGGCGCCTTGGTTATTTGCGCCGCATAAAGAACACCGCCGCATAATGTCAGCAACTCCAGCAATACCCACCATTTGAAGCAAATATTGTGCTGTACGCCCACGTTGCGCTTGCCTTTGTGAAAATAAATTTGTCCGAGTGTCGAGGCCAGCGAGAGCAAAAACAAAATTGCAAAAGTCCATATACACCAACGGTTTACGTTATTATACATAAACATCAGCGTGTTGGCCATTGCCGTAAGCGACAATAAAATTATGCAAAAACAAGAGATTAAACGCTTTTTATGAGTTAAACGTAAGTTCATCATATAAGTTACGGTTTTTCCGCGATTATTGTAAAAATAAATCAGATATACGGCGCAAATCAGGGCGTACATTTCAACCAGCAGACAAGTAAATTCCGGAATCCAGACAAAGCCGTAAAAGCGCAACAACGCAACCATTAAGGACCAAAACGACATTTGCCAATAAATAGCTTTGGCCTTGTAATTATTGGTGCAGATGCTGCCGATAAACGCCCAAATTAAGGTTAAAAAGCAAGCGGCGTCGGCATAATGAGTAAAATAGTCGGAAATTCGCCATAAGCCGTTGAATTTCATCAGCAAAATCAGCGCGGCCAGCGGCGAAGACAAAAACAGCACGTTTTGAATGCGGTGGAAGCGAATGTTGCTCAGCGGCATTATGCCGATTTGAAAAACAGCAAATCCCAATTTGGCAAATATGGCGGTTAGGCCGGCAAGCGCGGCAAAATCCGCATGGAAACCGATTTGCCGATAGCGCCAGATTTCTTGAATGTCCAGCGAGTTAACCCGAGAATTTATAACCGCCAGAACCGAAAACAATATCATATCGGCACACATGTTGAGCATTACATAACGCTGGCAGTTTACGGTGTCTTTAATCAGGAACAACGATAGAATATCGACCACAAACAGGGCCGATATGAGCTGTACGAAATTGTTGCTGGTGATTAAAATAATCAAGGCCGATAAGTTGAAAATCAAAACAGCGGAATAGGCGCTGCGCCGCTCTTCATAACGGAACAGCAGGTTGTTTAAACAGGCCAGCAAGGTGATGATAAAACAGGGCAAAACCAAGCCGTAAGTTGCCGGATTGGAAAGCATTTCCAACTTTAAATCACGCCCCGGAGATGTGCTCCATTCAAAAGTGAAGGAGTGTTCGATGGCCGACATCATGTTGTCGCAAAAATTTAAAAACACCAAAAAAAGAGATGCAAAAGTAACAAAAGCCAGCACTTTATCTACTTTTACACCAACTTTAAGACTACTGAAAATCCCTATAATAAATAGCAGAAATACAGTATATGCAATCATGGAGAATCGTTCTCCCGTTTATGATAAAATCAGGTTATTTACGTCTTTTACCAAGCGAACCGGTACAATATATTCACGTTCCACATCATCATTTTCGATTTCCACAACCAAAATTTCCGAAACAGCTTTCAGCGGATTGCGCGCACCTTCGCTGATATGTCTGAAAGCAACGGAACTTTCTTGCGAACGATATAACAGAGCGGTATCTCCGCCGTCATAAATAAAACGCGGATTCTCCGGTCCGCCGATTCGGCTGTCCATCATCAGCATAATTTCACCTTTTGCGTTTTGCAAAATACTGTAACGGCCTTTTTGGCCAACTTCATTACTCAGAGCCATAATTTAACCTCATCATTAAATAATAACATTACATTTGTAGGGAGTCTAACACATAATTATTAAGAAATAAACATTATTTTTATTTTTTTAACTTTTTTTATTTTTTCTATTGACTTGAGCGATTTTATCTTTTATAAGCATACTCGTTTATGTGAGTTCGTAGCTCAGTCGGTAGAGCATTTGACTTTTAATCAAAGGGTCGCGGGTTCGAATCCCACCGAGCTCACCATTATAAAATAAGGCTTTCAGCGATTTTGTTGAAAGCCTTAAATTTTTCCAGTAAGCAAATAGTAAGCAAATTTTATAAAACCGCCCTATAAAATCCTTTTATTTTTGACGATTATTTAAAAAGAAAAAATACGCCGCAAACCTACATATTTTTAAAATTTTCTCGTGCTTCGCTCACGCTTCAAGCGCTTTTTTCTGTATTATCATCATATTATAACTTTTTAATACTGTTTTTAATGCGGTCAATTCGTCTGCATCCATTGTCAAACCTTTTAGCATATTGCCGCCGCTCCACCGCCTTAAATCATATTTTGCCGGATATTTACCGTATTGTATTAAATTAAGTTCTAATGTATCGCCGTTCAGTTTTTTGCTAACAACCCCGATTTTTTGCTTTATTTTATACTCAAAACTCATTTTCCTACTTCCTTATTTAATGTTTTGCGTTCTATGGTGTCGGCAATCTCGCGCAATATCTCGCACAATTCAAGCCGCGTTTCATCTCTTAAAGTTTCGTCATAGTCTTCTTTACTTTCACCATGCGGATATTTTGTTGAATACATCTGCCCACCCAAACGTTTTTTCGCTCTTTTCTTTGCTTCCCTGATTATGCTTTTATATTTCATAAGTTCGGGCAAATCATACATCATCTGCTTGCTTGTCATTATCTTTACTTTCCGGCTCATCAAAAACTACAAGCGCCTGCTTCAATGTTTCACCGGTCAACTCGTGTTTATCAATCGGCTTTTCGCCTATGGTATCACGGATAATTTCAAATGCTTTTGTATTGCCGCCGATTGCTTGATTTAATAATGCCGTGCATAGTTCTTTTTGTGTGTCTTCATCATCCAATAGTAAAAGCAACTGCTCTTTTAAGGCTTTGCGCTCTCTTCGTGCTTTTCCGCTTGCTATACCGCCTTTTCTGCCGTTTTTCACGGCTTCATCACGGCTTAACGCTCTTAAATTATCATTATTCATCTTGCACCCCCTCATTATTATCAATAGCATTTATAACCAACTGCGTAACATCAAAATCGCTAAAATCGCGCTTATCGCTTGGCTTTTCGCCTATGGTATCGCGTATAAATTCGGCTGCCTTAATATCGCCGTTTTGCGCCTTATCTAAAATTGCAAGCAAAATGTTTTCTTGTATGTTGCCGCTGCTTAATAAGTCAATTAAATGCTCTTTCATTTTCTTACGTTCTTGCCGCGCTTTACCGCTTGCAACTCCGCCCTTATATCCGTTTTCACGCGCCGCCACCGCATTAAACGGCTTTAAATTATTATCGTTCATCTTTTTTTACTCCGCTATTGTTGTTTATATTCTGCCTTATGATACGGATTTTTTACCCCTAATGCCAATAATGCACTAACGGCAAAATCCGTATCGTTGCAATCGTTCACTTCACAAAATTTATATACTAATTCATTAATTGCCTCGACTTCCGCATCGATTCGGCTTAATCCGCCGTCATACTCGATAATTGCCGCGCGTTCTTCAAACAATTCAAACCAATCAACATTTTTCCCGATATATTGATTTTGTTTTGTAACTTTTGTAACTTCGTAACCCTTTATATTATCACATTGATTTAACGATATATTTTCGGTTACTTTTTTTGAATCATCGGTTACAAAGTTACAAAAACACTTATTTTTTGAATAACTTTTTGCCTTTTCAAAAATGCCGTCTAAATCTAATAAAGCCATTTATTCACTCTCAAACATTTTAGAGTTAAACCAATAAACCTTTTTCGATTCGCCTTTTATCTTTTTGTTTTCGGCTTTTGGCTTATCTAACCAACCGGCAGAAAATAAAACTTGCGCGGCTTCTCTTTTGTTAAATCCGGCGCAAATACGCTTTTTAAAAGCGGTCGTAAATACATAGTATTTTACGCCGTTTTCTGTGTTTTCTTTATAACCTGCCATATTGATAATTTTTTGCTCACCGTTAATACCCAATTTTTCAAACTGGCTACTGTCGTTTTCTTCAAAAAACGCTTTCACCTGATTTAATATTGCTTTTGTTTCCTGATTATCTAAACCGCCGCGCCAATCAATCCAATCATTAAAGCATTGCATACAAGCCGCCACCGCTTCGCCTTTTTGCCAACCGGTTAAACTGTTCGCTATTGCATACTCGCCGGCAAATGCCGCCACCGCAAAACGATTAAAAGCGCGTTTTACCTGATTGCTCGCATTTTGCGGCAAATAGTCCTTTTCACTCCGTGTCAAAAATTCTTTATATTGCTGCTTTATATTGTTTATTCCGTCTTTAATGATTGCATTGATAAAAGCGCGTGCCGGTGTGCCATAATAAACGCGTGCCGTTCCGGTTAAATACTCGCTTAATTCTTTGCCGTCTGCTTTATCGTGTAAATTTTCAAATAATCCGTGTTTTGCATCTTTAGCTTGTGCCGGTATCGTTAAAAAGCGTATTTCTTGCCCTGCTTTTGGCGCTGTTTTCTCTTTATTCATTAAATCGGCTAAATCTTCTTCGCCGGATGATAAAAACAAAGTTCGCCACTTTTTAGAGTTTCGCGCATCGCCGTTGCGTGTGCTGCGTGTTTTGCCGGCGCCGTTGCCTAACATATAAACCACGCCGCCGATTTTGCCGCTGTCCGCAAACTCGCGCAATTCATCCAATATTAAAAGGGTGTCGTTCCGATTGCTTGCTATGCCCTCAAGTCCGTTATCGGTCGCTCGCCACGTTTTCAAATATTCGGGGCTACCGTAAACGCTGCAAGCAACTTTTAAAGCGGTGGATTTTCCGGTGCTTGAATTGCCTATAAGATGAAAACCGCCGTTTTCTTGTCCGGTAACATATAATAAAGGGCTTGCCAATGCTACGCAAACCGCCAAAATTAACCGGCTGTTTCCGGCGCAATATATACCGATATTGTCGCGCCATTCCTCAAGCGTGCCGCGCTCTTTACAATCGCCGGCTGTTTCGCCGTCAAAATATATCACTTCTTCCGATTCGCCTAATATTTCGCTGTTTGAAAATATAAAACTGCTTTTGTGCCAACCTGTCCGATTTACAATTAACGCCCTGCGGCTTGTTTGATAATCGTTTAAGTATTTTTTTAATAACTTTATATTGTTAATCCTTAATCCGTTATCTAAAAGCACTTCCAAAAGTTCGCGCCCATCGCCTGCCTGTAATTTATTCGGCAATAAAAGCCGCTTGTTTACGCCGTCAGCATCCGCAAATTCAACTAATTTACTCCAACCTTTTTTATTTTCGTCTCGTGCTTCCGCCAAAACTTCCAACCGTGCACAAACTAACGGCGGCTCTTTGTCTTCATTCGGTATTTTATACAATCCGCTATCTTTTAATATATAACCGATATTTCGCGCCTCTGCTTCCGCTGCGTTTTGCTGTGTTACGGTCGTTTTCCGCTCGTTTTTCACCGCTTCGCCGTCTATAACTTCAAATTGTTTTACTGCTTCCATTTTCTTAACCCTTATTTATACCATTAAAAACCACCCTAACCGCTGCCGCGCCCTCTATAATCGCCATATCGTTAAAATCGCACTTGCTATCTGTTTTTAAGTGTGGTATAAATACAGTTAGATTATAGATATTACCAATGCGCTCCGCTTCGTCTTTGCCAACGTTCGGGGCGTTTTCTTTTATGTCGTTATCCGCCGCTATTGCTATCTCATAAGCCGGATATTTTACCAATAACGATTTAACTACGTTTTCAATATTGCCCTTATCAAACGCCACCGCTACGGCGTGCCCTGTTGCTTCGTTTATGCTTGCGCCTGTTGCGTACCCCTCGCAAACGATTATTTGCTTGTCCGGCTTGCCGATTGCAAAATAACAACCTTTTTTCTTACCACCCGATAAAAACCGCTTGTTTCCGTCCGGTGATATATATTGCAAAGTCCATATTTTGCCGGTCGTATCGCGTGCCGGTATAACCAAAAATTTAATGCCGTTATAAACCGCCATTTTTGCGCCGTGAGCTTGTATCTGCTTTGCCGTTAAATAATCGTGCCGCATATCTGCCGCTTGCGCCTGCCGCCATAAATTAAACGCTCTTTGTGCGGTGACTTCCCAAACTTCCGTCTGCATTGCCTGCGCTTTGGCTCGCGCTCTCGCCGCTGCCGCTTTACGCTTTCGGATTTCCGCATCACTTAACGGCTTTTCGGCTTTTTCAAATACGCACTCGCTCCAACCGTCAACAAAATCGCCAAAGTTCCACCCCTCGCCGGTGTCCGTTTCAGCGGCAAAATATCGGCTATTACGTCCCCACCGCAAAAAACCGCTTGCGTTCGGTTTATTGCTTCGGGGGTGTGTTATGCCGCGCCGCGTCAATGCGTCATATAATAAATTTATATCCGCCATTGCCGCCCTCAATATTCTGACGTTGAATTAACATTTTTATCGTGCTGTTTCAGCCATTCCAAAACATCCGCCTTTTTATAAAGCCGTTTTGTTAATCGCTTTGTAAATCTAATGCCGCCGCCCTGATACGCTTTATTATTAAACCAACTAACCGACAAACCGGTAAATGCTGCCACAATCTGCGTTGAAAGCATCGCTTCATTATCCGCCGCTATAAATTGCTTTTGTAATTCAATAATGTTTTCCGCCATTTTCAAAACTCCAATAAAATAAATTCTTCCCAACGTGAAAAGCACAAAAAACCGTGAAAATGCTATTCACATCATCACGGTTACATTGTTTTATTTTATTGTCTATTTCTATGCTCTACTGTTTTACAAGTTCTCTACTGCCTAATCTTAAACACTAGTGTTTTTACATTCATTTAACGCTTGTTCTATTGTTTTTATTTTTGTTGTCTTACCCCGTATTGAATTATAACAAGCAACCTTTTTATCTTCAAAATAAACTTGAGCTTTGGCTACTGTTAAATTATTATCCCTCTTATAAAGTTCCTTGACTTGATTTTTTAAGCGTTGCAAATTTTCTTTATGATTTTTTCCGCTTTGCCTACCGCCGTTTCCATTTTCTAACTTCTTACTTAATTTTTCACATAAGCAACCACACGCCAGTAATATATTTGTATATACGCGTAAAAATAATTTTCTTTCATTTTTACTTATAGAATCATCAAAGATATAATCATCAATATTTAAACTCTTTGCAATTTTGCTAAACCTTCTTATTGTTTTTTTAAATTCATTTTCAAGCAAACTTTCCTCTAACGGCTTTACATTTTCTTCATAATATTTTATAAAAGCCATTAAATCTTGTTTTGCTATTTCCTCATTTTTCTCGCTCATTTATTCGCCCTCGTTTATTATTCCTTATACATATATTCACATCGTTTCACTTATTTTTAAGCACTTTTTTAAAATATCCACAAACAAAGAAAGCGGCGGAAAGCATCACACCCCACCGCCGCAAATAGTTTTTGTTACCTTTGTAACCGCATTTTTTATTTTTGTTACCGCTTAAACCCTGTATTTTCCGATAAGGTAACAAAGTTACAAAAGTTACAAAAATTTTTTGATAATATCGGAAAATGTTTTTATGCGTTTTTCCGTATATTATTTATATCAACCACATTATCCGCCTTTTCCGGCTCTCTAACGCCTGCCTGCGTCAAAATATAGTCTTCAACCGCCTGCATCGCCTTTTCTACTTTCCGCTCTTCAATTTGCACATAATGCTTACCGTGAACATCCTTTTGAGTATGATTTAACAATCTGTTTTGCAAATATTCCGACGCGTCAAAAGGCAAATCATTTTCAACTATACTTGCAAACGTGCGGCGCAAATCGTGTAAGCAAAAATCTATTTTGCACTCTTCCGCTATCTTTTTAATCGTTTTGCGGTGGTCTTTTAAGTGTCCGCATTTATTGTTTGACGCGAATATATAATCGTTCAACTTCTTATCTTTGCATAAATCCGCTAAAAAATCGCCTAACCAATCGCCAAACGGCAAAATATGGTCGCGGTGATTTTTTGTATTTTCAAAAGTCATCGTTTTGCTGTCAAAATCAATATTACGACGCTTCAAACAAGCGGCTTCTTGCTCTCTAACGCCGGTAAATAAAATAAGCATACATTGATTTTTAACCGCTTTATAATGTTCGGTATCATCCGCATTTAAGGTTAAACCGTGAAAAAATGTCTTTATCTGCGCCGGTTTAATATAATTTTTGCGCGGCTTTACTTCATTCCACATCTTAAAAATATTTAATCTGTTACACGGGTTTGACGGCACAATCGGCTCGCCGTCTATTAAATACTTTTCAATCGCAAAATTAAAAATCGCTCTTAATGCCCTAAAATATAAATTTGCCGCTACCGGTGTTGTTTTGCTTAAATCCTTAAACCTCTTTTCTATCATATCACGGTTAATTTTTGCCAATTCTATATCCTGCCAATCCTTAAAAGCCTTATTTAACGCGCAATCATAACCCTCAAGCGTCGTATCTCTCAAGCGTTTAATGCTCTTATAATCATTATATGCCTGCATCAATGTTACGCCTTTTAATTTATCTTTTTTCTTTTCAGCGTTCACATTGACGCCTTTTGCAAGTTCCGCCAATGTTTTAATCGCTTCTTTTCGGGCTTCATCCGGTGTTAATGTACCAACATTGCCGATTTTGCGGCGTACGCTTTTATTATTAACGCGCCCCTGTATAATATACGTTTTGCTTTTTGCGGTGCTCTTAATGCCAAAACCTTTTAAATCATCATCCCAATAAAAAACATCTTTATCGGAAAACTTTATTTTATCGACTTCGCTTTTAATTATACGCATTTTACCCCCTCGATTTTCTGCTTACTGACTGCTTACTGGTAAGCAAATAGTAAGCAAATGAAAAAGAATTATAAGTATCTTTATGTAATTATATGTAATAGATAAGTCATTGAAAGTCAATAATTATTTTGTGATTCAATGCAATTTTTTAGAATTAAATGTAAGTCATTGTTTTATCGTGCCCCACTTAACTTTTAATCAAAGGGTCGCGGGTTCGAATCCCACCGAGCTCACCAATAAAATAACCACTCCTTGCGAGTGGTTTTTTTATTGGCATGAGCGCGAGGATGAGAAGCCGCGAGAAAGCGGGCGCGAGGATAAAAACAACCTTAAAATGTTGTTTTTACCACAAGCGGCGAAGTTTTGTCAGTGAGTAAAGGCAACGAAGTAACCGCAACGAACATACAAAACGAGTGACCGAAGCGAGCGATAGCGAGCAAGACCGACGCAAAATAATCCAGCTGAATTGTGTAATCGCAAAACATCTAAGTAAGATTTGGTAGTAAAAAAAACTCTCCGCGAGGGAGAGTTTTTTTATTGGAGCGAGCGAGGGGAAAAATCTGGTCGTTGCGGTTGCACTCCGTCGGCTTGCAAGCAACTCCCGATTTCGTGTGCTTGTTTGCAATTTTTCGCTGCGCGTTGCTAAAGCTAGCTTGCTCAAAAGCAAACTGCGCCTGTCGTCAGAAAAATGTCCGCCGGACATTTTTCTTTTCTCCAGCCCACTCTGGGTTCGCTTCCCCTCTGTCCAACAAAAAAACTCTCCGCGAGGGAGAGTTTTTTTATTGGAGCGAGCGAGGGGAATCGAACCCCCGTTATAAGCTTGGGAAGCTTCTATTCTACCATTGAATTACGCTCGCGTAACAATATGCATATTACGAAAGTTTTTTAATTTTGCAAGCATTATATTGCGCTAACGCCTATTAAATTTTTTACTTATTATCCGGTGGGGTGTGCGTTTCCACAACCAGGGGAACTATGGCCCGATCGGAGTTTGCTTCAAGGTTTTTGAAGGTGTTGTAAGTGCCCCAAAAGGTGTATGACAGCAATATTAAATATAAACCCATGCAGGCATATATGGTGATTTTATCGCGCTTGGTTTCTGCAATTGTCGGGCCGTATTTGTTTTCTTTGGCACTGGGGCAAAAGCACAAAATCACGATGTAAAAAACTGAAATGACGGCGATAAGGCTCAATATGCTGCTGATAATTACCGGAAGCGGGCGAACATATGAGCTTGCCATCACAAAGCTGAGAAGAATACCCAAAAGCCAAAATGCCGACCGGCCGGTATCGTGCAGGCGGCGCGCCAACAATGCGGCAAAGGTCACAATTAACATTATGCCGTAAATCGGCAGTAAATACGAAAAAGCATCTTGCCAAACGCTGAGCGCAATTAAAGCGCGGATAACAAACCAGTTTATCAGAAAGAAACCCCAAAATTCCAATCTACCGGCACGACCTTTGTAATCATAAAATTTTTTCATGACATTAACGTAATTTTTCAGCAATATTTTGAGCATTTCCATTTGATTATTCCTTTATTGATTGAAAAAAATTGTTCCACGGACGTTGCTGAGATTTGTTCCACAGCGGTTTCCAATATGGCTCGGGGGTTAAATAAATATATCCGCCGGCGGAATTGTCTATTTGCCGGTTATTCAATTTAATATTTCCGGCACGGTCAAAAGTTATTACATTTTTATAGACGCAAGCGGTTTCATTGCATTTTAGTTGTGCAATGTTTAAATTTTGCTGTTCGCGACGAGATAATGGCTTGAGCTGTAAATTTTCAATCCAAAGGTTTCTAACCCAATTGTCATTTTGTCGCGGCAACATTACCAAATCGCCGGCGTTGTCGCGCAAAGAAATGTCCGCGCCATGCGGCGAAAATACCATATCCGGCTTGGCGGAAGGCCAAAACAGCGGCAAAATGCCGATAACAATCGGGATTATTCCCAAGCGGCGCCATTTTTGTTGCCAAATGCAAAGCCAAAAACCGCCGAGCACAATTAAAATAAAGCCCCAAAACGGCAGGGCGTCGGTTTGCCAAACGCTGTGCGGCAAATGCGCCACAAAGTCGGTTATGCGGTTTAATATATCGATGCCAAAACCGAG
This sequence comes from Alphaproteobacteria bacterium, assembly GCA_017528205.1. Lineage (GTDB taxonomy): Bacteria > Pseudomonadota > Alphaproteobacteria > RF32 > CAG-239 > RUG410. The sequence goes on along the minus strand of JAFXPE010000026.1, from coordinate 19,334 downwards.
CGCTTTAAGCGGATAAAACGCCAAATGAAAAGGCAGAGCGGCTAAGCAAAGTAATAATGTCGGCATAATATATAAGCCGATAAGCGGGCCGGCAAGCAGGTTGCCCAAACTAGTATAGAGTGCCAAGCGATGAAAATGATAAAGCGAAAAAGGCGCGGTGGCCAAACTGGCAACAAAGTCGCAGATTACAATGCCGCTCAGATATAGGAAAACGGTGCCGAAAATACCGCGGCGACGATAAGGTTTGCGCTTGTAACTTTCGTAAAAAGCCACCAAAGCATAAACCGCGGCGAACGACATTTGAAAACTAACCGAAATTAAGGCTTGCGGTGCTATTATCAACACGGCGAGTGCCGCAAAACTTACCATGCGCAACGAAATGGCCTGCCGGTTGAAGATAACGCCGATAAGCACAACTGTGGTCATGATATAAGCGCGAATTGCCGGAATAGCCATGCCGGAAATCAGCAGATAGCAGGCGCTGAAAATCAAAGAAGCAACAGCGGCAATTTTTTTGGTGTCAAAACGCAGAGCAATCATCGGAAATAGAGCCAGCAGAAAGCGTATGACAAGGAAAATCAAGCCGGCGATGGCCCCCATGTGTAAACCGGAAACCGATAAAAAGTGTGCCAATCCGGAATTGCGGTAATTATCCGTGATGGCGGTCGGAATGTGAGTTTTTTCGCCCAAAAGTATGGCGTCGGCAATCCCGCTTTCGGTGTTGTTTAAGGTGTTGTCGAGATAGTTTGTTATGTTGCCGCGCAAGCTGTTGAGCCGATAAAGAAAAGTGTTTTTGCGGTGTTGCGGGGGGCAATCGATAATAAAAGTTTCGCTGTTGGTATAACCGATGGCGCTCAGATTTTCATAAAAATATTTGCGGTCGAGACGATGTCCGTTAAGAACGGGCAACGGCTCACGCGGAAAAACAGTAGCCACGGTTTCGACACATTTGCCGATGGCCAGATTTTGCGGCGCCGGCATTACGGTAATGCGAAAATCGCCCTTGAGCGGTTGGTCAAAATCGGCGGCGTTATGCAATAAAAGCCTTGTTTTGCCCTTGGTCGAAACGGAAATATCCTTGATTTGCCCGCGCAGATAAGTAGGCGTGGGGGCGGCAAAACTTTCCACCCGCTTGGCGTGATATAAAGTATGGGCCTGAATATTCAGAAAGCCGCCGAAAATAAAAATTCCGGCAATAAAAAACAGGTGCATATTTTTATAGCGGCAAAGATAAAACACCAGCAACCATAACTCAAAAATACCGAGCGTCAGCCAAATGTTCGGCTCATACGGCAAGGCGAAATATAAGGCAATACCAAGAGCCAGCCAAAACGGCAACCAAGCAATCAGCCGCTCTTGTTCGGCCGCGAGATTATTGCTTAAGTATAACTTAAATTTCAGCCATAACTTTTTCATTTGCGGTTTTTGAGTATTTTGATAATTGCCGCGGCCGCGTTGTCGCTCGGAGTTTGTTCGCCCAAACCGAGCAACTGCCGCAACTTGGCAAAGTTTTCCATTTGTCGGCGATATAAAATGTTTTTATCTAAAAATTGTTCGAGATATTGCAAAATGTTATCCGGATTGCAGGCTGTTTGCAACAATTCCGGCACAACCTCGTAACCCAGCAAAATGTTGGTTAGGTTAACAAACTGAATATGCAGACAGCGCCTGGCAATCCACTCGGTTAATTTCGGAACCTTATAAGCAATAACGTGCGGAATATCCAAGATTGCCAGCTCCAGCGCCACGGTGCCGGAAGCCGCAACGGCAATGTCGGCATTTTGAAATGCGGCACGACGCTCGGCCTCGGTTTCGATTACGATAATCGGCAAACCGGAGGCGGCAACAATTTGTTTTACATGTTCGGCAACGGTGCTGACCGTCGGCAAAACGTATGAAAAATCAAAATGTTTGGCGCGCATTTTTTTCACCGTTTCCAGAAAATCAGGCAACAGATGTTTTATTTCATTATGTCGCGAACCCGGAAGAATCAGCATAATTTTGTTGTTTTGCGGAATTTGATAACGCTGACGGAAATTTTCACTTTCCGGCGTTTTCTTCATGGTGCTTTCAATAACCGGATGCCCGACGAAAATCGTATCAAGGTTATAAGGCGTAAAATATTTGGGCTCGTGCGGAAAAAGCGTTAACAGCAAGTCGATGTATTTATACATGGTGCGGGCGCGCTTCTTCTTCCAGGCCCAAACTTGCGGCGCCACATAATGAACTTGCGGAACGTTAAGATTCAAAGCGCGGACTTTTTTGTGAATTCGCGCGCAAAAGCTCCAACTGTCTATGGTAATTAACACGTCCGGTTGTTGGCGTTTGATTTCTTCCACGGTTTGATTGATGCGGTTTAAAATGCGTGGAATACTCGGAATAACCTCGGCTATACCCATAACCGCCAACTCGCTGATATTAAACAGCGAATGCAAGCCCTGATTTTGCATGCCTTCGCCGCCGATGCCGACGAAAACGGCGTCTTTATCCTGACGGCGAATTGCCTCCATTAAACGCGCACCCAAAGAATCGCCCGACGGCTCTCCGGCAATCAAGTAATATTTCATTTGTTTTCTCCCGCAGGTAAAACACCGGTTATGAACATATTGTATTTATTGGCCAAGGCCACCACTTCCGCCTCGTTGACAATCAGCGCGTTGCCGGCGTGAATCGCCAGTCCGCGCATGCCGGAATTGTGCAGATTTTCGATGGTATTCAAACCGATGGTCGGTAAATCTACACGCATATCCTGTTGCGGTTTGCGAATTTTGACCAAAATGCCGCCGACGCCTTTGCGCAAATAAGTGCCGCAACGCTCAATCAGCTTGTCGGTGCCTTCAATACCTTCTACACCCAAAACTAACCCCTGTTGCACAATAACCGATTGCCCCACGTCAAGTCGGCCGAGCTCTAAAGCAACCTGCAAGCCTCGTTCTATGTCGGCAAGCGCCTGTTTATCCGGTTTGGCTTTGGTTAAAACACCTTCTTTTACCAAGAGTTCGGGCATAACTTCGTGAATTCCGACAACGCGGATATTTTCGGCTTCTATTTCTTTGACCAAGGCGCGCAGAATGCTGTCATCACCAAGCGATTTTAAGCCGATTTTGGCAAAAAATGCGGTGGTGCGCAAATCCGGCACCAAATCAGAAAAAGTAGGGCGATGAATGGTGCCAATCATAATCAGCTCTTCAACCTTTTGCTCGTGCGCGGTCTTAAAACCGGTGCCGGCCTGTCCGATTCTGATCCATTTATGCGGAATATCTGCGGTAAAAAAGGATTTATCGGCGTTGTTTTCGATTGCCAACACAAAATAATCACGTCCCGTTTGGCGGCAATGATTTATCAGCATTTGCGGCAAGGTGCCGCCGCCGGCGATAATCCCGAGTTTTTTTGGTTTTGTGTTCATTTTATTATTGCCCGTTATTGTAGAATTTAACCCATATTAACAAATAGAGTGATAAAAACAACAATTTTTTATAAAAAATAGTTGACATAAATTAGACAATATGTTATCAATATAGACAGAAAAATTATTACTTACAAAAAAATTCCAAAAATTATGAAAACAAAAACAGTGAAAATGGTCTGGATTGCAGGAATGCAAGTTCCGGAGGACAAAGTTCAGGGACGTTTGAATGCTTTACGTCAGGCTCGTGAAAGAAAAGAGGCTTATATGGCAGAGGAAGCAAGACAAATGGCTGAAGAAGAGAAAGAGATGCTGAAGAAGGGGTACACCAAGACAGAGATAACCTGTCTGCGCCATGCCAACAGAATTTCAAAGCTGGAGGCTATGGGATACGGTGTAAGTCACAGGGTGAGACGAATTACCGTTCCGGCATAAACATTGTTTTACAGATTGAAACGACCGTAAGAAAGACTTGGGCTTTTTTACGGTCGTTTTTTGTTTGATATTCGCAAATTGTTGTGTTAAAATATAAATGTATTTACGAAATTATATTAGAAGCCATTATGTTTACAAGTTGTGAAAACCGATTTTTCATCATCATTGTCTGTGGCTTTATTCTATATAGAAAACTTATTGTTTAACTGGGATGATTGTCGCTGTTTTGTTGAAAAAACTTTGAGCTTGAAGAATCAGTATCGTTGTTTTGTTATGTCTATCTTATTTTCACTTAAAGAACTTCACCTGTTCTCCCTCCAAAGGTTTAGTAGGTCGGCTGATGAAATTTGAGAAATGTAGCAAAAAAACGGCAAAATATTGGTTCGGATGGCGCTTGGTTCGTTTGACAAAATGATGGTTGTTCCGCAAAAAAATTATACAGCTATGGCAAAATTTAACAAGTATGGTGAGGAAATGGTGTTAGTGTGTGGCATGTGGATTGAGGTTTCTAAAGCTCCGGCACGCATGGCTCTTTTACGCTCTTGGCATGAGAATGCAGTCGAGCGTGAGAAGGAGGCTGAGCGTGATATCATGGAAAGAGCAGCCAGAACCGGTGAAACTCCCGACATGATCCGTCGCGAGCTACGAACCGAGATGCACACCGCTATGGTCAATGCCGGTTTCGGTATTAGTCACCATGCCCGCTAAATCGGTTAAAACAGGTCGCCTTGAAAAGTTTGCTTTATGCAACTTCTCGGGGCGACCTTTTTTTGTGGGCCTAAGAAAAGGAAAACGCCGCCCGAAAGGACGGCGCAATGGAGGTAAATAAAAGGGTTTATTATTCTGCCACTTCTTTGATGCAGATATAATATCCGGCATCTTCGTTGACTTTATAATTGCCGTCAATAAGCGAACAACCGGTGGAGTTGGCGCCCGACGTATCAAAGAAATCACCGCCGTATCGACTGTCGCTTACTTGGAAAATCGGAACCAAATTATAGCCGTATGCCTGGCTGAAAATCATAGCCCAACCGTTATAGGAACTGTCACGATGTTGCGGAAACCACTTTTTCCATTTGGCGTTGATGTAATCCATATACTTGTAGATTTCAACACGTGACGCCATTTTGGAACCGATAGTTTTACAATGTTTTTCTGCGCCGGCCTGACAGCTGTAACGGTCGTTTTGGTTGTCGCAATATTCGGAGTTTTCCGACTTGGTGCAATCCAGATACATATTGCGTTTTTGAGCTTCTTCTCTTACCCAATGGAAGCCGATTTCCGCCTTGGTGCACTGCCACAAATTGCAGGCTTCGTTGATAAACTGCACGCAATAATAATCATTGCCCGACAAAACCGGATTTTCGTCGCGTTGTGCGCCGGTTTTTTTGATAGCTTCTTCCTCCGTCAGCTTATAGCCTTGAGCGTTGGCGGTTGCTTTATTTTCGGCCGAGCAAAGTTCTTCCGGCTTCCAACAACCGGTTGCTTCCACCTTTTGACATTCCCAACCGGAATAGGTCGGGATACCGAGATTTCCTGCCATTTTGTTGCAGGTTTCAATATCCGGATAGGAGCCTTCCGGACAAAGATCTACGCGAATGAAACAATTGCCGCTTTGCTTGCATTTTTTTGAAGTATCAATATTTTTCTGACAATCCGCCAAAGTTTTGTATTCTCCTGTTCCCGTACAATCTTCGGTTGCGGGCTGAGCTTCAGGTTCTTCGGTGCTGAGAGCAACTTCCGGTTGGCAGGCATCGGTATAAGGTAAAAGGCAAACTTTCGCATGCGCGGTGCTGGCGCCGAATGCTAACAAAAAAGAGCTTAAAAACAAGAGGTTATATTTACGCATGATACTTCTCCCAATTTGTATTTTAAATGATTTTAACACGGCAAAATTTTATGTACAACAACAATTATGTTAAATTTATGTTACAGCGGATGTTATTGTTTTGCCCCGAGGTTGCTGAGCATCTCACGAGATTCTTCGGCTGTGCCTCAGAATGACGAGGAATTATTCAATTGTCATACCCGACTTGATCGGGTATCTCGTGAAGAAAGGATTTTTTTTTCGCCAGATCCTCGCCTACGCAAGGATGACAGGCGAAAAGAGATTCTCGGTTCGCCTTGCTGCGCCAAGAATGACAGTACGATAAAAAAAATGGGTTAATTTTCGGCGGTAAAAAGCTGTGGATTTCTTATAGTAAATTAAGGTTATAACTTTTGATATAATAGCAAAATAACACATTGTGTTGGCGTAATTTTTCGGGGGGAGGTAATGATTTTTTGCTTAAAAAACGCTCTTGACGTTAATTGACTTTTAACCTGTTTTCTGATAGAGTTAGAGTTAACTTGGAGAAGTGTTGGTCCGTGTTTGCTTAAAAACCGGGCAAATTGCGGCGCACACGCGATTCGAGAATCTGAGAACGAATTATTGAAGGAATATATTTGTGGACTATAAATTGATGTTTGCCGGCTGGCTGAAACGATTGGCTTTATATCGGTTTGACGGCATTTTTTCTGAATTTATAGGTTCGATCGGCAAAATGGCCGAGGCGAAATGTGTTTCTGCCACTTCTTTCAAATTGTTAAAAAATCGTAAAAATAACGGAATTAGGGACTGTACAGGATGTTTGCACGGCGAGAAAAGATATTTTTCGGCTGTGCCTCAGAATGACGAGTGCTTTTTTCAAGATATTCTCGCATTCGCAAGAACGATAGTGACTAGGGATAGCAATAAAATAAAAAATAAGAACGTAATGTTCGGCTCATTAACTACTAAGTTGGGAGAAAAGAGATGTTGAAACTTACACGCACCGGAATAGGTCTTTTAACGCGGCAATATCGCAGCGTTTTGCATAAGTGCTTTCTGATTAATTTCGGGTTGTTTGCACTGGGCGCGGCGTTTGTTCCATTAGAATCGCGGGCTGAAGTTGCACCATTAACGTCAACGCTTGATACAATCAGAGCGGAATCCATAACTTATTTGCAAGGTACGCACGGGCAATATACGCTTTCAACCAACAAAGGCTCGAATACCAACAGCGTAATGATTGGCGGAACAACCTATTACTATACGCCGGGGAGCAGTGATACGGCGATTGTCAACTTGGCTAACACCGGCGGTGCGGCACTGACAAAAATTACGAATTATCAATCGGGAGATGACTATGTATTTACCGACGGTACCAATTATTATACATACGATATTTCCGGTGTTTCGACTTCAACCGATAAATTGGCAAAGTCTGGCATAAAAATCAATGATGTAACGACGAGCAATCAGTATGTTTTAGCCACGGAGCAAGGAACGCTTACCAACAGCGTAACGCTTGGCGGTAACACCTATTATTACACGCCGGAAAGCGGAGATACGGCGATATCCAGTTTAGCGGCAAACAATGGGGCATTGTTAACAACCACCGGAGCGACGGCGGATAACTATGTTTTCAAAATTGATGGCGAAACTCCGACCTATTACACCTATGATAAAACCAAATTAGTGGCGCAAACACAGGCTGACGGAACTTCGCAGAAATATTATGACATTACGCACGAAACACCGGCAGGGTATACAGAGGGGGGGACAGCAGTTCCTGGAGTAGATGCGCTGAAGTATTATACTGGAAAAAGCATTAGTGCATCAAAAAAAGGTGGAGCTATAACCGTTACCTCAAACATTGCGAGCATAACGGCAGATTTTTCTAATAATAGAAATGACGGTGGTTATCCTGCTCCTGGCGCTGTTTTCCATAGTGACGGGACAATAGGATCACTCAGTGCAGATTTTTATCAAAATACCGCGAAAACCGATGGCGGTGCATTGCGTAACAATAAAGGAACGATTAATTACATTACCGGTGATTTTGTTGGCAATAACGTTTATGATGGTGATGGTGGTGCTTTGTCTTTGAGGGTCGATGGTGGTTCAAGTATTATCAATAACATATATGGTAATTTTATTAATAATTCCGTAACCGGTGCAGACAGAAACGGTGGTGCATTACAGTTCTATAATAGTAGCACTATTCAATCAATTATAGCCAATTTTACCGGCAACACAGCTACGTTACATGGTGGTGCAATTAACAATGGTATTAATAACAATTCTTCTCGTGTTCCGGTTACCATAAATAAAATTTCCGGCAGCTTTACGGATAATACGGCGACTTCGGGTAATGGTGGTGCAATTGACAATTTTGGTGATATAAACGGCATCGAGGCGGTATTTGTGAACAATACGGCAGGTAATTTCGGTGGGGCGATTTATACTGGTGATACGAAAAATCCAGGCAGTTTAGGTGCAACGAGCGGAGTAAAGGCCGACTTCATCGCAAACCGCGCTATAAGCGGTGGCGCAATTTATAATGGTGCCGGAACCATCTATAATATAGAAGGTGAGCTTAGAGAAAATAAGGCTTTAGACGGCTCCGGCGGCGCGATTTATAACAAAGGTACGATTTCCGGTATCAGCGCTAATGTGACCGGTAATGAAGCTTCCAGCTCCGGCGGTGCCATATATAACGAAGGTACGATTTCCGGTATCAGCGCTAATGCAACCGGCAACCGGGCAATTTCCGGTTTGGGCGGCGCTATTTATAACGAAGGTACGATTACTATTGCAACCAATGCCAGTCATGCTAGTATTTTATTTAGCAACAATACAGATTCTACCGGTTATAATGATATTTATACCAAGGGTGGTACAATTAATTTGAACGCCACCGTCGGAGCCACCGACGAAACCGCCGGTACTATTATCTTTAACGGCACAATTGCCGGTACTAATGCCGGGGATGTGGTCGGCCAATATATTTTGAATGCAACCGGTGGTAATTATGTATTTAACAATTTGGTTAATGCTAACACCATCAACCTTACCGACGTTGATTCGTTCAAATTAGGTACAATCACTCAGGCAGACAGTAGCGTTACTACCGGTAATCTGGCGGAAAGTGCCAAAATGACAATTAGCGGTACTAAAACCAAACTGGATACACAAAACGGCGATATTAATACCGTAAATATAGATACCTTGACTTTGGATTCGGTAGTAGCAATGGCGGTTGATGCCAAGCTCAATGAAGGCATAATGGATACATTCCATGCTGCCACCATCAGCGGTACGGGTTCATTTATCATTGATGCTATCAATGTGTTGGCCGGTTCAGATACCAGTTCGGATAGGGTTGAACTTACTTTGACCACTGATGCATCACAATACGACAAATATGCCGTTGGCAAAAATTTACTTAATAATATCACCGGTACAAGTAATGTATTTGGTAACGCAACATACAAGAATGGTACACTGACCCTGACCACTTTATCACTTGAAGGTTTGAACAAACAAGTAGGTGTTTGGGGTAATGGTAATTACATTGTAGCATACGATAATACCGACGATGCCGCCAGTGCAGAAACTTCGGTTGGTGCCAATTTGGAAATTTTGGATACGGCAATTAAGCAAGTTAGTGATTCGGTTGAAACCAGTGTTATGAACATGACACGTGAACAGGTTCCGGGGGTTAAGGCTATTAAGATTGATAAGGCCGGAATTGATTCCAAGACTTATCTGGAAAATAACCCGGATAAACACTATACACTTGTAACTACTCATGTTGAAGGGGATATTGAAATTAAGATTGCCGAAAAAGTCGGTAATACTACAGTTAATAATACTTATTACTTCACTCCAAGCGGTGATGCCGGAGATGTAAGTATTGCTAACCTGGTTGTTGACGGGTATGCCACGCTTAAAGAGGTTTCGGCCGAAGATGTTGCCGGCGGTGCTGGTTATGTGTTTACTAACGGTAGTAAATATTGGACACTTGATACTACCAAGCACTCCGGTACCAAAATTGTGGAAAGTAACTCGAATGATTACAACTACAGCGAGGTTTTGTCCGACGGTCGAACCAAATATTATAAGGTAATCCACGAGGTGCCGGAAGGATATACAATGGCGACCGAGCGAATTACCGATTTGGATCATAGTATTGATGAAATGGCATTTTGGAATTTGGAAGGTCATGGAACAAGTTCCGGCGGTGGAGCGATTACCATTAAAGATGGTAAAGTTATCGACCACATTACGGCTGACTTTAAGGGGAATTCAACAGATGGAGAAACCGGTGTCGCGGGTGCGGTTTATGTTTCGGAAAACTCAAAGTTAAATAACCTTACCGGCTCTTTTGAAGCCAATATCGGTAGCTATGGCGGTGTGGTACAAACTAAAGGTTATATCGGTCACATTTTGGGCGATTTTGTGAATAATGAGGATATGGCAGGCGGTGCCGCTATTGATAACAACGGTATAATCGATTCAATTGTTGGCGACTTTTTGGGCAACTTTGATAAAACGCCGGCAGACGCAACCGAAAAAAATATGGAATATAACGGTGGTGGTGCTATTCGTAATACTAAAAGAAATGGTTCTCTTCCGGCATATATCAAAAGCATTAAGGGGCAATTTATTAACAACTACGCTATGGGTAAATATGGCGGTGCAATTAATAACCAAGGTACTATAGATGCTATTGATGCTTACTTTACCGGCAACTCGGCATATAATTCCGGTGGCGCAATTTATAATATGGGATTCCATTCTGACGCTTTAATCGGTGAGATTTCGGGAGATTTTCTGGAAAATATATCCGGTAATGCCGGCGGTGCTATTTATAATAGCGGTAAAGAAGTGGGTAATCTTTTTTCAACAATTAATAAGATTTATAATGCTACTTTTACCGGCAATACGTCAGAGAGTAGTGGTGGCGCTATCTATAATGGTGAACGCGGTCAAATCAAAAAGATTTCTGCTGACTTTGTTGAGAACCATGCGAAAAACGGTGATGGTGGTGCTATTGCTTATTATGGTAGCGGAATAGCGAATTTTAATAATGATGTTGAAGAAATCAGCGGCAGTTTTGTTGAAAATACGGCCGGTCTGTACGGCGGTGCAATATATTTGAATAAAGCTAACGTTGCGAAAGCTTCTTTTAACTTTGCTCAAAACAAGGCAAAATACGGTGGTGCGGTTGCGCTCAGCAATGGCGCTATTGTTACGGATTTTAATGCCGACTTTATAGAAAACGAGGCTACGCAAGGCGGTGCACTGTATGTTGATAACAGTACAATATCCGCTTTAACCGGTGACTTTACGAGCAACAAGGCAACAGATTTGGGCGGTGCGATTTATAACGTAGGCAAAGTCAATTTGACGGCCGATGATAAGAATATTGCATTCTATAATAACACCGACAAAACCGGCTATAACGATATTTATAATGACGCTGGCCGAATTAACATGAACGCGGCAGAAGGCAAACAAATCAGCTTTGGAGGTTCGATTATCGGTAAGTTAACTTTTCCTGAAGGCTACACCGGTTTGGCCAGTGAAGATATAGACCGTCAGCACAATACAATCGGTATTAATACCGATGAGGGCGCAACCGGAGGTACTTATATCTTCAATAACGTGATTGAAGGTAATAATGTGGAATGGCATAACAGTGCCCATATTAAATTCGGCAGTCAGGTGCAAGAAGACGGTACTACCACCTACGGTTATGTTAATAACGTCGGAATGGTTGAAATTACGCAAGCACCGTATTTGTTTAGAGCTTATGATGAAGAAGGCGGATATTATAACCACTGGACATTTGATACCACCAATAATCCGGCGGCGGCAGATTATTTGAAATATTACGACAAGATAGATTATGTAATGACTGATATTACTAACAAGAATACGGATATCAGCATTTCCGGTACGGATTATAAATTCAAATCAGAATTATCCAGCAGCGAGGTTTCCGACCTTATCGCCAATGCAACTTTGGCAGAGGGAAGTACGGGCAGCTATGTGTTTAAGTATGGAAATAGTTCTTGGACAATCGGTAGTGCGGCTAATGATAAAGAAATCGATAAATATCTGAAAACTATATCATCAACTTATACTTTGGGTACAAGTGGTACAAGTGGTGCAAAATCGGTTACGATTAACGGCACAACCTATTACTATACACTTGATACCACAAATGCGGACCCGATTGCTAATTTGATTGCCGGCGGTGCGTTGGTGGAAGAAGTTTCTAAGAGCGATGTGGAAAGCGGTAAAGTTAAAGCGGTGTTTAAGAATTCCACCGGCACAAAGTATTGGACAATTTCTGCTTTGGGTAGCCAACAATATAATTTAACCAAGATTACCGGCACACAGAGTTTCAAAATTGATGATACGTCGTTTGTATATACACCGGAAACAGATGAGCAAATTTCGAGTATTGCAAGCGCTGCCACGCTTACAGAAGTTGGAGAAGACGAAAAATGGGTATTTAGATATACCGATAGCAATAATAACACCAAGTATTGGAAACTCGATGCTGATAGTGCGGCTCAATATACTAAAAATTTGCGGTATACGCTTTCTAAAGATGCGATTGAAGGTGCAAGCAGCGTTGTAATCGGGGATACAACTTACTATTATAAGCCGGGAGATACCGCTATTGTGGCCTTAACCGGCAATGACGACACCTCTTATTCGTTTGTTCAAACCGCAATACTTGATACTGTTAACAATCACCTTGAAGATAATAAAATGCAACAACTGTTCTTAGAGGGTGATGTTAAGTTAAGAATGGATATCGATTTAGGTAATTCTTACAGACATAATGCCGACGGTCTGGACCTCGGTAACGGTTCTGATACGTTTACGACCGGTACACGTAAAAACACGTTCGGTCAGGGCGATACGACGATGATTATTGATTCGATTAATTTGCTCGGCGCTTCGCGAAAAAATGCGGTGGCGGTTCAAATTACGAATGAATTTAATCGTCACGTTGCGGTTTCTCCGAACATTTTGGAAAACATCGAAGGTGCGGATAACTTGCACGGCAAGGTGGAATACAGAGATGAAACCGGTGAATTGGTGGTTCACGACCGCTTTACGGTTATGTCTGATTTGGCCGAGATGCTTAACACCTTGGTCGGCGGAACGGTGGCAACTTATCACGGGCTATATGAGGTAGATGCAAACGGCGACGTTGTATATTTGAAAAATACAGATACCGGTGCGAAAAAATATTTAGATGATGATGGTAACTTGCTACCGACATATGCGGCCTTAGGATTTTCGATAGAGGATGGCACCGGATATATAATTGATGGGACCGACGAAAAGATTAAAAAGTTTGACCCGCTGGTCGGCACCATTACTTATAGCTCCAACGATGAGTCGGTTACCGAGGCAGATAATTCGCCACACGGTATTTTCTATCAATCAAAATCTCCGACTGATCCGGACTATGATCCTGACTATTATGACAATGATTATAAGTTCGTTAAAGGCAGAGCCGTACGTTTGCTTGATGAAACATTGGTACATAAAACCGGCAACGAAACCATAAAGGGGATTAAAACCTTTGAAAGCGAAACGGTGGGTAGCGGTGATGATGCTAAAAAATATACAACGGCTTTGAATGGTACAACCTTGACTATGAGCGAGGTTGCGGGCACGGAAACTCCGACCGTTACCAATAAGATTACTTTGGACGGTTCTGACGGAAGTGCCAGCTTTGCGGGTTTGGCAAGCTTCAACGGCGGTGCGTTTGTGGCAAACGGTCAGGCGTTGAATGTGGGCGATAATACTGCTGAAAGTGCGGACGCTACCTTTAATATTAACGGCACACAACCGGTTAAGAGTATTGTTAATGCCGTGGATTACAGCTTGACATCTGCACAAAGAAGCGAGCAGTTGGTAACGGCTGAGGCAGTTGCAACGGCATATACTGCCGGCACAGGTATTTCCATTACTAACGGCGTTATTTCCAATACGCAAACCAGTGCAGAATGGGGTAATATAGAAGGCAATATCGAAGACCAAGAAGATTTGCAAAAGGCTTTTGCCGCAATCAGAACGGAAGCAACCAATGCCTACAATCACGCACACAATTGGGCAGAATATGTATTAGGCGTAGATGTTGATGAGAACCGAGAGACGCAATTGCAAACGGCGTTAAATAAACTTGGTAAACCGGTGGCGGAAGGCGGCGACGGCAAGGGTAATCGTATTACTTCGGATAATATTGTCGGTGCATTGCATGAATTAGATGTTACATCTGCGGCCAAAACCGTGACACTCAGCGATTACAGCGACGCCAGAGGCTTGAACATTGATGACGGTATTGCGGCGGTTTTCGATGGTACAAATACGGCAACGATGTATACTAAAGACGTCGTTGATGCGGTTTATGCTGCTTCAGAAGATTGGCTCAAGGGAGTTACCGGATTAAATACGGCTCATTCTAAGGCCAACGCACTGCATAAGGCTTTGACCAACGAAGATACAACTCATACCAATTATCTGGATACGGCAAGTTCGTTTGTTGATGCGTTTAAGACTTTGGATACGGAAGTGGCCAAGAGAACGGTTACGTTGAATAATGTATCGGGTACGACTACACCGGATGGTACGGCAACCGTTTCCGACGGAGCAACCGATGCTACATTCTATACCAAAGATATGGTTGATGCGGTGTTTGCCGATAAACAGAATTGGGCAAACAAAGAGTTTGGCTATGATACGTCGGAAACCGATGCGCCGATGGTTTTAGAAGCAGCCGGATTTGAGAAGGAAGGCGGCAAGCTTGGTTTCTCGCAAGCAATAATTCAAAATAAACGGGCAATTGAGGCCGGATCAAAGTATTTTGCGGCAAACTCTACCGAAGATGCGGCCAGCGCAACCGGCGAAGACGCTATTGCGGTCGGACCGGCATCTACTTCTACGGCATTGGAATCTCTGGCTATCGGTAGCGGTGCGGATGCAACGGCACAAAGAACGGTGGCTATCGGTGCAAATGCTGATGCAACCAACGATTTCGGTATTGCTATCGGCGGCTTGGCTAAGGCTAAAGCTGAAGGTGGTGTTGCCTTGGGTACAAGCGCAAATGTTGCGGAGAGTGCCACGAATTCAATGGCCTTAGGTAATTCTTCCAAGGCAGAAGGTGCAATTTCCGTAGCTTTAGGCCAAGAAGCCAATACTAAGGGATTAAGTTCAATTTCTATCGGTACGTCTTCCAAAGCTGAGGCGGCAACTTCGGTGGCTTTGGGTCATCAGGCAGATGCCATCGGTGAGAGCGGTATCGCCATCGGTACGGTTTCTAAGGCTAAAACCACAGCGGTTGCTTTAGGACACAATGCCAATGCCGACGGTGAGAGCGCGTTAGCGATGGGTACGAATGCGGTTGCCGGCAAGACGGCTATTGCATTAGGTCATGGTGCGAGTGCGTCGGCCGAGAGTGCAATTGCCATCGGTACCGGAGCTTCGGCAACGGCTACGGCAGTGGCGTTAGGTCACGGCTCAACCGCAACTGAAGCAAATACGGTTTCGGTCGGTAATGCCTCTTTGAAGCGTAAAATCGTAAATGTAGCTGCCGGTACGGCAGATAATGATGCTGTGAACGTCAGCCAGTTGAACGAGAAGTATAGTTGGAGCAACATTAAAGGCGCTACAAATGGTGACGAAGCTGATGAAGTTATCACAGCTAACACTAAGGTTTACTCTGTTGCCGGAACCAACGAAGCTATTACCAGCAATATCTTGATGGCTAACCCGTCAGATACTCAGTTTTTGAAAACTGTTCGGAACAACTTAGGTACATACGGTGAGAAAGCAGTTTCTGCCGGTGCGATGATGCAATTTGCCGGTGAAATCGGATATAATATGAAGCAAGACCAATTGGGTTGGGATATCAATGTTGATACAAGCAACGCTGATTCCTTCTCTGAAAAATTGACTTCTTCTTTGTATGATGGTTTAACAAAGAAAACAACGGCAAGAACAGTTGTTGGCGCTTTGAACGTAGCCGGTGAGGCTATTAAAGACAGAAAGGTTACTCTCGGTACCGGTGATAATCTTGGTACAGCCTCTATTACGGACGGTACCAACACAGCTGTGGTTTATACCAAAGATAAAACCGATACTTTGTTGACTGATAAAGCTAACGTAAGCTTGAATAACATTACGGATGCCGGACGGACTGTGATTGACAATCGTGTTATTGCTAATGCGGCTTACGGTACTTTTGACGCAGAGACGGATTATACAAATGGCACAATCGGTGCGGCGATTAAGAGTAAAGTAGATACCTCAAGCGTTGTTGATTATGTAAATGCTACGGCTCCGACCAGCGGACAAATTTATAGTGCAACAAGTATTTATGGTTCGTTGCGAAAGGCCGACAGTGCGATACAGGGTGTTCAGGTTAACGGTACGGATTTGTCACCGGATAGCAACAAGAAAGTAAATGTTACGATAGCTACCGGTACGAATTCCGGAAGCTTAGCGGTAAACGGCACGGATGTGGTAATCAGTGCAATTAAAGATGCAAATGTTGCCGGTGATGCGGCAATAAGTTTGAACAAACTCGCTACTGTTGATGCCAGTAAGGCGCTGGTATCAGATGCAAACGGTCATATAGCGGCATCGAGTGTGACAGCCACAGAGTTGGGTTACTTGAGCGGTGTAACGAGTAGCGTTCAAGACCAGTTAGATAGCAAATACAATTATAATGCAATTGTAAATGCCAGTACCGGTGAAGGTAATCCGACAGCGGATACGGCGGTATATTCTAAGTTGGCAACGGATGAGGCAATATCTAATGCTGCCGCAACTAAGGCTAACGTAAGTTTGAATAATTTGAATGCTGCCGGTAACACATACATTGACAACAGAGCAGATGCGCGAATTGTTGCTGCTACGGCAAGCGCATTTACTCCGGCCAGCTTACCTGGAACTACGGCTGATGAAAAGATTGCGGCTTGGATGGGTGATCCTACGGATACGAGCAGCAACAATTATAAGTTTGCCAATGTTGCCACTACTTTCGGAGTGCTAAATTACAAACTTGCAGATGTTGAAAATGACTTGTTGTATGGTGCAACAACCAATCAACACTCCATAGCTTATTCGTTGGCTCAGGAAAAGATACCTGGCACAGAAACGGCTAACCCACTGAGAACGCAAGTAATCTCGATGATTACCGACAATGCGGCTTACGGTACTTTTGACGCAGAGACTGATTATACAAATGGCACAATCGGTGCGGCGATTAAGAGTAAGCAGAATACTTTGACTCCGGGTGATGGTATTTCTATAGCAAGCGATACAATTACGGTTGATTACGGCCAAGGCTTGGATATGGTAGGAAATACCGCAGGCAGTAGAAAGTTGGCGGTTAAGCTTAATGGCAATACGTTAGACTTGAGCGATTCCGGCTTGAAAATTGCCAATGGCGGAGTTGGTACAACACAGTTGGCTGATGATGCGGTAACAACGGATAAGATTCTGAACGAGAATGTAACCAAAGCCAAGTTGGCGCAAACGGTGCAGGATTCGCTTGATTTGGCCGACAGCGCGATACAGGGCGTTCAGGTTAACGGCACGGATTTGACACCGGATAGCAATAATAAAGTTAATGTAACGGTTACGACCGGTACGGCTTCCGGAAGCTTGGCGGTTAACGGCACGGATGTGGCAGTTAAAAACGTGGTGACGACCGATACGCAACAAACTATAGGCGGTGCCAAGACATTTAGCAGTGTGATTACGGCAAACGGCGGTTTGGCAATCAAAGAAGGCGAAAAGCTGACAATGAACGGAGCGGAATTGACAACCGTTCTGAAAGATGACGCGTCGTTGACGGATTCGGATAATGCGATTGCCACCAGTAAGGTTATTAAAAACGCAATTGCCGGTTCAACCGGAGATATGGCAACCAAAACGTGGGTTAAGAGCGATGAAGGTGCGCAAACGGCCAACTTTAAGGCGCTTGGTGACAATAACTATTTGACCAACGGCACGTTGCAAAGTGCGCTTAATGCCCTTGGCACTAAGGTTGGGGACAGTGTTTTAACCACAACGGCGACAACACTGACCGGCGCAATCAACGAATTGGATAGTGAGAAGTTTGATAAAACCGGCGGTACAATCAGCGGCAATACCGTTGTTGACGGAACATTCAGCACCACAGGTAAGGCAACCTTAAATACCTTGCAAATCGGCACGGAAACCGGAGCTCCGGTTATTGAAGGGGTTGATACGGTAATTGATGAAAATTCGACCGATACCAAGATTGTGACAGCCAAAGCGGTTTATGATGCGGTTAAAGATTTGCCGCTGGATGAAAATGTGGTTCACAAGACCGGCCATAAAGACGAAGATATCAACGGCAAGAAGACCTTTGAAGATTTGTTGACGGCAAACGGAGGACTGGCAGTCAGCGGAGTTGCCGATTTCTATGATAATGTGAATATCGGAACGGCCGAAGCAAACAAGAATCTGACCATCAACGGCAGACTCAGCGCTTCTGATTTGGCTACTTTGGCAAATTTGAGTGTGACAAACGGGGCCAGCATCGGTGGCAGTTTTGATGTTTCCGGTTTGGCAACGCTGAGCGGCACAAACGGAATGCGTTTCGGTTCCGGACAGATTGTAACGAGCATTGTGAACGTTATTGATCCGGATGCGGCGGACGAGGTTTTGCAGACGCAATTGGTTACGGCTAAAGCAGTCAGACAATATGTTAATGATGTTGATGCGGCAACGCGTGAGGAACTCGGCGGACTTATCGATGCCGAAGAAGCGGCTCGTCAACAGGCGGATGCGCAGTTGGATCGGCGGATTACAAACGAGGTTCAGGCTCGTCAATCGGCAGACAGTCAGCTCAACACCGATATCGCAATGGAAAGAATGGCGCGTCAGGCGGCCGATGTTCGGATTGAAACGGAAATCGTGGCTGAACAAAATGCGCGTCAGGTTGCCGATTCACAACTCCGCAATGAATTTATGGCGGCGGATCAGAATTTGAGTGAGGCAATCAGAAATGAAAGACAGGCCAGAAAAGACGCCGATACGGCTTTGAGCGAGAGAATAAATACCGAAACCGCAGAACGTAAGGCGGCGGATATCGCATTGGGCGAGCGGATTGATGCTAACGCTCAGGCAATAGCCGATGAGGCACAGACCAGAGCCGAAGATGATGAGGTGCTCGGTGGCAGAATCGATGCTGAAATCAGCAACCGTGAGAATGCTGATGCATTACTCGGCGGCAGAATAGATGCTGAAACTACCAACCGTGAGAACGCTGATGCGTTACTCGGCGGCAGAATAGATGCTGAAACTACCAACCGTGAGAATGCTGATGCGCTACTCGGCGGAAGAATCGATGACGAAACTACCAACCGTGAGAATGCCGATGCATTACTTGGTGGTAGAATTGATGAAGCAGTTCAATCAGTAGCAACTGAGGCACAAGCAAGAGAAGATGCAGATAATGTATTGAACGGTCGTATTAGTGACGAAATTACTAACCGTGAGAATGCTGATGCATTACTCGGCGGCAGAATAGATGCTGAAACTACCAACCGTGAGAACGCTGATGCGTTACTCGGCGGCAGAATAGATGCTGAAACTACCAACCGTGAGAATGCTGATGCG